>NZ_JAGPYD010000001.1:0-847841 GCF_018070255.1 Streptomyces sp. RK62 | reverse complement strand
GCGCGGCGGCCGTTACCCGGGCCGCGACGCGAGGTGCCTTGGGCCTAGCTCTCCTCCGGGGCGGAGACGCGGGACGGCCGGGAGAGGAGCACCAGGCTGCGGCGTTCGACCAGGAGGGCCGTGCCGGCCTTGTGCTCGGTCTCGTCCGGCGGGCCCTGCGGCTCGGCGGTGTCGATCAGCGTCGTCCAGCGCTCGCCGTAGCCGGCCTGCGGGAGCTGGAACTCGACCGGTTCCCAGTAGCTGTTGAACAGCAGGAGGAACGAGTCGTCGACGACGGGCCGCCCGCACCAGTCCGGTTCGGCGATCGCGTCGCCGTTGAGGAAGGCGGCCACGGCGCGGGCGTCGGGGCTCTGCCAGTCGTCGTCGTCCATCTCGCGGCCGTCCGGTGAGAACCACACCAGGTCGGGCAGCGGCTGGTCGGGACGGGTGGCCGTCTCCCCCTTGAAGAAGCGGCGCCGGCGCAGGACGGGGTGAGCAGCGCGCAGCCCGATGACGTATCGGGTGAAGTCGGCGAGCGCGCGCTGCTCGTCTGTGAGACGCCAGTCGATCCAGGAGATCTCGTTGTCCTGGCAGTAGGCGTTGTTGTTACCCCGTTGGGTGCGGCCGAGTTCGTCGCCGTGGCAGAGCATGGGGATGCCCTGCGAGAGCAGCAGTGTGGCGAGGAAGTTGCGCTGCTGGCGGGCCCGGAGCCGGAGCACGGCCGGGTCGTCGGTGTCGCCCTCGGCGCCGCAGTTCCAGGACCGGTTGTGGCTCTCGCCGTCCCGGTTTCCCTCGCCGTTGGCCTCGTTGTGCTTGTCGTTGTAGGAGACGAGGTCGCGCAGGGTGAACCCGTCGTGCGCGGTCACGAAGTTGACGCTGGCGCGCGGACGGCGCCGGCTGTGCGCGTACAGGTCGGAGCTGCCGGTCAGCCGGGAGGCGAACTCGCCGAGCGTGCCGGGCTCGCCGCGCCAGAAGTCCCGTACGGCGTCCCGGTACTTGCCGTTCCACTCCGACCACAGCGGCGGGAAGTTGCCTACCTGGTAGCCGCCCTCGCCGACGTCCCACGGCTCGGCGATGAGCTTGACCCTGCTGATCACCGGGTCCTGCTGGATCAGGTCGAAGAACGCCGACAGCCGGTCCACCTCGTGGAACTGCCGGGCCAGGGTGGCCGCGAGGTCGAAGCGGAAGCCGTCGACATGCATCTCGGTGACCCAGTAGCGCAGCGAGTCCATGATGAGCTGCAGGACGTAGGGGTGGCGCATCAGCAGGCTGTTGCCGGTGCCGGTGGTGTCGTAGTAGTGCGCCCAGTCGCCGTCGACCAGGCGGTAGTACGAGGCGTTGTCGATACCGCGGAAGGACAGGGTGGGGCCGCGTTCGTTGCCCTCGGCGGTGTGGTTGTAGACGACGTCGAGGATGACCTCGAGGCCGGCCTCGTGCAGCGCCTTCACCATCGCCTTGAATTCGCTGACCTGTTCGCCGCGGGTGCCGCGGGCGGCGTAGGCGTTGTGCGGGGCGAAGAAGCCGATGGTGTTGTAGCCCCAGTAGTTGGACAGGCCGCGGTCGAGGAGGACGCCGTCCTGGACGTACTGGTGGACGGGCATCAGCTCGACGGCGGTCACGCCGAGGGACGTCAGGTGCTCGACGACCGCGGGGTGCGCGAGTCCGGCGTAGGTGCCGCGCAGTTCGGGCGGGACGTCGGGGTGGGTGCGGGTGAGTCCGCGGACGTGTGCCTCGTAGATCACGGTGTCGGCGTACGGCCGCCTGGGCGGCCGGTCGTCACCCCAGTCGAAGTGCGGGTCGGTGACCACGCCGAGCATGGTGTGCCCGGCGCTGTCGGCCGGGGAGGGGCCGCCCGCGGTGCGTTCGAAGAGGGAGGCGTGATTGTCGACCTGGCCGTCTACGGCCCGGCTGTACGGGTCGAGCAGCAGCTTCGAGGCGTTGCAGCGGTGGCCGAGGCCGGGGTCCCAGGGGCCGTGCACCCGGTAGCCGTAGCGCTGGCCGGGGCCGACGCCGGGGACGTAGCCGTGCCAGACGAAACCGTCGACCTCGGTCAGCGGGACGGCGGTGTGCCGGTCCTGGTCGTCGACGAGGACCAGTTCGACGCGTTCGGCGACCTCGCTGAACAGGGCGAAGTTGGTGCCCTGTCCGTCGTGCGAGGCGCCCAGCGGGTAGGGGTGCCCGCTCCAGGCGGACACCCCTGTGCTCAGGTCCTTGCGGCGCCTGCGTACCGTCACCGGGCCTCCTCGAGGACGCCGTCCCGCACCCCGGCCGCGCCGGCCAGGGCGGCGACGGGCATCGCGCGGGGTACGCGCAGCGCCTCGCGGAGGCTGGGCGCGGGGGCGGTCGGTACGAGGGGGGCGCGTTCGCCGGCGCGGGCGCGCTGCGAGAACCAGATGACCTTGCTGCCGGTCCCGGTGGCGCAGCAGCCCCAGCCGTCGCTCATCGCGGCGAGGTGCCGGAGGCAGGCGCGCAGCTCGTGGTCCGGGCGCAGGGCCCGGTCGTTGTCACCGATGGCGGTGATGAGGTGCTGCCCGTTCCACCACATCTCGATCGAGGTGTTCTTGTCCTTCGCGTGCTCGTCGATGGCCCGCAGCAGCATCTCGGTGCCGTGGCGGACGGGTTCGACGAGCGTCTCCAGGTCCCAGTACCTGAGGTGAGCGGCCAGAATTCGGCTGACCTGACCGACCCGTTCAGGGCTGACTTCCACATCGAGGTGGTAGTAGCAGGGCACTGCGGTCTTCACCGTCGTTACCTCCTCACCGCGAAAGCTCCCGCTCTCCTCGTCCCCGCGGGACGGGCCCCGAATGCGGAGCGTGAGCGCTGATCGCCTCTGAGTCATCTCAGAGTGAGTGGTGTACGCCATTCGTGCAACACGAGCGAACGGGTGAGGCGGTAGTTGAAGATCCAACAGGACGCTGCGTCGCCGACCGTGCACCATGTGTGAAGACCTCGATGCCCGCAACGGAACCCGTGTGTGCCGCCCGCACGCACGGGTTCCGCCCGACGGTCGGGAGACGCGCCATCGAGCCCGGAAGTGGAAGGTGAGCGGGGCCATGCTGCTACCGGCCAAAGCCGAAGTCGCCCGCCTGCTGCGGCGGTACCGGGCCTGGGAGCGCGCCATGCTGGCCGCCCCGTCCGACCGAACGGTGCGTGCCACCTTCGAGGACACCGGTTACACCCTGTGCGTCCTGATGGGTAAGCGTTGCGCTCGCGAAGCCGCGGACGCGGCCGAGCAGTATCTGCGTGACACCCCGTCGGCCTACCTGTTGGAGCAGGAGGAACGGCCTCGGACGGTGAGCGTCGCGGCCGGGCAGGGCCGGCCGAGGACGCGTCGGCGTTT
The DNA here is from genome assembly GCF_018070255.1 of Streptomyces sp. RK62. Lineage (NCBI taxonomy): Bacteria > Bacillati > Actinomycetota > Actinomycetes > Kitasatosporales > Streptomycetaceae > Streptomyces > Streptomyces sp. RK62. The sequence continues at coordinate 844,522 of NZ_JAGPYD010000001.1, read as the reverse complement.
CCACGCGGGAAGGTAGCCGCCTTCCGGCAGAGTTCGGATCCCCGGCCGGGCCGTGTGCCCGGCCTCGAGCACGGTGGAGGTGAACCATGGGCAGGACCAAGGGCAGGACCGGTGCCGGCGCCGGGGCCGTAGGCCGCATCCCGGTACGGGACGTACGGCCGGCCGTGGAGCGCGGGAGGCATCCGGCGAAGGCGGTCGTCGGGGAGACCTTCGAGGTCACCGCCACCGTGTTCCGGGAGGGCCACGACGCCGTGGCCGCCAACGTCGTGCTGACCGATCCGAAGGGCCGCCCGGGTCCCTGGACGCCGATGCACGAGCTCGCGCCGGGCTCCGACCGCTGGGGCGCCAAGGTGACCCCGTCGGCGGTGGGGCTCTGGACGTTCCATGTGGAGGCCTGGAGCGACCCGGTGGCCACCTGGCGGCACACCGCCCGGATCAAGGTGCCGGCCGGGATCGACGTCGGGCTGGTGCTGGAGGAGGGCGGCGAGCTGTACGAGCGCGCCGCCGCCGGTGTGCCCGACCCGTCGGAGCGGTCGGCACTGCTCGCCGCCGCCGAGGCCCTGCGGGACGACTCCCTGCCTCCGGTGTCCCGGCTGTCGGCGGCCTTCGCGGCCAATGTGGACGCGGTGCTCGGCCGGTATCCGGTGCGGGATCTGGTGACGGCGTCGGAGGCGTTGCCGTTGCTGGTGGAGCGGGAGCGGGCGCTGTTCGGGTCGTGGTACGAGTTCTTCCCCCGGTCGGAGGGCACCCCGGAGCGGCCGCACGGGACGTTCGAGACGGCGGCGCGCCGGCTCCCGGCGATCGCCGCGATGGGCTTCGACGTCGTGTATCTCCCGCCGATCCATCCGATCGGGACGACGTTCCGCAAGGGCCCCGACAACACGCTGTCCGCCGGCCCGGACGATGTCGGGGTGCCGTGGGCGATCGGCTCGCCCGAGGGCGGGCACGACGCCGTGCACCCGGAACTGGGCACGATCGAGGACTTCGACCGGTTCGTGGCCCGCGCGCGGGAGTTGGGGCTGGAGATCGCGCTGGACTTCGCGCTGCAGTGCTCGCCGGACCATCCGTGGGTGTCCAAGCATCCGGAGTGGTTCCACCACCGCCCCGACGGCACGATCGCGTACGCGGAGAACCCGCCGAAGAAGTACCAGGACATCTACCCGATCGCGTTCGACGCGGACATGGACGGGCTGGTCGCGGAGACCCTGCGGATCCTGCGGCACTGGATGGGCCACGGGGTGCGGATCTTCCGGGTGGACAATCCGCACACCAAGCCGGTGGTGTTCTGGCAGCGGGTCATCGCCGACATCAACCGCACCGACCCCGATGTCATCTTCCTGGCGGAGGCGTTCACCCGCCCGGCGATGATGCACACGCTGGCGCAGATCGGCTTCCAGCAGTCGTACACGTACTTCACCTGGCGGACCGGCAAGCAGGAGCTGACGGAGTATCTGACCGAACTGTCGGGGGAGGCGGCCGCCTACATGCGGCCCAACTTCTTCGTCAACACCCCCGACATCCTGCACGCCTACCTCCAGCACGGACACCGCCCCGCCTTCGAGGTCCGCGCCGTCCTGGCCGCCACCCTCTCCCCCACCTGGGGCGTCTACAGCGGCTACGAACTGTGCGAGAACACCCCCCTGCGCGAAGGCAGCGAGGAGTACCTCAACAGCGAGAAGTACCAGCTGCGCCAACGCGACTGGGAGACCGCCGAACGCGAGGGCCGCACCATCACCCCCCTCATCACCCGGCTCAACACCATCCGCAGGTGCCACCCTGCGCTCCACCGGCTGCGCAATCTGCGCTTCCACCACACCGACAACGACGCCCTCATCGCGTACAGCAAACGCACGGGCCCCGACACGGTGCTGGTGGTCGCCAACCTCGATCCTCAGCACCCCCAGGAGGCCACGGTCTCGTTGGACATGCCGCACCTCGGGCTGGACTGGGACGCCTCCCTGTCCGTGCTCGACGAACTGACGGGTGAGACCTACCGCTGGGGCAGGGCCAACTACGTACGGCTGGAGCCCGGTAGGGCCCCCGCACACGTCTTCCACGTCCAGGCATCGCCACCGCAGATCGGAGGGTCCTCCACCTCATGACCGTCAACGAGCCCGTCCTGGACACCTTCGAGGACACCCCCGTCAAGGACCGTGATCCCGACTGGTTCAAGCGCGCCGTCTTCTACGAGGTCCTGGTCCGCTCCTTCCAGGACAGCAACGGCGACGGCGTGGGCGACCTCAAGGGCCTGACCGCCAAGCTCGACTACCTGCAATGGCTCGGCGTGGACTGCCTGTGGCTGCCGCCCTTCTTCAAGTCCCCGCTGCGCGACGGCGGCTACGACGTCTCCGACTACACCTCCGTGCTCCCCGAGTTCGGCGACCTCGCGGACTTCGTGGAGTTCGTGGACGCCGCGCACCAACGCGGGATGCGGGTCATCATCGACTTCGTCATGAACCACACGAGTGATCAGCACCCGTGGTTCCAGGAGTCCCGCAAGGACCCCGAAGGCCCCTACGGCGACTACTACATGTGGGCCGACGACGACAAGGCCTACCCCGACGCCCGCATCATCTTCGTCGACACCGAGGCCTCCAACTGGACCTTCGACCCGGTCCGCAAGCAGTACTACTTCCACCGCTTCTTCTCCCACCAGCCCGACCTCAACTACGAGAACCCGGCCGTGCAGGAGGAGATCCTCTCCGCCCTGAAGTTCTGGCTCGACCTCGGCATCGACGGCTTCCGCCTCGACGCCGTCCCCTACCTCTACGCCGAGGAAGGGACGAACTGCGAGAACCTCCCGGCGACCCACGCCTTCCTCAAGCGGGTCCGGCGCGAGATCGACGCCATGTACCCCGACACGGTGCTGCTGGCCGAGGCGAACCAGTGGCCCGAGGACGTCGTCGACTACTTCGGCGACTACGCCTCCGGCGGCGACGAGTGCCACATGGCCTTCCACTTCCCGGTCATGCCCCGCATCTTCATGGCGGTGCGCCGCGAGTCCCGCTATCCCGTCTCGGAAATCCTCGCGAAGACCCCGGCGATCCCGTCGGGCTGCCAGTGGGGCATCTTCCTGCGCAACCACGACGAGCTGACCCTGGAGATGGTCACCGACGAGGAGCGCGACTACATGTGGGCGGAATACGCCAAGGACCCCCGCATGCGCGCCAACATCGGCATCCGGCGCAGACTCGCACCCCTGCTGGACAACGACCGGCACTCCATCGAGCTGTTCACCGCCCTGCTGCTCTCGCTGCCCGGTTCGCCGATCCTCTACTACGGCGACGAGATCGGCATGGGCGACAACATCTGGCTCGGCGACCGCGACGCCGTCCGCACCCCCATGCAGTGGACGCCCGACCGCAACGCCGGCTTCTCCACGTGTGACCCCGGACGGCTCTGCCTGCCGACGATCATGGACCCGGTCTACGGCTACCAGGTGACGAACGTCGAGGCGTCGATGTCCTCGCCGTCCTCGCTGCTGCACTGGACCCGGCGCATGATCGAGATCCGCAAGCAGAACCCCGCCTTCGGACTCGGCTCCTACACCGAGCTGAACTCCTCCAACCCGGCCGTCCTCGCCTTCCTGCGCGAGTACGAGGACGACCTGGTGCTCTGCGTGCACAACTTCGCCCGCTTCTCGCAGCCCACCGAACTCGACCTGCGCGAGTTCAGCGGACGCGTCCCCGTCGAACTGTTCGGCGGCGTCCGCTTCCCCGCCATCGGCGAGCTGCCGTATCTGCTGACCCTCGGGGGCCACGGCTTCTACTGGTTCCGGCTCACCCGAGTCGCATCCCGCATCGGCAGACGATCTTGAGCCTGAGCTTCGAGCGACTGCCGAGGAAAGGACGCGTCACCATGCAGAAGACCGCAATCGCCCGACCGGGCCGTACCACCGACGCCGGCCCCATGGCGTCGCTCTCCGGCCTGCTGCGCGAATGGCTGCCCCGGCAGCGCTGGTTCGCCGGCAAGGACCGGCCGGTCACGGACCTCGCCCTGCTGTCCATGACCGAGCTCTTCCCGGGCTGTCTGCACCTGCTGGTGCACGCCGGTCACTCGGCCGTCCCCTCCCCCGGCGGCGCCCCGCCGGCCGGCGACTGCTACCAGCTGCTGCTCGGCGTACGGCAGCATCCGTCGCCGCGGCTCGGCCGGGCGCTGATCGGTAGGGCGGAGGAAGGCCCGCTGGCCGGGATGACGGTCTTCGACGCGCTGCAGGACCCCCGCTCGGCGCAGCTGCTCCTGGAGCGGCTGCGGCATCCCGGGGCCGCGGGTCCGCTGCGCTTCGAGGGCGATCCGGCCGTGCCGGTGCCGGCCGGTCTCGTGCCCCGGCTGCTGGACGCGGAGCAGTCCAACTCCTCGCTGGTGTACGGCGACGCGTTCATCCTGAAGCTGTTCCGGCGCATCCAGCCGGGGGTCAACCCCGATCTGGAGCTGTCCGGGGCGCTGGCCGGCCAGGGCTGCCGGCGGGTGCCGGCCCCGGTGGCCTGGTTCCGTACGACGAGCCCCTGGGAGGCCACGCTCGGGGTGCTCCAGCCGTTCCTGCGGAACGCCTCGGACGGCTGGACGCTGGCGCTCTCGGCGCTCGCCTCCGGTGACGAGTTCACCGCCGAGGCGCGCCAGCTGGGCCGGGCGACGGCCGAGGTGCATCTGGCGCTGGCGTCGGCGTTCCCGTCCCGGGCGCACGGCGAGAACAGCCGGATGGCGGCGGCCATGACGGAGCGTCTGGAGCTCGCCGCGCACTTCGTGCCCGCGCTCCAGCCCCATGTCCCCGGGCTGCGCACGGCCTTCGGCGCGCTCGCGGGCTGCGACCCGGGCCCGCCGGACCAGCGCATCCACGGCGACCTGCATCTGGGGCAGGTGCTGCGGGCCGGGCGGGAGTGGTTCGTCATCGACTTCGAGGGCGAGCCGTCCCGGCCGCTGGCGGAGCGGCGTGGTGTGCACTCCCCGGTACGCGACATCGCCGGGATGCTCCGCTCCTTCGACTACGCCGCCCGGCAGCGCCGCCCGTGGCGTCCGGAGTGGGCGCGCCGCTGCCGCGAGGCCTACTGCGCGGGCTACGCGTCGCTCGCCGGATGGGACCCGCGCAAGAAGCACGGACTGCTCCGTGCCTATGAGACCGACCGCGCCGTGTACGAGGTGCTGTACGAGGCCCGGCACCGACCCGACTGGTTGCCCGTACCTATGGCGGCGATCGAACGCCTCGCCGTGAGAGGAGCCTGACCGATGGCCCTGCACGAGACCTCGCGCCCCGAGTCCGCCGGAGCCAGCCGGAGCCTGACCGCCCCGGCCCTGGATCCCGGCGACCGCGACCGCCTGCTGGCGGGCACCCACCACGATCCGCACGCCCTGCTCGGGGCGCATCCCGTCCCCGGCGGGATCGCGGTGCGCGCGCTGCGCCCGTTCGCGCGGTCGGTGAGCGTGCTGGTGGACGGTGAGCGCACCGCGCTGGTCTCGGAGGGCGGCGGGCTGTTCTCCGCGCTGCTGCCGCTGCCGCGGATCCCCGCGTACACGCTGCTGGTGTCGTACCAGGAGGACGGCGGCGACGAGCACGAGACGCATGATCCGTACCGCTTCCTGCCGGCCCTGGGCGAGCTGGACCTCCATCTGATCCGGGAGGGCCGGCACGAGGAGCTGTGGAAGGCGCTCGGCGCCGAGCCCATGGAGCACCAGGGCGTGGCCGGCACCCGCTTCACCGTCTGGGCGCCGAACGCGCAGGGTGTGCGGGTCGCCGGGGACTTCTGCCACTGGGACGGGACGGCGTTCCCGATGCGGTCCCTCGGCGCGTCCGGGGTGTGGGAGCTGTTCCTGCCCGGCATCGGTGAGGGCACCCGGTACAAGTTCGAGATCACCTCCCGGTACGGCCACCGCTTCCTGAAGGCCGACCCGATGGCGCGGCGCGCGGAGGTGCCGCCGGACACGGCGTCGATCGTGCACGCCTCGCGCTACGAGTGGGGCGACGCGCGGTGGATGGCGCACCGCGGCGACGTCCCGGTGCACGAGGCCCCGTTCTCCGTGTACGAGGTGCATCTGCCGTCGTGGCGGCCGGGGCTGACGTACCGGCAGCTCGCCGAGGAGCTGCCCGCGTATGTCGCCGACCTCGGTTTCACGCATGTCGAGCTGATGCCGGTGGCGCAGCACCCGTTCGCGGGCTCGTGGGGCTACCAGGTCACCGGGTTCTACGCGCCCCTGTCCCGGCTGGGCGGTCCCGACGACTTCAAGTACCTGGTCGACTCGCTGCACCGGGCCGGGATCGGCGTGATCATGGACTGGGTCCCGGCGCACTTCCCGAAGGACGACTGGGCGCTGGCCCGGTTCGACGGGGACCCGCTGTACGAGCCCGGGGACGCCCGGCGGGCCGAGCACCCGGACTGGGGGACCTTCGAGTTCGACTTCGGGCGGACCGAGGTGCGCAACTTCCTGGTCGCCAACGCGACGTACTGGTGCGAGGAGTTCCACATCGACGGCCTGCGGGTGGACGCCGTCGCCTCCATGCTCTATCTGGACTACTCGCGTGAATCCGGGGGGTGGGCGCCCAACGCCTACGGCGGGCGGGAGGACCTGGCCGCGATGGCGTTCCTGCAGGAGATGAACGCGACGGTGTACCGGCGCAATCCGGGTGTCGTCACGATCGCGGAGGAGTCCACGGCGTGGGGCGGGGTGACCCGGCCGACGGACAGCGGCGGGCTGGGCTTCGGGCTGAAGTGGAACATGGGCTGGATGCACGACTCGCTGGAGTACATCGCCAAGGAGCCGGTGCACCGCAAGTACCACCACAACGAGATGACGTTCTCGATGGTGTACGCGTACAGCGAGAACTACGTCCTGCCCATCTCGCACGACGAGGTCGTGCACGGCAAGCAGGCGCTGGTGTCGAAGATGCCCGGGGACTGGTGGCAGCGGCGGGCCAACCACCGTGCCTATCTGGGCTTCATGTGGGCCCACCCGGGCAAGCAACTGCTGTTCATGGGGCAGGAGTTCGCGCAGGGCGCGGAGTGGTCGGAGGCGCACGGCCCGGAGTGGTGGCTGACGGACCCGGGGTACGCCTCGGCCGGGGACCACGTCGGGGTGCGTGATCTGGTCCGTGATCTCAACACCGTGTACCAGGCCACCCCGGCGCTGTGGCAGCGGGACACCGATCCCGCCGGCTTCCAGTGGTCGCTGGGGGACGCCGCCGACGACAACGTCTTCGCGTTCCTGCGGTACGACGCCGAGGGCGCGCCGCTGTTCTGCGTCTCGAACTTCTCGCCCGTGGTCCGGCACGACTACGCCCTGTGGGTCCCGGACCACGTCACGGCGTGGCGCGAGACCCTGAACACGGACGCGGCGCGGTACGGCGGCAGCGATGTCACCAATCCCGGCCCGCTCAAGCCGGAGGACGGGCGGCTGCGGCTGACGCTGCCTCCGCTGGCCACGGTGTGGCTCACACCGGGTCTCTGACGGGCCCCGGTCCGGGTCCAAGGATCAGGTCAGAAGATCAGGATCAGGGCGTAGACGAGGAAGAACGCGGCGATCAGGGCCGTGCCGAGGAGGATCAGGGTCAGGGGGGCCTTGGCCCACCCGGTGGGCGGGTTGTGGGTCTCCCGGGGGCCCGCTCCGGACATGCTGCTCTCCGCGGGCGGGGTCTCGCCGGGCGGTACGGAGCCGCCCGGTTCGAGGCCGGTGGTGCGCTCGGGTTCCGGGTCGGGGTTGGAGGGCCGACCGGGTTCTGAATCGGGTTGGGGGGTCGCGTGTGTCATGCCCTCCGGGTTCCCCCATGCGGCCGAGATCACCGAACGACGTCAATTGTCAGATCAGGGCACCGCGCGCTCCCGGCTGGGCTAGATTCGGGCGACGCCGATAACAGAGCTCATCGGTGATGTCACACCCGGTACATATCAGGAGCAGCGCATGCGCGACCTCGGCCTCGCTCCCCCGCCCGTTCGCCCGCTGACTGGAGGGCTCGCCGACAGCCTCTTCGAGACGGCCGCCACCGATCCCACGCTCCCGTTGCTCGCGCGCCGCCCCCACCCCTCCTCCTCCACATGGGAGGAGGTGACCGCCGTGGAGGTGCGCGACGAGGTCACCGCGGTCGCCAAGGGCCTGATCGCGTCCGGGATCTCGCCGGGCCACCGGGTGGCCGTGATGGCCCGCACCCGCTACGAGTGGACGGTGTTCAGCTACGCGCTGTGGGCGGTGGGCGCCGAGGTGGTGCCGATCTATCCGACGTCGTCGCGCGACCAGGTCGAGTGGATCCTCCGGGACGCCGAGTGCGTGGCCGTGGTGGTCGAGGACGAGCAGGCGATCATGACGGTCGGCTCGGTGTGCGGGACGCTGCCCCGGCTGCGGCATGTGTGGCAGCTGGACGCCGGCGGGCTCCAGCAGCTCGTCGAGGCGGGCGAGTTCGTGCCGTTCGCGACGGTGGAGTCGCTGCGCCGGATCGTGCTGCCGGACTCCACCGCGGCGATCATGTACACCTCCGGCACGACGGGCCGCCCGCTGGGCTGCGCGCTCAGCCACCGGGGTCTGGCGAGCCCCTGCGACACGCTCCTCGCCGGGTGGGGCCACACGGTCGTGCCGCCCGGCGAGCGGCAGGGCTCGGTCCTCGCCTTTCTGCCGTTCTCCCATGTGTACGGGCTGCTGGTGCAGGGGCTGTGCGTCCGCGGCGGGCTGCTGATGGGGCACGAGCCGGATCTCAGCGGGGAGGCGCTCGCCTCGGCGCTGCGGACGTTCCGGCCGACGTACTTCACGGCCGTCCCGTCGATCTTCGAGAAGATCTACAAGAACTTCCTGCGCACGGCGCAGCAGTCCGGCCGGGGCGCGCTGTTCGAGCGGGCCGCGGACACCGCCCGGGACTTCGCGGCGGCGCTGGAGCGCCACCGGCTGGGCGGCGGGCCCGGCCCCGGCTTCGATCTGCGGCTGCAGCACGCCCTGTACGAGCGGACGGTGTACCGCAAGCTGCGGGAGGCGCTGGGCGGGCGGATCTGCCGGGCGACCTCCGGCGGCTCCCCTCTCAACCGTGAACTGTCGCTGTTCTACGAGGGCATCGGCATCTATGTGAACGACGGCTACGGCCTGACCGAGACCTGTGGCGGGGTGACCGCGCAGCCGCTGGGCCGGGAGATGTCGGGCACGGTGGGTCAGGCGCTGCCGGGCGTGGACATCAGGGTGGCCGACGACGGGGAGATCCTGGTGCGCGGGCCCTCGGTGTTCCAGGGCTACGTCAACAACGAGGCCGCGACACGGGCCGCGTTGCGCGGCGGCTGGCTGGCGACCGGGGACCTCGGACGGCTGGACTCCGACGGCTACTTGACGATCACGGGCCGCAAGAAGGACGTCATCATCACGAGCAGCGGAAAGAGCGTCTCGCCGGCGCTCCTGGAGCAGCGGCTGCGGCAGCATCCGCTGGTCCACCAGGCCGTGGTGGTGGGTGACAACCGGCCCTGTATCGGGGCGCTCATCACGCTGGACCCGGAGTTCCTGGCGTTCTGGCGGGACTCCCTGGCGGCCCGCAGCGACGCGCGGGCCCGCGAGGCACGGGAGGAGAACGCGCTGCGGGAGGAGATCGGCCGGGCGGTGGCCGCCGCCAACAGCGCGGTGTCGCGCCCGGAGTCGATCCGGGTGTTCCGGGTGCTGCCGGAGCCGTTCGACGTGGCCAGCGGGCTGCTGACGCCGTCGATGAAGCTGCGCCGGGACGCGATCGTGCGGCACTACGAGGCGCAGATCGACGCCATGTACCAGGCGCGGTCGCGGATGCCCCGGGAGCATCTGTCGGACGACGTGGCGCACTGGGACGAGGGGGACAGCGTCTTCGGCTGAGTCACCGGGCGGGCTCACTCGCCCGTGGTCAGCCGGACGACGCCGGACCGCTCGCCCAGGACGAAGGCGCGGACGCGGTAGGCCGCGCCGCGTTCGCCGGGCAGCGGGAGGAAGTCGGTGGCCTCGGTGTCGGGGGCGAGCACGGCGACCGGGTCGTACCGGTCGCCGTCCCTGGGGCGCAGTTCCAGGAGGTGGCCGTCCTCGCCGCGTGCGCGGTCGGTCCAGGTGAGGTGCTGGGCGCCGTCCGGTCCCGTTGTCCGGCGGGGCCGGGTGGTGGGGCCGGTGTAGGGGCGCAGCCGGTAGTGGAAGGTGGTGTGCGGCATCAGGTCGGGGTGGCGGTAGGTGGTCACCTGCGGGGCCAGGTACTGGAGCACCGTCCAGGGGCCGGCCTCCTCGGTGGCGAACTCCAGGACGTGGCCGGCGACGCCGGGGCGGGTGTCCCGCCAGCGCAGGTCGACGTCGGTGGGGGTGGTGAGGGCGCCGGTCAGGGACAGGGCCGGGGGTGTGCCGGCGGAGCAGGCCGGCAGCGCCAGGATCAGCGCCGCCGGCACCGCGACGAGCCTTCCTCTCATACGGCGGCCGCTACTTGCGCCAGAAGCGGATGTTGCTCCACTCCACGGTGGCGGTGCCGTTGCCGCTGTTGGTGCGGTAGGCGCCGAACTTGTCGTAGAAGCTGCCGCCGGGGCTGGCGTAGGTGTGCTTGAGGGAGCCGTTGATGTAGGTGCGGTGCTGGGAGCCGACCTGGTGGACGGTGTTGACCCGGACGGTCGCGCCGACGGTCCCGGCGTTCGACAGGGTGGTGCCGCCGTGGACGGCGTACAGACGGCCGCCGCGTTCGACGGCGAGCATGAAGTACGGGCCGGAGGCGGACTCGTGGAACGTCTGCTTGAGGCTGATCCGGGTGCCGTTCAGGCCCGTGATGCGGAAGTAGCCCTCGAACTGGCGGGTGCCTCCGGTGTAGGTGGCGTAGCGGCGTTCAGCCCGTTGGTCGCCGCTCGCGGTGGAGCAGGTGAGCCGGAAGGTCAGGCCGTCGATCTGCCCGCACCCCCGCTCCTGCTCGGTGAAGGTCGGCGACACGGACTGCCAGCCGCCGGGTTCGACCTCCGCGGCGGCGGGTGGTGCGGTGAGGAGCGCCGTGGCGCACAGGGCGGGGGCGACGGCGAGGGTGAGGGTGCGCAGGCGTGGGAGCATCCTGCCTCCTGTCCGGGTGGGGGGTGACCGTGCGTGTGGTCATGAGTGTGAACGACGGTCCCGTATTTGGACGAGCGCTTCGGAAGGTAGGTCCGGACCAACGGACCGTCAAGAGGCCGCGCACACACGTCTTTGCCGTCCGGACCGGTGTAGGCGGGGGCGAGCCGGGGCACAGTGGGCGGCGTCGCGTTCATCTGCCTGCCGCGCCCGGCTGGCGGAACGCCCCGGGGCGCGGTGGGATCGAGGCGTGCGAAGCAGCGATTCAGGGGCAGGCGAACGACATCGAGGCAGACCGCCTGGAGCCGCAGAAGGGATGATCAGCGTGACACGACCCAGGATCCTGGTGGTTGGCGCGGGCTTCGCGGGAGTCGGATGCGTACGCCGGCTCGAACGCAGGCTCTCCCCCGACGAGGCCGAGATCACCTTGGTGACCCCGTCCTCCTTCCAGCTCTATCTGCCGCTGCTGCCCCAGGTGGCCTCCGGTGTGCTGACCCCGCAGTCCATCGCCCTGTCCCTGCGCCGCAGCCGCAGGTACCGCACCCGGATCATCCCGGGCGGCGCCATCGGCGTGGACCTCGCGGCCAAGGTGTGCGTGGTGCGCACCATCACCGACCGCATCGTCAACGAGCCGTACGACTACATCGTGCTGGCGCCCGGCAGTGTCACCCGCACCTTCGACATCCCGGGGCTCGTCGACCACGGGTTCGGGATGAAGACGCTGGCGGAGGCCGCCTATCTGCGCGACCACGTCATCTCGCAGCTCGATCTCGCCGACGCCTGCCAGGACCCCGCCGAGCGGGCCGCCCGGCTGCAGTTCGTCGTGGTCGGCGGCGGCTACGCCGGCACCGAGACCGCGGCCTGCCTGCAGATCCTCACCCACAACGCGGTCAAGCGGTATCCGCGGCTCGACCCGCGGCTGATCAAGTGGCATCTGATCGACGTCGCCCCGAAGCTGATGCCCGAACTCGGCGACAAGCTGGGCCGGGACGCGCAGGAGATCCTGCGCCGGCGCGGTATCGAGATCTCCCTCGGCGTGTCCATCGCGAAGGCCGGGCCCGAGGAGGTCACCTTCACCGACGGCCGGGTGGTGCCCACGCACACGCTGATCTGGACCGCCGGTGTCGTCGCCAGCCCGCTGATCGGCACGCTCGGCGCGGAGACCGTCCGCGGCCGGCTCGCGGTCAACGCCGAGATGCGGCTGCCCGGGCACGACGGTGTCTTCGCGCTCGGCGACGCCGCCGCGGTGCCGGACGTGGCCAAGGACGAGGAGGGCGCGGTGTGCCCGCCGACCGCCCAGCACGCCATGCGCCAGGGCAAGGTCGCCGCCGACAACGTCATCGCGTCGATGCGCGGTCAGTCGCTGCAGCCGTACGAGCACAAGGACCTCGGGCTGGTCGTCGACCTCGGCGGGTTCGACGGGGTGGCCAAGCCGCTCGGCGTCGAGCTGAAGGGGCTGCCCGCGGTGGTCGTGGCCCGCGGCTACCACTGGTCGGCGCTGCGCACCAACGTCGCCAAGGCCCGCGTCATGACGAACTGGCTGCTCAACGCCGTCGCCGGGGACGATTTCGTGCGCACCGGGTTCCAGGCGCGCCGGCCCGCCAAGCTGAAGGACTTCGAGTTCACCAACGCCTATCTGACGCCGGAGCAGCTCAAGAAGCAGGTCACCGCGCAGGGCGGGGGTGGGACCGCCGACGGGCCGGCGTAACGGGGCGGCCGGGGCGCGGCCGACGACGGACCAGCGAGGCGGGGAAGTGAGCGGGACGGCGTGAGGGCAGCGGAGGAGACGGTCCGGACGCGACTGAGGGACCGCGTCGCGGCCTCGGACCCCGGTCTGCTGAGACTGGCGGCGGCCCTGCGGCCGGTGGGGTCGATCGCGCTGACCGTCACGGTGCTCACGGTGCTCGGCACCGATCTGCCGCACCTGGTGACCGGGGCGCTGGTGGCGATGGTGTCCACCTTCGCCATCCGTGAGAAGCAGCGCTCCAAGCAGGCGGTAACCCTGGCACTGGGGCTGCCGGTGGCGCTGGCGTCGATGACGCTGGCGTCGCTGCTGCACCACCGGCTGCTGGCCGGTGACCTGGTCTTCGTGCTGCTGATCTTCTGTGCCGTCTACGGACGCAGATTCGGCGACCGGGGCACCGGGCTCGGCCTGATCGGCTTCCAGATGTACTTCGTGGCCCTCTTCGTCGGTGCCACGCCCGGTCAGCTGCCCGAGCTGTACACCTCGGTCGCGGTGGGCTTCGGGTGCAGTGCGCTGATCCGGTTCGCGGTGATCCCGGAGACACCGGTCGGGGTGCTAGAACGGCTGCGGGCCGCCTTCCGGGCCCGGATGGCGCAACTGCTGGACGCGCAGATCGAACTGCTGGACGCCGGTCCCGAGGAGGCGGACCGGGCGCTGCGGCGGGTGCGCGAGGGCACCGCGCGGCTGCACGAGACCGCGCTGCTGATCCAGGGGCGGCTGTCGGACGGCACCGCCGACGAGGCGGTGGCCCGGCTGGTCCAGCGGCGGATCGCGGACGCGGAGATCGCCGCCGAGCGGCTGGGCCTGTCGCTGCTGCGGGCGCGCGGCGCCGAGCGGGTGGACACGCTGGCGCTGCATCTGCCGGGCGCGCCGGTGCCCTCGGGCGGCCGGCAGCCGGTGCGGGAGGAGGCGACGGAGACGCTGCGCCGCGACCTGGACGCCCTGCGGGTCCTCGTGCTGCGTCCGGCCGAGGCGGGCGGCGGGACGGGCGTGGCCCAGCTGCGCAACCGGCTCCTCGGCTACCGCGACGAGGAGAACGTGCCCGTGGCGTCCCCGGCCGTGCAGGACGCGTTCCGCGCCGTCGGCGAGACCGCGCGGGCCGTGCTCGGGCTGCGGATCGCGCTGGGCGGGGCCCAGGACGAGTCGGACGACTCCCCGGCGACGGCGCGTTCGCGGGAGGAGCTGGACGCGGAGGACGCCGTCCTCGACGCGGACGAGGAGGAGGCCAAGGAGGAGCCGACCGGGCTGGAGCGGCGCACCACCCGGGCCGCCGTGCAGGTCGCCGTGGGGTCGCTGCTGGCCATGGTCGGCGGGGAGCTGCTGTCCCGGGACCGCTGGCACTGGGCGGTGCTGACCTGCTGGATCGTGTTCCTCAACACCGCCTCCACGGGCGAGATCCTGGTCAAGGGCTCCCGCCGGCTGCTCGGCACGGTGCTGGGCGTCCTGGCGGGCATCGTGCTGGCGGGTGCCGTCGGGCACCACACGTGGACGGCGTTCGCGCTGGTGCTGCTCTGCGTGTTCGCGATGTTCTACTCGGCGCCCCTGTCGTACACGCTGTCGTCGTTCTTCGTGACGGCGGCGCTCGGGCTGCTCTACACGCTGCTGCACACCTACAGCCTGTCGGTGCTGGTGCTGCGGATCGGGGAGACGGCGCTGGGCGCGGTGTGCGGGGTGATCGCGGCGGCGTTCGTGCTGCCGGTGCAGACCGACCGACGGACCAACGACCTGCTCGCCACCGTGCTGCGCCGGCTCCGCGAGGTCACCGACAGCGCCGTGGAGCAGCTCAGCGGCGGGCCGCCCGGGGACCTGATGGACCAGGCCCGCGACCTGGACCAGGCGCTGGCCGATCTGCGGGCCGCCGTGCAGCCGCTGACGCATCCGGCGACGCCGCTGCGGGCCCGCAAGGAGACGGCCCGCTATGTCGTCGCGCTGCTGGAGACGTGCGCGTACCACGCACGCACCCTGGCCGCGACGACCGAGCTGCTGCTCAGCCGCCCCTCGATCGTGCCCGACCCCCGGCTGCGCGCCGCGACCGGCCGGATCGGGCGGAATCTGGAGGCGATCACCGCGCATGTCACCGAGGAGCACACGGACGCCGTGATCGAGACCGGGCCGAGCATCGCCTCGCTGCTGGGTCCGAGCACTCCGCTCCCGCCTGGTCAGGGCCGGGTCACCGACCATGTGCTGCGCCATCTGCAGCGCCTGGACGAGGCGGTGACCGGTCTGGCCCGTCCGCTGGACGTGCCGGTGAAGACGTCGGAGGGATGAGCGCATCGGGCTTTCGCTGGGTAGGCGGTGTGCATGACCGATGTCGTGGACGCAGACGAACTGTTGCGGCGGATGCAGCGTGCGCGGGCGTGGGCCCGGCAGGAGGAGCGGACGTGGCGGGGGCGGAGCGAGCATCTGCGCGCCACCGACCCGGAGGGGGCGCGGGACGCCGCCGTACGGACGCTGACGTACGAGGCGGTGCTCACCGTGCTGGACGAGATCCTCACCCCGGGAAAGCACGCGGAGCAGCCGTGAGAACGGGAGCCGAGTGAAACGGGTCACGTACCCCGGTCTCGATTACCGAGACGCCGAGGAAATGGTTTACGGTTCATCCATACGTGGTCACGGGGTCGACCGCATCCGTCCCCCCTGAACCACCTCTGACAGCCCTGGCTGGCTTCCCCCGTCCAGCCAGGGCTTTTTCATGCCCTCGCACACCGTGCCGCACCGGTCCGGGACCGGAATGTCCGGCCGCCGAGGTGCCCACCGCCGCCGCAGCCGCTCCAATGGACGCAGGGAAACACCGGAATGCCGTTCGTCGGTGAGGAGCCCCCTGCCATGACCAAAGCGATCAAACTGCTGACCGCCCTACCGCCGCCCCAGCGTGAGCGCCTGATGGAGCTGGCCCGGGAGACGTCCTTCCCGGAGGACACCCGGATCTTCGAGGCGGGCGGCACGGCCGACTGCTTCTGGGTCATCCGCTCGGGAGCCGTCACCCTGGACCAGCAGGTGTCGCCCCTGCAGCGGATCACCGTGGCCAGCCTGGGCGCCGGCGACCTGCTGGGCTGGTCCTGGCTGTTCCCGCCGTACCGGTGGGACTTCGGCGCGGAGGCCTTCAGCCCGGTGCGCGCCTACGAGTTCGAGGCGGCGGCGGTGCTGCGGCTGTGCGACGAGGACACGGCGCTCGGGCTGACCCTGGTGCGGTACGTCGCCGAGATCCTCGCGCACCGTCTGGAGATGACCCGCGGGCAGCTCATGGAGCGGCACGCCCTGGCGCGGCGCACCCTGTACTGAGCGTCAGACGCGGTAGCGGCGCAGCGCCGGCACCGCCGCGGCCAGGCCCAGCATGAGGACGACGACGAGGAGGCCGCCGCCCGCCGTCGCGGCGCGCGGGCCGAACGCCGAGCCCGCCGTGCCGTGCAGGACGTCGGCCAGACGCGGGCCGCCCGCGACGACGACCGTGAACACGCCCTGCATCCGCCCGCGCATCTCGTCGCTCGCGGCGGACAGCAGGATGGCTCCGCGGAACACCATGGACACCATGTCGGCGACCCCGGCCAGGGCGAGGAACACCACCGCGAGCCACAGGCTCCCGCTGAGCCCGAAGCCGGTGACGGCCACGCCCCAGGCGACGACCGAGCCGATCACCATCCAGCCGTGCCGACGGGCCCGGGAGAAGGTCCCGGAGAACAACCCGCCGGCCACCGCGCCGATCGGGATGGCCGCGAACAGCAGCCCGAGGGCGAGCCCTTCGCCGTACGAGCCGTACGTCTCGCTCGCGAACTGCGGGAACAGCGCGCGGGGCATGCCGAAGACCATCGCGATGATGTCGGCGAGGAAGGACAGCAGCAGCACCTTGTGCAGCGAGATGTAGCGGAAGCCCTCGGCGATCTCCCGGACCCCGGCGCGGCGCCGGACCGCGGCGGCCAGGGGCGGCAGCGCGGGCAGCCGGTACACCGCCCACACCGTGACGCACAGCGCCAGGGCGTCCAGCAGGTACAGCTCGGGCAGGCCGACGACGGGGATCAGCACGCCGGCCAGCAGGGGTCCGACGACCTGGCCGGTCTGCATGACGGTGGAGCCGAGGGCGTTGGCGGCGGCCAGCTCGTCCTCCGGCACCAGCCGGGCGATCGAGGCGTTGCGGGCCGGGGAGTTGAGCCCCCAGAACGCCTGCTGGAGCGCGAGCAGGACCATCAGCACCGCGACCGACTCCAGCCCGGCGGCGGCCTGGAGCCAGAACAGCACCGAGGTCACGGCTATCCCGATGTTGGTGATCAGCAGCAGCCGGCGCCGGTCCATGCTGTCGGCGATGGCGCCGCCCCACAGCGCGAACACCGTGAGCGGCACCAGCCCGGCGAGGCTCGCGGCGCCCACCCAGGCCGAGGACCCGGTGATGTCGTAGACCTGCTTGGGCACGGCGACCGCGGTGAGCTGGCTGCCGACCGCCGTGACGATGGTCGAGGTCCACAGCCGCCGGTAGGCGGGGCGGCGCAGCGGCCGGGTGTCCATGGCCCAGCGGCGCCAGCCGCGGGGTGCGGCGGGCGCCTCGGAGGGTTCCTTCTCCTGCGGTGTGGTACTGCTTTCGCTGGTGTCCACGGGGTCCCTGGATGCTCGCTACATCTTTCTCGTCCGGGGATCACTATCGCAGCACCGGCCGGGTGTTCGGACGGGCGTCTCAGGTTCCGGCGATCAGGGAGGCGCCGAGGGCGATCATGGTGACGGCGATCACCGCGTCCAGCACCCGCCAGGCACCCGGCCTCGCGAGGTGGCGGCTCAGCAGGCGGGCGCCGAAGCCGAGCGCGGCGAACCAGCACAGGCTGGCGGCGGCGGCGCCGAGTCCGAACGTCCAGCGCAGCGGGCCCCGATCGGCGGCGATGGTGCCGAGCAGGAAGACGGTGTCGAGGTAGACGTGCGGGTTGAGCCAGGTCATGGCGAGGCAGGTGAGCACCGCCCGCCGTCGTGAGCCCGCCGTGTCGCCGTCGGTGACGAGGGCGCCGGCCGGGCGCAGCACACGGCGGGCGGCCAGGACGCCGTAGCCGAGCAGGAACACCCCGCCGACCCAGGCGACCGCCGTCAGCACCCCGGGCCACGCCACGACCACCGCGCCGACGCCCGCCACGCCGAGGGTGATCAGGACCGCGTCGGACAGGGCGCAGATGCCGACGACGGCGAGGACCGCGTCACGGCGGACCCCCTGGCGCAGGACGAAGGCGTTCTGCGCGCCGATGGCGACGATCAGGGAGAGGCCGGTGCCGAATCCGGCGACGGCGGTGGTCAGGGCGCTTGTCATGCCGTCGACGGTAGGCAGACGATCTCCTCGCGTACAGCTAAAGATTCTTACGTATCCTTAGCTCTCGTGAAGATGGAGCTGACCGAGCTGCCGCTCGACCAGGTGCGGACCCTGCTGGCGGTGGTGGACGAGGGCACGTTCGACGCGGCCGCCGCCGCCCTGCATGTGACGCCGTCGGCGGTGAGCCAGCGGGTCAAGGCGCTGGAGCAGCGCACCGGGCGGGTGCTGCTGGTGCGGACCAAACCGGTGCGGCCGACCGAGTCCGGCCAGGTCGTCGTCAGGTTCGCCCGCCAGCTGGCCCGGCTGGAGCGCGACGCGCGGGCCGAGCTGGGCATGGACGGGACCGCCGAGGCGACGCGGGTGTCCGTCGCGGTGAACGCCGACTCGCTGGCCACCTGGTTCCTGCCCGCCCTGACCCGGGTGCGCGAGGAGCCGCCGCTCTGCTTCGAGCTGCGCCGCGAGGACGAGAGCCGGACGGCGACCCTGCTGCGGGAGGGCCTGGTGATGGCCGCGGTGACCTCCTCGGCCGAGCCCGTCGCGGGCTGCTCCGTTCGGGCGCTGGGCCGGATGCGCTATCTGGCCGCCGCGAGCCCGGAGTTCACCGAGCGGTATCTGACCGGGCCACTGGCTCAGGCGCTGGCGCGGGCTCCCGTGATGACCTTCGACCGCAGCGACGACCTCCAGGACGCCTTCGTACGCGGGCTGCGGGACGGGGCCGCGCACGCGGGGCCCACGCGGCACCGGATGCCGACCTCGGAGGGGTTCCTGACGGCCGTGCTCGCTGGACTCGGCTGGGGCCTGATCCCCGAGGTGCAGGCGGAGCCGCTGGTGACGGAGGGGCGCCTGGTCTCCCTGGCGCCGGACCGGCCGGTGGACGTCCCGCTGTACTGGCAGCAGTGGAAGCTGCACTCGCCGGCACTGGTCACGGTGACGCAGGCGGTGCTGGACGCGGCGCGCGAGGCGCTGATCTAGGGCGAACGACCTAGGCGCGGCAGGCGGCGAGCCGGGCTTCCGCCGCCTCCAGCAGCAGTTCGAGGGCCGTCGGATAGGCGCTGGTCACCATCTGCCGGGCCAGCAGCGGCGCCGCCTCGGCGATCCGGGGATGCGTCGTGCGCGGCAGCCGGGCGTACGTCGAACGCCACTTCTCCTCGTCGGCGCGCAGCGACGCGCTCGGCAGGGTCAGCGACGCCGCGTCCAGCGCGGCGAAGGCCAGCGTCTGGTCGATGAAGGCGTGGTAGAGGCGCACGGTGTCGGGCAGCGGGAAACCGGCGGTGCGCAGGATGTCCAGCACGGTCTCGTCGGCGGCGAGTTCGTTGGCCCGGCCCGTGACCCGGCTCGTGGTCAGCACGGCGGCGTGCGGGTGGGCGACATAGGCGGCGTGGATGCGGGTGCCGACGGCCCGCAGGTCGGCACGCCACTCCCCCGTGGGCTCCCAGCCCTCCAGCGCGCGGCCGATCAGGGCGTCCCCGATGGCCAGGGTCAGATCGTCCATGCCCCGGAAGTAGCGGTACAGCGTGCTCGGGTCGGCGTCCAGGGCCAGGCCGAGCCGGCGGGCGGTCAGTCCGGCGCTGCCGTGCTCGGCGAGCATCCGCAGCGCCGTGTCGACTATGAGGCCCTCCGACAGCACCGTGCCGCTCCTGGTGGGGCGACGCCTGCGCCGCTTCTCCTCCGGTACGACCGGTTTGGGCATGGCGTCCTCCATCCTTATGCCAACGGCATTGACCTTACGTGCCGGGGCGGCGTTGTATCCCACCCGGGGCCCCACCACGTCGTCCACCGTCAGTCGAGGGAGTCTTGTCATGCGTGTACTGCTCGTGGGAGCCGGCGGAGTGGGTACCGCCATCACCCGGATCGCCGCCCGGCGTCCCTTCTTCGAGGCGATGGTCGTCGCCGACTACGACCCGGCGCGCGCCGAGGCCGCCGTCGCCGCGCTCGACGGCGACGCCCGCTTCAGCGCCGAGCGCGTCGACGCGAGCGACGAGCCGGCCGTGGCCGCGCTGCTGGAGCGGCACTCCTGCGACGTGCTGCTCAACGCCACCGACCCGCGGTTCGTGATGCCGCTGTTCCAGGCCGCGCGCACCGCCGGGGCCACCTATGTCGACATGGCGATGTCGCTGTCGAAGCCGCACCCCGATCGCCCGTACGAGGAGTGCGGCGTCAAGCTCGGGGACACCCAGTTCGAGCAGGCGGCGGACTGGGAGAAGGCGGGCGCCCTCGCCCTGGTCGGCATGGGCGTGGAGCCCGGCCTCTCGGATGTGTTCGCCCGGTACGCGGCCGACGAACTCTTCGACGAGATCGAGGAGATCGGGGTGCGCGACGGCGCGAACCTCACCGTCGAGGGCTATGACTTCGCCCCCTCCTTCAGCATCTGGACCACCATCGAGGAGTGCCTCAACCCGCCGGTCGTCTACGAGAAGGACCGCGGCTGGTTCACCACGGCGCCGTTCAGCGAGCCCGAGGTGTTCGACTTCCCGGAGGGCATCGGCCCGGTGGAGTGCGTGAACGTCGAGCACGAGGAGGTGCTGCTCATGCCGCGCTGGGTCGACGCGCGCCGGGTCACCTTCAAGTACGGCCTCGGCCAGGAGTTCATCGACACCCTGAAGACCCTGCATCGGCTGGGACTCGACAGCACCGAGCCGGTGACCGTGCCGAGCGCCGACGGGCCGGTGCGGGTCTCCCCCCGGGACGTCGTGGCCGCGTGCCTGCCGGACCCGGCGACCCTGGGCGAGCGGATGCACGGCAAGACGTGCGCGGGCACCTGGGTGCGGGGCGTCAAGGACGGCAGGCAGCGCGAGGTGTACCTCTACCACGTGGTCGACAACCAGTGGTCGATGAGCGAGTACGGCTCCCAGGCCGTGGTGTGGCAGACGGCCGTCAACCCGGTCGTCGCCCTCGAACTCCTGGCCGGCGGCGCCTGGTCGGGGGCGGGCGTCCGGGGACCGGAGGCGTTCCCGGCCCGCCCGTTCCTCGATCTGCTCACCGAGTACGGCTCCCCGTGGGGCATGCGCGAACAGTGACGTGATTTCACGGGGTGCCGCCGGGTTTCACCGCGGGTCGACAGGCGACTCGAAACCGAGTAATTCCTCCACCGAGGGCACGTCGACGATCGCAGGTGACTTTTGATGGACGACTGGCGAGACCACGCCGCCTGCCGCCATGAGGACCCCGACCTCTTCCATCCGATCGGCACGTCGGGGCCGACCCTGATGCAGACCGAGGAGGCGAAGGCCGTGTGCCGGCGCTGCCCGGTACGGGAGCCGTGTCTGCGCTTCGCGCTGGACATGGAGCAGTCCACCGGGATCTGGGGCGGCACGAGCGAGACGGACCGGCGGGCCCTGCGCCAGCGCGCCGGCTGAGCGGGGGGACCGCCCACCCCCCTCACTCGGGCGGTTCCCCGGCGGGCAGCCGCAGCGTGAACACCGCGCCCTCCCCCGGCGCACCGGCCGCCCCGACCGTGCCCCCGTGCGCGGCGGTCAGCTGCCGCACGATCGGCAGTCCGAGCCCGCTGCCTCCGGTACGGCGGCTGCGGGACTTCTCCGCGCGCCAGAACCGCTCGAAGACATGCGGCAGATCCTCGGGCGCGATCCCGGTCCCGGTGTCGGCGACCTCCAGCACCACCTCGTCGCCGTCCCGCCCGGCGGAGAGCGTGACCGTGCCGCCGGACGGGGTGTGCCGCAGCGCGTTGGACACGAGGTTGCCCAGCGCCTGACGCATCCGGACGGGGTCGGCGTCCAGCCAGGGAGTACCACGCACGGCGGTGCCCAGCGTGACACCGGCCGTGTCCGCCGCGACCTGGTGGGCGGCGGCGACCTGGCCGAGGAGTTCGTCGGCGCGAACGGGCTCACGGTGCAGGCGCAGGGTGCCCGCGTCGGCGGCGGCGAGGTCCTGCAGGTCGTCGATGACCCGCTGCAGGACAAGTGCCTCCTCGTGCAGCGAGGCCAGCAGGGCGGGGTCCGGGTCGACGACGCCGTCCCGGGTGACCTCCAGCCAGCCCCGGATGTTGGTGAGCGGGCTGCGCAGCTCGTGCGCGATGTCGCTGACCATGGCCTTGCGCTGGGCCTCCAACCGCTCGCGGCGCTCGGTGAGTTCGTTGAAGGCGGCGGCGAGGACGCCGGTCTCGTCCCGGGTGGTGACGGGGACCCGCACATGCCGTTCGGGCGGCTCCTGTGCGGCGGCGGTCAGCGCGCGCAGCGGCCGGACCAGCCGGGTGGCGACCACCGCGGAGACCACGACGGTGACCGCGAGCACCAGCCCGGCGACACCGACCACCTTCGCCTTGTTCGCCGGTGACATGTCGAAGCGGACGGCGGTGGTGTCGCCGCCGCCCAGGAACAGCTCCGCCACGGGAGCGACATACGGGTCGAGTTGGGCCCGGCGGGCCTGGTCGGTGCAGTGCTGGGCGGCGGCCCTGTCCCACTGCTCGCCGGGGGTGGACGGTTTGCCCGTGAGGTACCGGGGGGTGAGGCCGAAGCCGGTGACGTCGACGCCGATGGCCTGCGGCGCCGGCCCCGCCGTGCCCTGCTTCTCCAGGCAGGCGGTGATACGGGCGGAGAGGTCGTCGAGGGCCTTGTCCTCGGTCGGCGTGGGGGTGTTGAGCCGTCCGTCGGCGCACTCCTCGGGGACCGTGCCGCCCGCGACGGGCCCGTCGTGGTCGGTGACGACCGGCCGGCCGCTCGGCGCGCGCACGATCACGGTGTCGTAGCCGTTGCGGGCGAAGCACTTCCGCCGTTGCCCGGCGAGCACGTCCAGCTTGGCCCGTTCGCCGGCGCTGAGCCGGTACGGGCCCACGACCCGCGGGTCGACTCCGGTCCGCTGGGCGCCGCGCTCGGTGAAGGTGTCGACGCGCAGCGGGTCGAGGGTGGCGGCGGCGCGCGGGGGCAGCGGGGTGCCGGGCGCGGCCGAGTCGGCGACGACCGTACGGTCCCGGGTGGTCAGGGCGATCCGCCGGCCGGTGCGGTCGGCCAGCTCCCGTACGGTCCGTTCGACGCCCCGCCAGTCGGCGTGGGTGGCGGCGTATCCGCTGAGCCGGGCGAGGACGTCCATGTCCTCGGCGAGGACCTGCCCCTGCTCCTCGCGCAGCGCCCGGGTGGTGGTCGCCACCGCCAGCCAGGCGGTCGCCGCCACCGAGCAGACGGCGATCAGCACCGAGGCGACCAGCAGCCGGACCAGCAGGCGCTTGCGCCACGGGATGCGCCGGTTCATCAACGGCCCCCGCTGAGCTTGTAGCCGACGCCGAACACGGTCAGCAGGCGCGCGGGCCGGCGCGGGTCGGCCTCGATCTTCCTGCGCAGGTTCATGATGTGGACGTCGACGGCCCGTTCGGTGGAGGCCCGGTCGGTGCCCCGCGTGCACTCCAGCAACTGCCGCCGGGAGAAGACCCGTTCGGGTTCGGCGGTCATGGCGAGCAGGATCTGGAACTCGGCCGGGGTGCACTCCACCGGCGTCCCGTCGCACCGCACCTCGTGCCGGACCGGGTCGACGCTGATCCCGGCGGCCCGGACGACGGGGTCCTCGCGCCGGCCGTCGGCGCGGCCGCCGCGCCGCAGCACGGTGCGGATGCGGGCCATCAGCTCGCGGGGGCTGTACGGCTTGGTCATGTAGTCGTCGGCGCCGAGTTCCAGGCCGAGCAGGACGTCGTCCTCCGCGGACCGGGCCGTCAGCATCAGCACCGGGATGTCCGGGTCGTTGTCGCTCCGGCGCAGCACCCGGCAGACGCCGAAGCCGTCGATCACGGGCAGCATCAGGTCCAGGACGACGAGGTCGGGCCGCAGTCTGCGGGCGGCGTCGAGGGCGGCCGGCCCGTCATGGACCACGGTCGCGGTGTGGCCCTCCGCGAGCAGGGAGCGGCGTATGAGCTCGGCCTGCATCGTGTCGTCCTCGGCCACCAGTACATGTGCGCACACGCGGCGGATCCTAAGCGGTCGGCGGAAACGGTCGGCGGCGGCGGTCAGCGGGCGAGTGAGGCGGCGTCGCCCATGACGACGACCGGGTGCCGGCCGGGGTCGAGCGTCCGCAACAGGGCGCGCATGTGCGCGCGGGACAGGCTGACGCAGCCCTGGGTGGGACCGCCGTGGTCGACGTGCAGCCAGATCCCGCCGCCGCGCCCGGCGCCGAGCGGCCGGGTCCAGTCGAGCGGGGTGGTGCCAGGCCGGCGGTTGTAGTCGATGGCGATGACGTAGTCGAAGGAGCCGGCGAGGGGTTCGCCCTCGAAGCCGGTGCCGGTGGCGGTGAAGCCGCGCCCCTGGTCGTACGGCAGCCTGGTCCCGGGGTCGGGCCGCAGACCCCCGGCGTCGCTGAGGGTGAACACGCCGACGGGTGAGCGCAGATCGCCGGCGCGGTGGTGGTCGGTCCAGCCGCGCAGCGCGTTGTGGGCGGGCCAGCGCTCACCGGCCTGCCAGCCGGTCGCGGTGCCTTCGTACAGGACGACGTCGGAGCGGGCGGAGTCCCTGCCGTGTCCCGTGACGACGACGGCCTGCCGGGCCTCGGCCGGGACCTGGGCCAGAGTCGTGGGGCCGAGGCCGGGGAGCTGCCGTGGGAGGGGGGTCGCCGTGGCGGTGGGCCGGGACGGGGCGGTCGTGGTGCGGTGGGGTGCCGG
Source organism: Streptomyces sp. RK62 (assembly GCF_018070255.1). Lineage (NCBI taxonomy): Bacteria > Bacillati > Actinomycetota > Actinomycetes > Kitasatosporales > Streptomycetaceae > Streptomyces > Streptomyces sp. RK62. The sequence continues at coordinate 819,922 of NZ_JAGPYD010000001.1, read as the reverse complement.
GGGCCTGTCGCCGGTCGTCGCCACCGCTCCGGTGCCGCATCCGGTCAGCAGCAGGGTGGTGGCCAGCAGGACGGCTCGGGGCTTGTGCGGGATCATGTGACGACCCTGACGGACAGGTGTGAGGAACTCGTCAGGTCGCACACGGCGTGTCCGGCGCCGTCGCCCGTCCGAGAGAAAGGCCCGGTCATGAGCGTTCGCGTCCGCCGCGTCTACGAGCCGCCCGAGCCGGGGGACGGTGTGCGGGTGCTGGTCGACCGGCTGTGGCCGCGCGGTCTGTCCAAGGACGCGGCCCGGGTCGACGAGTGGCCCAAGGGCCTCACCCCGTCGACGGAGTTGCGCCGCTGGTACCACGCGGGCGAGGGCTCCTACGAGGAGTTCGCGGGCCGGTACGAGGCCGAGCTGGACGCCCCGGAGGCGGCCGATCTCCTGGCCCGGCTGCGGGAGACGGCGCATGAGAAGGACGTGACGCTGCTGACGGCGTCGAAGACGCCGGAGACGAGTCACGCGGCCGTGCTGGCCCGCCTTTTGGAGGCGGGCCAGCGCTAGAAGGCCGACCGGGCTCAGCCCACCTGGCGGGCCGCCGCGCGTCCTGCCGCGCGTCCGGAGAAGAGGCAGCCGCCGAGGAAGGTCCCCTCCAGGGCGTTGTAGCCGTGGACACCGCCGCCGCCGAAGCCGGCGACCTCGCCGGCCGCGTACAGGCCGTCGATGGGGGTCCCGTCGGTGGCCAGGGCGCGTGAGTCCAGGTCGGTCTGGATGCCGCCGAGGGTCTTGCGGGTCAGGATGTGCAGCTTGACGCCGATGAGGGGGCCCGCCGCGGGGTCGAGGATCCGGTGCGGGGTGGCGACGCGGCCGAGGCGGTCGCCGATGTAGCGGCGGGCGTTGCGGATGCCCTGGATCTGGGCGTCCTTGCTGTAGGAGTTGCCGATCTGCAGATCGCGGGCCTCGATCTGGCGCCGGACGGTCTCCGCGTCGAGCAGCGGCTTGTCCGTCAGCTGGTTCATCTTCTCGACCAGTTGCTCCAGGGTCGGGGCGGTGACGAAGTCGGCGCCGTGGCGCAGGAAGGCGGCGACCGGGCCGGGGGCGCCCTTGCCGAGGACGCGCTCCTTGAGGAACCCGGCGCGGTCCTTGGCCGTGATGTCGGGGTTCTGCTCGGAGCCGGAGAGGGCGAACTCCTTTTCGATGATCTTCTGGGTGAGGATGAACCAGGAGTGGTCGTATCCGGCGATGTCCGCGTCGGTGCGCAGATGCCGGAGGGTGCCCAGGGTGTCGTAGCCGGGCAGGCAGGGGTCGGGCAGCCGGCGGCCGAGGGCGTCGAACCACAGGGAGGACGGGCCGGGCAGGATGCGGATGCCGTGGCCGGGCCAGATCGGGTCCCAGTTCTGGAGGCCCTCGGTGTAGTGCCACATGCGGTCGCGGTTGACGAGGCGGACGCCGGCCTCGGCGCTGATGTCGAGCATGCGGCCGTCGACGTAGGCGGGGACGCCGGTGACCATCTCGGTGGGCGGGGTGCCGAGGCGCTCGGGCCAGTAGCGGCGGACGATGTCGTGGTCGGCGCCGATGCCGCCGGTGGTGACGACGACGGCCTGGGCGGTCAGCTCGAACTCGCCGACGGCGTCGCGGTTGGAGGCGACTCCGCGCGGCGAGGTGTCGTCGGCCAGGACGGTGCCGCGTACGCCGCGTGCGGTGCCGCCGTCGACGACCAGCTCGTCCACCTGATGCCGGTGATGGAAGGTGAGCAGCCCGTCGCGCGCGGCCTGCTTCGCGTACCGGACGAAGGGCTCCACGACTCCGGTGCCGGTGCCCCAGGCGATATGGAAGCGGGGCACCGAGTTGCCGTGGCCATGGGCGCGCAGATCGCCGCGCTCCGCCCAGCCGACGGTGGGCAGGAAGCTGATGCCGTGCCCGTCGAGCCAGCCGCGCTTCTCGCCGGCCGCCCACTCGACGTACGCGCGGGCCCAGCGCACCGCCCAGGAGTCCTCGTCCTCGAGCCGGTCGAAGCCCGCGCTGCCCTGCCAGTCGTTCCAGGCCAGGTCGAAGGAGTCCTTGATGCCGAGGCGCCGCTGTTCGGGCGAGTCGACGAGGAACAGCCCGCCGAAGGACCAGAAGGCCTGCCCGCCGAGGTTGGCGGCGTTCTCCTGGTCGACCAGGGCCACGCGGCGGCCCCGGCTGGTCAGTTCGTGCGCGGCGACGAGTCCGGCGAGTCCCGCTCCGACGACGATGACGTCGGCGTCCATGGCGACCGTCCCTTCCCTAGGCGGTGGTGCGCTGTCCGGTGGTGTCGCTGCCGTCGGTCAGCAGCGCGGTGAGCAGCCGGCCCAGCCAGGCGCGGGCGTGCTCGGTGTCGCGGTCCAGCAGCAGCTGGGTCGTGACGCCGTCGTACGCGGCGACCACGGCGTGGGCGGCGCCGTCGGTGCCGCCGAGCACGGCGGGCAGTGCGGTGTGGCCGCTTGCGCGGGCGAGCCGGTCGGCGATCGCGGCGCGCAGCCGGGCGCGGTGTTCGAGCAGGGTGGCGGCGACGGCGGGGTCCCGGGCGGCGTGCACCAGGAAGTCCGTCTTGACCAGCAGCCAGTCCCGGTCCAGGAGCAGCACCTCGGTGACCCGGTCCACGGCGGCGGGGACGTCGAGGCCGGGGCCGTCGACGGCGAGCGCCCCGGCGACCTGGTCGGCGATGAGGTCGGCGCGCTGCCGGTAGAGGGCGAAGAACAGCTCGTCGAGGCTGTCGAAGTTGGAGTAGAAGGCGCCCCTGCTGTAGCCGGCGGCCTCGCAGACCTCCTCGATGGAGACGTGTCCGAACCCCTTGGCGGCGAACACGGCGAACGCGGCGTCGAGCAGGTTGGCCCGGGTGCGGACACGGCGTCTGGTGACGCGTCTCGTCGTCTCCCCCACACCCATGTCGGACCTCCGTTCGATACGGGAATGTATCCGATACACCAACGTATCCAACAGGGGTGCGGAGCGGTCGCAAAGAAAGAGCGACCGCCCTATAGGAACAGATTTTCGATTAAGGAGTTACGCTGGATCCATGGCCACGCACCTCCAGGGCTCCCTGTTCGACCAGACCGACGAGCTGCGGCTCGGCTCCCTCGACGGGATCCACCGCACCCGGCTCGCCCACGGCGCCTGGATCGACGTCCTGCCCGGCTGGCTCGGCGGGGCGGACGCCCTCTTCGAGCGGCTGGCCGCCGACGTCCCCTGGCGCGCCGAGCGGCGCACCATGTACGACCAGGTCGTCGACGTGCCCCGGCTGCTCCGCTTCTACGGCGCCGGCGACGCCCTCCCCCACCCCGTGCTGGACGAGGCGCGCGAGGCGCTGTCCGCGCACTACGCCGGGGAGCTGGGCGAGCCGTTCACCACGGCCGGGCTCTGCTACTACCGCGACGGCCGCGACAGCGTCGCCTGGCACGGCGACCGGATCGGGCGCGGCTCCCGGCAGGACACCATGGTCGCCATCCTGTCCGTCGGCGCGCCCCGGGACCTGCTGCTGCGGCCCGCGCGCGGCGGCGGCGAGACGATCCGCCGGCCGCTCGGGCACGGCGATCTCATCGTGATGGGCGGCTCCTGCCAGCGGACCTGGGAGCACGCCGTCCCCAAGACGACCCGCGCCACGGGACCGCGCATCAGTGTGCAGTTCCGGCCGCACGGCGTGCGCTGAGGCGGAGAGGCGGCCGACCGAGGCGCACGCACGGGGGGCCGCCTCCGGTGGACGGTGCCGGAGGCGGCCCTTCCTCTGGGCGCGCCCGGTCCTGGCCGCCACACTGGGCCGGGTGAGCGCCCAGCCGCACGTGCCGGACACCGCCTCCCGACGCACCGAACTCGACACGCTCCGGGTGTGCGTCGTGCTCGGCCTCGTCCTCTTCCACTCCGCGCTCGTGTTCTCCCCGGACGACGACTTCTACGTCAAGAACGCGCGGACCACCGACGTCGTGACCGTGCTCGCCGGCTTCGGGGTCGTCTGGGCCATGCCCATGCTGTTCCTGGTCGCCGGGCTCGGCTCCCGGCACTCGATCCGGCGGCGCGGCCCCGCCCGGTTCACCCGGGAGCGGCTGCTGCGCCTGGGCGTCCCGCTGGTCTTCGGCACGCTCGTGCTGTGCCCTCTCCCCCAGTGGCTGCGGCTGCGGGCCGCCGACGCCGGCTACGACGAGCCGTACTGGCGGTTCTGGCCGCGCTTCCTCACCGTCCGTCCTGACCTGGCCGACTTCCCGTTCGTGCTCGACGGGGAGCATTTCGAGACCGGGCATCTGTGGTTCGTCGTGCTGTTGCTCACGTTCAGTCTGCTGCTCGCCCCGGTGGCGGCACCGCTGGCGGCCCGGACCGAGGGCTGGGCGGGCTCGGTGGAGCGCCGCCCCGCGCTGCTTCTGCTGCCGGCGCTGCCGCTCGCCGCGATCGACGCCTTCCTCGGTATGGAGGAGGGCTTCGCGGGCTGGAACCGCTGGGCGTACCTGGTGTTCTTCCTGGCCGGTTACACGCTCGCGGACGACCCGCGTGTCCGGGCCGCGCTGCGGCGGCTCGCCGTGCCGGTGGGGGTGTGCGGGCTCGTCCTGTTCGCCGGGACCGCGCCCGGGTTCCTCGGACTGGACGAGCCGTTCACCGAGGCGAGCCCGTTCGCGTGGGCGACCCGGGCGGTGTTCGGGGCGGCGGGCTGGTGCTGGGTCCTGGCCCTGCTCGGCCTGCTGGACCGGCCCCGCGCCGCCCGGCCGCCGTCGCGGGCGCTGGTGTATCTGGGGGTGGCCGCGCTGCCGGTCTATGTGCTGCACCAGCCCGTGGTGGTCGCCGTCGCCTACGGCGTGGTGGGCCTGCCGGGGCCGATCATCGTCAAGTACGCGCTGATCGTGGCCGGTTCCCTCGTGGCGATCCTCGCCCTGTACGAGCTGCTGGTAGGCCGGACGCGGCCGACGCGGTTCCTCCTCGGGATGCGCACCGCCGCCCCTCGGCCCGCTTCGTCACCTTGATCTGCTTTGCTGTGCACGTCGGTCACGGACCTCACCACGCGGGACGATCATGCGGACGGATGTACGGCACATCGCGGACGGCACCTATCTGGTGCACGGAAGCAACACCAACTGGGTCATCCTCACCGAGGGAGACGCGGTCACCCTGATCGACACCGGGTACCCCGGGGACCGGGCGGCGCTCCTCGCCTCGCTCGCCGAGGTGGGCAGCGCGCCGGAGGCGGTCCAGGCGATCCTGATCACGCACGCGCACACCGACCACCTGGGCAACGCCGAGTACCTGCGCGCCACGTACGGCACTCCGGTGTATCTGCACGAGGCCGAAGTGCCGCACGCGCGCCGGGAGTTCCTGCACCAGGTCGGCGTCGGGACCGTGCTGCGCAACGGCTGGCGGCCGGGTGTGCTGCCGTGGGCCGTGCACGCGCTGCGCTCCGGCGGCACCGCGCACGTCCCGGTCGCCTCCCCGGAGCCGTTCCCGCGCTCCGGCCCGCTGGACCTGCCCGGCCGGCCGGTCCCCGTGCACACGCCCGGCCACACCGACGGCCACAGCGCCTACCACCTGCCCCAGGCGGGCGTGGTGATCTCCGGTGACGCCCTGGCCACCGGTCACCCCACCTCGCGCATCGAGGGCCCGCAGCTGCTGCCGGAGATGTTCGACCGTGAGCGGTCCCGGGCGCTGGCCTCGCTGGACGTGTTCGAGAAGCTCGACGGGCACGTCCTGCTGCCCGGGCACGGCCCGGCCCACACCGGTTCCGTCCGGGACGCGGCCCTTCAGGCGCGGGAGCGGGCGTCATAGGGTGAGGTGATCGATCACCGGACCGAGGACGGCTCATGGCACTCCAGATCAGCGCGACGAATCCGGAGCACCCGGCCCTCCTGCTGGAGCTGCCGTGGCAGGTGCCGCTGGAGGAGTGGCCGGAGGACCTCCTGGTCCCGCTGCCGCGCGGCATCTCCCGGCACATCGTGCGCTACGCGCGCGCCGGCGACGAGGTGATCGCCGTCAAGGAGCTGGCCCAGCGCCCCGCCCTGCGGGAGTACGAACTGCTGCGGGACCTGGACCGGTTGGGCATCCCGGCGGTCGATCCGCTGGCCGTGGTCACGGGCCGTACGGACGCCGCCGGTGACCCGCTGGAGTCCGTGCTGGTCACCCGGCATCTGGGCGGCTCGCAGCCGTACCGGTCGATGTTCGAGACGACGATGCGCCCGGCCACCATGCACCGGCTGATGGACGCGCTGGCCGTGCTGCTGGTCCGCCTCCATCTGGCGGGGTTCGCCTGGGGCGACTGCTCGCTGTCCAACACGCTGTTCCGGCGGGACGCGGGCGCCTACGCGGCGTATCTGGTGGACGCGGAGACCGGCGAGCTGCACCAGCGGCTCAGCGACGGGCAGCGCGACTACGACCTGGACCTGGCCCGCGTCAACATCAGCGGTGAGCTGCTGGACCTGGAGGCGTCCGGGGCGCTGCACCCCTCCGTGGACCCGATCGAGTTCGGCGCCGAGATCTGCGCCCGCTACCGGTCCCTGTGGCAGGAGCTGACCCGCACCTCGGTGTACCCGGCGGGCAAGTACCACTACATCGAGCGCCGGATACGCCGGCTGAACGACCTCGGGTTCGACGTCGCCGAGATGCAGATCGGCCAGACCGGCGACGGCGCCTCGGTCACCTTCGTGCCCAAGGTCGTCGACGCCGGCCACCACCAGCGGCAGCTGCTGCGGCTGACGGGCCTGGACGCCGAGGAGAACCAGGCCCGCCGGCTGCTGAACGACCTGGAGAGCTGGATGGCCGGCCAGGACGACCTCGCCGACGGCGCCCGCCCCGAGGTCCTCGCCCACCGCTGGGTGCGCGACGTGTTCCGGCCGACCGTGCGGGCGGTGCCGCCGGAGCTGCGCGGCGCCATGGACCCGGCCGAGATCTACCACGAGCTGCTGGAGCACCGCTGGTACCTGTCGGAGCGGGCGCAGCGCGACATGGACTGGGACACGGTCATCGAGGACTACATCACGACGATCCTGCCCAAGGCCCGCGAGACGCTGCAGCCGACCACCGCCGACTGACTCAGGCGTGCGGCACCACGGCCACCGGGCACGGCGCGTGGTGCAGGACACCGGACGCCACCGAGCCGATCCGGGCACCCACGGCCGTACGCCGGGCGCGCCGGCCCACGACGACCAGCTGGGCACGGGCCGCGACCGACAGCAGCACCTGCCCGGCGCTGCCCATCTCGACGTGCTCGACGACATGCACGTCCGGGAACCGCTCCCGCCACGGCCGCAGCGCCTCCGCCAGCGCCTTCTTCTCGTACGGCTCGAGACCGCCGGCCTCGTCGAGGAGCTTCAGGGAGCCGGGGCTGTAGGCGAACAGCGGCGGCAGCGTCCAGGCCCGTACGGCGCGCACGGTGGCGCCGCGCGCCGCCGCCGTCTCGAAGGCGAACTCCAGGGCGCCGGCGCTGTCGTCCGCGTCGCCCTGCTGGCCCACGACGATGTCGTGCCCGGCGACCTCGGCCGAGGCCTGGTCGTCGGCCCGGACCAGGACGACGGGCCGCTCCGCCTCGGCGACGACCTGCTGTCCGACCGAGCCGAGCAGGAAGCCGACGACCGCGGCCCGGCCGCGCGTGCCCAGCACCAGCATCTCGGAGGCGGCGGTGGCGGCGAGCAGCGTCTCGACGGACCCGCCGTCGACGACCTCGGTGGTGACGTCCAGCCCGGAGTACCGCTCCGTGACCGACCGCGCGGCCTCCGCCAGCCCGTCCCGCGCCCACCCGGCCTGTGTGTCCGCGTCGACGTCGGCCATCGCCTCGTGCTCGTGGAACCGCCAGGCGTGCACCACACGCAGGGCCAGCCCCCGGCGGACCGCCTCCCGGGCGGCCCAGGCCAGCCCCTTGAGACTCTCCTCCGATCCGTCCACCCCTGCCGTGATCGGGCGCGTCATCGCTGTTGCCTCCTGATGTCGTGGTGACGTCCGTCAGGCCCAGTCTTCACCACCCCTCCACCACCGGGGCGAGGCGGGGCGGCCGCCGCATACCTGAGCGAAGCGCGCGGATCGAACATACGATGGCCGGGAGTCGACTCGGCGGCAGTGCCTCGCGGACGCTCGCCGCCTCGTCGAGAACGACACCCGGGGTGGGAGACGTATGACTCAGGCCGCCGACGCAGCGCGGACCGTCATCCTGACCGTGGACGACGACCCGGGGGTCTCCCGGGCCGTCGCCCGTGATCTGCGACGGCGCTACGGCGAGGCGCACCGGATCGTGCGCGCCGAGTCCGGCGAGTCCGCGCTGGAGGCGCTGCGCGAGCTGAAGCTGCGCGGCGATCTCGTGGCGGTGATCCTTGCCGACTACCGGATGCCGCAGATGAACGGCATCGAGTTCCTCGAACAGGCCCTGGACGTGTACCCGGGGGCGCGGCGGGTGCTGCTGACCGCGTACGCCGACACCAGCGCGGCGATCGACGCGATCAACGTCGTGGACCTCGACCACTATCTGCTCAAGCCGTGGGACCCACCCGAGGAGAAGCTGTACCCGGTCCTCGACGATCTGCTGGAGGCGTGGCGGCGCAGCGACTACCGGCCGGTGCCCAGCACCAAGGTGGTCGGGCACCGCTGGTCGGCGCGGTCCTCGGAGGTACGGGAGTTCCTGGCCCGCAACCAGGTGCCGTACCGCTGGTACTCGGCGGACAGCCCCGAGGGGCGGCGGCTGCTGGCGGCGGCCGAGCAGGACGGGCAGCGACTGCCGCTGGTGGTGACGCCGGACGGCACACCGCTGGTGGCCCCGGAGGCACCCGAGCTGGCCGCGAAGGTCGGGCTCGCCACCACGCCGACCGCCGACTTCTACGACCTGGTCGTCATCGGCGGCGGTCCCGCCGGGCTCGGCGCGGCCGTGTACGGGGCGTCCGAGGGGCTGCGGACGGTACTGGTGGAGCGGTCGGCGACCGGCGGGCAGGCCGGGCAGAGCTCCCGCATCGAGAACTACCTGGGATTCCCGGACGGGGTGTCGGGCGCACAGCTCACCGACCGGGCCCGCCGGCAGGCCGCGCGGTTCGGCGCGGAGATCCTCACCGCGCGCGAGGTGACGGGCCTGGAGGCGTGCGGCGCGGCGCGGGTGGTGCGGTTCTCGGACGGGTCGGCGGTCTCCGCGCACAGCGTGATCCTGGCGACGGGTGTCACGTACCGGCAGCTGATGGCACCGGGCTGCGACGACCTGACCGGATGCGGGGTGTACTACGGGTCGGCGCTGACCGAGGCCCCGGCGTGCCAGGGCCAGGACGTGTACATCGTGGGCGGGGCCAACTCGGCCGGGCAGGCGGCGATGTATCTGTCGCGGGGCGCCAAGTCGGTGACGCTGCTGGTGCGCGGCGAGTCGCTGGCGGCGTCCATGTCGTACTACCTGATCCAGCAGATCGAGGAGTCGCCGAACATCTCGGTGCGGACCCGGACGGTCGTCGACGAGGCGCACGGCTCCGACCATCTGGAGCAGCTGACGCTGCGCGACCTGGACAGCGGGCGGACCGACCGGGTGGACGCGCAGTGGATGTTCGTGTTCATCGGCGCGGCCCCGCTGACGGACTGGCTGGACGGGACGGTGCTGCGCGACCGGCGCGGGTTCATCCTGGCGGGGCCGGACCTGACGGAGGACGGGCGGCCGCCGGCGGGCTGGGAGCTGGACCGGCCGCCGTACCACCTGGAGACCAATGTGCCCGGGGTGTTCGTGGCGGGCGACGCCCGCTCGGAGTCCGCGAAACGGGTCGCGTCCGCCGTCGGAGAGGGAGCCATGGCCGTCATGCTCGTCCACCGGTATCTGGAGCAGTCATGAGCGAGGCGTGCCTGCCGTGCGAGCCCGCGGAGATCGGCTCGCTGTTCCTGTTCGAGAAGCTGACGCCGGAGCAGCTGGGCCGGCTGTGCGAGGCGGGCAGGGTGGAACGGTACGAACCGGGGCCCGTCTACACCGAGGGCGAACCGGCCACCTGCTTCTACGTGATGATCGAGGGCACGGTGGTGCTGTACCGGCGGGTCGGCGGGGACGACGTGGAGGTCACCCGCACCTCGCAGCGCGGGGTGTACGCCGGGGCCATGCAGGCGTACCTCGGCGACCGGGTGCGGCAGGTCTACAACAACTCGCTGCGGGTCACGGAGCCGACGCGGTTCTTCGTGCTGCCCTCCGACACGTTCGCGGCCATCATGCAGGAGTGGTTCCCGATGGCCGTGCATCTGCTGGAGGGGCTGTTCTTCGGGTCGAAGAGCGCCCAGCAGGCCATCGGGCAGCGTGAACGGCTGCTCGCGCTCGGCTCGTTGTCCGCGGGGCTGACGCACGAGCTCAACAACCCGGCCGCGGCGGCCGTACGGGCCACGGAGGGGCTGCGGGAGCGGGTCGGCAAGATGCGGCGCAAGCTCGGCATCATCGCGCAGGGCACCTACTCCCCCGAGGTGATGGCGAACCTGATCGAGATGCAGGAGCGCACCGCGGAACGGGTCGCCAAGGCACCCGCGCTGAGCCCGCTGGAGGCCGCGGACCGGGAGGACGCGCTCACCGACTGGCTGGACGACCACGACATCCCGGAGGGCTGGCGGATCGCGCCGACCTTCGTGCAGGCCGGTGTCGACGCGGACTGGCTGGACCAGGTGGCGGCTGCGGTGGACGAGGACATCCTGCCGAACGCGATCGGCTGGCTGAACTACACCGCCGAGACCGAGCTGCTGATGGACGAGATCAAGGACTCCACCGCCCGGATCTCGCATCTCGTCGACGCCGCCAAGCAGTACTCCCAGCTGGACCGGGCTCCGTTCCAGAACGCCGACGTGCACGAACTCCTCGACAGCACCCTGCTGATGCTGTCGGGGAAGATCGGTTCCCGGATCGAGGTCGTCAAGGAGTTCGACCGGACGCTGCCGAAGATCCCGGCGTACCCGGCGGAGCTCAACCAGGTGTGGACGAACCTCGTCGACAACGCGGTCTCCGCGATCAACAGCGCGGGCGGCGAGGGGACACTGACCGTGCGGACGGCCCGGGAGAACGACCGGCTGCTCGTGGAGTTCCGTGACACGGGGGTCGGCATCCCGGCGGAGATCCGCGACCGGATCTTCGATCCCTTCTTCACGACGAAACCCGTGGGCGAGGGCACCGGCCTCGGCCTGGACATCTCCTGGCGGATCGTGGCCGACAAGCACCACGGCGCCATCCAGGTGCGGTCCGAGCCGGGCGACACCCGGTTCCAGGTGCTGCTGCCGCTCACCACCGAGGAGGTCACATGACCGGCATCGACGGCGTCGACCCGAGCGTGCCGCCGAGCGGCAGCGGCTGCGGCGAGTGCGACGCGGCGGGCGGCTGGTGGTTCCATCTGCGGCGCTGCGCGCAGTGCGGGCACGTCGGGTGCTGCGACAGCTCCCCCGCGAAGCACGCCACCGCGCACTACCGGGAGACCGGTCACCCCGTGGTGCAGAGCTTCGAGCCGGGCGAGACCTGGTACTGGAACTACGCGACGGACGAACTGTTCGAGAGCGGGCCGGATCTGGCGCCTCCGGAGAGCCATCCGGCCGGGCAGCCGGCGCCGGGTCCCGAGGGGCGAGTGCCGGCGGACTGGGCGAAGACCCTGCGCGGCTGAGCCCCCGCCGAAAAGCCGGGGGGCCATCCGCGGGCCTGGTGGCAGGATGTGTGCGTGCCACAGCCCTCCTTCAGTACGCCGTTGATCGGCCGGAACCCCGAACTCGCCCGCCTGTCCGGGGTCCTGGAACGCGCCCGCGCCGGGGACGCCCGCGCGGTCCTGGTCGCCGGGGACGCCGGGGTGGGCAAGACACGGGTGCTGGGCGAGGCCGCGGGGCTGGCCGCCGCCGCCGGGACGACCGTGCTGACCGGGCACTGCGTCGACCTCGGTGACGTCGGGCTGCCGTATCTGCCGTTCACGGAGATCGTGGGGACGCTCGCCGCCGACGAGCGGTTCGCGGACGTCCTCGCCGCCCATCCCGTGGTCGGCCGGCTGCTGGGGGGCGGCACGGACGCCGTGCAGGACCGGCTGCGGCTGTTCGAGGGGGTCGCGGGGCTGCTGACCGACCTGGCGGAGCGGGCGCCGGTGCTGCTGGTCGTGGAGGACCTGCACTGGGCGGACCAGTCGTCGCGGGATCTGCTGCGGTTCCTGCTCAGCCGGGGCACGCTCCAGCGGGCCGCGGGCGGCGCGCCCGGCCGGCGGCTCGCCGTGCTGGCGTCGTACCGGGCGGACGATCTGCACCGCCGTCATCCGCTGCGGCCGCTGCTCGCCGAACTGGTGCGGCTGCCCGCCGTCGAGCGGCTCGAGGTGCGGCCCCTCGCCGATGTCGAGGTGACCGAGCTGGTCCGGGCCGTGCAGGACCGGCCGCTGCCGGACAGCACCGTGCGGCGGATCGTGGAACGGGCCGAGGGCAACGCGTTCTACGCGGAGGAGCTGGTCGCGGCCACCGACGGCGGGGGCGACGGGGTGCCGAGCGCGCTGGCCGACGTCCTGCTGATCCGGTTCGAGCAGCTGTCCGACACCGCCCAGCAGGTGCTGCGCACGGCGGCCGTCGCGGGGCGCCGCGTCGAGCACGACCTGCTGCGCGGCGCCGTGGGGCTCCCCGAGGACGAGCTGGAGGCGGCGCTGCGCGAGGCCGTCGGACGGCAACTGCTGCTGCCCGGCGACGGCGACACGTACGCGTTCCGGCACGCCCTCGCCCGCGAGGCCGTGTACGCGGATCTGCTCCCCGGCGAACGGGCCCGGCTGCACGGCACATTCGCCCGGCTGCTCGCCGGACGCGGCCGCTCCAGGGAGACCGCCGCGGAGCGCGCCCACCACTCGCGCGAGAGCCACGACCTGGCGGCGGCGCTGGCCGCCTCGCTGGAGGCCGCCGAGCACGCCCACCAGCTGGGGGCGCCCGCCGAGGAGCTGCGGCATCTGGAGACCGCCCTGGACCTGTGGGCGTCCGTGGAGCCGTCGGCGCGGCCCTCGGGCGAGGGCACGGACCGGGTGACGCTGACGCTGCGCGCGTCGGCGGCGGCCGCGCACGCCGGGGCCGCACACCGGGCGGTCGCCCTCACCCGCTCCGCGCTCGCCGGCGTCCAGGACTCCGACCACGAGCTCGCCGCCCGGGTCCGGTACACGCTCGCCGGCAATCTGCTCGGCGTCGACAGCCTGACGGCGGCGTTCTCCTACAGCAGCGAGGCGCTGGCCCTGATCCCGGCCGACCCGCCGTCGCGGACCTGGGTGTGGGCGGCGGCCACCCATGTCCTGGCGGCCCGCCAGGTCGGCGAGAACGAGACGGCACTGCGGGTGGCCCGCCAGGCACTGGCCGTGGCCGAGCGGCTCCAGGTGCCGGACGCCCGGGCGGACCTGCTCATCTCCCTGGCCATCCTGGAGAGCGGCGGGCGCGGCACCCCCGAGGGCCGGGCGCGGCTGCGGGAGGCCCGGGACGCGGCGCGCGGCGCGGGCAACGCGCCGGTGGAGCTGCGGGCCCTGTTCAACCTGGCCATCGGCTGCTTCGAGTCCGGTGAGCTGGAGGAGAGCGTGTCCTGGCTGCGGGAGGGCCTGGAGCGGGCCCGGCGCGCCGGGCTGTCGTCGTCGCCGTATCCGCTGGAGATGCGGTATCTGCATCTGCTGGTGCTGTACACGCTGGGCCGCTGGGACGAGTGCGCGGCCTGCGCCGCCGAGGACGCCCCGGTGCTGCCGGCGGCGGGCGCGTTCGCGGCGGGCCCGGCGCTGTACGTCGCTCTGGCGCGCGGCGACGCGGATGTCGTGGAGCGGACGCGTCCGCTCGCGGAGGGGCCGTTCGACTGGATGGGCCGGCTGGTGGCGAGCATCGTGCTCACCGACGAGGCGGCGCTGCGCGGCGACCCGGAGGCGGCGGTCGCGCGGATGCGTACGGGGGTGGCCGATCTGACCGACGACGCGGGAGCCCTGCCGGACGCCACGGTCCGGCTGGCCGCGCTCGCCCTCGCGGCCGTCGCCGACCGGGCCGCGGCGCTGCGCGCGGGCGGTGACGCGGAGGAGCTGCGCCGCTGGACGGACACGGCTACGGAACTGGTGGAGCTGGCGCGGACGACGGCGCATCGGGGCGCCGACGGCAGCGCGCAGGGCCCGGAGGGCAGGGCGTGGCTGGCACGTGCGGAGGCGGAGTGGACGCGGGCGGTGTCCGGGCCGGACGCCGGGGCGTGGGCGGAGGCGGTCGAGGCGTTCGCCTCCGGCGACGGGTACGAGCGGGCGCGGTGCCGGCTGCGGCTCGCGGAGGCGCTGCTCGTGGCGGACGACCGGGAGGGCGCCGCGGCCGAGGCGGCGGAGGCCCGGCGGACGGCGGTACGGCTCGGCGCGGCCCCGCTGCTGGAGCGGGTGGACGCCCTGATCCGCCGGGGCCGGCTCGCGGAGCAGCGCGCGCCGGGCTCGTCCCCGCTGACGGCCCGGGAGCAGGACGTGCTGCGGCTCCTCGCCGCCGGCCGGAGCAACCGGCAGATCGGCGAGGAGCTGTTCATCGCCGGCAAGACGGCGAGCGTCCACGTCTCCAACATCCTCGCCAAGCTGGGTGCGGCGAGCCGTACGGAGGCGGTGGCGATCGCCTACCGGGAAGGGCTGATCGGCCGTGAGGAGGCCGTGGGCTGACCTCCCCGGCCGGAGATCCCGGTCGGAGATCCCGGTCAGGGCTCCCGGTCGCAGTCGAGCGCCGTCGGGTCGACGGCGTCGGCCATGGCCTGCATGCCCTTGTCGTTGGGGTGGAGATGGTCGCCGCCGTCGAGGGCGGGCAGCATCCTCGCCGGGTCGTAGGGGCTGCGCAGGACGCGGTCGAAGTCGGTGACGGCGTCGAACAGCCCGCCGTCGCGGATGAACGCGTTGACCTCCTGCCGTACGGCCTCGGCGGCCTCGTCCCATTCGCCCCAGCCCTTGAAGGGGCCGACGGTCGCGCCGACGACGCACTTCCCGGCCGCGTGAGCCCGCTCCACGATCGTCCGGTAGCCCTCGATCATGTCCTCGGCCGTGACGCCCGAGTGCGCCTTGATGTCGTTGACGCCCTCGAAGAGGAACACGGTCCGTACGCCCGGCAGGGACAGGACGTCCCGGTCCAGCCGGTTCAGCGCGCTCTGCCCGGCGCCGTCGGCGAGGACCTTGTTGCCGGAGATCCCCTCGTTGGCGACACCCTGGACGGGCGTGTCCATACGGTGCAGCCGGCGGGCGAGGTAGTCGGGCCAGCGGCGGTTGAGGTCGGTGCTGGACTGCCAGCCGTCGGTGATGGAGTCGCCGAGCGCCGCGACCGCGGCGGTGCCGGCCCGGGGCCGTACGGAGACGGCGTCCAGGTACAGCCAGGAGCCGGTCGGTGTGGTCCAGGCGGCGCCGCTCTCCTCGGCGGTGTGGTCGCCGTCGGCGGTGTAGGAGGTCGCCATGGCCATCCCGTGCCCGGTGGCGGGTCCGGCCGCGTCCGGGCTGTGCAGGCTGACGACCAGGTCGGTGGCGGCGGGCAGCGAGCCGGGCAGCGGGTCGCTCCACACGGTGGCGCCGGCCGGCAGGGTGACGGTGGGCGCGCCGCCGAAGGTGAGCCGCCGGTTGCTGCCCCGCCGCAGCTCGGCGCCCTGCTTGCGCAGGCCGGCGTGGACGCTGTCGAAGGTGATCGGCCGGTCCCCGAACGCGTTGGACAGCCGGACCCTCGCTCCGGTGCCGCCGACGCTGGTGTGCACGACGAGCCGGTGGCTGCGGCCCGCGACGCCGGTGCCGAGGGCGTCGGCGCTCGCCGCCCAGGTGGCGACGTCGCGTGGGGCGGTGTCCGCCCGGGCGGGCGGGGCCGCGCAGACGAGCACCGCGAGCAGGGCGGCCGCCGCCGGAACCGCGCCCCTCACCGGGCGAGCCCGTCGATCGTGACGGAGGCACCCGGGCGCAGGGTGATCTGGCGGGTCCTGCCGCCGTGGGCGACGGTCGTGGTGCGCCCGCCGACGCTGCGGACGGTGACACGGGTCGGTTTCCCGTCCCGCCAGCGCAGGTCGACCTCGAAGCCGCCGCGTGCGGGGACGCCCTCGATACGGCCGGAGGCGGCCCAGGCGTCCGGGAGCGCGGGCAGCAGCTCGATGTGCCCGGGCCGGGAGTACAGCAGCATCTCGACCATGGCGGCGGGGGTGCCGAAGTTGGCGTCGATCTGGAAGATGCCCCGGCCGCGTTCCGCCTCATAGATGTCGAAGAGGTTGGACGCGGTGCCGTTGCGGCCGTCGGTCGAGGGGCGCAGGTTGTTCACGATCACCCGGTAGGCGTTCTCGGCGTTCTTCAAACGGGCCCAGCAGGCGCCGCGCCAGGCGTTGGCCCAGCCGAAGTTCTCCATGCCGCGCGCGGTGAGCAGGGCGGTGGCGCCGGCGACGAGGTCGGCCGGGGTGGAGCCGTCGGGGCGGATGCGGTCACCGGGGAACAGGTTGATCAGCGGGGACAGGTGCCGGTGGGTGGTCTCGCCGAGGTTGTCGGGGGACATCCACTCCTGGAGCCAGCCGGTGGTGGGGCTGACCTCGGGCAGATACAGCTTGCGGCGCAGGGCGGCGACGGTGTCGGCGAACGCGCGGTCCCGGCCGAGTGCGGCGGCGGCCGTGCAGAAGTTCCCGAAGAGCGTCCAGACGACCTCCTGGGCGTAGGTGATGCCGCGGGCGTCCTGCGGGCCGTGCTCCGGGGACCAGTCGTGGTCGTCCACCAGCACCTCCTTCGAGGTGCCGGGGAGGGTCACGGTGAGCAGCCGTGCCTCCCAGAACTCGCAGGCGCCCTTGAGCAGCGGGTAGATCTTCTCCAGGTAGGCGCGGGAGCCGGTGTACTCGTAGTGCTCCCAGAGGGTGGTGCAGAGCCAGGCGTTGCCGGCCGGGTGCCACCACCAGCCGCTGCCGCCGTAGGGGTTGGTGGAGAAGGCGACGGCCCAGCCGGCGGTCCTGCCGCTGGTGTTGCGGAAGCGGTTGCGCGGGTCGTCGAAGCGCCGCCGGGTGACGTCGGTCCAGGCGGGGAGCTGGGCGAGACAGTAGTCGGCGAGGGCGTCGAAGCAGGACGACAGGCCCGTGCGGTCGGCCATCCAGTAGTTCATCTGGATGTTGATGTCGGTGTGGTAGTCGCCCATCCAGTCCGGGTCGTTGCCGTCCAGCCACAGGCCCTGCAGGCCCAGGGGCAGGCTGTCGCGCGAGCCGCTGATCATGAGGTATCGGCCGAACTGGAGGTAGGCCGCCTCGAGTTCGGGGTCGGGCTCGGCGTCCCGGGCGCGGGCGTGCAGCCGCTCCCAGGTGTCGAGGGCGCGCTGGCCGGCGGAAGAGGTGCCGAGGGAGAGCCCGAAGCGGCCGTACAGGGCGCGGTAGTCGGCGACATGGGTGCGCCGCAGGGCGTCGGCGGGTACGGCCGCGGCGGCGCGGGCCTTGGTACGGGCGAGGCGTTCGGGGTCGACGGAGGGGTCGCGGAACCCGGCGGCGGCGTCGGGCGCGTAGTCGGTGCCCGCGCAGACGACGACGGTGAGGTCCTTGCAGCCGGCGAAGTCGACGCGGGTGCCGCGGACGGTGACCTTGCCGCCGGTGCCGCGGGCCTCGACGGCGGCACCGTAGCGCAGTCCGTTGGGCAGGGCGGCCCCGAAGGACCCGGCGGTGTCCGGTTGTTCGCCGTGGGTGCCGGTGAGGGTGATGCTGCCGGTGTAGCGGCCGCCGCCGCTCTGGGTGAAGTGCAGGACGATGACGTCGTCGGGGTGGCTGGCGTACATCTCGCGCCGGTAGGTGACGCCGGAGCGGACGTAGGAGCTGGTGACCAGGCCCTGTGCGAGGTCGAGGGTGCGGCGGTAGCCGTCGACGGCGCCGAGGTCGTGGTCGGGGATGTCGACGGTGAGCCTGGCGAGGAGGGTGAAGGAGCCGAAGTCGCCGCGGCCGTAGGGGAACTGGCCGTCCTGGTCGAGGGTGTCGTTGAGGCCGCCGGTCCACATGGTGGCGTCGGTGATCAGCAGCAGCTCGCGGCCGGGGTCGTTGCTCGCGAGGGCGCCGATCCGGCCGTTGCCGACGGGCAGTCCCTGTTCGATCAGGGAGCCCTCGTCGCCGGGGGCCTGCCACCACAGCCGCTCCCGGGCCGCGTCGGCGGGCAGCGGGACCTCGGCGGGGCGGTCCTTGGGGGCGGCGGAGGCGGTGAAGGCGGGCAGGCCGCCGAGGGCGGCGGTGAGGCCCGCGGTGGTGGCCAGGGAGAGGACGCCGCGTCTGCTGGGGTCGTGCGGGCTGGGATGCATCAGGGCTCCGGGGTGCGTCCGGGCCGGGGCCCGGCGCACGGCCGGGCCCCGGCGGGGGGTCAGAGGGAGGTCGGTACGTCGATCCGGTCGATGTCCGGCGCGTAGCCGGTCCCGCTGTCGAACGTGATCGTGTTGCTGCCGGCCTTGAGCTTCACGGGCACGTACACGCTGTTGACGGTCCCCCAGTCGCCGGTGGAGGCGAACCGGTGGCTGGTGCCGCCGCCCCCGTTCGCGGAGACGAGGACGGACCTCGGGTCGCCGCTGACATAGGCGACCTCGACCTGGTAGACGCCGGTCTCGGGGACGACCACGTCCTCGACGGTGACCTTGCCGCCGGTGTAGAGGTTGCCGACCTTGTGGCCGTCGGAGCAGGCGGAGCAGCCGGCCACGACGGCGTTGCCGGCGAGGGTGCCCGCCTCGGCCTCGTGGGCGGTCCAGGCGAGCCGGGTGCCGCGCGGGGTGACGGTGAACAGACGGGAGCCGTGGGCCGGGAGGGCCTGGGTGATCTTGTCGGTGCGGGTGCCGAGGTTCTCCTTGTTCCACATGTCGCGCACCGTGGCGCGGCCCTTGAAGCCGAGGGTGGCCCAGTCGGCGGTGACGGCGGCGGGCGCGTCGGCGAGGTTGAACAGGGCGACGGTGTAGGTGCCGTCGGGGTTCTTCGCGGCCCACACCTGCTGGGCGTCGGACGTGGTGACGGGCTCGGCGGGCGGGGCGTCGCTCTGGTTGATCGCGATGACCTCGCGGTCGGTGAGCAGCTTCAGGCCGTAGGCGTCGAGCCGGGTGAGGTCGTCGCCGGTGAAGAGGGGGGACTTGGCGATGGCCCACAGGGTGGCGTAGCTCTGCCGCTCGGCCTTGGTGAGGCCGTCCATCTCGCCGTTGCCGACGTTGAGGGAGTCGAGGTCGTTCCAGCCGCCGGGTCCGGCGTGGTCGGTCCAGGCGGGGGCGTCGTCCCAGCGGTCGTCGACGGAGTTCTCCCAGGAGACCAGCGTGTTGCAGTAGCACTCGACGTCGGTGTCGATGCGCCAGCCGTTGGAGTACTTCTTCCAGTCGGCGACGTGCCCGTAGTCCAGGGACCAGGACAGCTCCAGGTGGATGGGGCGGCCGGTGGACCCGATCGCCTGGTGCCAGGCGGCGACGTCGGGGACGTTGTCGTAGTTGTCGCCGCTCTTGAAGGAGCCGGGGCCCACACCGTCGAGCTTGAGGAAGTCGTAGCCCCAGTCGGCGAACATCCGTGCCTGGGAGTCGATGTACTTCTGCGCGCAGGGGTCCGAGAAGTCGATCTTGTAGGCGCTGTCCCAGCCGTTGGTGGTGCGCAGGTCGTCGTACACGATGTCGCCGGTGGTGCAGCCCTCGGCGTTCCAGATCGGGTTCTTCCCGTCGCCGTAGGCGCCCTTCTCCAGGCCGACCGGCAGATAGATGCCGGCCTTGAGGCCCTTGGCGTGGATGCGGTCGGCGACGGCCTTCATACCGCTCGGGAAGCGCACCGGGTCGGCCTGCTGGCGGCCGTACTCGTCGAAGTGCGGCTGCCAGGACCAGTCCATCCACCAGCCGGCGTCGATGTTGACGTACTCGTAGCCGTACTTCTTCAGCTTGGCGGCCATGGCGTCGGTCTGCTTGAGGACGTTCGCCTCGGAGAGATAGCTGTAGTCGCCCTTCGGGTTGAGGCCCGGGTACTTCGACGATTGCATGGTCCAACTGGTCCAGCCCATATAGGGCTTGGCGGCGACGGCGGGCGCGGCCGGGGCGGGCGGGGGCGCGGCGGCGGTGTCGGCCCGGGCGGCGGGGACGGCGGCGGTGACACCGGCGGTGAGCGCCAGCACCACGAGGGCTCTGAGGGCGCGTGCGGGCAGGGCGGAGTACGAGGATGACCGCATGGGTCGTACCTCCAGGGGGTCGGTTCAGCGGCTCGGGGGCTGGTCGTCGGCTCGGATGAAGGACTGGATCGCGGTGGCGGCGGCCCCGCGCGCCCACTCCTCGAAGGGCAGCGGGCGGGTCTTGACGTCGCACCGGGCGGCGGAGCCGAACGCGGCCGCGGCGAAGGCGTCGCGGATCTGTTCGGCGAACAGGTCGTAGGCGGCGAGGCCCTCGCCGGAGATGATCACGCGTTCGGGGCCGAGCAGATTGGCCACGGTGGCGATGCCGCGGCCGATGGCCTCGCCGGCCCGGGCGTAGGCGTCGCGTGCCACGGGGTCCCCGGCGTGCGCGAGGGCGACGGCCTCGGCGACTCCGGCGACTTCGACGCCCGCGGTGTCGCGGATACGGCGGAGGATGGCGGCGTCGCCCGCGATCGCCTCCACACAGCCCCGGTTGCCGCAGTGGCAGGGCGGTCCGGCCGGGTCGACGGTCACATGGCCGATCTCCCCGGCGACACCGTGGGCGCCGGCGACGACCCGGCCGTGCACGACGAGGCCGCAGCCGATGCCGGCACCGACGGTGACCACGGCGAAGTCGGACAGCCCGACGCCGGCGCCGAACCACTGCTCGGCGACGGTGAGCGCGCGGACGTCGTTGTCGACGGTGACCGGCAGCCCGGTGGCCTTGCCGAGGAGGCCGGCGAGGGGGATGTCCCGCCACTCCAGGAACGGCGACCAGCGGACGACGCCGGCGGCGCGGTCCACGTCACCGGAGACGGCGACACCGAGGCCGAGGACGGGGGTGCCCGACTCCTCAGCCTCGGTGCGCAGTTCGGCGACCAGGTCGGCGACCCGGGCCAGGACGTCCTCGGCCTCCCGCCCGGGGAGCGGGGCGTGCCGGGCGGCGCGGATACGGCAGCACAGGTCGGTGAGGACGGCGATGATCTCGTCGCCGGTCACCTTGACGCCGACGAACAGTGCCCGGGAGCCGTCCACCCGCACCGGGTTGGCGGGCCGGCCGAGCGCGGGGCGGGTCTGCTCCTCCGTCTCCTCCACCAGGTATCCGGCCTCGATCAGCGGGCGGACCGCCTTGGTGACGGCGGCCGGGGACAGTCCGGCCCGGCGGGCCACCTCCAGACGGGTGATCGGCCCGTGGCAGAGGACCGTCGTGAAGATCTGCGAGGCGGCCGGCGTGTGCGCCGGGAACGTCTCGGCGTCGCGGATCGAGGACATGCCGGGAACCTAGAGTCATTATTTTCCGCCGTCAATAAAAGAAGCAGGATTGGTCCGTGACGGCCTCTCGGCGCCCGGCGACTCCCTCCCGGTGACGGAACATGTGTCCAACTGTGCGTCGTGCGCGGCGATCTGACGGCATAGGAGAAAGTTGTGCCGGACGCACACGATGATCGACGACCGCCGCTCCTCGGGGCGGCGACGGGAGGAACACCGGATGGTCTCAGCAACGGTGGCCAGGGCGACGGCAGCGGCGGCGGCCCTCGCGACGCTCATGGCCGTGCCCGCCCACGCGGCGGTGCCCGGCGCGCGGGCGGAGGCCCTGCCCGCGCCGGACGCCACGGGCGTGTGGAACGTGCTGCGCGCGGCGCAGCGGCAGGGCGCGCCCGGCGCGATCGCCCGGCTCGACGACGGGGACACGGTCCGCTGGGCGACCGTCGGGGTGGCCGACCGCGGGACCGGGCGCGCCCTCGGCAACGCCGACCGGTTCCGCATCGGCAGCGTCACCAAGACCTTCTCGGCGGTCGTCCTGCTCCAGCTCGCCGACGAGGGGAAGCTGTCGCTCGACGCGCCGGTCAACCGCTATCTGCCGAAGCTGCTGCCCGACGACCGCATCACGGTGCGGCATGTGCTCAGCCACCGCAGCGGGCTGTACGACTACACCAACGACATGTTCGCCAAGACCGTGCCCGGCTTCGAGGCGGTGCGCACCAAGGTCTTCACCTACCGCCAGCTGGTGAAGCGCTCGCTGGCCAAGCCGCGCACGACCGCGCCGGGCGGCGCGTACTCGTACTCCAACACCAACTTCGTGGTCGCGGGCCTGCTCATCGAGAAGCTGACCGGGCACTCGGTGCGGACCGAGTACCGGGACCGGATCATCGGCCCGCTGAAGCTGAAGGACACCTTCTACGTGCACCCGGGGACGAAGATCCCCGGCCGGCACACCCGCGGCTATCTCACCCCGGACACCGCGGGCGCGGCGCTCGTGGACTCCACCGAGCAGACGGTGTCCTGGGCGCAGAGCGCGGGTGCGGTCATCTCCACCACGAAGGACCTGCACCTCTTCCTGTCGGCGCTGCTGGGCGGCCGGCTGACGTCCAGGGCGGGGCTGACCGAGATGCGGCGGATGGTGCCGGCGGGCACCGGCCAGGCGTACGGGCTCGGGCTGCGGCGCCGCGATCTGTCGTGCGGGGTCTCGGTGTACGGGCACACGGGTGCCGTCCAGGGCTACTACACGGTCGCGTTCGCGTCGAAGGACGGCAGGCGCAGCCTGACGGCACTCGCCAACACGTCCAACAACGGCACGGTCCTCACCACGATGCTGGGCGCGCTGGAGTCGGCGTTCTGCGGCAAGAAGACGAAGGCGCGGGCGCGCACGACGCGGGCCGAGCGCTACGAGGACGTGGCGCCCTCGGTGCCGGTGAACCGGCCTGCGGCCACCGACTCCTGACGGTCGGTCATGTTGCGGTCCGTCGGGTGCGGCCCGGCGGACCGCCGTCGCGCACCGGCCGATTCCGACGCGATCTTGGCGGAAGGGGGCCGTCCGGGACACGATGCCCGCCATGAAGGGTGACCTCTTTTCCAGTGAGCACATGGTCGGCCCCGCCACCGCGCCGGGCATGACCGTCGAGAACGCCAAGACCATCCGCTACGCGGTGAACGGCGAGATGCACGCCCGGCAGGGCGCCATGATCGCCTATCGCGGCAATCTGCAGTTCGAGCGCAAGGGCCAGGGCGTGGGCGGCATGCTCAAGCGGGCCATGACCGGTGAGGGCCTGCCGTTGATGGCGGTGCGCGGGCAGGGCGAGGCGTGGTTCGCGCACGAGGCGCAGAACTGCTTCATCGTCGAGGTCGAGCCCGGTGACGAGTTCACGGTCAACGGCCGCAACGTCCTGTGTTTCGACGCCTCGTTGTCGTACCGGATAGCGACGGTGAAGGGGGCGGGCATCGCCGGGGGCGGCCTGTTCAACAGCGTCTTCACCGGGCAGGGCCGGCTGGGCCTGGTGTGCGAGGGGTCCCCGCTGGTCCTCCCCGTCACGCCCGAGTACCCGGTGTACGCCGACACGGACGCGGTGGTCGGCTGGACGGCCGGGCTGCGGACCTCGCTGCACCGGTCGCAGTCGCTCGGCTCGATGCTGCGCGGCGGGTCCGGCGAGGCGGTGCAACTGATGCTGGAGGGCCAGGGATACGTCGTCGTACGGCCGAGCGAGGTGACGCCCCAGCAGAGCTGAACCCCCCGCTCGAGGTGATCTGCGCCTCCCGAGCAACCCCGCCCGATCCTTCGACGTCTTGATCGACGACAAGTGAAGCCCTGGCCTCCTCTTCCGGCCAGGGCTGGTTCTTCACGCTCTATACACGCCATGTATACCCGTCACGTATACGCACCTTGTATACACCGAGCGTATACATGACGGGTATGCCGATCGAAAGGCATCGATGTACGGCAAGGCTTTCGCCCCGGAGTACCAGGGCGCTCTGACCACCCTGTCCGTGAACGCGTCCCTCACCGACGTACTGGCCGCCGGCACCGAGCAGTTGAGAGCAGCCGAGCGGGCCGGGGAGCACGGTGAGGCGGCCCGTTCGGGCCTCGCGGTCGCCGAGGCGCACCGGCGGCTCGGGCAGGTCGCGGACGCCGAGCGGGCCTGGAAGAAGAGCTACCGCGCCGCCCGCGCGGCCGGTGACGAGGGGGCCATGGCCTGGGCCCTGTGGAGCGGCGGCACCCTGGCCCGCCAGCGCGGCGGGTTCCCGCTGGCGCGGCGGCTGCTCCAGCTCGCGGCGGACCTCGGCGAGCGCTCCGGTGACGTCGTGGTGCGCGGTTACTCGCTGGCCGGGCTGGCCGAGACCGGGCGAATCCAGGGCGACTACGACGCCGTCCACCGGCTGCACGAGCAGTTGCTGGCCGAGGCCCGGCGGCGCGGCGAGGCCCGGCACACGGTGTGGGCGCTGGAGGGCATCGCGCAGATCCACCGCAACACCGGGTCCTACGACACCGCGTACGCCCTGTTCGAGGAGGCCGCCGAGATAGCCGCGCGGGCCGAGGACCGGCGCGGGCACGCCTGGGCGTTGCGCGGCCTCGCCGACGTCGTCTCGGTGCGCGACGGCGACACCGAGCGGGCGCTGTCGCTGCTGTCCGAGGCCGAGGCGACCTGCCGCGCGATGCGGCTGACCAGCGCGCTGGCCTACAACCACAAGATGCGCGGCAACGTCCTCTATCGCGCGGGCCGGCACGAGGAGGCCCGGGAGCAGTACGGCCTGGCGCTCGCGGAGTTCCGGGAGATGGGCGAGCCGCGCGGGGAGGCGCTGTCCCGGCTGGGACTCGCCAAGGCGCTGGCCCGGCTGGGCCGCGACCGCGCCGAGACGGCGGCCGAACTCGCCGACCTGGCCGTGGTCATGGACCGGATCGGGCTCCGGCACGCCCGCGCGATGGTGACGCAGGCCCAACGAGAGTTCTGCTCCGGCGAGCCGACCGTGGTGGACGCGGAGACGGCCGGCGTCGGCGCGGAGACGGCGGGCGCGACCGCGGAGACGGCGGGTGTCCGGTGAGCGCGCTTCCGACGCCGGTCCGGGCGCCGGAGAGCGCCCCGCCGGCCGCCGACGTCCACCGGACCCTGGAGCGGTGCCGGGCCCTGGTGGCGCCCGCGCTGCGGGACGCCGTCGCGGGCACGCATCCCTGGGTCGGCGAGATGGCGGCCTACTCCTTCGGCTGGTGCGAGGTGGGGGGTGCGCCGTCCCGCTCCTCCGGCGGGAAGGGCGTACGGCAGGCCCTGGCCGTGCTCGGCGCCGAGGCGGCCGGCGCGCCCGGAGGCGCCGCCGTGCGGGGCGCGGTCGCGGTGGAACTGGTGCACGCCTTCTCGCTGTTGCACGACGACATCATGGACGGCGACGAGTCACGGCGTCGCCGGCCCACCGTGTGGAAGGCGTACGGCACCGGGCCCGCCGTCCTCGCCGGGGACGCGCTGTTCGCCCTGGCCGTGGAGACGCTCGCCGACGCGGGTGCCCCGGCGATGCGGCTGCTGTCGCGGGCGCTGCGGGACCTGGTGCACGGGCAGGCCGACGATCTGCTGTTCGCGTCGCGCCCCTGGACCGGCCCCGAGCGGGTGCGCCTTCGGGAGTACCGGACGATGGCCGAGCACAAGACGGGTGCGCTGCTGGGGTGCGCGGTCGCGCTGGGCGCCGCTCTCGGCGGGGCGCCGCCCGCGACGGTGGCGGCGCTCGACCGGGCCGGACGGCATCTGGGCGTCGCGTTCCAGGCCGTGGACGACGTCCTCGGCATCTGGGGCGATCCGGCGGTCACCGGCAAGCCCGTGCACGGCGATCTGCGCGAGCGCAAGAAGACCTTCCCGGTGCTGGCGGCGCTCGACTCCCCCGCCGCCGGACGGCTGTCCGCCCTGCTGGAGTCGTCCGCCGCCCCGTCCGAGATCGCGGACCTGATCGACCGGGCGGGCGGCCGTACGGCGACCCTGGCGGAGGCCCGGCACCAGGCGGCGGCCGCCCGCGCGGCCCTGGACACCGTGCCCCTGGCGCCCGGCCCCGCCGCCGAACTGCGCTCCCTGCTCGACTTCGTGATCCGCCGCGAGCAGTGAGCGCGACGCCGCCCGTCCCGCCGCCGTCGGCGGCGGCACCCCGGGCACCCAGCCGCCAGGCCACCGGCTTGACCAGGGGCGGATCGCGAGGAAGGGTGCCGGAGGGTGCGGGCGTCGGCCCGTGCCGGAAAGGTGAGTGTCTTGATCGGGATCTCCGATGTCGAAGCCGCGGCCCACCTCGTCGCCGGGCATGTCGTCCGTACGCCTACCGTGTCCAGTCCGGGCCTGTCCGCCCTGCTCGGCGTGCCGGTGACGGCGAAGCTCGAACTCCTGCAGCGCACCGGCTCGTTCAAGGCGCGCGGCGCCACGGCGAAGCTGCTGTCGCTCAGCGAGGCCCAGCGCGCGGCCGGGGTGGTGGCGGTCAGCGGCGGCAACCACGGGATCGCGCTGGCGATGACGGCCGCCGCGCTCGATGTGAAGGCGACCGTGGTCATGCCGCGCACAGCGCCCGAGCGGGCCGTCGAGATCGCCCGGGACGCCGGGGCCTCGGTGCGGCTGACGGACGACATGGACGGCGCCTTCTCGCTCGTGACCCGGCTGCGGGACGAGGGCCTGACCCTGGTGCACCCCTTCGACGACCCGCTGGTGGTCGCCGGTCAGGGCACGGTCGGGCTGGAACTCGCCGAGGACGCCGACGAGTTGACGGACATCGTGGTCAGCGTCGGGGGCGGCGGGCTGATCGCCGGTGTCGCGGTGGCGCTGCGGGCCCGGCGTCCGGACGTGCGGATCTGGGGTGTGGAGACCGAGGGTGCGGAGGCGATGTCGGCGGCGCTGGCGGCGGGCGGCCCGGTGCCGGTGAAGCTGTCGTCGATCGTGTCCACGCTGAGCGCGCCGAGCGTCTCGCAGCTGACGTACGACCATGTGTCCGCGCTCGTGGACGAGGTGCTGGTGGTGCCGGACCGGGAGGCGGTGCGCGGGGTGCTCGACTTCGCCGAGCACGCCAAGGTGTGGACGGAGCCCGCGGCGGGAGCCCTGCTGCCGGCCGCGCGGCGGGTGCTGGAGCGGGTCGGGGTCGGCGCACGGCTCGGTCTGGTGGTGTGCGGCGGTAACGCGACGACCGCGGATGTCGGCCGCTGGGCGGAGGATTTCGGCCTTCACTGAGCATTCCCGGCGGAATTCCCCTGCCTTTTCGAAAGCTTACTCCAGCGTCAGGAAAGCGGGGAAAAGAAAACGCCCTTTCCATGGCCTTTCGTTGAACGGACCGGGTGACGGCTCCCGTACTTCCTGTGAGATATGGGAGCCAGGTGTTCAGCGAGGGATGGCCATGGTCAAGGCACGCGTCTCCACTTCCGAGTTGGTCGCCGGACGGTACCGCCTCGTCGATGTCGTGCATCGCGAGACGAACCGGGTGAGCTATTCCGGCGAGGATCTGGAAACCGAACACGCGTGCCTTCTCACCCAGATCGGCCTGCCCCTCGACCAGGATCCCGACAGCGCACGGCGCGCTACCTCGCGCATTCTGCGGACGTCGGAACGGATGGCGCTGCTGCGGCCCGGCCGGGTGGCCGCCGTCCTGGACGCCGTCGAGGACGCCGGGAGCCTGTGGATCGTCACCGAGTGGATCGAGGGCACGCCGCTCGGCGAACTCCTCACCCGGCAGGGCACGTTCGACTACACCCGGACCGCCCGGATCGGCCTGGAGCTGCTGGACGTCCTGGAGGCCGCGCATGTCGCGGGCATCACGCACGGCGAGCTGAGCCCCGGCCAGGTGTTCGTGGGCGCTGAGGACGCCGTGGTGGTCACCGGCTTCGGGCTGGCCGGCGCCACCCTCTCGCCGCGCCTCGCGGCACCGTCGTACGCCTCGCCCGAGCAGGCCCGTGACGAACGCGTCGGGCCCGCGTCCGACCTGTGGGCGCTCGGCGCGATCCTCTACTCGATGGCCGAGGGCCGTCCGCCCTACCGGGAGCGGGACCGGCCCGAGGCCACCCTGAAGGGCGTGGACCGGCTGCCGCTGCGCGCCCCGGTGCGGGCGGGCCCGCTCACCCAGGCCGTGCAGGGCCTGCTGCGCAAGGACTCCCGGGAGCGGCTGGGCCGGTCCGTGGTCCGCGACGCCCTCGTCCGCGTCCTGCGC
Source organism: Streptomyces sp. RK62 (assembly GCF_018070255.1). Classification (NCBI taxonomy): domain Bacteria; kingdom Bacillati; phylum Actinomycetota; class Actinomycetes; order Kitasatosporales; family Streptomycetaceae; genus Streptomyces; species Streptomyces sp. RK62. The sequence continues at coordinate 792,044 of NZ_JAGPYD010000001.1, read as the reverse complement.
GAGGAGCCCGGGGCGGCCCTCGAGGACGAGGCGCGCCCCCGGTCCGGGGCCGGGCTCCTGGGCGGCAGACGCACCCTGCTGTTCGGTATGGCCCTGGCGGTGGTCACCGTCGCCGCCGCCGTCCTCGTCGCGACCGGCGGCGGCTCGGACGCGCCGGACGCGCCGGAGGCCGCCGCGAGTCCCACCCCGACCGCCGGGACGGGCGGCGCCGCACCCGCGCCCAGCGCCCCGCCGTCGGAGGCGGGCACACCGGGCCCCGGCCTCCCCGCCGGCTACCGCACGTACACCTCCCCCGACGGCTTCTCCGTCGCCCTGCCGCAGGGCTGGAAGCCGCTGTCCACGACCCGGGCCGCCGATCTGGCGTACCGGGTGTTCCTCGGCACCGAGGACGACCCGCGCCGGCTCGCCGTCACCTACAGCGAGCGGCTGGAGCCGGACCCGGTGGCCGTCTGGCGGGACGACGTACAGCCCGCGCTGGCACGGTCGGACGGCTTCCAGCGGATCGGGCAGATCGAGGCGACGACCTACCAGGGGTACGAGGCCGCCGACATGGAGTGGCTGTCGCAGAAGGACGGCGTCCAGGTGCGCACGTTCGGGCGGGGCTTCCTCCTGGACGACCACCGCGGGTTCTCGCTGCGCTGGTCGACCCCGGCGGAGGACTGGGACACCCCGGGCAACCGGGAGGCCCTGGACGTGTTCCTGCGGACCTTCCGGGTGCCCGGGGACTGAGCCGTCAGGCCGGGGCGCACATCCTGAGCAGGCGCGAGCCGTGCAGGGGCTCGGTGCGCCAGCGGGCGGTGAAGGCGCGCTCCTTGAGCGAGCAGGTCACCTCCAGGTGGTGCGGGGTCTCCAGGAAGGCGACGTCGAGGGCGAGGGTGTCGGCGTCGGTCCAGCCGCCGCTCACCGCGGTGGGTACCGGCCCCTCCGTGACCGTCCAGCCGGGGCCGCCGAGCCGCACCCTCAGCGGTTCGCCGTCCTCGGTGAACGTCAGGTCCCAGCCGCCGTCCCGCTCGGCGAGGTCGACGGCGCTCACCTTCGGCAGGGCCGCGTGGACCTCGTCGCCGGGGGTGAAGGCGCCGTGCCAGGACTCGGCCCGCTCGACGGGCGCCGGTTCGCCGGGGGCGGGCGGCAGGGCGAGGGCGGCCAGCCGGTGGGCCAGCGCCGTGTCGGCCTGCTCGGCGCCGTCCGCCGGGGCGCCGCCGAACGCGGGCAGCAGATGTTCCCAGACGAGGTTCAGCAGGCCCGGCATGTCCCAGGTGTCGGCGGTGGTCACCACCACCGCGTCGTGCTCGGGCAGCACCACGCAGAACTGGCCGAGGGCGCCGTCGCCTCGGTAGCCGTGCCGGGACATCCAGAACGACAGGCCGTAGCCCCGCTGCCAGTCGTCGCCGGGCATCCCGCCGGCCGACGGGATCTGGGCGCGGGTGGCCTCGGCGACCCACTCCTCGGGCAGCAGCCGTTCGCCCTCCCAGACGCCACCGCGCAGATACAGCAGGCCGAGCCGGGCGACGGCGTCGGTGGTGGCGTGCAGTCCGCTGAAGCCGAGTTCACGCCCGTCGCGGTGGCGCAGCCAGGCCACGTCGCCGATGCCGAGCGGGTCGAACAGACGGGGTCGCAGATAGTCGGTCAGCGACTGCCCGCTCACCCGCTGGACCACGGCGGACAGCGTGAAGGTGGCGGGCTGGTTGTACGCGAACACGGTCCCGGGGTCGTGCGGCGGCGGCTCCAGCAGGAACCCGCGGACCAGGTCGTCGCGGTCGCGTTCCCGGGCGGCGAAGATCATGTCGGTGTCGTGCCCGGTGGCCATGGACGCCACGTGCCGCACGAGGACGGCCCGGCTGCGCGGGTCGGTGATCTCGGCGTCGAGCTCGGGGAAGAAGGAGATCACCGGGTCGTCGAGCCGGAGCAGCCCCTCGCGGGCGGCGATGGCGGCCGCGGTGGCCGTGAAGCTCTTGCTGATCGAGTAGAGCAGGTGCCGGCGCCCGGCGGTGTACGGCGCCCACCACCCCGAGGCCACGACGTGGTCGTGCCGCAGGATCATCAGGCTGTGCGGTTCGATGCCGGGGGCGGCGTCGACGGCGTCGAGGAAGGCGAGGACACCGGAGGCGTCGACACCCTGGGCGGAGGGCGGGCTCGAGGGCAGCGGGCGAACAGACATACGTGCATCCTGCACCGGCGCCCGGACCGGAGCGAAGGGTTTCGCGCCCCGCGTTCCGCACCCCCGTCGGCCGTGCCCCGTTTTCCACCACGGTGTCCGGGGACTCGGGGCCCATGGTGCAGATCGGATACACGATGATGACCGAACAGGCCGGCCCCCGTGAGCTGGTCGACCATGTGGTCCGTGCCGAGGAGGCGGGCTTCGACTTCTCCGTCACCTCCGACCACTACTTCCCCTGGCTGCGCTCGCAGGGGCACTCGCCGTACGCGTGGGCCGTGCTGGGCGCCGCCGCCCAGGCCACGTCCCGGATCCCGCTGATGACGTACGTGACCTGCCCGACGTTCCGCTACCACCCGGCCGTCGTGGCGCAGAAGGCGGCGACCCTCCAGCTGCTGTCCGAGGGCCGGTTCCGGCTGGGACTCGGCTCGGGCGAGAACCTCAACGAGCACGTCGTGGGCGGCGGCTGGCCGTCGGTGGACGTACGGCACGAGATGCTCGAGGAGGCGGTGGAGGTCATCCGGGCGCTCTTCGAGGGCGGGCACGTCAACCACCGGGGTACGCACTTCGACGTGGAGTCGGCCCGGCTGTGGGACCTGCCCGACGAGCCCGTGCCCATCGGCATCGCGGTCTCCGGCGAGCGGTCGTGCCGGCTCGCGGGCCGGCTCGCCGACCTCGTGATCGCCACCGAGCCCAAGCCGGAGCTGCTGTCCTCGTTCGACCGGCACGGCGGTACGGGCAAGCCCCGGGTGGGCCAGCTCCCGGTCTGCTACGACCCCGACCGGGACGCCGCGGTCAAGCGCGCCCACGACCAGTTCCGGTGGTTCGGCAGCGGCTGGAAGGTCAACTCCGAGCTGCCGCACCCGGACTCCTTCGAGGGGGCCACGCAGTTCGTCACCCCGGACGACGTGGCGGAGGCCATCCCGTGCGGCGACGACCCGGACGCCTTCGTCGAGGCCGTCCGCCCGTACGCGGAGGCCGGGTTCACCGAGATCGCCCTGGTCCAGATCGGGGGCGACGCGCAGCTGCCGTACCTCGACTGGGCGCGTACGACGCTGCTGCCCGCGCTGCGGAACGCCTTCGGCTGACCGGGCGTCCCCGCCGCCGCTCACTCGGTGTCGGTGTAGCGGCGGCGGGTCCACAGGGGCAGCACGAACCAGCACACGACGTACCAGATGACGATGCCGGTGACGATCCACGGCACGGAGTCGTCGTGTGTGGCGACCCGCAGGATCAGCAGCAGCGAGGACGCCATGGTGATCAGGAGCAGGACCAGGCCGACCAGGGTCAGCCGGGACGCCCACTCCACCGCCTGGGGTTTGATCCGGCGGCCGGACACCAGCCGGTGCAGCGACACCGGGCCGATCAGGGTGCCGGTGGCGGCGGCCCCCACGACGACGGTGAAGATGTAGATCGACTGGTCCATGGACCGCAGGTCGTCGTACTTCGACGTGAACACGACGGTCAGCAGGAAGCCGAAGAGGATCTGCACGCCCATCTGGGCCACGCGCACCTCTTGAAGGAGCTCGACCCACATGCGGTCGGCCCGTTCGTCCTCGGTCTCGTTGCGTCCTCTGCGCCTGGTCGTGCCGTCCTCGGTGTCCGTCACCGTGTCCTCCCGCGTCCTGACGAGGCGAGCCCTCAGAACTGCGGGTACCCGCTGGGCGGGGTCCTGTCCCGGCCCCCCGCCCAGTGGGGCCTCACCAGCGGCTCTCGACCTGGTCCTTGATCCGGCGGTCGTAGAGGTCGCGGATCGCGGTGAGCGTGTCCTCGCCGAGGTCCGGCAGCGCGGCGGCGGCCGCGTTGGCGCGGGCCTGCTCGGGCGAGCGGGCGCCCGGGATGACCGTGGTCACGCCGGGCTGCTGGACGATCCAGCGCAGCGCCAGCTGGGCCGGGGTCCAGCCCTGCGGGGCGAGCGCGGAGAACTCGGCCGCGGCCTCGACGCCGGTGGCGTAGTCGACGCCGGAGAAGGTCTCGCCCTGGTCGAAGGCCTCGCCGTGCCGGTTGTAGGTGCGGTGGTCGTTCTCGGGGAAGACGGTCTCCTTGGTGTACCGGCCGGACAGCAGCCCGGAGGCCAGGGGCACCCGGGCGATGATGCCGACGCCCGCCTCGCGGGCCGCCGGCAGCACCTCCAGGAGGGGCTTCATCCGAAACGCGTTGAGGATGATCTGCACGCTGGCCACACCGGGCCGGGCGATCGCGGCGAGGGCTTCGGCGCAGGTCTCCACGCTGACGCCGTAGTGGGCGATGCGCTCCTCCGCGACCAGGGTGTCCAGGGCGTCGAAGACCTCGTCGGTGGAGTAGACGGGGGTGGGCGGGCAGTGCAGCTGGACCAGGTCGATGCGGTCCGTGCCGAGGTTGCGCCGCGACCGGTCGTTCCAGGCGCGGAAGTTGTCCAGGACGTAGTTCTCGGGGATCTGGTCGACGCGGCGGCCCATCTTGGTCGCGACGAGGACGTCCAGGTCGGGCCGGTCGCGCAGGAACCGGGCGATGGTCTGCTCGCTGCGTCCGTCGCCGTACACGTCGGCCGTGTCGAAGAAGGTCACCCCGGACTCGGCCGCCGCCTCCAGCACGCCCTCGGCCTGCCGGTCGTCGACGTCTCCCCAGTCGGCGCCCAGCTGCCAGGTCCCGAGGCCGATGACGGACGCCCGCAGGCCCGCCCTGTCGAATGCACGCTGTTCCATGGCGTCAGTGTGTCATTCAGGATTCAAGTACGCGGAACGGACCCCTCCGAGTACGGCCGGGCGGACCTGGCCTGCACGGTGCGCGCGACCCTCGGCCCGAGCCAGCGCTTGAGCCGGCGCAGCGTCTCCACCTGCCCGGCCGCCCGGTCGATCCGGTAGTACAGCTGCGGCGGCACATGGGGCAGCAGGGGCGAGTGACGCTGCCCCAGCAGGGCGAACATCTGCTGCGGGGGCAGCTGCATGTAGCGGGGCAGGTTCTCGTACCACAGGGCGCTGTAGCGGGCGGCGCTCTGGACGGGGAGCAGGGCCCGCCGGCGCTCGTCCTCGTAGCGGGCGAGGGCGCGCGGGAGAGTGGGCTGCTCGCACAGGGCGGCCGCCAGCGCCATGGCGTCCTCCAGGGCGAGGGTGGTGCCGGCGCCGATGGAGTAGTGGGTGGTGTGGGCGGCGTCGCCGAGCAGGACGAGGTTGCCGCGCTGCCAGGTGCGGTTGGTGAGGGTGCGGAAGTGCAGCCACTGGGCGCCGCCGGTGCCGGACGGGCGGCCGCGCAGGGGGTGCCCGTCGAGGACGTCGGCGAACAGCTTCTCCAGCAGGGCCAGCCCGTCGGCCTCGCTCGCCCGGTGCAGGCCGAGCCCGGTGAAGGTCTCGGGGGAGCACTCGACGACACAGGTGCTGGCCTCGGGTCCGAAGCCGTAGCCGTAGCACCAGATCCAGCCGTGGGCGGTCTCCACGAAGGAGAAGGTGAAGGCGTCGAAGACCTTGCTGGTGCCGAGCCAGACATAGCGGTTGCGGCCCATGCTGATCTGGGTCCCGAAGTGGTCGGCGTACCGCGCGCGCAGGGTGCTGCGCACCCCGTCGCACGCCACCACGAGGTCGGCGTCGGGCAGGGCGTCCGGGGCGATCTCGTGCTCGAAGTCGAGGTGGACGCCGAGCGAGCGGGCCCGGTCGGCCAGGATCTCCAGGAGCCGGTGCCGGCCGATGCCGTGACCCTCGTCGCCGGGCTGGCGGGCCGTCAGGTCCCGTACATGGGCGACGCCCTGGTTCCAGCGGACCGAGCTCGCCTCGATGGCGCGGGCGGTCACGGCGTCCTGTGCGTGGAGCCGGTCGAGCAGACCGCGCCAGTAGGTGACGCCCCAGCCGTAGGTGGTGCCCTCCGGGTTGCGCTCGTGGACGGTGACGTCGTGGGACGGGTCCCGCAGCTTGAGCAGGATCGAGAGATACAGCCCGGCGGGTCCGCCGCCTACGCACGCGACCTTCACAGTCACCCCTATAAATGCATTAATCGGTCATTTCGGACCGCAGGGTAGCAGGCGGTGGGGCGGATTACGCGCTGCCGTGGATCACGCCACTTTTCCGGGGCGGTTCCGCCCACCGATCCCGGCGCGACGGGCGAAGAACCACCACCAAGGCGCCCCGCCGGAGAAGGAATTACCCGTTCCAGGCAGGTCGCGCCCCACACCTGGGCAAGATCATCTCGGTTCAAACCTGCACGACATGTGCGCACTTGTCCGGATCGGGCCCAACCGTTTCTCCCGCTCTCGTCCGGCCCGATAGGCATACGGAGTCACACCACCCGAACGCATCATCGAACGCACCCGGGAGATCCGTATGCCCGAACTCAGCCGGCGTCAGGCGCTCACCACCGTCGCCGCCCTCGCCACCGCGGCCGGTGTCGCCGCCGCCCCCGCCACCGCCGCCCCGGCGGCCACGGGCGGACACCACGATCCGCACTCCCCCGCCCCCTTCGACGAGGTCTACCGCGGCCGCCGGATACAGGGCCGCCCGGCGACGGGCGGCCACGCCCACCACGGCGCCGGCTACGCCGTGCACGTCGACGGCGTCGAGCTGCATCTGATGCGCAACGCCGACGGCACCTGGATCAGCGTCGTCAGCCACTACGACCCGGTGCCCACCCCGCGCGCCGCCGCTCGCGCCGCCGTGGACGAGCTCCAGGGCGCGGCCCTGCTGCCCTTCCCCGCCAACTGAACCGCCGCACCCGCACCTTGGAGCACCAGCCGACATGACCGTCCGCAAGAACCAGGCCGCCCTGACCACCGACGAGAAGCGCCGCTTCGTCGACGCCGTCCTGGAGCTGAAGCGCAGCGGCCGCTACGACGCGTTCGTCACGACCCACAACGCCTTCATCCTCGGCGACACCGACCACGGCGAGCGCACCGGGCACCGCTCACCGTCGTTCCTGCCCTGGCACCGCAGATTCCTGCTCGAGTTCGAACGCGCCCTGCAGGAGGTGGACGCCTCGGTGGCGCTGCCCTACTGGGACTGGACCGCCGACCGCTCGCAGCGCTCCTCGCTGTGGGCACCGGACTTCCTCGGCGGCACCGGGCGCTCTCTGGACGGCCAGGTCATGGACGGGCCGTTCGCCACCCGGGCCGGCAAGTGGCAGATCACGGTCCGTGTGGACGGCCGTACGTTCCTGCGCCGCTCACTGGGGACCGCCGTACGGGAGCTGCCCACCCGGGCCGAGGTGGAGTCGGTGCTGAACATGCCGACGTACGACATGGCCCCGTGGAACAGCGCGTCCGACGGGTTCCGCAACCATCTGGAGGGCTGGCGCGGTGTGAACCTGCACAACAGGGTCCACGTCTGGGTCGGGGGGCACATGGCGACCGGGGCGTCCCCGAACGACCCGGTGTTCTGGCTGCACCACGCCTACGTCGACAAGCTGTGGGCCGAGTGGCAGCGGCGGCACCCCGGTTCCGGCTATCTGCCGGCGGCCGGGACCCCGGACGTGGTCGACCTGGACGAGACGATGAAGCCGTGGAACGACACCCGGCCCGCCGATCTGCTCGACCACACCCCGCACTACACCTTCGACACCGACTGAGCGCCCGGCGCACGGCCGGTCAGGCGTCGGCGGTACGGCACTCCGGGTGGCCCCAGCCCTGGGCGTTCTTCGCGATGGACTCCCCCGCCGCGTAGCCGCGTCCGCAGACGCACCGGCCGGGGAACTTGGCCTTGATGGTGCGCGCGGAGGAGCCGTTGCGCCGGGCGGGCGCGGCCTTGCGGCGCGGTGCCTTGGCGGCCGGCGTGTCCGGGGACGGCGGCGGCTCGGGCGAGCCGAGCGCGCTGCCCGCGGGCTCCTGCACGACGGCGGCCTGGCTGGCGGCGCGGTCGGCGAAGTCGTTGAGCGGGTCGCCGTCGACCTGGTGGGCGGGGACGTAGCGGAACTCCACGTCACGGCCGTCGAGCAGATCGTCGATGCGGACGACGAGGTCCTGGTTGGCGACCGGCTTGCCCGCGGAGGTCTTCCAGCCGTTGCGCTTCCAGCCGGGCAGCCAGGTGGTGACGGCCTTCATGGCGTACTGGGAGTCCATGCGGATCTCCAGCGGTACGTCCCGGTCCGTCGCGCTCAGCAGCCGCTCCAGGGCGGTGAGCTCGGCGACGTTGTTGGTGGCCTTGCCGAGCGGGCCCGCCTCCCAGCGCTCCGGTGCCTCCGCCGGGCCGGCCACGACCCAGGCCCAGGCCGCCGGCCCGGGGTTGCCCTTCGAAGCCCCGTCGCACGCGGCCACCACACGTTCACGCATGCGTCCGATCATGCCATGGGCCGGCGGCGCGCCCGGAATCCGATCGGGGTGGCTCAGGACACCTCGGTCGTCCTCGGCATCTCGCCCTCGGTCGTGGTGACGTCGATCACCGAGAAGTTGGCGCCCTGCGGGTCGGTCAGCGCGGCCATCCTGCCGAACGGCGAGGTCATCGGGCCGAACCGGAGCACGGCGCCCTGCTTGACCGCGCGGGCGACGGCGTCGTCGCAGTTCTCCACGGTGAAGTAGACGTTGATGTAGGAGGGGATCTCCGGCGGGAACTCCTCGGTCATCCGCATCCGGCCGAGGACCATGTCGTCCCCGATCGAGAAGACGCGGAAGTCCATCGCGTCGTCCTCCATCTGCCGGGCGGTGTAGCCGAACACGGCGGACAGGAACGCGTCCGTCTTCTCCGGCTCGCGGGTGAAGACCTCGCCCCAGCAGTACGCCCCCGGTTCCTCCATGGGCGCCTCGAAGCCCACATGGGTGCCGGGCTGCCACAGGCCGAAGACGGCTCCGCTGGGCTCACGGGCGAGGCACATCGTGCCGAAGTCGCCGACCGCCATCGGCTCCATGAGGATCTCCCCGCCGTTCTCCCGGATACGGGCGGCGGTCGCGGCGGCGTCGGAGGCGGCGAAGTACAGACACCACTGCGACTGGCCCTCCTGCCCCGGCATCGGCGGTACGACCGCGGCGGCGGCCTTGTCCTGGGCGTAGGCCTGCGTGTAGTTGCCGTACTCGGACGACGACTCCCCGAACGTCCAGCCGAGGACGTCCCCGTAGAAGTTCTTGGCCCCCTCGAGGTCGCTGAACATCGCGTCGGCCCAGATGGGGGTTCCATCAGGTTTCACGGCCATGGCTGCGGCCCTCTCCCGCTGGGTGGATGGTCCGGTCTCTCACGGTAGTCACGCTGCCGTCCGGCCGCGCGCCGAACGCGAAGTCCGTCACAGACTGGGAAAGGACGGCGACCGAGTCGGCGGACGGGGTCCACGATGGCGGACAGGACGATGCGCGCGTGGTCGGTGACCGAGCCGGGACCGCTCGACGGCGGCCCGCTGCGCCTGACGAGCAGACCGGTGCCGGTGCCGGCCGACGACGAACTGCTGGTCCGGGTCCGGGCGTGCGGGGTGTGCCGTACGGATCTGCATGTCACCGAGGGCGATCTCCCCGTACGGCGGCCCGGCGTCACCCCCGGGCACGAGGTCGTCGGCGAGGTCGCCGGGGCGGGCTCGGCGGTGCGCGGCTTCGAGCCGGGCGAGCGCGTCGGGGTGGCCTGGCTGCGGCGGACCGACGGGACGTGCGCCTACTGCCTGCGGGGCGCGGAGAACCTGTGCCCGGCCTCCTCCTACACCGGCTGGGACGCGGACGGCGGGTACGCCGCGTACACGACCGTGCCGGCGGCGTTCGCCCACCGGCTGCCGGGCGGCCTGGACGACGTGGACCTCGCCCCGCTGCTGTGCGCCGGGATCATCGGCTACCGGGCGCTGCGGCGGTCGGCGCTGCCGCCGGGCGGACGGCTCGGGCTGTACGGCTTCGGGGGCAGCGCCCATCTGTGCGCGCAGCTGGCGCTGGCCGAGGGCGCCACCGTGCACGTCCTCACGCGTGGGGCGGCGGCGCGGCGGCTGGCCCTCGACCTGGGCGCGGCCTCCGCCGGGGACGCGTACGCGATGCCGCCCGAGCCGCTGGACAGCGCGATCCTGTTCGCCCCGGTCGGCGATCTGGTCCCGGTGGCGCTGCGCGCCCTGGACCGGGGCGGCACGCTGGCGATCGCGGGCATCCACCTCACCGACATCCCGCCGCTCGGCTATGAGCGGGACCTCTTCTACGAGCGCCAGGTGCGCAGCGTCACCGCCAACACCCGGGAGGACGCCCGTGAGTTCCTGGCGCTAGCCGCGCAGCACGGGGTCCGGGCGACGACGCACACGTATCCGATGTCCCGGGCGGACGAGGCGCTGCGGGATCTGAAGGAGGGGCGGTTCGACGGGGCGGCGGTGCTCGTGAACGATCCCTGACGGCCCGTCAACTTCCAGCGTGGGGTGGCCGGTCGAGGGCTTCCGTATCGGGCACGGCTGTGCTTGCCTGGGGGCCCATTCGGTGTCCGGGGCGGGAGCCGCCGTATGCGCAGGCCGTGGTGCGTGGGGATCGTGCTCGGTGTCGCGCTGCTCGCCGGCTGCGGCGATCCGGCGTCCCGTCCGGGGCCCGCGCCGCCCGGGACACCGGCCGCGTCCGCCACCACCCACCAGCGGGCGCCCGCCTCACCCCGGGGCGAGGCCCGGCCCGCGCCCGCGAGGCCGCCCACAGTGCTGTACCTCGGCGACTCCCTCGCCATGGAGGCGCAGCGGGTCCTCGGGCAGGAGGTGCGCCGGGAACTGCGGGCGCACTACTCCAGCGCCCCGTACTCCGGCACCACGCTGTGCGACTACCTGGAGGGCACGGGCGCGCGGTCCCTGGTCCCGGCCGCGGACAAGGCGGCGGCGCTGGTGCGGCGGCTGCGGCCGGACTTCGTGGTCCTGCAGTTCTGGGGCAACTCCTGGGGCTACACGCCGTGCATGGGCGGCATCACCCATGACGCCTCGCCACGGAAGTACTACGCGCGCTACGCGGCCGACATGGAGCGGCTCGGCGGCCAGATCGAGGCCGCGCACGACGGGGCCCGGATCGTCTGGGTCCTCCAGGGGCCCGATCCGATCACGCCCGAACGCATCCGGCGCGTCAACGCCCTCTACGAGCGGCGGGCCGCCGCCTCCGGCGACCTCGTGGCCGACGCGGGGGCGGCGGTGAGCGCGGCCGGGGCGCGGCACAGCTGGGTCCGGCACCTGCCGTGCACGTCCTTCGAGCGGGCCCATCCGCCGTACTGCACGGAGCCGGGCCGCGACCGCACGGCGCTGCACCGCGCGGACGACCCTCTGCACTTCTGTCTGGCGCCGACGACCACGAAGCCGAAGCCGTGCCCCGTCCGCTCCCCCGGCATCCTGCGGATCGCCCGGGAGATCACCGCGACCCTCCGCGCGGCCCGGTGAACGGGGGTCACTCTCCGGCGTAGGCCCGCTCCAGGGCGGCGATGTCGAACTTGCCCATCGACATGAACGCCTTGGTGACCCGGGCGGCCTTCTCGGGGTCCGGGTCGGCGATCATGTCCTGCAGCCGGGCCGGGTTGACCTGCCAGGACACCCCGAACCGGTCCTTGAGCCAGCCGCACGGACCGGGCCGGCCGCCGTTCCCGGTGAGCTTGTCCCAGTAGTAGTCGATCTCCTCCTGGGTCTCGCAGGAGATCATGAAGGAGGTCGCCTCGCTGAACGTGAACTCCGGTCCGCCGTTGAGTCCGAGGAACCTCTGCCCGTCGAGGGTGAACTCGACCGTCATCACGCTCCCGGCCGGCTGCATCGCGCCCTCCGGGTAGCGCGTGACACGGCCGACGCTCGAGTTCTCGAAGACGGAGATGTAGAAGTGGGCCGCCTCCTCGGCCTGGCCGTCGAACCAGAGACATGTGGTGAAACCGTCGCCTGCCATGGGTACCTCCCGGGGGTCGTCCGCTGTCACGAGTGTCGACCGGTCGCCGGCCGGAAACTCATCGCTCGGCCCCGCGGATTCCTTCCCGGATTCCTTCCCACAGGTCGGAAGGCACTCAGTTCCCTCACACCTGTGCACTGAGTGCCATATGGGCCGGGTGCGGGTGCTACGTTCGCGTTCATGAGCTCCACGAGCGCCGCGCCGGGCCGCGGCGAGAAGCCCCCGATGCGGGACGCCCTGGTCGCGGCGGCCTTCCGGCTGTTCCTGGAGCGGGGGTACGAACAGACGACCGTCGACGACATCGTGGCGCTGGCCGGCGTCGGCCGGCGGTCGTTCTTCCGGTACTTCCCGTCCAAGGAGGACGTGGTCTTCCCGGACCACGAGCGGTGCCTGGCCGACATGGAGGCGTTCCTCGCCGCGGGCGACGCGACCGATGAGCCGGTGCGCCGGGTGTGCGACGCGGCCCGTCTGGTGCTGGGCATGTACGGGGAGAACCCGACCTTCTCCGTGCAGCGCTACCGGCTCACCAAGCAGGTGCCGGGGCTGCGGGCCTACGAGTTGTCGGTGGTGCGGCGCTACCAGCGGGCGCTGGCCGGGTATCTGCGGGCGCGGTTCGCCGGCCGGCCCGACGGCACGCTGCGGGCGGACGTGATCGCCGCCGCCGTGGTCGCCGCGCACAACAACGCGCTGCGCTCCTGGCTGCGGTCGGACGGGCGGGGCGACGCGGGCGCCGAGGTGGACCGGGCGCTGGCGTATGTGCAGTCGACGTACGCGGAGGTCCCCGAGCCGCCGCGGGCCGCCGCGGCGGAGGCCGACGGCGACGTCGTGGTGGTCGTGTCCCGCCGTGACGCGCCGCTGTGGCGGGTGGTCAAGGAGCTGGAGACCGTACTCGGACACGGCTGACGGGGCCGGCCACGCGGTCCCCGCAATCTTCCCGAAATCCAGGGAACGCAGTGCCTTTACGAGTGGCACTCAGTGCCATACTCTGAGGCCGTGCACGGTGGCACCGCGAGCCGCGCACAGGCGTGCCCGGGTCTCCGCGCACGCGGGATTTCCGGTCGAGCGCAGGGAGTTGAGCAGCGTGTACCACCACTCAGGCAGCGTGGCCGGCCGGATCACCGGCTCCGGGACCGGCGTGCTCGACGCGACGGACGCGGGCACGGACGCCCTCCGCTATCAGCGCTGCACCTGGTGCGGCACCGCGATGTACCACCGGCTGCTGTGCCCGGTGTGCCAGGGCAGCGATCTGCGCACCGAACGCAGCGAGGGCGTCGGCACGGTCCGGCACTCCACCGTGGTGCACCGCAACACCCCCGCCGCGCGCAATGTCTCCCTCGTCGAGATGGCCGAGGGGTTCGTCGTACGCGGCCGGGTCATGGGCCCGCCCATCGGCATCCACAGCGGGGACCGGGTACGGCTGTCCACGGCGAAGGACCCGGTGCGCGGCGAGCCCGTGTTCCAGCTGGTCGACGAGCCCTACCGCGCCTGGACCTGACCGGGCTCCGGCGCCGGACCCGGTGTGATCCGCACCCCGACGGTGCCCTTCACACCCCGGCGCAGCCGGCTGCCGAGCAGGGTGAGGCGGCCCATGATCCCGTACTTGCGGGCGATGAGCCGGCGGTAGCGGGCGCTGGTCGCCTCGTCACAGATCTCGGCGGTCGCCGGGACCTGCTCGCCGGTGGGGCGTCCGCGCAGGTCGCACGGGCCGATCAGGACGTCGGCGCGGGCCCGGATGCGCTTGACCTTCCAGGAGTCGGCGGCCGTCCAGGCGCCGAGTGCGTCCCCGTCCCGTACGACCCAGACCGGCGTGGGCACCCCGGTGCCGTTCTTGCGATAGCTGGTGATGAGCAGGTACTTGCCCGCTCCGAGCCGGTCCAGCGACGAGTCGTCCATGGCCGCAGTCTAAGAGCTCCGAACAAGAGTCGAGCCTGGCTCCACTTTTGTTCGGAGCTCCGAGGAGTGCGGCTCCGGAACGAGATCACCGGCGGGATGAACACGGCGGGGCCCGGGTGCGTATGAGTCGGCGGGTGCTCAACTCCGGGAGGGCCCCGCGGCGTTCGCGCCGCGCTGTACCTGGTTCGGGAGCCATGCATGAGGCACGCACGACGACGTCTCGTCCGGCGGGTGACACGGCTGGCGGCCGTCGGCGGACTCCTCCTCGGGGGGACGATGGTCACACGCGCCGTGGCGAGCGAGTCCGCCGGCCCCTCCGCGGTGCCGCGGACCTTCGCCGAGTCCGCCACGCCGGGCCCCGGCGGTGAGCTGGTCGCCCGTCTGGGCACCTCCCGTACGGCGGGCAGCTGGATCGGCGACGACGGCAGGCCGGTCGTCGCGGTCACCGACCAGGAGGCGGCCGCCGCGGTCAGCGGGGCGGGCATGAAGCCGAAGATGGTCGAGCACAGCATGGACGAGCTGAAGTCGGCGACGGCGACGCTGCGTTCGGCGCCCCGCGTGGCCGGCACCGCCTGGGTCGTGGACTACCGCACCAACCAGGTCGTCGTCCGCGGCGACAGCACCGTCTCCGCCGGCGACTGGTCGCGGATGACGGACATGGCCGAGGACATCGGCGGCTTCGTCCGCATGGAGCGCACCGAGGGCACGTTCACCACCCGGATCAACGGCGCGCAGCCGCTGCTGTCGACGGCCGGGCGCTGCTCGGCCGGGTTCAACGTCACGGACGGGCGGCGCTTCTTCGTCCTGACCGCCGGGCACTGCGGGCCGGACGGCTCGGTGTGGTTCGCGGACAGCTCCGGCACCGACCAGATCGGGCGGACCGAGCGGCAGAACTTCCCCGGCGCCGACTACTCGCTGATCAAGTACTCGGCCGGCGACCCCGGCGCCACACCGGACGTGGTGTCGATCGGCGGCGGCAAGGGCGTGCGCATCACGGGTGCGGCCGATCCGGCCGTAGGCCAACGCGTGTTCCGCAGCGGGAGCACCAGCGGGCTCCGGGAGGGCGAGGTGACGGCGCTGAACGCCACCGTCAACTACCCGGAGGGGACGGTGACCGGGCTCATCGAGACGAACGTGTGCGCCGAACCGGGGGACAGCGGCGGGCCGATGTTCTCCGAGGGGGTGGCGCTCGGGGTGACGTCGGGCGGCAGCGGCGACTGCCGGTCCGGCGGTACGACGTACTTCCAACCGGTGACGAAGGCGCTGGCCGCGCTGGACGTGCAGCTGCTGGTGTCGGACGAGGGCGGGAAGAAGGGCGCGGCGCCCGCGCCGGCACCGTCGCAGGGGGCGGGGGCGCCGGCCGACGCCTCGCCGGGGTCCTCGGTGCCGGTGACCGGTGAGCAGGCCGCGACGCTGCTGGCACGGCTGGCGGACCCGAACAACGTGGGTCCGGGGCTGCTGGTCGTCGCGGGGAGCATGGTCGCCCTGGTGGCGACCCGGTTCATCCGGGCCGAGCAGGACCGCAGGGAGTACCGGCGGTACTACTCGGCGACCTGGGGCTGACGCGGGCCGGGAGGAGAGGCCGCGAGGGCGGCGGGGGCGGGTCGCGCCGAGGAGGGGCGGGGCCCGCCGCGGCCGGCGGTCAGGCCGCCTTGGCCGGCTGGGGGGCCACCGCGGCCCACTCCATGACGAGGCGCTGGTACTCCTCGCGCTGCTCGACGCTCAGTGTCCCGCCCGCCCGGCGCCACAGCGCCCGGATCTCCTCGTTGACCTCGTCAGCCGACCTATCGGAGGCGAATTCAACAGTGGTGGACATGTTGTGAAGCATACGATCCCGCAGGTGAAGGCGCTGTGAGTAAGCGCACCCAAGACAGACATATCGGACCGTGTCGCTGATCACGTCATCATCCGCCCCGGGACGGCGGGTTCAGCGGTCGGCGGTCCCCAACACCTGGACCTGGATGGCGAGTACGGCCGCGCCACGGGCCCAGTCGTGGAAGTCGGACACCTTCGTCTCCAGCGCTACCGGGGCCGCCAGCGGGTGGCGTTGAGCACGCATGGTCCTCGTCACAGTGTCCCCGGCCACATCCATCAGGCCCACGCCCTCGCCCGCGAGCAGGATCTTCTGCGGCAGCACGAAGTTGGCGATCTGCGCGACCAGGGTGCCCAGGGCGCGGGCCGCCTCCTCGATGACCCGGGCGGGCATCGGCTCGCCCTCGGCGGCGGCCCGGAGGATCTCCTCCCAGCCGCAGTCGGTGCCGGTGGCCGCCCGTACCTGGTAGCGGATGTTCGGGATGGTCAGCAGGGAGACCGCGCTGCCGCGCGCCCCATCGGGGGTGAGGGGGCCGTACGGGTCGAGGATCCAGTGCCGGCCGAACCCGCGGTCCTCCTCGGCGTACGGCACCCGCCGGCCGCCCAGCACCAGGCCGTAGCCGATCCCGGCGCCGATGGTCAGGACCACGAACCGGTCGAGGCCGCGTCCCGCGCCGAACCAGGTCTCGGCCTCGACGAGGGCGGCGACGTCGTTCTCCACGACGACCGGCAACCCGGTGCGGTGCGCGACGAGTTCGGCGAGCGGTACGTCGTTCCAGCCGAGGAAGGGCGACTCGCCGACGACGGAGCGGTTCTCGACGAGGCCCCCCACGCCGATGCCGATCCCCGCGATCCGGGGGTGCCGGGCGGCGAGCTCCTCGGTCATCTCCCCCAGCAGCTCCACGACTTCGGCGGGCTCGCGGGTGGTGAGGGGGCGGTCGTGGCGGACGACGATGTCGCTGCGCAGGGTGGTGACGACGCCGTAGACGGTGTCCTCGGTGATCTTGAAGCCGAGGAAGGAGCGGGACTCGGCGACGACGTCCAGCGGCTGGGAGGGGCGGCCCTGACGGGTCTCCAGCACCTCGCCGGCCTCGGGGACCTCGACGAGCAGGCCCGTCTCGATCAGCGGCTTGGTCAGCCGGGTGACGCTGCCCGCGGACAGGTCGAGGCGGCGGGCCAGTTCGGTGCGGGACAGGGGCCCGGCGAGAAGCACCTCGATCGCCACCGCGCGTTCACCGGGGCTCAGCGGACGCCAGCTGTCGACTGCTGCGGTCATGGTCGTCAGACTCCCACATCCGTAATTTCTTTCTTCACAAAACCAACGAGGTCAGTCTATGGCCATCACCCTGACGGAAAGAAGATGTTCACCGACCTCTTGACGGCCTGATTCTTCCGCCACAAAAGTAAGTGCCCGAGGACGAGCCGCAGACGAGGGAGTCTCCCGATGACCATCGCCTCCAGCAGTCCCCCATCGCGTCTGCCCCTGGGCGACGCGAAGGGGGCAGGGACGGACCGGAGAACGGCACGGCGGGCGACGGCCCGCGAGGAACGCGGGGACGGCCGGCTCGCCGCCGTCTTCATCGCCCCGGCACTGCTGGGCTTCCTGGTCTTCCTGCTCTGGCCGACGCTGCGGGGCGTCTACCTGAGCTTCACCCGCTTCAACCTGCTGACGCCGGCGGAGTGGGTGGGCCTGGACAACTACGTGCGGATGGTCCACGACCCCATCTTCTGGGACTCGATGGGGGTGACCGTCGAGTACGTGGTCATCAACATCGGCGTCCAGACGCTCTCCGCGCTCACCATCGCCGTACTGCTGCAGCGGCTGACCCAGTCGGCCGTGCTGCGCGGGATCGTGCTCACCCCGTATCTGATGTCCAACGTCGTCGCGGGCATCGTCTGGCTCTGGATCCTCGACACCCAGCTCGGCATCGGCAACGAGATCGTCGCGGGCCTCGGCTTCGACCGCATCCCGTTCCTCGCCGACGAGACCTGGGCGATCCCCACGATCGCCCTGATCAACGTGTGGCGGCACGTCGGCTACACCGCGCTGCTGCTGTTCGCCGGACTCATGGCCATCCCGAACGACATGTACGAGGCGGCGAAGGTGGACGGCGCGAGCGAGTGGCGGATGTTCTGGCGGATCACGATGCCGCTGCTGCGCCCGGTCCTCGCGGTCGTCCTGATCATGACGGTGATCGGTTCCTTCCAGGTGTTCGACACCGTCGCGGTGACGACCGCGGGCGGACCCGCGAACGCCACCAACGTCCTGCAGTTCTACATCTACGGCGCCGCCTTCGGCCGCTTCCAGTTCGGGTACGCCTCGGCGATGTCCGTGGCCCTGCTGGTCGTGCTGAGCGCCATCACCGTCCTCCAGTACCGGCTCACCCGCGCCGGTCGGAGCGACCTCGGCTGAGGAAGGGAGACACCGACATGGCTGCCGTGGCAGACACCACGACCATCCGGCGCGTACGGCGCCGGATCACTCCCGGACGGGCCGTCGCCTGGGCCGTGATGGCCGCGATCGTGCTCATGACGATGCTGCCGTTCTACTGGATCCTGCGCACCGCGCTGTCCTCGAACGACGCGCTCGCCGCCCACCCCGGCGACATCCTCCCGGTCGGCGCCACGACCGGCGGCTTCGAGCGGGCCCTCGGACTGCAGTCGGCCGAGGAGGCCATCGCCCAGGGCGGCTCGGGCGGCGGACTGAGATTCTGGCGCTATCTGGTCAACTCGGTGGTCGTCTCGACCCTGATCACCGTCTGCCAGATCTTCTTCTCCGCCATGGCCGCCTACGCCTTCGCGCGGCTGCGCTGGCGCGGCCGGGAGGCGGTGTTCGGGCTGTTCCTGGCCGGACTGATGGTGCCGGCGATCTTCACGCTGCTGCCCAACTTCGTGCTCGTCAAGCAGCTCGGCCTGGTGGACAACCTGCTGGGCGTGGCCCTGCCGACGATGTTCATGACGCCGTTCGCGGTGTTCTTCCTGCGCCAGTTCTTCATGAACGTGCCCCGGGAGGTGGAGGAGGCCGCCCTGCTGGACGGGGCGGGGAAGGTGCGGATCTTCTTCCGGCTGATGCTGCCGATGGCGTCCACTCCCCTGCTCACCCTGGGGCTGCTGACGTACATCACCGCCTGGAACGACTACTTCTGGCCGCTGATGGTGTCCTACAGCGACAGCTCGCGCGTGCTGACCGTGGCGCTGGCCATCTTCCGGGCGCAGACGCCGCAGACCGGCTACGACTGGTCCGGCCTGATGGCGGCCACGCTGATCGCCGCCCTTCCGATGCTCGTGCTGTTCGGCTGCTTCGCCCGCCGCATCGTCGGTTCCATCAGCTTCACCGGCATCAAGTAAGGGGACGGGGATGCGAGTTCACATACGGAGGGCCACGGCGCTGACCGGAGCGCTCCTCCTGTCCCTGGCCACCGGCTGCGGCCAGGACGGCGCGGCGGGGTCGGGCGGGAACACCGTGACGTACTGGCTCTGGGACGCCAACCAGCTGCCCGCCTACCAGGCGTGCGCGAAGAGCTTCGAGCAGCAGAACCCGGATCTCAAGGTGAAGATCACCCAGATGGGCTGGGCGGACTACTGGACCAAGCTCACCGCGAGCTTCATCGCCGGCACCGAGCCGGACGTCTTCACCGACCACATCCAGAAGTTCGGCCAGTTCGCCGACCTGAAGGTCCTCGAACCGCTGGACGACCTGGGTCTCGACGACTCCGCCTACCAGCCCGGTCTCGCCGCCAACTGGCGCGGCCAGGACGGGCGTCGCTACGGCGCCCCCAAGGACTGGGACACCGTCGCCCTCTTCTACAACCGGAAGATGGTCAAGGAGGCCGGACTCGGCACCGACCGGCTCAACAGCCTGGACTGGAACCCGGAGGACGGCGGCAGCTTCGAGAAGGCCATCGCCCATCTGACCGTCGACCGCAACGGCGTGCGCGGCGACGAGAAGGGCTTCGACAAGCACCATGTGAAGGTGTACGGCATGGCGACCGGCGGCGCCGGTGACGCCGACGGGCAGACCACCTGGAGCCCGTTCGCCGCCTCCGCCGGCTGGCACTACACGGACAAGGCCCGCTGGGGCACCGAGTACCGGTACGGCGACCGGACGTTCCAGTCGGTGATCGACTGGTACTTCGGACTGGCGGAGAAGGGCTATCTCGCGCCCTTCACCGACTACACCGACGGCGCCAACCCGGCCACCGCCCAGGTCGCCTCGGGCAAGGCGGCGACCGCGTTCGACGGCGCCTGGATGATCTCCAGCTACTACGGCGCCGAGGGCCTCGACGTCGGCACCGCGCCCACCCCGATCGGCCCGACCGGCAAGCGCGCCACCATGATGAACGGCCTCGCCGACTCCATCACGAAGAACGCCCGCAACAAGGAGGGCGCCAGGAAGTGGGTGCGGTACCTGGCCTCGAACGAGTGCCAGAAGACGGTCGGCCGCTACGGCATCGTCTTCCCCGCCACTCCGGACGGCACGGCCGCGGCGGTGGCCGCGTACCGGAAGAAGGGCATCGACGTGTCCGCGTTCACCGAACCGGTCACCGACAAGAAGGACTCCGCGACCTTCTCCTTCCCGATCACCGACTACGCGGCGGACGTGTACGCGCTGATCCGTCCCGCCATGCAGGACGTCTACGCCAACGACGCCCCGGTGACCGGTCTGACCAGGACCAACGACCAGATCAACCTCATCCTCGGCCAGTGAAAGGCACACACTCCATGACGTTCTCCCTCGGCATCGTCGGCGCCGGCCAGTTCTCCGGCCAGTTCGCCACGCTGTTCCAGGCCCACCCCGGTGTCAGCGACGTGTACGTCACCGACCTGCTGCCCGAGCGGGCCGAGCAGCTCGCCGCCGCACAGGGACTGGCCGGGACCTTCCCCTCGTACGAGGCGATGCTGGAGTCGAAGGCCGTCGACGCGGTCGCGATCTTCACCCAGCGCTGGACCCACGGCCCGCTGGTCCTCCAGGGCCTGAACGCCGGCAAGCACGTCTACTCCGCCGTGCCCATGGCGATCACCACGGAGGAGATCGCGGCGATCATCGACGCGGTCAAGGCGACCGGGCTGACGTACATGATGGGCGAGACCAGCCAGTACAACCCGGCGACCGTGCACGCCCGCAACCAGATCGCGGAGGGCGCCTTCGGACGGCTCTTCTACGCCGAGGGCGACTACGTCCACGACATGGACCTCGGCTTCTACGAGGCCTACCAGTACAGCGGCGGCGAGAACTGGAAGGCGACCGCCTCCTATCCCCCGCTGCTGTACCCGACCCACTCGGTCGGCGGGGTCCTCGGCGCCTGGCAGACGCACGCGGTGAGCGTGTCGGCGGTCGGCGTCCTGGACGACCGGGGCGACGGCGTCTTCGACCGGTCGGTCAGCCAGTTCGACAACGACTTCTCGAACGCGACCGCCCTGTTCGAGGTCGCGGGCGGCGGTTCGTTCCGTACGAACGAGTTCCGTCGGGTCGGCTACCCGTCGCACATCAGGGAGTCCCGCTTCCGGTTCTTCGGGACCGAGGCGAGCATGGAGCAGCTGGCCACGGTCGCCCTGTGGCAGGACAAGAAGGGCGTCAAGGACATCAGCGAGCTGCTGGAGCCCAAGCAGACCGTGTCCCCGGACGACCCCTCGCTGCAGCACATCGCGCCGGAGCTGCGGGCCGCGTTCACCTCGGGTTCGGCGCCGGTGCACGACCGCTCCCGGCTGCCCCGGGAGTTCGACCACCTGCACAACGGGCACGAGGGCAGCCACCACTTCCTGGTCGACGACTTCGTGACCGCGGTGAACGCGCGCTCCCTGCCGTCGGTGAACGCGTGGGTGGCCGCCCGCTACACCCTGCCGGGCATCGTCGCGCACGAGTCGGCGCGGCAGGGCGGGGTGCGGCTGGACATCCCGGACTTCGGGGACGCGCCCGAGGCGTGAGCCCCGGGCCTCAGCGGTCCGCGAGCCGGGTGCCTGCCCTGACTCAGGTGCCCGGCTTGCGGCCGTACACGTAGACGTCGTCGCCGTTCTTCAGCAGCGACCAGTACTTCTTCGCGTCGGTCTTCGTCATGTTGACGCAGCCGTGGGAGCCCGGCGGGTTCCACATGCTGACGCCGACCGAGTGGAAGGCCTGGCCGCCGTCGAAGAACTGGGAGTACGGCATCGGCACGTTGTAGATGCTCGACACATGGTCGATGTGCCGCCAGTAGATCTTCTTCAGGCCGGTCCGGGTCTCGTAGCCGTCACGGCCGGTGCGGACCGGGACCGGGCCGTACACGAGCTTCTTGCCGTCCTGGATCCAGCTGAGCTGGAGCGTGAGGTTCACACAGGCGATACGGCCCTTGTTGGTCGGGCACTTGCCGTCCTTGTTCGGGTTCGTCCCGACGGCCTTCTGCTTGTTCATCAGGTTCATCACACCCCAGGTGACCGAACCGGCGTAGCCGGCGTTGGGGGTGATGCCGTGCTTGGTCTGGAAGGCCTGGATGGCCTTGCAGTCGGTGGTGGACTGCTTGCCGTCGACCGGGCGGCCGAGGAACTTCTCCACCTGCTTCTGGTAGGGGCCGGCCGAGGTGGTGCAGCTCGGCGCGGCCTGCGCCGGAGCGGCGCCGAGCGCGAGCGAGAGCGGTGCGACCAGTCCGCCGGTGATGCCGAGTGCGACGGCGCGCCGTCTGCGTGTGTCCCCCATGGCCGGGCCCTTCCCTGACGTGTGTGTTTCGTGGACTACTGCTGCGTAGACACGTCGGGGGCGGGTTCGGTTGTGCCGTCGGCCGGGCTGTGACCGAACGGTGAGGTTACGGTCGGTGCCCGGGCCGTCTCACTCGTCGTCCCAGCCGCCCCGCGCCGCCCGGAACCCGGTGTTCACCGCGGTGAGACCGCCGTCCACGACGAGGGTGGTGCCGGTGATCCAGGCCGCGTCGCGGGACGCCAGGAAGGCGACGGCGGCGGCGATGTCCTCGGGTTCCCCGATCCGGCCCAGCGGGTACAGCGGGCGGATCGCCTCGAGGTCGGCGTCCCGCCCTTCCCAGGCGGAGGTGCGCACTGTGCCGGGCGTCACCAGGTTGACCCGCACCCCGCGGGCGGCGGCGTGCCCGGCGAGGGTGCGGGTGAGCGAGCCCAGGCCGGCCTTGGCGGCGCTGTAGGCGTGGTTGCCGAAGTCCTGGAGGCCGTTGACGGAGCCGATGCTGACGATGGCGCCGCGCCCTGAGACGGCCAGATGCGGCAGGGCGGCGCGGCAGCAGCGGTAGGTGCCGGTGAGGGTGATGTCGAGGTCGCGGTCCCAGGCGTCGTCGGGGTCGTCCTCGAAGAGCGGGGTGTTGGGGGTGCAGGAGGCGGCGCAGTTCACGAGGACGTCGAGCGCGCCGAAGGCGGCCACCGCCTCGGCGACGGCCGCCTCCACGGCCGCGCGGTCGGCCACGTCGCAGGCCAGGGCCCGGGCGGTGTGGCCGAGACCGCGCAGCCGGGCGGCGGTCTCCTCGACCTCCGGCCCGTCGCGGTCGGTCAGCAGGACGCGGGCGCCCTCCTCGGCGAGGCGGCGGGCGACGGCGGCGCCGATGCCGCGCGCGGCGCCGGTGATCAGGACTGCGTGGTCCGTGAAGCGCGTGGTGTCGGTCATGCTCGAAAACGGTAGTGCCGCAACGATCACACGGGCAGATGGCGTACGCGGATGTCCGCGAGCGGCCGCCGGGGCACTCCGATGGGCTCAGCGGTAGCCGGTGGTGTCCGCCGGTTTCCCGGCGTCCTGGACCTCGGGCAGATAGCGCCAGGCGTCGGGGCGGCTGCCGTCGAGGTCGGTGAAGCCGTAGACACGGGCGAGCTGCCCGCTGGACAGGGACTGCCCGTTGAAGCGGGCCACGTCCGGGTCGGCGGCGAGGGCGGCGACGGCCCGGCCGACGTAGCGCGGGGTCTCGGAGATGGCGAAGTGCGGGACGCGGTCGAGGGCGTCGCGCCAGTTGTCCTCGCGGACCTCGAACACGTCCAGCATCATCTCCGAGCGCATCCAGCCGGGGGTGAGGGCGACGGCGGTGGCGCCGCGCCCGCCGAGTTCATGACCGAGGGCGAAGGCCATGCGCAGTACGGCCGTCTTGGCGAGGTCGTAGAAGAAGGAGGTGCGGTAGTTGTCGCGGTTGTACTCGGCGGTGCCGTCGGTCATCTCGACGACGAGGCCGCCGGGCCGGCGCAGCAGCAGGGGCAGCGCGTGATGGCTGGTGATGGCGTGGGTGTCGATGGCGAGGCGGAGGAGCCGCAGGCCGTCGTCGAGGTCGTGCTCCCAGAGGGGGCTGTCCCAGGCGAACAGTTTCTCGCCGCCCCAGATGTCGTTGACGAGGACGTCGAGCCGGCCCTGCTCCCTCTCGATGCGGTCGACGAGGGCGCGGACCTGGGCGGGGTCGAGGTGGTCGGCGGGGACGGCGATGCCGTGGCCGCCGGCTTCGGTGACCAGGTCGGCGGTGTCCTCGATGGTCTCGGGGCGGTCGTACTCGGAGCGCCGGGCGCGGGTGCTGCGTCCGGTGACGTAGACGGTGGCGCCCGCGGCGCCGAGTTCCACGGCGATACCGCGTCCGGCTCCCCGGGTCGCCCCGGCGACCAGTGCGACCTTGCCTTCGAGCGGGTGTGACATGTCCGGCCTCCCATGGCCCCGATGTGCTGTGGGTTCGAGGGTGCCGGGGAAGCCGGACATCTTCTGTCGTGATTCATCGGGCGGTCGGACGGCTCACCCGGTCGAGCGGCTCATCCGGTCGGGCGGCTCACCCGGTCGGGGGCGGTCAGTGGCCCCGGTCGATCCACTCCTGCAGATGCGGTGCCTCGGCGCCGATGGTGGTCGGGTCGCCGTGGCCGGTGAGGACCTTGGTCTCCGGGGGCAGGGTGAGCAGCCGGTCGCGGATCGACTCGATGATCGTCGGGAAGTGGGAGTAGGAGCGGCCGGTGGCGCCGGGGCCGCCCTGGAAGAGGGTGTCGCCGGTGAAGACGGCGCCGAGTCCGGGGTCGTACAGGCAGACGGCGCCCGGTGCGTGGCCCGGGGTGTGCAGGACGGTGAGGTCGGCGCCGGCCACCTCGATGACCTGGCCGTCCTGGAGATGGGCGTCGGGGTCGCGGTCGGGGTGGGTCAGCTTCCACAGCGGAGTGTCGTCGGCGTGCAGCCAGATGGTGGCGCCGGTGCGGTCGGCGAGGGCGGGCGCGGCGTCGATGTGGTCGTTGTGGGCGTGGGTGCAGACGATTCCGGCGAGGCGCCGGTCGCCGACGGCCTCGGCGATGGCGTCGGCGTCGTGCGCGGCGTCGATGACGAGCACCTCGTGGTCGTCGCCGACGAGCCAGACGTTGTTGTCGACGTCCCAGGTGCCGCCGTCGAGGGTGAACTGGCCGGAGGTGACGAGGCGTTCGATGCGGGCGGCCATCAGAACACCACCACCGAGCGCAGCACGTCGCCGTGGTGCATCCGCTCGAAGGCCTTCTCGACGTCGGTGAGCGCGATCGTCTCGGTGACGAAGGCGCCCAGGTCGAGCCGGCCCTGGAGGTGCAGGTCGATCAGCATCGGGAAGTCGCGGGAGGGCAGACAGTCGCCGTACCAGGAGGACTTGAGCGCGCCGCCGCGGCCGAAGACGTCCAGCAGCGGCAGTTCGAGCTTCATCTCGGGGGTGGGCACGCCGACGAGGACGACGGTCCCGGCGAGGTCGCGGGCGTAGAAGGCCTGCTTGTAGGTCTCGGGGTGGCCGACGGCCTCGATGACGACGTCGGCGCCGAAGCCGCCGGTGAGTTCGCGGATCGCCTCGACGGGGTCGGTCTCACGGGAGTTGACGGTGTGGGTGGCGCCCATGTCGCGGGCCTTGGCCAGTTTGCGGTCGTCGATGTCGACGGCGATGATCTTCGACGCCCCGGCGAGCCGCGACCCGGCGATCGCGGCGTCCCCGACGCCTCCGCACCCGATGACGGCGACGCTGTCGCCCCGGCCGACGTTGCCGGTGTTGATGGCGGCGCCGATGCCGGCCATCACGCCGCAGCCCAGCAGCCCGGCGACCTGCGGGCTGACGGCCGGGTCCACCTTGGTGCACTGCCCGGCCGCGACCAGCGTCTTCTCCGCGAAGGCGCCGATACCCAGGGCGGGGGAGAGCTCCTGGCCGGTGGCGGCGAGGGTCATCTTCTGCTGCGCGTTGTGCGTGTCGAAGCAGTACCAGGGGCGTCCGCGCAGACATGCCCGGCAGTGGCCGCACACCGCGCGCCAGTTGAGGATCACGAAGTCGCCGGGCGCGACGTCGGTGACGCCGTCGCCGACCGACTCGACGACGCCGGCGGCCTCGTGGCCGAGCAGGAAGGGGAAGTCGTCGCTGATGCCGCCCTGCTTGTAGTGGAGGTCGGTATGACAGACACCGCAGGCCTGGACCTGGACGACGGCCTCGCCCGGCCCGGGGTCGGGCACGACGATCGTCTCCACCCGCACCGGCTCGTCCTTGCCCGCCGCGATCACGCCGCGTACTTCCTGCGCCATGTGCTCCACCCTTCTCTGGCGGCTGTGCGTCCTGTGCCGACCCTAGTTGTGACTGATCGGTAACGGCACGGAGGCGGGCCCGTTCCCCGGTGTTCCGACTGCTGAAAATACCCCCGGGGGTACCTCTGCTATCGTGGTCATATACCCCCGGGGGTAAACAGCGGAGGATCAGAAGGAGAGGAGTGCCGTCGTGTACTTCGTCGACACCATCGAGACACCGGGACTCGGCAACCGCGGCTATCTGGTGGGCGGCGCGGACGCCGCGGCCGTCGTCGATCCGCCGCGGGACGTCGACCGGGTGATCGCCGCCGCCGCGCGGCGCGGTGTGCGCGTCACACATGTGGTCGAGACACATGTGCACAACGACTATGTGTCCGGGGGCCTGGAGCTGGCCCGCCTCACCGGCGCCCGCTACCTCGTCCCGGCCGCCGCCCATGTGGCGTTCGAGCGGACCCCGGTAGCCGACGGCGACCGCGTCCGCATCGACGCCGGTCTCGCCCTGCGGGCGCTGGCCACCCCCGGCCACACCCCGCACCACACCTCGTACGTCCTGGAGGAGTCCGGTCGCGCGGTCGCCGTGTTCACCGGCGGCTCACTGCTGATCGGCACCGTGGGCCGGCCCGACCTGGTCGAGCCCGCGCTCACCGCCCGGCTGGCGCGCGCCCAGTACGACTCCGCGCACCGGCTCGCCGCCGAACTGCCCGACGAGACGGCGGTCCTGCCCACCCACGGCTTCGGCAGCCTGTGCGCCGCGACCCAGGCGGACGGCGGGACGGACACGACGATCGGGCGTGAACGGAAGATCAACGACGCCCTGCTGAAGGACGTCGAGACCTTCGTCGCCGAGCTGCTCGCGGGCCTGGACGACATCCCCGCGTACTACGCACACATGGCCCCGGCGAACACGCACGGCCCGGTCCCGGTAAACCTGACGCCCCCGCGGCTCGCCGGCGCCGAGGAGATCGCGGCGCGGCTGGCCGCCGGGGAGTGGGTCGTGGACCTGCGCAACCGGGTCGCCTTCGCCGAAGGCCATGTTCCCGGCTCCCTCAACTTCGCCGCCGAGGGGCAGTTCGCGGCCCTGCTGGCCTGGCTGCTGCCGTGGGGCAGGCCCGTCACGCTCCTCGCCGAGACACCGGAGCGGCTCGCCGAGGCGCAGCGCGAGCTGGTCCGGGTCGGCATCGACCGGCCGGTCGCCGCGGCGACCGGCTCCCCGGCCGACTGGACGGCGGGCGATGAGCCGCTGCGCTCCTTCCGCCGGGCCGGCTTCGCCGAGCTGGCCGCCGCGGACGACGCCGTGATCCTCGACGTCCGCCGGGACAGCGAGCGGGCGTCCGGGTACATCAAGGGCTCGGTGCACATCCCGCTGCATCTGCTGCGCGACCGCCTCGCCGGGATACCGGACGGCACCGTGTGGGTGCACTGCGCCGCCGGGGCCCGGGCCGCGATCGCCGCGTCCCTGCTGGACGCCGTGGGGCGCGAGGTCGTCGCGGTCGACGACGCGTTCTCCGCCGCGCGGGAGGCCGGGCTGCCCATGGCCCGCGTCACCCCGGCCGAGGCCCTGGCGCGTACGGACGCCGTCCTGCTCGACGTACGGGAGCCCGAGGCATGGGCCGACGGGCACGCGCCCGGCGCGCTGTCCGTACCGCTCGCCGCCCTGGAGGCGGGCGCGCCCCTGCCGTCCGCCGCCGAGGGCCGTCCCGTCGTCGCGATCTGCCGCTCGGGCCGGCGCTCCCGGGACGCCGCCGCCCTGCTCACGGCACGGGGCGTGGACGTCGTGGACGTGCTCGGCGGTATGCGGGCCTGGGCCGAGGCGGGGCTGCCCGTCGTGGCGGAAGCGGGCGCCGGCCGTGACCGGTAGGCGCCCGCGCGATCCCGTCACGCCCTGTGCGCCGGAACCGCTCCGGTGAGCGCGCTCGTCCTGGGGCTGCTCGCGGGCGGTGTGACCGGGCTCGCGCTCGGGGCGCTGGGTGGCGGCGGCAGCATGCTGGCGGTGCCCGCGCTGATGTATCTGCTCGGTCTGGCCCCGGCGGAGGCCGCCACCGCGAGCCTGGTCGTCGTGGCGGTCACCTCGGCGTCGGCCCTCGCGGCGCACGCCCGCCGGGGCACGGTCCGCTGGCGGGCGGGCGCGCTGTTCGCGGCGGCGGGCCTGGTCCCCGCCGCGCTCGGCGGCGCCCTGTCCGGGCGGCTGCCGTCCCACCTGCTGACCGGTGCTTTCGCGGTGATCGCCGCGCTCGCGGCGCTGCGGATGCTCAAGCCGTCGGCGACCGTACGGCACCCGGAGGTGCCGGTGCGCCGCGCGCGGGTCGTGCGGGCCGGGGCCGGGCTCGGCGCGGTGACGGGGGTGCTCGGGGTCGGCGGCGGTTTCCTCGCCGTACCGGCGCTGGTGGGTGTGGTGGGGCTGCGTATGCGGGCCGCGGTGGGCACCAGTCTGCTGGTCATCACCGTCAACGCGCTGGTCGCGCTGGGCGGCCGGGCCGGCTCGGCGGCGACGGTCGACTGGCCGGCCGTGGGGCCGTTCGCCGCGGCGGCGGTGCTCGGCGCCTGGGACGGCCGACGGCTGGCCGAGAAGGTCTCCGGCGGCACGCTCCAGCGGATCTTCGCGTGCGCCCTGCTGGCGGTGGCCGCCGTCATGCTGGCCGATGCCGTCCTGTGACGGGCCGGCCGATGCGGCGGTCTACGCCAGCGAGAGGAACAGCTTCTCCAGGCGTGCCTTCATCTGCTCCGTCGTCTCGCCGTTCGCGCGGCCCTTCTCCACGTCGGTCAGGCACTGCTGGAGGCCCGTCGCGATGATGGCGAAGCCGGCCCGGTCGAGGGCACGGGAGGCGGCGGCGAGCTGTGTCACGACGTCCTCGCAGTCCCGGCCCTCCTCGATCATCTTGATCACGCCGGAGATCTGTCCCTGTGCCCGGCGCAGCCGGTTCAGCACGGACTTGAGGTCGTCGCCCTCGAACTGAAGCTCCACGCTCACTCCTCCTTATACCCGTAGGGGTATATTACTCCCTTGCCCGAAAGGAACCCCTCCCCCATGAACGCTCCCCTGACCCCCACGGCCCTCGGCGTCGGCGAAGCCCGCGCCCGGCTGTCGGAGCTGACCGTCGTCGACGTCCGCACGCCCGGCGAGTACGCGGCGGGCCATCTGCCCGGCGCCCTGAACGTGCCCCTGGACCGGCTGCCCTCGGCCCTGCCGGCCCTGCGGCGGCTGCCCGCCGGGGAGCTACTGGTGGTGTGCGCCTCGGGCGCCCGCTCGGAGAACGCCTGCCGGCTCCTCGCCGAGCAGGGGGTGACGGCGCTGACGCTGACCGGCGGCACCCAGGGCTGGGCCGCGGACGGGCACGCCTTGCGCCGCCCCGAGTCGGGCGCGCGGGCCGGCTGGGCGATGGAACGTCAGGTCCGCTTCACGGCGGGCACGATCGTCCTGACCGGCATCGCCCTCGGACTGCTGCACCCGGCCTGGCTGTTGCTGTCCGCCGGTGTCGCGGGCGGCCTGGTCTTCTCGGCGCTCACCGACACCTGCGGCATGGCGGCGGTCCTCGCGCGGCTGCCGCACAACCGCCCCCGCGCCGCCGATCTCGACGCCACACTGGCCGAGTTGGACCGGCGCACGGCGGCACCGCGGGACTGAGCCGTGGGCCCGCCGGGCCCGGAAAAACCCCTCGGGCGGGCGTGGCGGCCCGACGTAGCCTGAAGGCTCCGCCCGACGCCGAGGAGCCCCGTGAGCATCGCCGAGACCGAGACCGCGCCGCCCACCTGGCGCCTGCTGCTGGGCTACGTCCGCCCGCACCGCTGGGCCCTGCTCACGGGCGCCGCGCTCTCCCTCCTCACCGGGGCCACCGGGCTGCTGCTTCCGCTGGTGGCACGGGACCTGATCGACGACCTGTCCCACGACCGGGCCATCGCCGGGGCGTTGCTGCTCATGTCCGCCCTGGTAGTGGCCAACGCGGCGGTGGGGGCACTGGGTTCGTACGTGCTGCGCCGCACCGCCGAGTCCGTCGTGCTCGGCGCGCGGCGGGCCCTGTCGTCGTATCTGCTGCGGCTGCGCATCACCGCCGTCGACCGCACCGAGCCCGGCGATCTGATGGCGCGCATCACCTCGGACACCACCCTGCTGCGCGAGGTGACGACGGACTCCCTGGTGGGTCTGGGCACCGGCGGGCTCACGCTGGTGGCGACGCTGGTCCTGATGGGCGTGGTGGACCCCGTGCTGCTCGGGGTCACGCTCGCCGTGATCCTCGTCGCCGGCACGGTCCTCGGGGTCATCGTGCCGCGCATCAACCGGGCCAGCCGGCAGGCGCAGGACGCGGTCGGCGTGATGGGGGCCTCGCTGGAGCGCATCCTGGGCGCGCTGCGCACGGTCAAGGCGTCCGGTGCCGAGGACCGCGAGGAGCGGACGCTGCACACGGCCGCCGAGGAGTCCTGGCGGCAGAGTGTGCGGGCCGCCAAGTGGTCGGCCGCGGCGGGCAACACGGCCGGGCTCGCCCTGCAGCTCGCGTTCATCACCGTGCTCGCGATCGGCGGCGCCCGAGTGGCGACCGGCGCGATCGACGTGGGCACCCTGGTGGCGTTCCTGCTGTACGTCTTCTATCTGATGTCGCCGATCCAGCAGGTCGTCGGCGCTATCACGCAGTACCAGAC
This sequence comes from Streptomyces sp. RK62, assembly GCF_018070255.1. NCBI lineage: Bacteria > Bacillati > Actinomycetota > Actinomycetes > Kitasatosporales > Streptomycetaceae > Streptomyces > Streptomyces sp. RK62. Next base: position 761,357 of record NZ_JAGPYD010000001.1, on the reverse strand, counting down.
GGGTTCGGCGGCGCTCGCGCGGATCCAGGAGGCGCTGAGCCTGCCCGCCGAACCGGCCGCCGCCCCCGCCCCGTTGCCCTCCCCCGGCGCCCGTCCGGCCGCGCTGGCCTTCGACGACGTGCGCTTCCGGTACGGCGACGACGCGCCCTACGTCCACCATGGGGTGACGTTCGCCGTGCCCGCGCAAGGCATGACCGCGTTCGTCGGCCCCTCCGGCGCGGGCAAGACGACGGTGTTCTCCCTCATCGAGCGGTTCTACGACCCGGAGTCCGGGACGATCACGCTCGACGGCCGGGACCTGGCGGACTGGGAGCTGCCGGTGCTGCGCTCCGCGATCGGCTACGTCGAGCAGGACGCGCCGGTCCTGTCCGGCTCCCTGCGGGACAATCTGCTGCTGGGCAACCCCGACGCGGACGACGCCGACCTGGCCCGGGTGCTGAAGACGACCCGGCTGGACGGACTGGTGGCGCGGCTGCCGGGCGGTCTGGAGACGCTGGTCGGGCATCGCGGCACCAGGCTGTCGGGCGGTGAGCGGCAGCGGGTGGCCATCGCCCGCGCCCTGCTGCGCCGCCCCCGGCTGCTGCTCCTGGACGAGGCGACCTCGCAGCTGGACGCGGTCAACGAGGCCGCGCTGCGCGACACCGTCGCGGACGTCGCCCGGACGACGACGGTCCTGGTGGTGGCGCACCGTCTGTCGACGGTGACGATGGCGGACCGGATCGTGGTGATGGACGCGGGCCGGGTCCGGGCGGTCGGCACGCACCGTGACCTGGTGACGGCCGACCCGCTGTACGCGGAGCTGGCGGCGACGCAGTTCCTGGCGACGGCGGGCTGACCACACGCGAAGGGCCGCCCCCGGCTGGGGGGCGGCCCTTCGTATCGAACCTGGCCTACAGCGTGGGCAGCATCCTGGTGACCGGGGTGTCGACCGGGCGGAACTCCTGGGGCCGATTGGCCCGGCTCAGGTCCTTGAGCTGGTCGAGCCGGGTCAGCTGCTCGGACGGGCGGGGCATCCGGCCCTGACGGTCCGCGGGGACACCGCTCGCCGCGAGGGAGTCGAGCGTGGTCACCGCGTTCGGCAGGCCGGCGTCCGGGGCGGGCATCGGGGCCGCGTCCGCCAGGGGCGCGGCGAGACCGGTGAGACCGGCGGCCAGGCCGACGGCGGCTGCGATACGTCGTGTCGACTTCATGCCCGGCGCAACGCGGGCGGGCCTCGGCCGGACACGGCCCGCCCGCGCCGCTCACCCGTCAGGCGGAGCGCGCGCGGCCGGGGTTGCCCCGTCCCGCCGGGCGGAGGACGCTCGAAGCAGAGGCCCTGGCGGCCGCGGCCCCCTTCGTCGTGCCGCGGGTCTCGTAGGAGGTCACCATGGGCACCAGCACCACCCCCTCGTTCGACACGGACACCCTGCGCCGGGCCGTGGAGGGGAACACCCCGGACACCCTTCTGTCGCTCTACACCGACGACGCCGAGATCCGGGTGGTCAACCGCAACGCGCAGCCCAGCAGCCCGAAGGTGCTGCGCGGCCGCGACGAGATCGCCGACATGCTCACCGACGTCTACAGCCGGGACATGACGCACAAGCTGGAGGGCTGCGTCGTGCAGGGCGACAACGCCGCCTACAGCGAGTCCTGCGAGTACGCGGACGGCGTACACGTGATGTCCGAGTCCATGATCACGCTGCGGGACGGGAAGATCTCACGGCAGATCATCATCGAGGCGTGGGACGAGTAACCGCTCCGCTTCACCGGGGGGCCCGGGACGCCCGTCCCGGGCCCCGCCCGGTCAGCCGGCCCGCAGGCCCGTGACGAGGTCGCGCGGCAGACCGTACGTGTCGTGCAGGCGGCGGTAGTCGTCGTCGCTCAGCTTGCCGGAGAACTCCGGCCGGTCCAGCACACGGCGGCCCCGCCGCACCAGGTCGCGGAACCGGCGCTCCTCCTCGTCCAGCACCCCGCGTACCTCGTCCGGCCCGGTGGGCAGCCGGAAGTGGTCCAGGGTGTGCCGCAGCGGCTCCTGCGGCAGATCGGAGAGGGTGCGTGAGGGGTCGTCGCGCCACAAGGTGGTGAGGGCCCGGCGGACGAGGCGGCGCAGGACGTAGCCGTGTGAGCCGGCCGACGGCCGGACGCCGTCGCCGATGACGACGGTGGCGGACCGCAGATGGTCGATGACGAGCCGGGTCCCCCGCTCGTCCAGGCTCCACAGCGGCGGCAGGTGCCGGGCCCACGGTTCGAACAGGTCGGTCCCGTACACCGAGTCGCGGCCCTGGAGGAGCATCACCAGCCGCTCCAGCCCCATGCCGGTGTCGACGTTGGGCTGCCGCAGCGGCTGGAGCGTGCCGTCCTCGGCGCGGTGGTGGCGCATCCCGACGTGGTTCCAGACCTCGACCCAGCGGGGGTCGGTGGTGGGGGTGCCCTGGGGCGGGGTGCCGGGACCGCCGGTCCACACGAAGATCTCGGAGTCGGGGCCGCACAGCCCGGCCGGTCCGTGGGACCACCAGTTGTCGTCCCGGACCGTCTCGACGGGCAGCCCCAACTCCCGCCAAGTGGCGAGCGATTCATCGTCGGGGCCGATCTCGTCGTTGCCGCCGAAGACGGTGACGTGCATCCGCTCCGGGGGGATGCCGAAGCCTTCGCGCAGCAGCTCGCAGCCCCAGCGCAGGCTCTGCGGGAGGCCGTAGTCGCCGAGTGACCACGAGCCCAGCATCTGGAACACGGTGAGGTGGGTGCGGTCGCCGACCTCGTCGAGGTCGGTGGTGCGCAAGCAGCGCTGGACGCCGCTGAGGCGCCGCCCGAGCGGGTGCGGGCGGCCCTCCAGATGCGGGATGAGGGGGTGCATGCCCGAGGTGGTGAACAGGACGGGGTCGCCGGGCGGCGGCAGGAGGCTGCCGCCGTCGATCCGGTGGTGGCCGCGCTCCTGGAAGAAGTCGGTGAAGGTGCGCATGAGCTGGTCGGTGTCCATCACGGAGGGTCCTTCGGTCGTGGAGACCGGAAAGAGCCGCGAGGCGCGGTGCGACCGGGAAAGGGCGGCACACACCGGCGGCCGTTTCCGGCCGCCGGGGAGAGTGGGATCAGGCGCGGGCAGCCGGGGAGCCGGTCGCTCGCGCGGCTGCGGTGTGTCGGTGCCCGTTGCCCTTCATGGGCCCGACGTTAACAGTGTGCGATCCGCTGGTCACCGTATTTTCGGAGGGCGGGCGAACCGGGCGATTCCGGTCCGCGGGCGTGCGTGAGCCGGACGGGGCCGGATACCCGGGGTGCATGACGCGACGACTCACATCCAGGCACACGGAGCCCGAGGAACGGTCCGCTGAGCGGCCGGACCCGGGCGAGGGCGGGCGGGGACAGGGGCCGGAGACCGGGGCGGAGACCACGCAGGAGCGGTTCGGCCCGGATCCCCAGGTGGAGGGGCGCGCCCCGGACTCGCCCACCGACATGCCCAAGAGGTCGTGGTTCGCGGCGCTCAAGGGCACCCTGCGGGAGTTCAAGGACGACGAGCTGACCGACCGCGCGGCGGCGCTGACCTACTACGGCGTGCTGTCGCTGTTCCCGGCCCTGCTGGTGCTGGTGTCCCTGCTCGGGCTGGTCGGCAAGTCGGCCACCGACAAGGTGATGGAGAACATCGAGAAGATGGCCCCCGGCTCGGCCCGGGACATCCTCACCGGCGCCGTCGAGCAGCTGCAGGGCAACGGCGGCCTCGGTTCGATCATGGCCGTGGTCGGCATCCTGCTGGCCGTGTGGTCGGCGTCCGGCTATGTCGCCGCCTTCATCCGCACGGCGAACGCCGTCTACGACATGCCGGAGGGCCGCCCGATCTGGAAGGTGCTGCCGGTCCGGCTCGGGGTGACGGTGGCGCTGATGGTGCTGGCCGTGATCAGCGCGCTGATCGTCGTCTTCACCGGGTCGCTGGCCAAGGAGGTCGGCAGCACGCTGGGCATCGGGGACACCGCGCTGACGGTCTGGGCCATCGCCAAGTGGCCGGTCCTGGCGATCCTGGTCACCACCATGATCGCCCTGCTCTACTGGGCGTCCCCCAACGCCAAGGTGCGCGGCTTCCGGTGGGTCACGCCGGGCAGCGCCCTGGCCCTGGTGATCTGGCTGATCGCCTCGGGCGGCTTCGCCGTGTACGTCGCCAACTTCGCGTCGTACAACAAGACGTACGGCACCATGGCCGGCGTGATCGTCTTCCTGGTGTGGCTGTGGATCGGGAACCTGGCGATCCTGCTCGGCCTGGAGTTCGACGCCGAGGCGGTGCGGCAGCGCGCGATCGCCGGCGGGCATCCCCCGGAGGAGGAGCCGTACGCGACGCCGCGCGACACCACCGCGTGGGACGAGCAGGACAAACGCCGGCTGGGCAGCCCCTGATCGCCCCTCGGTCAGCGCATCCAGGCGCTGTACGCCATGACGTCCCCGGGCCTGACCCCGTACCGCGGGTCGGCCCGGGTGAACGTCGTCTCCAGGCCGAGGACGGCGCCGGTGCGCGGGTCCATGATCAGCAGATGGGCGAGACCGCGCTCCTCGTAGCTGTAGGCGAGCCCCTGCCTTCCCAGCCGGTCGGTCACCCGGCCCGCAGGGCGCAGGCCGTCGGTGCCGGCGAGCAGTTCGGCCAGGGCGGCGGACTCCCGGGCGCCCAGCGTCCAGTTGTCGAGCATCAGCTCCACGGCGTCGAGGAGGGTGCCGGTGTCGAGTCCGTCGGGTTCCGATGCCGCCTCCTGGAGCCAGGCCCGCAGCCGGGTCGCGTCACGCGGCGGCGGGGACTGGGGCGGGGCGTCGCTCCAGCTGCGCGGATAGGAGCGGCGGCTGAGGACATGCCCGTCCTCGACGAGCCGGGGTCCGTCCTCGCCGTCGCGCAGGACGGGGCGGCCCGGGTGGGTCGGGTCGGTCGCCACCACGAGCTCGGTGTGGCTGCCGTCGGGCTTCCAGCGCACGATCCGCTCCTCGGGGAGGGTGATCGGCGGCTTGTCCTCGCTCATGGCGAGGCTCCACGACTGCACATGGGTGCCCTTGCGCAGGGCGTCCCCTCCGACGGCCGCGTCCGCGCGGGCCCGCCGCGCCAGCTCGTCCAGGGACACCGGGGTGGCGTCGGCCCGTACGACGAGGGGGCGGGGGGCGGCCACGGCGGGCGAGGTCGCGGTGCCGCCGACGACCAGGCTGAGGGTGACGGCCGCGGCGACGGCGGCCAGGACCGCCCAGGCCGGCCGGGAGCGGACGACGGGGCGCAGACCCGGCCACCGGAGCCGGCGGCGGGCGGGCGGCTCGCGCCGCAGATCGGCGAGGAGGCGTTCGGCCCGCTGGCCCAGGGGTCCGTCGCCGAGGCGCGGATGATCGGCCGGTACCGGGTCGGCGGCGCGCAGGAGGTCGAGTTCGTCAGCCATGGTGCTGCTCCTTCGTGGCTGTCGTACCGGTCGTGAGGGCGGGGCGGAGCCGGTCGATCTCGGCCTTCAGCCGGTGCCGGGCCCGGTGCAGCCGCATCGACGCGGCGCGCCGGCCGCAGCCGAGGACCACGGCGATCTCCTCGACGCCCAGCTCCTCCCAGGCCGCGAGGCGCAGCACCTCCTGATCGGCCGGGGACAGCCGGGCCAGCGCGTCGTGCACCCAGGCGCCGGGCGGCTCGGCGTCGGGGCCGGCCGCGATGTGCCGGCCGTGCGCCGCGTCGTCGTTGCCGAGGCGGTCGACCAGCCGGCGCCGGCGCCCGTAGCCGCGTACCGCGTTGGCGAGGCAGTTGCGTGCCACGCCGTACAGCCAGGGCAGCGGGGCGTCCGGGAGGTCGTCCCGGCGCCGCCAGGCGACGGTGAACACCTCCGCCACCACTTCCTCCACCTCGCTCGTCCGGCCGTCCAGTCGCCGCGCGACATAGCGGCTGACCGCCCAGTAGTGCTCGCGATAGGCAGCGGCGAAGATCTCGTCGTTGCTCATGCTCCGTTCGTGTCCGGCACCCGCCGGATCGTCACACCCTCCCCCGGTGATTCTCGTCGCCCCGGCCGGGTGTGACGCTCGGGCCCCCCGCGGACACAGGCGGGGTGTGAAAAGGATCAGAGACATCAGGGGCGTCCGGGCCGTGCGGTGGCTGACGACGACCGACCACAAGACGATCGGCACGCTGTACCTGGTCACGTCGTTCGTGTTCTTCGTGATCGGTGGCGTGATGGCGCTGGTCATGCGCGCCGAGCTGGCCCGGCCCGGTCTGCAGATCATGTCGAACGAGCAGTTCAACCAGGCGTTCACGATGCACGGCACGATCATGCTGCTGATGTTCGCGACGCCGCTGTTCGCGGGCTTCGCGAACTGGATCATGCCGCTGCAGATCGGCGCGCCCGACGTGGCGTTCCCGCGGCTGAACATGTTCGCCTACTGGCTGTACCTGTTCGGCTCGCTCATCGCGGTGGGCGGGTTCCTCACGCCGGACGGCGCGGCCGACTTCGGTTGGTTCGCCTACAGCCCGCTGTCGGACGCGGTCCGCTCGCCGGGCATCGGCGCCGACATGTGGATCATGGGTCTGGCCTTCTCCGGCTTCGGCACGATCCTCGGCTCGGTCAACTTCATCACCACGATCATCTGCATGCGCGCGCCGGGCATGACCATGTTCCGCATGCCGATCTTCGTGTGGAACGTGCTGCTGACCGCGGTCCTGGTCCTGCTCGCCTTCCCCGTGCTGGCGGCGGCGCTGTTCGCGCTGGAGGCGGACCGCAAGTTCGGCGCCCATGTCTTCGACTCGGCCAACGGCGGAGCGTTGCTGTGGCAGCACCTCTTCTGGTTCTTCGGACACCCGGAGGTGTACATCATCGCGCTGCCGTTCTTCGGCATCATCAGTGAGGTCATCCCGGTCTTCTCCCGCAAGCCGATGTTCGGCTACATGGGCCTGATCGCGGCGACCATCGCCATCGCGGGTCTGTCCGTGACCGTGTGGGCGCACCACATGTACGTCACCGGCGGAGTGCTCCTGCCGTTCTTCTCCTTCATGACGTTCCTCATCGCCGTCCCCACCGGCGTGAAGTTCTTCAACTGGATCGGAACGATGTGGAACGGCTCGTTGTCCTTCGAGACGCCCATGCTGTGGTCCTTCGGGTTCCTGCTGACGTTCGTGTTCGGAGGTCTGACGGGCGTCATGCTGGCCTCTCCCCCGCTGGACTTCCCGACCTCGGACACCTACTTCGTGGTGGCCCACTTCCACTACGTCATCTTCGGCACGGTGGTCTTCGCGATGTTCGCCGGATTCCACTTCTGGTGGCCGAAGTTCACCGGCAAGCTGCTCGACGAACGCCTCGGGAAGATCACCTTCTGGACGCTGTTCATCGGCTTCCACGGCACCTTCCTGGTCCAGCACTGGCTGGGGGTGAACGGGATGCAGCGGCGCATCCCGGACTATCTGGCGGTGGAGGGCCTGACGGCGCTCAACACCCTGTCGACCGTCTTCTCGTTCGTGCTGGGCCTGTCGTTCCTGCCGTTCTTCTACAACGTCTGGAAGACGGCCAAGTACGGCAAGCCGGTCGGCGTCGACGACCCCTGGGGGTACGGCCGTTCGCTGGAGTGGGCGACGTCCTGCCCGCCGCCGCGGCACAACTTCGTCGTCCTGCCCCGGATCCGTTCGGAGTCCCCGGCGTTCGACCTGCACCATCCGGCGCCCGTGCCCGAGCGGGAGGTGGCCGCGCTGTGAGCGTCACGGACCGGTTCCTGAACGACATCGAGGGGCATCTGCTGCTCGCCGCGACACGCGCGGAGGGTCGTACGGCCGCCGAGCGGTTCTGCGAGCCGCTGCACTGGCTGACGCTCGCCCAACGCGAGGAGGTGGAGCGCCGGTTCGAGGAGGAGTATCTGACGCTGGCCCGCGCCTCCTGGCAGCGCACGGCGGACCGGGCCGGCGAGCTGCGCGAGGAGTACCGGACGGCGTACCGCGGGCTGCGGCGCCGGCTGGTCATGGCGTGGCTGGCGGCCTGCGCCCTCGGGGCCGGTGCCCTGGCCGTGTGTCTCGCTCCGGGCACGTTCCCCCGCTAGGCCTTCCCTCCGGGGCCGGCCCTGGTCATGATCCGGTGCATGACCGACGACGGGGCGCCCGTGTACGAGGCGCGCTACGGATGGGACCGCAGGACGGTGGGGATCCTGGCGATCTGCGCCGCGTTCACCGCCGCGCTCCTCCTCCCGGACATGCCGTTGTTCGCCCGGGTGCTGGGCCTGCCGCTGTTCGGCGGGGGCGGGCTGTTCATGGCCTTCGTGGCGCTGAGCCGCAAGGTCGCCTTCCGGGTGGACGAGACCGGTGTGCTCCTCGGCGGGAGTCCCGCCCGGTACCGGGCGACGACGGCCCATGTGCCCTGGAGCGATGTCACGGGGTTCGTGTTCTGGCGCCAGACCGTGGGCGGCGGCACCACCCTGCCCTACGTCGGCGTCACACGGAGAGAGGGTTCTCCGGCGCTGCCGGGCGACGGCCCCACGGCCCGTGCCGTTCTGGGCGCGCTCGTCCCGGTGCCGCCCGAGGTGGCGATGTCGTCCCGCGCGGTGAACGGGTGGCGCCTGGACCGGGACCGGCTCGCCGCGGCCGTCGCCCACTTCGCGCCGGGCGTGCCGGTGTACGACCAGTCCTGAGGACGGAGGTACGTCCGGCTCACGGTCCCACGGGCCGGGGGCCGGCCGGCTGGAGGATGCCGAGCAGGAGGCGGACCAGTTCGTCGACGACCTCGTCGAGGGTCGCCTCCACCCAGCCCGCGCTCCAGTCGTGCAGGAGTCCGTTGACGCTGCCGATGAACGCCGTCACGGCGAGGCGGTAGTCGCGGGGCGCCGCCTCGCCCCGGGCCACGGCGGACGCCACCTCGGCGCACACCAGGTCCACCCAGCGGGCGCGGCGGGCCAGGCGCTGCTCCTCCAGTCGGGGGCTGACGCCGATGATCTCGACGAAGGTGATGCGGATGCGGCGGGGGTCGGCGGTGACGTTGGCCGCGTAGGCGCGGAAGATCGCGGTGGCGCGCTCGGCGAGCGGCAGCGGCCCGGCGTCGGCCACCGCGGCCAGGACGGCCTCCTCCGCCCAGCCGTTGACCTGGAGGTGCAGCGCGGCCAGCACGTCCTCCAACGTGCGGAACTCCTCGTAGAACTGACGGGTCGACAGACCCGCGGCCATGCTGAGCGCGGCGACGGTCGTGCCCCGGTAGCCGGGGCTGTCGCCGAACAGCTGGAGTGCCGCGTCGAGGAAACGGCGCCGGCGCTCGGCCTGACGTTCCGCGGCCGACCTGCCGCCGTAGCGGCCGGTGGGCGCCCTGAGCCTGCCCGCCACGCTGTCCTCCCGCCGCCGCGCCGATCCCGGGCCAATTTTGTCGTGTACGCAGTCTTGTGGAGAAGGGCGCCCCCTCCTTACTTTTCAGTAAGTTGATTCTGAAAGCAAAGGTGTTCAGATTCACGACAGTTCCGGCACGCCCCACTCATGACGCCCCACCTCAGAGGAAGAGAGCAGTCATGCCTGCCATCAGATCCAGGCACCTGTGCTCCGTGGCCGCCGCCCTCGCCCTGACGGTCGCCGCTCCCGCGACCGCCGCCTCCGCCGCCGAACCGTCCGCCGCCGCCCTGCGGGAGGTGCTGTTCGTCGGCAACAACTGGGACGGCACCGCCGAAGTCATCGAGTCCTCCGGTGACTTCGCGAAGATCGGCCGGATCAACGTCATCCCCGACAAGGACGCGCGGATGGCGGAGATCAACGCCAATCCCATCAAGTGGATCTACTTCATGGCGATCCGCAACAGCGTCGGCGAGGGCCACGACCAGTTCGTGGACGACATGTACTCCACCCCGGACGGGAGGTCCGTCGTCGTCTCCCGTCCCAGCTTCGCCGACGTGGTCTCCCTCGACCTCGCCACCGGGGCCGTCAACTGGCGCTTCCCCGTCTCCGGTTACCGGGCCGACCACATGGCCGTCTCCCCCGACGGCAAACGGGTCGCCGTCTCCGCGTCCACGTCGAACACCGTGCACGTACTGGACATCGAGACGGGCCGGGAGCTCGGCAAGTTCGCCACCGGCGACAAGCCGCACGAGAACATCTTCACCAGGGACGGCAAGTACATCTACAACATGGCGATCGGCGACGTGAACACGCAGACCGACGCGCCCTGGCTGGACTGGACGAAGGGCGACCGGCGCATCACCGTCGTCGACGCCACCACGTACAAGCAGGTCAAGGTCCTCGACATGCGGCCCAAACTGGACGACCTGGGCCTGCGGGACCACTCCGACGCGGTGCGGCCCGCCGTGTTCTCGCCGGACGAGTCGAAGCTGTACTTCCAGGTGTCGTTCTTCAACGGCTTCTTCGAGTACGACCTCGCCACGGACCGGATCACCCGGACGAAGACCCTGCCGAAGAACCCGGCGACCAGCGACGACCGCACCACGTTCGTCAACGACTCCCGCCACCACGGCATCTCGATGAGCCCGGACGGCACCAAGCTGTGCGTGGCGGGCACGATGGACGACTACGCCACCGTCGTCGACCGCACCACGCTCACGGAAGGCCCGCTCGTCACCGCGTCGAAGCCCTACTGGGCCACGGTCAGCGGCGACGGGAAGTCCTGCGTGGTCTCCGAGAGCGGCACCGACCAGGTCACCGCCATCGACTTCGCCACCGGACGCAAGCAGGTCTCCGTGCCCGTCGGCGACCACCCCCAGCGGGTCCGGCTGGGCCACGTCCAGTCCGACTGGACCAGCCCCTCGGGCCGCTGACCGGCCCGGAACCCTCGGCACGCGCCCCCCGGGTAGGGGCTCACACCCCTACCCGGCGGGTCAGGTTCAGCAGGTACTCCTTGCGGTTCAGGGGGTTGAGGTCGGTGCGCGGGCGGCGGGGCACCGCGCCGGGCGGGGCGGGGGCGTAGTGGTCGAAGGCGGTCTCCAGCTCGGCCTCGCCACGGGTCAGGCCGGGCAGCCGCTGCTCCAGCGCGTGCACATGGGCCGCCGGGACCGTGCCCTCCAGCTCGCAGACCGTGCCGCGGGTCGTGGTGGTCGCCGGGACCGCGCGCAGCCCGGCGAGGGCGGGCAGCAGCGCCGCCAGGGTGTCGGCCGGGGTCTCCAGCCGGAACCGGTGCACGGGCTCGTGCACCCGGGTGCCCGCGCGGCGCAGCGCCTCCATGAGCACGAGCGGGGTCAGCCCCCGGAAGTCGTACCCGGTGCTGGACATGCTCTTGTCGAAGCCCTGGTGGGCGTGGCTCTGCCGGGGCGAGTAGCCGGAGTGCGTCATCGTGACCACGCAGTCGGGGACCCGCCAGCCGTACAGGCCCTGCCCGAGGGTCTCGCGCACGGTGTCCTCGACGGCCTTGAAGAAGGCGTACGGCATGGAGCCCAGCTCGACCTCCAGGCCGAAGCGCACACCGCTGCCGGGCGGGGCGGGTGCGACGCGCAGGCCGACGGTGGCCAGGAACGGGTTGCCGTCCTTCTGGTTGAACGCGGCCGCCTCGCCCTCGCCCAGCGGCCGTTCGACGCACAGCGGGGTCGTCTCGCGGAACGTGACGCGCAGTCCGGACTCCTCGGCGAGCGTGGCCTCGATGACCTCCTTCTGCACCTCGCCGTACAGGGACACATGGGTCTCCTGCCGCATCTCGTCGTGGCGCAGCCCGATGAGCGGGTCCTGTTCGGCCAGTCGGGTGAGCGCGCGGTGCAGGGCCCGGCGGTCGGTGCCGTCGGCCGGGTCGACGACCGTCTCCAGGGTGGGCGGCGCGAACAGGTGCCCGTGCGTCGTGGGGGGTGCCCCGAGGGCGTCGCCGATGCGGACGTCGGCCAGTCCCCAGAGGCGGGCGATCCTGCCCGCCCGCACCTCGTCGGCCCGGGTGTCGGTGCCCCCGTCGAAGACGCTGACGGCGGTGACACGGGCCTCGGCGCGGGAGCCGTCCTCACCGGCGGGCGGGCCGAACGGGACGCGGTCGCGGACTCGGAGGGTGCCGGAGAACAGGCGCGCGTAGGCGATCTTCTCGCCCGCCGGTCCCCGTTCGACCTTGAAGACGGTGCCGGAGAGCGGCCCGCCGGGGTCGCCGTCCGCCGGGGGCAGGAGGTCCCTGATGCCGGTGATCAGCGCGTCCACGCCGGCGCCGGTGTGGGCGGAGCCGCAGTACACAGGGTGGGCGAGGGCCCGCCGGGTGCCGTCGGCGAGGGCCGCGCGGACGTCGTCCGGGGACACACGGCCCTCGACGTACGCGGTGAGCAGGGAGTCGTCCAGGTCGGCCAGCACGTCCAGCGCGTCCGGGCCGGGTGGAGCGGGGACGAAGCGGGCGGCGCGGGTGCCGAGGCCGTGGGCGGTGCCCATCGGGACGACGGCAGGGGTCAGCCGTTCGCGTACGGCCCTTAGCACCCGGTCGGGGCAGGCGCCGCGCCGGTCGATCTTGTTGACGAACACCAGGGTGGGGATGCGCAGCCGGCGCAGGGTGCGCATCAGCACCCGGGTCTGCGGCTGGACGCCCTCGACGGCGGAGACGACCAGGACCGCGCCGTCGAGCACGCCGAGGACCCGCTCCACCTCGGCGATGAAGTCCGGGTGGCCGGGGGTGTCGATGAGGTTGACGGTCGCGTCGCCGAGAGCGAAGGAGACGACGGCGGACTTGATGGTGATACCGCGCCGGCGCTCCAGCGCGAGGGTGTCGGTCCGGGTGTTCCCGGCGTCGACGCTGCCGAGTTCGTCGATCACTCCCGCGGAGTGCAGGAGGCGCTCGGTCAGGCTGGTCTTACCGGCGTCGACATGGGCGAGGATCCCGAGGTTCAGTACGTGCACGAAGCGTCATGTCCTTATGCGAGGGAGTGGTTCCTGCCTGGGGGGACATGGACGCTCGGCGCATGATCGCTCCTGGTTCCTCTCCGTCGGTCGTTCGTGCCGGATCAGTGCAGCAGAACGGCGCTCGGGGCGGCAACGGATTTTGCGACCGGCGCGCGGCGGCACCCGGTGCGATCGTGGTGGTGCCGAGAACTGCCGAAAGGTGCCCTGCGGGGCGGCGGTGAGAGGAGCGGGCGATGCGGGAGATCCTCCCGGTGACCGCGGGCTGGTACACGGCCGGGCTGCCGTTCGGGCTGGCCACGGTGGTCGCCACCAGCCGCAGCGCCCCGCGCGACCCGGGCGCGGCGATGGCCGTGGGGCCCGGGGACGAGGTCGTGGGCAGCGTGTCCGGCGGCTGTGTGGAGGGGGCGGTCTTCGAGCTGGCCCAGGAGGTCGTGGCGAGCGGCGAGGCCCGCCTGGAGACGTTCGGGTACAGCGACGCGGACGCCTTCGCGGTGGGGCTGACCTGCGGCGGTGAGATCACGCTGCTGGTGCGCCCGGTGACGGCCGCGAGCGATCCGGTGTTCGGCGAGGTGGCGGGGTCGGTGGCGGCGGGCCGCCCGGTGACCGTGGCGACGGTGGCCGACGGGCCCGCGCCGCGCGGAGCCTCGCTCGCGGTGTGGCCGGACCGGGTCGCGGGGACGCTGGGGGCGTCCGGGCTCGACGCGGCGGTCACCGCCGACGCGCGCGGCGAACTCGCCCTGGGGGCCACGGGGACGCGGCACTACGGGCCGCACGGCGAGCGGCGCGAGGACGCGGTCGCCGTCTTCCTGCACTCGTTCGCGCCGCCGCCGCGCATGCTGGTCTTCGGCGCGATCGACTACGCGGCGGCGGTGGCGCGGATCGGGGCCTTCCTCGGCTACCGGGTCACGGTGTGCGACGCCCGCCCGGTCTTCGCGACCCCGGAGCGGTTCCCGGCGGAGGCGGAGGTGGTCGTCGACTGGCCGCACCGCTACCTCGGCCGTACGGACACCGACGGGCGCACGGTGATCTGCGTCCTCACCCACGACCCGAAGTTCGACGTGCCCCTGCTGGAGGTGGCGCTGCGCCGGCCGGCCGCGTACATCGGGGCGATGGGCAGCCGCCGTACGCACGACGACCGGATGCGGCGGCTGGCCGAAGCGGGGCTCGGCGAGGCCGAGTTGGGGCGGCTGCGCTCACCGGTCGGGCTCGACCTGGGCGCCCGTACGCCCGAGGAGGTCGCCGTGTCCGTGGCCGCCGAGATCGTGGCGCTGCGCTGGGGCGGCAGCGGGAGGCCGCTGACCGCGACGGACGGGGCCGTCCATCCACGGCGGGACGGCTCGCCCGGCGCGTGACACGGGAGGTCAGCGGCGCGGCAGCCGGTGCAGCTCCACGTCGGTGAGGGCGCCCGCGTCGACGGTCGCCGTCATGTACGTGCAGTACGGCTGACGGCGCCGGTCGGTGGGGGAACCGGGGTTGAGCAGCCGCAGCCCCGTGGCGGCCGTCGTGTCCCAGGGGATGTGGCTGTGCCCGAAGACGAGGACGTCGAGGTCGGGGAAGCGGGCCGCGCACCGCGCCTCGCGGCCCTGGGCGGCGCCCGTCTCGTGGACGACGCCGAAGCGCAGCCCGCCGAGTTCGGCCCGCGCGATCTCGGGGAGACGGGCGCGCAGCCCGGGCCCGTCGTTGTTGCCGTACACGGCGACGAGCCGTGCGCTGCGGCTCTCCAGCAGGTCCAGCGTGGCCGTGTCCACCCAGTCCCCGGCGTGGAACACCACGTCGGCGCGCGGGAGTTCGGCGAGCAGCGGCTCGGGCAGGGCCTTGGCGCGCTTGGGCAGATGGGTGTCGGACATCAGGAGCAGACGCACGCCGCCAGGCTAACCGGCGCCCAGGGCCGCGCGCGGGGACTCCCCGTGCCACCCGGGTGTCGTCCCGTACCGGACGAATACGGTGCACAGGGCTGGCTTCCGGCCACGAAGGCCGTAATCTGACGCAAACGCCCGGCGACGGGAGGGGGCTCGGAGGCCGATGCCGGTCAAGGTGAGCGTGGTCGTCCCCGTGTACAACCCCGGGGCGCACATCGAGGAGTGCGTGGCGTCCCTGCTGCGGCAGTCCATGCCACCGGACGCGTACGAGGTGATCTTCGTCGACGACGGCTCCACCGACGGCACCGGGGAGCGGCTGGACGAACTGGCCGCCGCGGACCCCCGGGTGAGGGTGTTCCACCAGGAGAACTCCGGCTGGTCGGGCAGACCGCGCAACGTCGGGATCGCCGCCGCGCGCGGCACGTACGTGATGTTCGTCGACAACGACGACCATCTGGGCGACGAGGCCCTGGAGCGGATGTACGCCTACGGTACGGCCCAGGACGCCGATGTGGTCGTCGGCAAGATGGCCGGGCGGGGCCGGGGGGTGCCGGTGGAGCTGTTCCGCCGCAACCACCCGCGGGCGACCGTGGCGAACGCCCCGCTGATCGACAGTCTCACCCCGCACAAGATGTTCCGCCGGGCGTTCCTCGACGCGACCGGCCTGCGCTTCCCGGAGGGCCGACGCCGTCTGGAGGACCACGTCTTCGTCACCGAGGCGTATCTGCGGGCGGGCAACGTCGCGGTGCTCGGCGACTACGTCTGCTACTACCACGTCCGGCGCGACGACTCCTCCAACGCCGGTTTCCAGCGCATCGATCCGGTCGGCTACTTCAAGAACCTCCGTGAGGCCCTGGACGTCGTCGAGCGGTACACCGAGCCCGGTCCGCTGCGGGACCGGCTGTTCCGGCGGTGGCTGCGGGTGGAGATGGTCGAGCGGATGCGCGGGCGCCGGCTGCTGGATCTGCCGCCCGACCACCGGCGGGAGCTGTTCACACAGATGCACGAGGTCGTCGTGGAGCGCTTCGGGCCGGGCGTCGCGGCCGGGCTGCAGCCCACGCAGCAGGTCGTCGCCGCGCTGATCGCCGTCGACCGCTACGACGCCGTGGAGGAGTTCGCCGGCTGGGAGGCCGGCATCGCCCTGACGGCGCTCCCCGGCCGGGTGGAGTGGGAGGACGGCGTGCTGAAGGTCGGGTTCACCGCCGAGTACACCGTCGCGGGGGCGCCGATGACCTTCTCCCCCGGCTCGTCCGCCCCTCCGCTCGACGGGCCGCCGGAGGATCTGGCGGCGGCCGTGGAGTGGGTCGGCGCGGACACCGTGGCCCGGTTCGGGCAGGCCGGCGCCGATCTGCTGCTGCGCGAACGCGCGGGCGGCGCCCAGTACTTCCAGCCGGTGGAGGTCACCCGGGAGCGGGTGCCGGTGGACGACGGGGACCGGTTCCGGCTGGTGCTGCGCGCGCGGGCCACGGTCGATCCGGCCGGGCTCGCCGGTGCCGGGCTGTGGGACGCGGTGGTACGGGTCAAGCTGGGCGGCTGGACGAAGGAGTGCCGGCTGGGCCCCGCGCCCGGCACGGACCGGCCCGCCCCGTTCGCCGCGCTGTCGGGCGGCCGTACGGTCCTGCCGTACTGGACGTCCCCGCACGCGTGTCTCGCCCTGGACGTCGACCGGGCCACCCGGCGCGTCGCGCTCGGCACGCTCACCCCGGACGACGCCGACGTCACGGACGGCCGTTTGCGCGTCCGGCTCCCGCTGCACGTGCCCGGCGACGGCGCCGAGGCGCCCCTGCGCCTGGAAGCGGCCGGCATCCGTCACGACGTACCGGCCGTCCTGAGCCCGCACGGCCCGGGCGCCGTCCTCGTCGCGGACCTGCCGCTCGACGGGCGGCTGCGCGGCGGGAGGTGGCGCCTCGCGCTCGGCGTGCCGGGGCCGCGCTTCCTGCCGTTGCCCGTCGCCCTCCGGGTGCGGGCCGGCGGTGCCCGTGTGGTCCGGGCGCCCGGCCGGGGCCCGCTGCGGCGGCGACTGCGGGCGACGGCGCTGGGCCGGACGGCGGCCCGGCTGCGTGCCCGGGCCCGGGCACGGAGGGGATGACGGATGCGGCCCCTCGGGATCGACGGCGCGTGGGTGCTCGAACCCCAGCTGTTCGAGGACGACCGGGGCACGTTCCACGAGTGGTACCGGGGTGGGGAGTTCCGCGAGGCCACCGGTCACGATCTGACTCTGGCGCAGGCGAACTGCTCGGTCTCCCGGCGGGGCGTGCTGCGCGGCCTGCACTACGCGGACGTACCGCCCGGACAGGCCAAGTACGTGACGTGTGTGCGCGGCGCCGTCCTCGACGTGGTGGCCGACATCCGCGTCGGCTCCCCCACGTTCGGGCAGTGGGAGGCGGTGCGTCTGGACGACGACGGCCGGCGCGCGGTGTTCCTCGCCGAGGGACTCGGGCACGCCTTCATGGCGCTCACCGACGACGCCACCGTGGTCTACCTGTGCTCCACCGGGTACGACCCGCGCCGCGAGCACACCGTCGACGCCCTCGACCCCGCGCTCGGCATCACCTGGCCGGACGGCCTCACGCCGGTCCTCTCGCCCAAGGACGCGCGGGCCCCCTCGCTGGCCGAGGCCCAGGAGGCGGGGCTCCTGCCGTCGTACGAAGCGTGCCGGGCGCGGTACGCGCGGATGCGGGGTGGGGAGCCGGGCTGAGGGCGTCTCAGGACACCGAAGGGCTACCGAGGGGCGACCGCCCGTTCCACCGCCGCGCGCAGCGGCTCCCAGCCCCGGGTGCGCGGCAGGCCCAGGCGCCGGGCGCGGATCAGCGGGTCCCAGAAGCCAGCGTCCAGCAGGGTCCGCGGCGGCACCGCGCCGGTGCGGTCGAGGACGGCCTCGGGGACCTTCTGCGGGTCGGGGACGTCGTAGTCGGCGACGATCTCGTCGTACTTGTCGCGCAGCACCGTGCTGCGGGGGTCGGCGCCGAGGACGACGAGCTGGCCGGTGGGCCGGGTGTCGACGGGGACGGCGAGCAGGTCGGGGCGGTACCGGGCCAGGATGTCGGCGAGTTTGAAGACGTCGCCGGTCCAGGCGTCCGTGTGCCGGTCGCGGGCCGCCTCGTCGGTGGTGCGCGGCAGCATGTCGTCGAAGACGATCACGCTCGTCCATTCGGCGTACCGCTCGACGTTCATGAAGTCCCGCAGCGCGTACTCGAAGAGGTGCATGCCGTCGATGAACGCCAGGTCGATCACGGGGCGGCGCCAATATCCGAGCGGGTGGCGGCCGCGGCGCAGATTGCGCAGCGGGTGGCGGCCGCCCTTGAGGTGGATCAGGGGGTCGGGGCGGGCGAAGAAGTCGTCGCTGGTGGCCCGGACGAGGTGGACGTCGCAGCGGAGTTCGGTGACGACCTTGAAGGCCGGGTCGACGGCGACGCTGGGCACGCGGGACAGGCGCAGGCTGCGGCCGTCGTTGACGCCGATCTCCAGGTAGGTGCGGTTGCCGCTGACCTTGTGCAGTTCCTTCAGGAACTCATGGCGTTTCACGAAGGGTCTCCTCGCGGATCTCGGGCAGGGCTTCGTGCAGGGCGGCGCGCCAGTCGCGCTGCGGCGGCAGGCCGAGCCGCCGCAGCCGGCCGTGCGCGAGGACGCTGTACGCGGGGCGGGGCGCGGGCCGGGGAAAGGCGGCACCGCCGACCGGGCGCACCCGTGCGGGGTCGGCGCCGAGGCCGGCGAACACCTCGCGGGCCAGCTCGTACCAGGTGGATTCACCGGCGTTGGTGGCGTGCAGGACGCCGGTGACGTCGTGGCCCACCCGCGGGCCCAGCCGGACGAGGGTCCGGGCGAGGTCGGCGCTCCAGGTGGGCTGACCGCGCTGGTCGTCGACGACGTCGACGGTGCCACGGTCCGCCTCCAGCCGGATCATGGTGCGGACGAAGCTGGGGCCGTGGACGCCGTACAGCCAGGCGGTGCGTACGACGGCGGCGGCGTGCGGGAGTTCGGCGAGGACGGCCCGTTCCCCGGCGAGTTTGGTGCGCCCGTAGGCGGTGCGGGGGCCGGGCGGGTGGTCCTCGGGGTAGGGGGCGTGGGCGTCCCCGGCGAAGACGTAGTCGGTGGAGACGTGGAGCAGCCGGGCGCCGTGCGCGGCGCAGGCGCGGGCGAGGACGCGGGGGCCGTCGGCGTTGACGCGCAGGGCGCGTTCCTCGTCGTGCTCGGCGTCGTCGACGGCGGTGTAGGCGGCGCAGTTGACGACCAGGGCGGGGTGGCGGGCGGCGAGGGCGCGGTCCACGGCGGCGGGGTCGGTGATGTCGAGGGCGGCGCGGCCGAGCGCGGTCACCGGTTCGCCGTGCGCGCGGAGTGCGGCGGCCGTGTCCCGGCCCAGCAGACCGCCCGCCCCGGTGACCAGCCACCTCATCCCCCTGCCTCCTCCCCCGCGCGCCGGGTCAGCGGCTCCCACCATGCGCGGTTCTCGCGGTACCAGGCGACGGTCTCGGCGAGACCGGTGGTGAAGTCGCGGCGCGGCCGGTAGCCGAGTTCGGTGCGGGCCTTGGTCCAGTCGACGCTGTAGCGCAGGTCGTGGCCCTTGCGGTCCTCGACGTGCTCCACCCGGTCCCAGCCGGCGCCGCAGGCGTCCAGCAGCAGTGCGGTCAGCTCCTTGTTGCTGAGTTCGGTGCCGCCGCCGATGTTGTAGGTCTCGCCGGAGCGGCCCCGGGTGCGGACGAGTTCGACGCCGTGGCAGTGGTCGTCGACGTGCAGCCAGTCGCGGACGTGGCGCCCGTCGCCGTACAGGGGCACGGGGTGCCCGTCGAGGAGGCGGGTGACGAACCGCGGGATCACCTTCTCGGGGAACTGGCGCGGGCCGTAGTTGTTGGAGCAGCGGGTGACGCGTACGTCGAGGCCGTGGGTGCGGTGGTAGGACAGCGCGAGGAGCTCGGCGGAGGCCTTGGAGGCGGAGTACGGCGAGCTGGGGCGCAGGGGGTCGTTCTCGCGGGCGGAGCCGGTGGCGAGGGAGCCGTAGACCTCGTCGGTGGAGATGTGCACGAAGGGGCCGACGCCGTGGCGCAGGGCGGCGTCGAGCAGGACCTGGGTGCCGACGACGTTGGTGAGGACGAAGTCGCCGGCGCCGGTGATCGACCGGTCGACGTGGGACTCGGCGGCGAAGTGCACGACCTGGCCGGCCTCGGCCATCAGCTTGTCGACGAGGGCGGTGTCGCGGATGTCGCCGCGCACGAAGGTCAGCCGGGGGTGGTCGGCGGGCAGGTTGTCCCGGCTGCCGGCGTAGGTGAGCTTGTCCAGCACGGTGACGTGGGGCGCGTCGGCGGAGCGCCGGGCGAGCAGGGCGCGGACGTACGCGGAGCCGATGAAGCCGGCGGCGCCGGTGACGAGGAGGTTCATGTGTGGATCTGCACCTTGCTGTGGTCGCCGAGGACGAGGCGGTGGGCGCTGGGCACACTGGGCGCGGGGGTGACCTCGACATGCCGGCCGATGAGGGAGGACTCGATCCGGCCCACGCCGTGGATGGAGGAGTCCCGCAGCACGATGGAGAACTCCAGTTCGCTGTCGGCGACATGGCAGTTCTCCGCTATGGAGGTGAACGGGCCGACGTAGGAGTCCTCCACGACGGTGCCCGAGCCGACGACGGCCGGGCCCACGATGCGGGAGTTGACGATGCGCGCCCCCTCCTCGACGACGACCCGGCCGACGGTCTGCGACCGCTCGTCGACCTCGCCGTCGATCCGGCGGGTGAGCCCCTCCAGGACGGTCCGGTTGACCTCCAGCATGTCGGCGACGTTCCCGGTGTCCTTCCAGTAGCCCTCGATGACGGTGCTGCGTACGTCGGCGTGCGCGTCGATGAGGTGCTGCAGGGCGTGGGTGATCTCCAGCTCGCCGCGCCAGGACGGGGTGACCTCGCGGACGGCGTCGTGGATGACGGGCGTGAACAGGTAGACGCCGACCAGGGCGAGGTCGCTCTTGGGGTGCCGGGGCTTCTCCTCCAGGCCGACGACCCGTCCGTCGGGGTCGAGTTCGGCGACGCCGAAGGGGCGGGGGTCCTTGACCCGGGTGAGCAGGATCTGGGCGTCGGGGCGGGTGCGCCGGAACGCGTCGACGACGCCGCTGATGCCGCCCACGATGAAGTTGTCGCCGAGGTACATGACGAAGTCGTCGTCGCCCAGCCAGTCACGGGCGACGAGCACGGCGTGCGCGAGGCCCAGCGGGCGTTCCTGCGGGATGTAGGTGACGTTCAGGCCGAACGCGGAGCCGTCGCCGACGGCGTCCTGGATCTCCCGGGCGGTGTCACCGACGATCACACCGACCTCGGTGATGCCGGCCGCGGCGATCGATTCCAGCCCGTAGAACAGCACGGCCTTGTTGGCGACCGGGACCAGCTGTTTGGCCGAGGTGTGCGTGATCGGCCTCAGGCGCGTACCGGCGCCACCGGACAGCACGAGAGCCTTCATCTGCTTCACCATAGCCCCGAATCCGCCGATTTGAGGCTGTCGGGACTGGCTGTTTCTGGACGCCCCGGCGCTTCGTGCCGGTGTCATCCGGAGAGGGCGAGCTCGCACCACACCTGTTTCCCGCCGCTGACGGGCACGGTCCCCCAGGCCGTCGTCATCGCCTCGACCAGCAGGATGCCGCGTCCGCCGGTGGCCTCCCAACTGATGCTCGTGGGGCGGACCGGAGTGCGCGGCGAGGAGTCGGCGACGGCGACCCGCAGCCGCCGGCCGACCAGGGTGAGGTCGAGGCGCACCTGTCCGTCGGTGTGCACGAGGGCGTTGGTGACGAGTTCGGACACGACGAGCAGGGCGGTGTCCCGGTCCTGCGGCGGCACCTGCCAGGCGCGCAGGGTGCGCCGGGTGAACCGGCGCGCGTGGCCGACCGCTTCGGGGACCCGCCACACGGCCCAGGTCTCGCGCAGCGGCCGTACGGCCATGCCGTCGTAGCGCATCAGGAGCAGGGCGATGTCGTCGTCGCGGTGCGCCCCGACGAGCAGCCCGTCGGCGACGAGTCCGAGGTGGGCGGGGTCGGCGGCGGAGAGCGCGGCGGCGAGCCGTTCGATGCCGGTGTCGATGTCGGCGTCCGCGGACTCCACGAGGCCGTCGGTGGTCAGGGCGAGGACGGTGCCGGGGCGCAGCCGCAGCGGGCTCATCGGGAAGACGGCCTCGCGCAGCACGCCGAGGGGCGGGCCGCCGTCGGCCTCGGCGACCTCGGTGCCGCCGTCCGGGTGGCGCAGCACTGGCGGCGGATGTCCGGCCCGTACGCACCAGGCGGAGCCCTCCTCCAGGTTCACCTCCACATAGCAGCAGGTGGCGAAGAGGTCGGTCTCCATGTCCATCAGCAGCCGGTTGGCGTGGTGGACGACGACGTCCGGCGGGTGTCCCTCGGCCGCGTAGGCGCGCAGCGCGGTGCGCATCTGGCCCATGAGGGTGGCGGCGGCCGCGCTGTGGCCCTGGACGTCGCCGATGACGAGGGCGACCCGGTGGTCGGGCAGCGGGATGACGTCGTACCAGTCACCGCCGACCTCGAGCCCCGCGGTGGTCGGCAGATAGCGGGCGACGGCCTCGGCGCCGGGCAGCCGGGGCAGCCGGCGGGGCAGCAGCTGGCGCTGGAGCATGCCGACGAGTTCGTGCTCGGCGTCGAAGGCGCGGGCCCGCAGCAGCGCCTGGCCCGCGAGCCCGGCGGAGGCGGTGAGCAGGGCGCGTTCGTCGGGCCCGAACTGGTGCGGGGTGTCCCAGCCGATCAGGCAGGCGCCGGCCATGGTGCCGCTCGCGGGCAGCGGGAGCACGGCGAGGCCGCCGGGGCCGACGTCGGCGAGGGCGGGCTCCAGCGGGGCCCCGGCCGGCCAGATCTGGGCGCGTCCCTCGCGCAGGGCGGCGGCGAGCGTCGGCATGGCACGCACGGGGGCGTCGGGCCACTCGGTGCGCCACTCCAGGCGCCACAGCGCGGGCCAGGACTCCGGGTCGGGCGGGTCGAGGACGGTGACGACTAGCCGGTCGTGCTCCAGTTCGGCGAGCGCGATGCGGTCGGCGCGCAGGGGTTCGCGCAGGGCGGTGACCACGGCGTGGCTGACGTCGCGGACGGTGCCGGCGGTGGCGAGGGCGGCGGCCAGGCGCTGGACGCGGGCGACGTCGGTGACCTCGGGGCGCAGGGTGGAGGCGTCGGCGACGGTGCCGACGAGCCGGGCGGGCCGGCCCTCGCCGCCGGGCAGCAGACGGCCGCGCAGCCGCAGCCAGCGGGGCGGTCCCGCGGGCTGCTCGACGCGGAACTCCAGCTCCCGGTCGCCGATGGACATGTGGTCGGCCTCGACGACGGACATCAGCGCGGGCAGGTCGTCCGGGACGGTCAGGCCCAGCAGGGTCTCCACCTTGCCGTCGAAGGCGGCGGGGGTCAGCCCGAACAGCCGCAGGAGGTCGGCGCCGACCTCGACATGGCCGCTGTCCACGGCGAGGCTGAACGCGTCGGGCGGCAGTTCGCCGCCGGCCTCGGCGACGAGCGGGGCGGGCAGGGTGACGGCACCGGCGATCAGTTCCAGACACTCGCGTTGCGTGTCGTCGAAGCCGTCGGGGTGCTCGGTGACGGCCAGCAGGCACCCGGTGACACCCTCGCCGCGGACGGGCAGCGCGGCCACGGAGTGGTCACAGGCCGGTATGCGCCGGGCCTCCGCGAAGCCGGCGAGGTCCCGGGGGCCGAGCCAGACGGGGCGGCCGGTGCGGTGGGCGTCGGCGGCCGGGGAGGGCCCGTTGAGGGCGTAGCCGTCCCGCAGGCCGTACAGGGACCGGGGCACGCCCGCGGACTCGTTGACGCAGAGCAGTTCGCCGGCGTCGTCCGGGGTGTAGAGGACGGCCAGGGAGGCGCCGCAGAAGACGAGCGCCTGTTCGAGTACCCGGCGCGAGCGCCCGGCAGGATCGGGCTCGGCGGCGAGTGCCTTCAGGACGTCCTCGACACGCCTGTTCCCCGTCCTGCCCTGCGTAGCGCCCTCTCCGACCACGTTCGCCATTACAGCGCCAATGCGCCACGTGCGCAGCCCCTGTGACGGTTCCGCGCGGCCGGGGCGGCGGGACGGCGAACGGCGGTCCGGCCCTCCCGCCGGAGGGCCGGACCGCCGTCGTGCCCGGGTGGATCACGCGGATCCGTTCAGGGGTGCCCGCGCGTCAGTTCCCGACGCCGTTGCCGACGATCTCGCCGAGGCCGTGGCCACCGCCGTTGGCGTTGCCGTTCGCGGCTCCGTTCCCGGCGTCCTGGCCGGCACCCGCGTCCTGGCCCGCTCCGGCCTCCTCGCCGGCGCCCGCGCCCGCGTCCTGACCGGCTCCGGCCTCCTCGCCCGCACCGGCACCCGCGTCCTGACCGGCTCCGGCGTCGTCACCGGCGCCCGCTCCGCCCGCGGCGTCGCCGTTGAGGGTGGCGCCGACGGCCGCGAGGGCGGTCGTCACCGGCTGGAAGAAGGTCTCGCCACCGACGGTGCAGTCGCCGCTGCCGCCGGAGGTGAGGCCGATCGCCAGTCCGTCCTGGGTGAACAGGGAGCCGCCGCTGTCGCCGGGCTCGGCGCACACGTCGGTCTGGATGAGCCCGGTGACCGTGCCCTCGGGGTAGTTCACGGTGGCGTCGAGGCCGGTGACCTGACCGTCGCTCAGACCGGTCGTGCTGCCCATCCGGAAGACCTGGAGGCCGACCGTGGCGTCCGCGGCCTGACTGATCGGGACCGTCTGCTGACCGAGGTTGACCTCGCTGGGCGCCTGGGTCGCCGGGTCGTCGTACTTCACGAGCGCGAAGTCCCCGGCACCCGGGAACGTCGCCTGGTCGACGGTGGCGATGGGCTGCCCGCCCTGCGCGTCGGACCACTGCTCGGCCGCGACCCCGCAGTGACCGGCGGTCAGGAAGGCCGGGCTGCCGTCGCCCGCGGTGACGTTGAAGCCCGCGGAACAGCGCGCGCCGCCCGCGAAGATGGCGTCGCCGCCGGAGAGGAAGGTCTTGAAGGTGCCGGCCGACTTCTTGACGCTCGCCATGCCGGAGCCGAGGCTCTCGACGGTGGACTCGAGGCGGTCCCAGTTCCGGCCGGTGACCGTGCTGTCGGCGGTGACGACGATCTTGTTCGTTCTGGGGTCGACCGCCCACGCCGTGCCCGGGATGGTCGCCTCGGACTTCAGGGTCTGCGCACCCGTCTTGAGCTCGGCCAGGCTGTTGGCGACCTCGCGGACCTTGGCTCCCGCCTTCTTGGCCTGCACCACCACCTCGTTGTCGTCGCCGTTCACGACGTTCACCACGAGCTGCTTGCTGCCGGCGTCGTAGTACGAGCCGGCGAAGGAGTCGCCGAGCAGTCCCGCGAGGCGCGAGGCGAGATCCGAGGCGTCCGCCGCCTTCAGGGTCTTGGGGGCGGCTGCGGCGTCCGGTGCGGCGTCCTGCGACGCGTTGGCGTTCGGCAGAAGGATCGCCGCCGCTCCGAGCGCCGCCACGCCGCCCGCGGCTATCGCGGCCTTGCGCTTCGGCATTCGCTTGTGACTCAAACTTCTCGACCTCCTGGGGGACGGGGTCTGCTGCCGCCGTTCGTCCGGCGGCTGTTTCTCGGGCGCCTGGTTGGCAGTTGGTACGCGCCGGGCGGCCGGAGTGTTCAACTCCGTTCGCAGAAGCGTCGTTCGGGGTGTTGGAGCGGCCACGCGACGGGCGCGGATCTCGGGGTGCCGAAGCGACCACGCGGGGGGCGCGGATGGGTGTCCGCGAGGCGAGAGGCGGACAGGTGCGAGCAGACACCGTCCGCAGTCGGTCGATCGCGGTCAGTCGCGAATCAGGAGCGGAATCCCAGCTTCAGTGAATCTGCACATTCAATACTCAACCAAGTCACCGTGGCCCGGGGTTCCGCACCGGGCGCTACCGCCGGTCACCCCCTTGGGGCCGGAGTGTCGCTTTCGCCGCCGTCCCCGCCGGCGCCCGCGGGCCCGGCGCGACCGCCGGTACGCGCCGATGCTGTGCGGCGTGTGAAGAAGTCGCCGACAAGACGTGACCGCCCCTGCACGAATTCCCACACCGGGCCCTCAAGTGCCCTGACAGGGCATTCGTTTGATTGGAAGCCCGCACCCGCGCCGTGCTTTGATCCATCGCACCGCGGGGGCCGCCAACGGCTTTCCCGGAAACGGGGCGCCGGGCGCCTGCGGTCGCGGCCGTCATCTGTCCCCAGAGGGGGCCGCTCCCCCTTGTGAAATATCCATTAGGAAGGGAAGTTCCACCATGAACTCCACCCCCCAGGTTGCGACCGTCGAGATCTCCGACGCCGAGCTCGACAACGTCTCCGGCGGCCTGCAGGTCAACGCCGTGAACGGTGCCCTCGACGCGGTCAACGGCATCGCCCCGGTGTCCGGCCTGCTCAACACGGTCGTCGGCACCGTGGAGGGTGTCACCGGCCTGAACACCGCCCCGGTCACGGGCCTGGTCGCCGGTCTCTGATCGCGCCTTTCGTACCACCGAGTCCCGGAGCCGTCACCCGGCTCCGGGACTCTTGGGCGTCACAAAACAGGAAATCCCCTGAACGAAAAGCAGGAACGAAACACCGTGAAGGGATTTCGGCCCCGCCCCGCAGCACGACCGGTATTCACATGCCGGTCTCCACTCATCCGCAGGTGAGGGAAATTCCGTGCAGTTCCGCCAACAGGCCCTCGCCAAGCTTCAGTCGCCGGAGGAGCTCGACCTTCCGGTGCGCTTCGCCCGCCCGCAGGGCTGGCTCGTCCTCTGTGTGACCGTGGTCGTGATGGCCGCCGCGTCCGTGTGGGCGGTGACCGGTTCGGTCGCCTCCACCGTCAGCGCGCCCGCCATCCTCACCCACGGCCAGGGCAGCTACATCCTGCAGAGCCCGGTCGCCGGGCAGGTCACCTCCGTCGTCGCCGAACAGGGCCGCCGGCTCCCGGCGAACGCCCCCGTCCTGAAGGTCCGTACCGCCCGCGGCGAGACCGTCGTGCGCACGGTCGCACCGGGACGGATCACCGCGCTCGCCGCGACCATCGGGCAGATCGTCCAGACCGGCGCGAACGTCGCCGCCGTCGAGAAGGTCGCCCGCGCCGGGGACCCGCTGTACGCGACGGTGTACGTCCCCGCCGAGAACGCCGCCGCCATCCCCGAGCACGCCGCGGTGGACCTCACCGTGCAGTCGGTGCCGACCCAGGAGTACGGCGTGCTGCGCGGCCATGTGAAGTCGGTGGACCGCTCCGTGCAGTCGCCGCAGCAGATCGCCGGATTCCTCGGGGACACCCAGCTCGGCGAGCAGTTCACCAAGGAGGGACGCCCGGTCGCCGTCCTCGTGAAGCTCGACCGCAAGGCCGGCACGAAGAGCGGCTACGCCTGGTCGTCCGCCGACGGACCGCCGTTCACCCTCCCCTCCATGACCCTGGCCGAGGCCTCCATCCGGCTCGCCGACCAGCGTCCCGTCGACTGGCTGCTGCCATGAGCACCGCACAGCAGACGCGCGGCCGACGCCGCGCCGCCGCTCCCCCGAAGCGCCCCGTGCCCAAGGGCCGGGCGAAGACCGTCCGCACCCCCACCGTGCTCCAGATGGAGGCCGTCGAGTGCGGCGCCGCCTCCCTCGCGATGGTGCTAGGCCACTACGGCCGGCACGTCCCGCTGGAGGAACTGCGCATCGCGTGCGGTGTCTCCCGGGACGGCTCGCGCGCCAGCAATCTGCTGAAGGCGGCCCGCGGCTACGGCCTGACCGCCAAGGGCATGCAGATGGACACGGCCGCCCTCGCCGAGGTGAAGGCGCCGGCCATCCTCTTCTGGGAGTTCAACCACTACGTCGTCTTCGACGGCATGGGCCGCCGCTTCGGCCGCCGGGGCGTGTACGTCAACGACCCCGCCAAGGGCCGTCGTTTCGTGCCCATGGAGGACTTCGACGGCAGCTTCACCGGGGTCGTCCTGGTCATGGAGCCCGGCGAGGGCTTCACCCGCGGCGGACGCAAGCCGGGGGTGCTCGGCGCGATGCCCGCCCGGCTGCGCGGCACCGCGGGCACCATGCCCGCGGCCGTCCTCGCGAGCCTGCTGCTGGTGGCGGTCGGCGCGGCGGTGCCCGCCCTGAGCCGCACCTATATCGACATGTTCCTGATCGGGGGCCAGACCTCCCTGCTGGGCACGCTGTTCGCGGCCATGGGGACCTGTGTCGCGCTGACCGTGGTGCTGACCTGGCTGCAGCAGGCGAACCTGCTGCGCGGCCGGATCATCTCCTCCACCCTTTCCAGCGCCCGCTTCCTGCGCCATCTGCTGCGGCTGCCCGTGACGTTCTTCTCCCAGCGCAGCCCCGCCGACCTGGTGCAGCGGCTCCAGTCGAACGACGCGGTCGCCGAGACGCTGGCCCGCGACCTCGCGGCGGCCGGCGTGGACGCGGTCGTCGTCGTCCTCTACGCGGTGCTCCTCTACACCTACGACCCGCAGCTCACGTTCGTCGGCATCGGTGTCGCCCTGCTGAACATCGTCGCGATGCGGGTGGTGATCCGGCTGCGGGCCACCCGTACGGCGAAGCTGCGCGCGGACAGCGCGCGGCTGACCAACACCGCCTACACGGGCCTCCAGCTCATCGAGACCATGAAGGCGACCGGCGGTGAGGACGGCTACTTCCGCAAGTGGGCCGGGCAGCACGCGACCACGCTGGAGGAGCAGCAGCGCCTCGGTGTGCCGAGCGCCTGGCTCGGCGTGGTCGCCCCCACCCTCGCCACGCTCAACAGCGCCCTGATCCTGTGGATCGGCGGCATGCGCGCGATCGAGGGGGGCATCTCCGTCGGTCTGCTGGTCGCCTTCCAGGCGCTGGTGACCCGGTTCACCGCCCCGATCACCCGGCTCAACGGCGTCGCGGGGCGCATCCAGGACTTCGCGGCGGACGTGGCCCGGCTGAAGGACGTGGAGAACTTCGAGGCGGACCCGCTCTACGGCCGCCCCGGCGCGGGCGAGTCCACCCGCCGGCTGCACGGGCATGTGGAGCTGGAGAACATCACCTTCGGCTACAGCCCGCTGGACAAGCCGCTGCTGAGCGGCTTCGACCTGACCGTCGGACCGGGCCGGCAGGTGGCGCTGGTCGGCGGCTCGGGCAGCGGCAAGTCGACCGTGTCCCGGCTGATCTCGGGTCTGTACGCCCCCTGGGAGGGCGTCATCCGGATCGACGGCCGGCGGATCGAGGACATCCCGCGCGGGGCGCTCGCCGCCTCCGTCTCCTTCGTCGACCAGGAGGTGTTCCTGTTCGAGGGCACCGTCCGGGACAACGTGGCCCTGTGGGACCCGTCCGTCCCGGACGAGGCGGTGGAGGAGGCGCTGCGCGACGCGGCCCTGTACGACGTGGTGATGCGCCGCCCCGGCGGTATCCGCAGCCGGGTCGAGCAGGACGGCCGGAACTTCTCCGGCGGGCAGCGCCAGCGCCTTGAGATCGCGCGGGCGCTGGTGCGCCGCCCCAGCATCCTGGTGCTCGACGAGGTGACCAGCGCGCTCGACGCCGAGACCGAGCTGGTCGTGATGGACAATCTGCGCCGGCGCGGCTGCGCCTGTGTGGTGATCGCGCACCGGCTGAGCACGGTCCGCGACAGCGACGAGATCGTGGTGCTCCAGCACGGCACGATCGTCGAACGCGGACGGCACGAGGAGCTGGTGGCGCTCGGCGGCGCCTACGCGGCCCTGGTCAAGGAGCGGTGAGATGACGGCCGTGAACGAGGGGGACCTCGTCCTCGACGCGCTCGGGCAGCTGGGCTCGGCCCTGGACTGCGCGGGCTTCAACCGCCTGGACCTGGAAGGTCCGCAGGTGCTGTGGCTGGTGGCGTCCGGCGCGGTGGACCTGTTCGCGGTGGACGCCGGGGAGCAGGGCCACTGGCACCATCTGGGCCGGCTGGAGGCGGGTTCGCTGCTGCTGGGCCCGGTCGCGGGACCGCAGCACACGCTGGTGGCGCGGCCGCTGCGGGACTGCGTGGTGCACCGCATCGGGCTGCGCGAGCTGTACCAGCCCGCGAACACCCAGACCTGGTCGTACGACGAGTACGGCAACCCGCAGTACGTCCCGCCGCAGACCAGCCCGCTGGAGTACGCGCTCGCGCTCGGCGTCGGCCGCAGCCTGTCCATCCTGTTCCAGGCGCCCATGGCCACCGAGCGGGCGGCCGAGGTGACGGACGACGACGTCTTCTGGATGCAGGTCCCGCCGGGCAGTGTCCAGTACGGCTCGCTGTACGGCGCCGAGGCGGCCGCCGATCTGCTGATGGACCCGGCGGTCTGGCAGTCGATGGTGGACCAGCAGTACCGTCTGCTGACCACGCTGGACCGGT
Source organism: Streptomyces sp. RK62 (assembly GCF_018070255.1). Taxonomy (NCBI): domain Bacteria; kingdom Bacillati; phylum Actinomycetota; class Actinomycetes; order Kitasatosporales; family Streptomycetaceae; genus Streptomyces; species Streptomyces sp. RK62. Next base: position 731,529 of record NZ_JAGPYD010000001.1, on the reverse strand, counting down.
GGATCGAGCAGCTGGAGCGCACGCACGAGACCCGTACGGCCGCCGGGATCAAGGCCGGTGAGGCGGTCCGCGCGCAGGCCGACCAGACGCTGCTGGCGTCGATCGGCAAGCGGGGCGGCAAGCGCACGACGGCCGCCGACGCGGACGCCGGGTACGCGGCCTGCAAGATCGTCGCCGAGGCGGCCGGGATCACCCTGTCCGAGCCGGCGCAGGGCGGCACCGAGAGCGACCGGCTCGACCCGGTCGAACGCGTGGCCCTCGCCTCCCGGGTGCGGACCCGGTCCATCCGTCTGGAGGGGCGGTGGTGGCGGGACGACATCGGTCCGCTGGTCGGCCACCGCGCCCTGTCCGGTGCGCCGGTGGCGCTGCTGTGGCGGCGCGGCGGCTATGTCGCGGTGCATCCGGCGACGGGCCGGGAGACCCCGGTCGAGAAGGCCAACGCGGAGGAGTTCGAGCCGCGCGCGGTGATGTTCTACCGGCCGCTGCCCGACCGTCCGCTCAGCCCGCTGCGGCTGCTGCGGTTCAGCATGCGGGGCACGGGCGGGGATTTGGTACGGCTGCTGCTGAGCGGGCTGGTGACGGTGGCGATCGGCGCGCTGGTGCCGGTGGCGACCGGCAAGGTGCTCGGCGAGTTCGTGCCGAAGGCCCAGGCCGGGCTGATCGTGCAGGTGTGTCTGGCCGTGATGATCAGCGGGGTGGTGGCGGCGGCGTTCATGCTGCTGCAGAACCTGACGATCCTGCGGCTGGAGGGCCGGATCGAGGCGATCCTCCAGCCGGCGCTGTGGGACCGGCTGCTGCGGCTCCCCACGAAGTTCTTCACCGAGCGCTCCACGGGTGAGCTGGCCAGCCAGGCGATGGGGATCAGCGCGATCCGCCGGCTGCTCGCGGGGGTCGGACCGGTCGTGGCGCAGTCGGTGACGGTCGGCGCGATGAATCTGGCGCTGCTGTTCTGGTACAGCGTGCCGATGGCCATGGCCGCGATCGGGATGCTCGTGGTGATCGCGGCCGTGTTCCTGGGGCTCGGGCTGTGGCAGGTGCGCTGGCAGCGCCGGCTCGTGGTGCTGAGCAACAAGCTGAACAACCAGGCGTTCCAGACGCTGCGCGGGCTGCCGAAGCTGCGGGTCGCGGCGGCGGAGAACTACGCGTACGCGGCGTGGGCGGAGGAGTTCGCGCGCAGCCGGGAGCTCCAGCAGCGGGTGGGCCGGATCAAGAACCTGACGGCGGTGCTGGGCGCGGTGTACCTGCCGCTGTGCACGCTGCTGATGTTCATGCTGCTGGCGGGTCCGGCGCGCGGGTCGATGTCGGCGGCGGCGTTCCTGACCTTCAGTACGTCGGTGACGATGCTGCTGACCTCGGTGACCCAGCTGACCGGCGCGTTCGTGTCGGCGGTGTCGGCGCTGCCGCTGTTCCAGGAGATCGAGCCGGTGCTGCGGGCCGCGCCGGAGGTACGGTCGGGCAGCACCCGGCCTGGCCCGCTGACGGGTGCGATCGAGGCGCGCCGGCTGTCCTTCCGGTACTCGGACGACGGCCCGCTGGTCCTGGACGACGTATCGTTCGACATCCGGCCGGGCGAGTTCGTCGCGATCGTCGGCCCCAGCGGCTGCGGCAAGTCGACGCTGCTGAGGCTGCTGATCGGCTTCGACAAGCCGGTGTCGGGCAGTGTGCTGTACGACGGGCAGGACCTGTCGGCGCTCGACCAGTCGGCGGTGCGCCGGCAGTGCGGGGTGGTGCTCCAGCACGCCCAGCCGTTCACCGGGTCCATCCTGGACGTCATCTGCGGCACCGAGCCGTACACGCCGGAGGAGGCGATGGCGGCGGCCGAGATGGCGGGGCTCGCCGACGACATCCGGCGGATGCCGATGGGTCTGCACACCATCGTGTCGGGCAGCGGTGCCGTCTCCGGCGGCCAGCGCCAGCGGCTGATGATCGCTCAGGCGCTGATCCGGCGGCCGCGCATCCTGTTCTTCGACGAGGCGACCAGCGCCCTGGACAACGAGACGCAGCGCACGGTCATCGAGTCGACCCGGGCGCTGAACGCCACGCGGGTCGTCATCGCGCACCGTCTGTCCACGGTGCTGGACGCGGACCGGGTCATCGTGATGGAGGACGGCAAGGTCGCCCAGCAGGGACCGCCGGCCCAGCTCCTCGCGGACACAGGCGGGCGGCTGCACGAACTGGTGCGGCGCCAGATGGCCTGAGGGACGGCGGTGGCGGCGGGGAATCGCCCCCGGACCGGTGACGATCACGGTATGGGGGTACTTGCCGACCCATGCGTATCAGCGTCGTGGATGTGGGATCGAAGACGGTCCGCCTGGTGGTGGCCGACGCCCAGGACGGCGCGCCGCTGCCCGTGCACACCGAGAAGTGGCGGCTGCGGCTTTCGGAGCTGGTCCGGCCGGGCGATCCGGTCCCGGAGGAGGCGGTGGAGCGGCTGGTCCACGCCGTCGACGCCGCGAGCCGCACCGCGGGCAAGTGGGGGGCCGAGGTGCCGCTGGCGTTCGCGACCGCGGTGGTGCGGTCCGCGCCCAACCGCGCCGAGGTGCTGGCCGCCGTGCGCCGGCGGACCGGAGTACGGCTGTGCACGCTGCCGGGCGAGCTGGAGGCGGAGCTGACTTTCCTCGCGGCGCGGCGCTGGATGGGCTGGCGCTCGGGCCCGCTCGCCCTGCTGGACATCGGGGGCGGGTCGCTGGAGGTGGCGTTCGGCCGGGGCCGGCTGCCCGACTTCGTGGCGTCGCTGCCGCTGGGCGCGGCCCGGCTGACCCATGAGTACCTGGTCGGCGAGGGCCTGCCGGATCCGCTCCGGCTGCGGGATCTGCGCCGCTCGGTCCGGCATCAGCTGCGCGACGTCGCCGCCCGGATCCGCTGGGAGGGTCCGCATACGGCCGCCGCGACCTCGCGTACGTTCCAGCAGCTTGGCAGGTTGTGCGGGGCGCCCCCGGGCCGGCACGGCCCGTTCGTGGAGCGGCGGCTGGCGCGCGAGGATCTGCGGGAGGCGGTGCGCCGGCTGTCGACGCTGACCGCCGCCGAACGGGCCCAGCTGCCGGGCATCTCGGCGCCGCGGGCCGACCAGAGCCTGGCGGGCGCGGTGCTCGCGCACACCGCGATGAAGCTGACGGGTCTGGAGTCGGTGACGATCTGCCCCTGGGCGATCCGGGAGGGGATCATGCTGCGCCATATCGAGGACGGCCCGTCCTGGTGGACGGATGTCACCGGCCGGGACCGGGAGCCCGCGGCGGACCGGCCGACGCCGCTGCGCATCGCCGCGGCACGCGCCCCCTAGGGCCTTTCGTTTGGATCAGGCCGGATCAGCCCGCGAGCCCGGCCTGATCCAAACGAAAGGCCCTAGAACGCCCGGGTGCCGGTCGGGCGGCCCCACTCCGCCCGGCCGGCACCCTGTACGAGGTCGCACCGAACCCCTCGGCCGTGCTCGCACTCCCCATCCGCGAGCCCGGACCGCACTGCACGGGGTCCTCGGGTGCTACCCCGGTCTCAGAACGCGAAGAGGCTCGTCCCGAAGGACCCCTTCACGCATTCGTTGGCGAACGTCCGCTCGTAGGAGACGCGCTTGCCCTGCCAGACCCCGTCCACGGTGACGACGACGGGGTCGTACTGCTTGGTGCACATCACCCCTTCGCTCGCCCTCAGGGAGTCGAAGTCCCCGTTGAGGCCCCGCAGTTCGGCACAGGCCGCCGCCGGGGCGGGATGGGTCCCCGAGGCGGTCGGGGCGCAGCTCAGGGTGACCGCGCGTGCCGGGGAGGCGAGGGCGGCGGTGTCTCCGTGAGCGAGCGTCAGCACCAGGGCCGAGGGGGCGTAGAGCGAGGCGGGGGCGGCGTCGGGGGCGGCCAGCGCGGACCCGGTGAGGGGTCCGCAGACGGCGGTGGCCGTCAGAGCGAGGGTCGCTGCCCAGCGCGCGGTGTTCCGCATTGTGTGCATCCTTCCGCTTGGTTCGGGGGTGTGCCGGCTCCGGCGCGATCGGTGCCGGAACGACGAGCGGGAGTCTGCCGAGTCCGCCGCCGAAACTCACATCGACACCACGTGTTTCAGTAACCTTGCGTATTGAATCAGTGGCGCGAAGTAACGGTGTTCGAACGTTCCAATGCCGGAACGTGGCCATTCTTGATCGGTCGAAGTCCCCCGATGGCCGATTACCGGGGGGTCATTAATAGGCCTGAAACATTCCGGTTGGGGGCCTCCGGTGGAGGACCGGAGGGCCCCGTGGACGCGATCCGACCCCGCGCGCCGGTGCGCGCCCCCCGCTCCCCCGCTGGCCTACCGGTCGGTATGGTCTGCCTACAGCGCGGTCTCAGCGACGAGAGGCGGGTCGAAGGCATGGGCGGACACTGGGCCGACTTCCAGTACGAGATCTATCTCAACGGCATGTCAGGGGCGGTGCCCCGGCTGCCCACCGATCTCACCCGGCTGGAGGAGCTGACCGAGCGGCGACTCGGCCCCGGCCCCGTGGGCTACGTGGCGGGCAGCGCCGGCGCCGGCAGCACCGCCCGCGCCAACCGGGCGGCCCTGGACCGCCGCCGGATCGTCCCGCGCATGCTGCGCGACGTGCACGAACGCGACCTGTCCGTCGAGGTGCTGGGCCGGACCCTGCCCGCCCCGCTGGCGCTGGCCCCGATCGGCGTGCTGTCGATCATGCACCCGGACGCCGAGAGCGCCGCCGCCCGGGCCGCCGCCGCGCGGGGCGTGCCCTTCATCCTGTCCTCCGCCTCCAGCACCCCGCTGGAGCAGGTGGCGGAGGCGATGGGCGACGCCGAACGCTGGTTCCAGCTGTACTGGCCGAAGGACCCGGAGGTGGCGCGCAGCTTCCTGAGCCGCGCCAAGGCCGCCGGGTACAGCGCGCTCGTCGTCACCCTGGACACCCCGATGCTCGCCTGGCGGCCCCGCGACCTCGACCAGGCGTATCTGCCGTTCCTGCACGGCGTCGGCACGGCCAATTACTTCTCCGACCCCGCCTTCCAGGCCGGTCTGGCCAAACCCGTGCACGAGGACCCGAACGCCGCCGTCATGCATTTCGTCGGCATGTTCTCCGACCCCGCGAAGACCTGGCCCGACCTGGCGTTCCTGCGGGATAACTGGGACGGCCCGATCATCCTGAAGGGCATCCTGCACCCGGACGACGCCCGCGCGGCCGCCGACGCCGGCATGGACGGGGTCATCGTGTCCAACCACGGCGGACGCCAGGTCGCAGGCTCCATCGGCGCGGCGGACGCCCTGCCCGGCGTCGTCGAGGCGGTCGGTGACCGGCTGACGGTGCTGTTCGACAGCGGCGTGCGCACCGGCGACGACATCTTCAAGGCCCTCGCCCTCGGCGCGCGGGCGGTCCTCGTCGGACGGCCGTACGCGTACGGGCTCGGCCTCGACGGACAGGCGGGCGTCGAGCACGTCATCCGCTGCCTCCTCGCCGAACTCGACCTCACCCTCGCCCTGTCCGGGCACGCCGGCCCCGGCACGGTCGGTCCCGGCGACCTCGTGGAGAGCGCCGTATGAGCGCCGCCCGCGAGGTCCTCGCCGTCGTCCCGCCGCATGTCGGCGGCCGGGGCGTCGGCGCCGGTCTCGCCGCGCTGCTGCCCGGCGACGCGCACGTCACCGTCGTCGAGGCGGCCGACGAGGACCCGGCCGCGCTGCGCCGCGCCCAGGTCGTCATCACCGCGCTGGCCCCGGTGACCGCCGAACACCTCGCGGCAGCACCGGACTTGGAGCTGGTGCAGTGCGCCAGCCACGGCTTCGACTACGTCGACGTGGCGGCGGCCCGGGAGCGCGGCATCCCGGTGTGCACGATCGGCTCCAGCGGCGCCGAGGCGCAGAACGTCGCCGAGCAGACCTTCGCCCTGATGCTGGCCCTGGCCAAGCAGCTGGTCCCCGGCCACCTGGCGCTCGTGGAGGCCGAGTGGGCCCTCCCCCGCCTCCAGGGCTCGCTCACCGAGCTGTCGGGCAAGACCCTCGGCATCGTGGGCCTCGGCCAGATCGGACGTCAGGTCGCCCGGCGCGCCGCCGCGTTCGACATGGACGTGGTGTACGCCGGGCGCAGGCGGGCCGCGCCCGAGGCGGAGGCAGTGGCGGGCGGGGCCCGGCATGTGCCGCTCGACGAGCTGTGCCGGATCTCCGACTACGTCTCCCTGCACGCCCCGCTCACCGAGGAGACCCGGCACCTGCTGGACGCCCGGCGTCTCGCGCTGCTGAAGCAGTCGGCGTTCGTGATCAACACCGCGCGGGGCGGCCTGATCGACCAGGACGCCCTCGCGGAGGCACTGGAGCGGGGCGCCCTCGCCGGGGCGGGCATCGACGTCTTCGACCCCGAACCGCCCACCCCGGCCCTGCGGTTGCTCCGCGCCCCGAACGTGGTGCTCTCCCCGCACGTCGGCGGCGTCACCCGCGAGACGATGGTCCGCATCGCCCTCGCGGCCGTCCGCAATGTGACCGACTTCCTCGCGGGCGCCACCCCACGCGACGCCGTCGACGGGGCACCCTAGGCGTCCCCGTTCCCCCGTCCCACCGACCGGGCCCCCGGCGGCCCCACCGCCGCGCTGGACAGGGTGCCCGGTGTCGGCGAGGCCGGCGGGTCCGTCAGCCAGCGCTGGGCGTTCGAGCGGTCACGGACCTTGACGACGATGTCGGCGCCCGTGTCGGGAGCGGCCGCCGCCAGGGCGAGCCGTTCGTCCCAACGGGGCAGCACCTCTCCGCGCACGGTCAGGTCGTAGCGCACGTCCTCGGCGCGCCCGGAGTCGCCGGGGGCGCAGCGGCCGAGAATCACCACCCCGGCGTCCGCGCGCGAGTCCAGACACAGATCGGGGTCGGCGGCACTGCGCAGCCGTCCGTCCTCGTCGTACGACCACTTCTGGGCGATGTCGTCGGAGCAGGCGGCGAGTTCGGTCCCGGCGCCCGGACCCGGCTCGCCCTGGACGCCGAGGCACAGATCGGCCGCGGCGTTGCGCAGCCGGGTGCGCGCGGGCACGTTCGGGAGCTGGGCGGTACCGGGCGGCGCGGAGGACACTGCGGGCGGGAGCCGGGTGCCGGCGCCTCCCGCGGTGGCGGTGGCCGCGGGGTCGACCCCGTCGTCGTCGGTGAGGAGCCCGGCGACGAGCAGCAGCGCGAACAGCCCGGCGGAGGCGACGCCCACACCCGTGAGCACCGTCCGCGTGGACCGGGGCGGCCCCGCCAGTCTGCGGACCTGCGCGGGGACACGCGGGAGCAGCCGGCGGCGGGCCGCGCCGTGCCGGGCGCCACCACGGGTGCGGGAGGGCGCCCGGCCCGGACGGGTCTCCAGATAGCGGCGCGCGCCCCAGCCGAGGACGGACTCCGCGATGAGCACCCCGAGCCCGCCCTCGAAATGGCTCAGTTGTTCGGCCGCGGTACGGCAGTAGCGGCACTGCGCCAGATGCGCCTCCACATCCGGGAGCAGGGCGCCGCCCCGGCGAATGGGGACGTCGAGCAGGCGGTTGTAGAACCGGCAATCCTTCGTGGGCGCGAGTTCCCGATGGGCATGTACACAACCTTCACGGAATTTGTCTCGCGCCTGTTCGAGTGCGGCCCTCGCGGTAACGGGATCGAGACCGAGCAGTCCTGCGGGGACATTCAGCGGTTCCGCCTCGACCTCGGTGTGCCAGAGCAGACATCGGGCAAGTCCGGGAAGCGCCTGGAATGACCGGTCGGCGAGCCGCCGATTTTCCGGCGTCAGGGACTTCGCGGTCCGCATACCGCGCCCACCCGAGGGTTTGGCCAGTTCCGGCACGACCCCTGTTATTCGTTCGTCCGCGGACCACTGCCGGACCGTGTCCCGGACTGCCACGAGCAGCCGGGGACGCAGGGCGGCGGCCGGTTCGCCCAACGCCAGGCGGTCGAACACCTGGTGGAAGGCGGCGGCGGTGACCATGTGCGAGGCGACGCCCGCCGGGGCGGCCAGACAGATCACGGCGTAGGCGTGGACCGGTTCCCAGTGCCGCGCCATGAGTAGGGCGACGGAGGGCGCGGCCTCACCGTCCGTACGGCCCCGCAGCCGGGCGGCGAGACCTTCGTCGGACTCCTCGGGCACCCCGCCCGGTGGCGGATAGGGAGGTCGAGGGGGGTGGGGGGTGGGCACTGAACGGATTCCTTCCCGCGCGGCAGGACACAGAAGTTCCGATCGCCGAAAAGGGAGCGAGCGACGTGCCGTGGACCTCTTCGGCAGGATCGAGGGAGCGGAAATTCCGCGACGCCCGTCCGCACCGATTCTCCGCGGAACGCATGAGCCCCGGCCTATTCCACTCCCACGGCATTCACCCTTGCACAGCGCACTCAGGCCCAACAAGGCACTTGGGCAACATCAGCCCCGATTGAAATAAAAGTCAGAAGCGTCGATGGCGGACCCCGGAAAAACGGACCTCGCGAAAGGGTCAGATCTGCCAGGACCGCAGCCGGTCGGCCGCGCCGTACACATCGGTCCCACCGGACATCAGATCGCGGGCGAGGTCGACCAGGGCGCCGTAGGGCGGGTCGATGCCGACGCCGCTGACGAACATGTAGGCCACGGCGGAGGCGCAGGCGAAGCGGGCGTTGGCCGAGGGCAGCGGCTTGAGCAGGGCGAGGGTGTGCAGCAGCGCGGCGGCGCGCCAGGCCGGGTCGGAGTCGACGCCGAGCCGGGGCGGGTCGACCCGGTGCCGGGCGACGGCGGCGACGAGCGCGGAGAAGTCGTTGACGGTGGGCTGGTCCGGCAGGACCTCTTCATGTCGCTGAAGGAGCCAGGGCACGTCGATGTGGATGACGGACGCCATCGATCAGGCGGCCCGTCCCGCGCCACCGGCCGGCGGCTCGTCGTCGGGGAAGGCGGCGGCGAACTCCTCGGCGTGCGCGGCGAAGAACGTGCGGAACGCCTCGGCGCCCTCCTGCAGCGCCCGGTGCCGGGCTATGTCCGCCGCCGCGGCCTCCCGTACGAGCGCCTTCATCGATGTGCCGCGTTCCTTGGCGATCTGCCGCAGGTCCTCGAGCTCACGATCGCTGAACTCCACGTTGAGAGCAGGCATGACCTTACGGTAGCGCCAGGGGTACTCGGCCGTAAATCCCCGCAGGTCAGAGCTGGCATATGCCGGTACCGGGCGGGGCGGGCCGGTGCGAGGACCCGCGGTGAGTGCCGGAGCCGGGCGACCGACCCCGGGCAGGCGCGACTCTGCGGACAGGGCCTAGGCTGGGGCGCGAGTGACACGCTTGTTCACCGTGAGTGTGCACGTGGGAGCTGCGACCATGAGCCCGGATCACCCGGTCGACGAGGCCACGACGGCCCGGGCCGTCATCGACGCCGACGGCCTGCTCGTGGAGTGGAACGCGGGGGCGGAACGCCTCCTGGGCCACTCGGCCGCCGAGGTCCTCGGACGCCCGGCGGCAAACCTGCTGGCCGACGCCGGCGCGGACGGCACCGCCGCGCCGGACCGCGACCGGTGGGACGGCGTCGTCACCCTGCGCCGCCGGGACGGCGGCACGCTCCCCGTGTGGGTGCTCGCGCACCGGCTGCGCTGCCCGCAGGAGGGGCCCGACCGGTGGCTGGTCGTCACCCCGCTCGACCCGGACGGCACCCGCAAGCACGACGACCCGCTGGACGACGTCTCCCTTCTCGACTCCCCCTGCGCCATGGTGATCTACGACGAGCGACTGCGGGTGCACAGCGTCAACTCCGTCATGGCCGAGGTGCTCGACCTCCCCGCGGAGAACGTGCGCGGGCTGCGCACCCACGAGATGACGGGCATGGCGCTCGGCAACGACCTCGAGGGCCGGCTGCACCACGTGCTCACCACCGGCCGCGGCACGGCCGTACGGACGTATGTGCCGGTCGGCGGGGACCGCACGCTCAGCTGGCTGGCCCGGATCGCCCCGATCCGGGACACCCTGGGCCGGGTGCGGGGCGTGTCGGTCGCCGCGCACGACTTCACCGAGCAGCACCAGGCGCAGAAGCGGCTCCAGCTGGTGAACGAGGCCAGCGTGCGCATCGGCACCACGCTCGACGTGACGACCACGGCCCAGGAGCTGGCGGACATCTGTGTGCCCGCCCTCGCCGACTTCGTCAGCGTCGACCTGCTGGACCCGGCCGAGCACGGCGAGCTGCCCGAGGGGCGGCCGGTGGCGCCGATCGGCCTGCGGCGGACCGCGCACAAGATCATCGACTCGGACGGCGGCGGAGTCGGCGTGGTCAAGCCGGGGCAGCTGGACCACTACCCCGCCACGTCGCCGCAGGCCGACGCGCTGCTCGCGGGCCACACCATCGTCGCGTCGGACACGACGGGCGACCTCGACCAGTGGCTCTCCTGGGATCCGCAGCGCGCCGACCGCATCAAGGAGTACGGCATCCACACGTCGATGTCCGTGCCCATCCAGGCCCGCGGCACCACCCTCGGCGTGGCGGTGCTGTCCCGGTTCGCGAACAGGCAGGCGTTCAGCCCGGACGACGTGCTCCTCGCGGAGGAGGTCACGGCACGCGCCGCCGTCTGCATCGACAACGCCCGCCGCTACTCCCGGGAACGCGAGACCGCGCTGGCCCTCCAGCGCAGTCTGCTGCCGCGCAGCCTGCCGAGCACCGCCGCGCTCGAGGCGGCCTCCCGCTATCTGCCGGCGGCGCGCTCCGGTGTGGGCGGCGACTGGTTCGACGTGATCCCGCTGTCCGGGATGCGGGTCGCGATGGTCGTCGGGGACGTCGTGGGGCACGGCATCCAGGCGTCGGCGACGATGGGCCGGCTGCGCACCGCCGTACGGACGCTCGCGGACATCGACCTGGCGCCGGACGAGCTTCTCACCCACCTCGACGACCTGGTCGTGCGGCTGTCGGAGGAGGCCGGCACCGACGGGGTCTCCGGCGAGGTCGGCGCGACCTGCCTGTACGCCGTGTACGACCCGGTGTCGCGGCGCTGCACGCTCGCCCGCGCCGGGCATCCCTCGCCCGTCATGGTCCCGCCCGGCGCGGGGCCCGTGGAGATCGACCTGCCCGCCGGCCCCCCGCTGGGCCTGGGCGGGCTGCCGTTCGAGTCCGCCGAGGTCGAACTGCGGGAGGGCACGGTCCTCGCGCTCTACACCGACGGCCTGATCGAGACGCGGGAACGGGACATCGACGCCAGCCACGCGCTGCTCTGCCAGGCCCTCGCGGCGTCCTCCCATTCCCTCGACGAGACCTGCGACCGCGTCCTGCACACCCTGCTTCCGCCGGGCGGGGTCGCCGACGACGTGGCGCTGCTGGTGGCGCGCACCCAGGGGCTGCCGGCGTCCCGCGTGGCGACCTGGGACATCCCCTCCGACCCGGCGCTGGTGGCGCCGATCCGCAAGCAGGTCGTGGAGCAGATCGAACGCTGGAACCTGACCGAGGCCACGTTCACCGCCGAACTGGTGGTGAGCGAACTGGTCACCAACGCGATCCGCTACGGCACGCACCCCATACGGCTCCGCCTGATCCACGACGCCACGACCCTGATCTGCGAGGTGTCCGACACCAGCCACACCGCCCCGCATCTGCGCCGCGCGAAGACGTACGACGAGGGCGGGCGGGGGCTGCTGCTGGTCGCCCAGCTCACCCAGCGCTGGGGCAGCCGGCACACCGCGGACGGCAAGACGATCTGGGCGGAGATCGGGCTCCTCGGCGAGACGTGAGCCCATCCCCAGTATGTGACTCCGCGCCCCCAGGACGTGACTCGGACGTGACTAGGCCCCGGGAAAACGGGGATGCCTCTCTGACATGGGAGCAATGCGACGTGCATCGAAATCCCCCCACCCGACCCGCGGCCGTCCGGGGCGCCGCGCCGCTCTCCCGGTGACCGCCGCCGCGCTGCTGTGCGTGCTCGCCGCGTGCTCGGACGGCGGCGGCCCGTCGGACCCGGGGCCGACCCGGACGCCGTCCGGCACTACCGAGGGCGCGACCACGACCCCGCCGGGCACGGCCGACGGCACGGGCCCGGCGGCCACGGCGGGCACCATCACACCCGGCACCCCCGACACGGAGAGCCCGGTGACCCAGTCGGGCGCCGCCGCGCCCCGCTGTCACACCTCCGACCTGCGGGCCCGCCTGGGCCGCCTCAGCCCGGGGGCCGGGCAGCGCAACTTCCCGATCGTGCTGACCAACCGGGCCGACCGCACCTGCACCGTGCGCGGCTATCCGGGCGCCGCGTTCGTGGACGCCGACGGCAGGCAGCTCGGCCCTGATCCGAGGCGCTCCCCCGACACCCCGGCGCCGGTCACGCTCGCGCCCGGTGCCAGTGCCTGGGCCGGACTGACCTTCGCCAGCCCCGAGATCAGCGGCGCCCGTACGGCGTTGCCGAAGGAACTGCTGGTGACGCCACCGGACGAGCGGGACCCGCTGCGGATCCCGTGGACGGCGGGCGAGGTGCCGGTGGGCGGCAACGAGTCCAGCGTCTTCCTGACGATCCTTCAGCCGGGCACCGGCGGCTGATCGCGGGGTTCAGCGGTGGCCGCCGCCGTGTCCGTGGCCGCCGCCCCGCGCCCCGCCGTTCCCGTTCCCGTTCGCCTTCCTCGCGGACCCCTCGCTGGACGGGGGTGCGGAGGGGGTGGGCGAGGCGGGCGGCGCGGGGGTGGCGCTCCGGCCGGTCTCCGGGGCCCAGGTGACCGTCTCCAGCGCGGAGGTGGTGCGCGCGGTGTCGACGGCCCAGTGCTGGGCGTCGCTGTCGTCGTCGCGGCTCTTGAGGACCAGGGCGCCGGAGCCGTCGGTGGCCGCGGGGCTGAGGGCCAGTTCCTGGTCGAAGCGCGGCACCAGGCTGCCCTGGAGGGTGAAGTCGTAGCGGATGTCGTCGCCGTCCGCCGAGCCGGCGCCCGCGCAGGGGGCGAGCCGGACCGAGTAGCCGAGGTGCGAGTCGAGGCACAGGTCGGGGTCGGCGCCGCTGCGTATCAACCCGTCCGTCTCGTACGTCCACTGCTGGGCGGTACCGGGGGCGCAGGTGGTCAGTTCGGTCTCCGCGCCCTCGACGGCCCGGCCGCCCACGACGCCGACGCAGAGCCCGGAGCCGATGTTGTGGAGCCGGCCCCGCAGATCGCCCTCGGCCGCCTCGGCGGCGCCCGCCCAGGACGGGTTGCGGCTGGGGGTGTTCTTCTCGGGGCTCGGGGTGCCGGAGGGCTGCCGTTGACCGGCGGTGGGCACGGTGGTGTCGTCGGTGCCGCCGTCCGAGCCGGCCGCGGACCAGATCACCAGGGGCAGGACGACCAGGGCGCTGACGGTCGCGACGGCCGCCGACAGATTGCGCCGCCGGGCGGCCCGGCGGGCCACCTTCAGGGCCACGCGGCCGGTGCGGGCGCGGGCGCCGCGGCTCGCGGGCCCTGTGCCCTCGCGGCGCGCGCCGGACCGGCGGGCGGCGCGGCGGCCGGAGCGAGGTCCGGGCGCACCGGCGTGATCCGTCGGCGCCACGGAGGCGAAGGCCGAGGGGTGGGGGCGGGCGGCGGAGGCCGCGGCGCCGGTGTCGGCGAAGAAGGACTCGCCGGCGATCATGCCCGCGTCCGGCATGGACGCGGAGGGCTGCGCGCCCGGGCTCACGCGGGCGATCAGATAGGCCCGCGCGCCCCAGCCGAGCACGGACTCGGCGAGGGCGATGCCCAGTCCGCCGTTGAAGAGGTCCAGTTGGGCGGCGGTGTCGCTGCAGTGCGCGCAGCGGTGCAGATGGGCGCGCAGATCGGGGTCGACGTCGACGCCGCCGCGCCGGTAGGTGACGTCGAGCATCCGCAGGTACTGGCGGCACTCATGCTCGGGGGCGAGTTCGCGGTGGACCTGGAGCAGTTCCTCGCGCAGCCGGTCACGGGCGCGTTCCAGCTCCAGGCGTCCCGTCTCCGGGTCCATGCCTAGGAGCGCGGCGGGTACGGACGCCGGCTCGGCCTCGACCTCGGTGTGCCAGAGGAGGCAGCGGGCCGCCTGGGGCAGCCGCAGGAAGGCCTCGGAGAGCAGACGGCGGTTCACCGGCGGCAGCAGCCGGTCGGCGGCGCCGGTGCCGTCGGCTCCGGTGCGCAGTCCGGGGTGGAGGAGTTCGCGCCGGTGGTCGGCGTCCCATTCGGTGGCGATCCGGCCGACGGTGACGAGGAGTTGGGGGCGCCAGGCGGCCGTCGGCCCGGTCTGCCGCAGGGTCTCGCCGAACAGGCGGGTGAACGCCGCCGTGGTCAGCATGCCCGCGGAACGGGTGTCGGCGGTGCACAGCCGTGCGTAGGCGAAACCCGCCTCCCAGTGCCGGTCGAGGAGTTCACCGACCGGGTGGAGCGCCGGTGCCGCTCCCGTCCACTTCTTGAGTTCGGCGCTCAGTTGAGCGTCCGTCACTTCAAAGAAGCGGGCGGCGCCTGGTGGATTCGACAGGCCTGCGTCATGCACGGGGGCATTCCTCCGGAGGGCACTGCGGCTTGATAGGTCCATACCAATGGGTATGCTCCGGGTGCGGCTCTGGTGAAGCGCGAGGCATAAAGGAGCGAGGCACACCTTTGCACAGGTCAGGGACTGAGAACAAGCCGCTCCACTTATTGTGCACCGGGCCCGTGACCGTCGGTGTTCGACGTATTGTCAATAGACGAGTCATCCGCATTGCGGGCTATCGGCGAAGCAATGGGAAAACGGATTCACACGACACTCCGCCGACTTCATCGCAAACCATTGAACCGCCGCGGCACGGTATTTTCCGCTGGTCATGCGGACGAAGGCGCCTTCACCGGGCCTTCACAACAGGGGTGCCAACCATTGCGAGGCCCGGCTGGGCGACCCGTCCGCGAGCCCTGCTCAGTGCCCGATGACCGGATGGGGCGTGTACGGCTCCCGGAGCGCCGCCAACTCCTTGTCGCTGAGCTCCAGTTCGACGGCGGCGACCGCGTCCTCCAGGTGCCCGGGGCGGGCCGCGCCGACGATGGGCGCCGTCACCGTGTCCTGGTGCAGCAGCCAGGCGAGGGCCACCTGGGCGCGTGGCACACCGCGCTCGTTCGCGACCCGGGTGACGGCCTCGACGACGACCCGGTCGCTGTCGGCGTAGAGCCGGCTGCCGAACTCGTCGTGGGTGCTGCGGTCGGTGGCGGTCCCCCAGTCCCGGGTGAGCCGGCCGCGGGCCAGCGGGCTCCACGGCAGCACACCGACCCCCTGGTCCGCGCAGAGCGGCAGCATCTCGCGCTCCTCCTCGCGGTAGAGGAGGTTGTAGTGGTTCTGCATGGACACGAACTTCGTCCAGCCGTGACGCTCGGCGGTGTACTGCATCTTGGAGAACTGCCAGGCGTACATCGAACTGGCGCCGATGTAGCGGACCTTGCCCGCCTTCACCAGGTCGTGCAGCGCCTCCATCGTCTCCTCGACCGGGGTGTGCGGGTCGAAGCGGTGGATCTGGTAGAGGTCGACGTGGTCCGTGCCGAGGCGGGCGAGGCTGTGGTCGATCTCGGTCATGATCGCCTTGCGGGAGAGCCCGGCGCCGTTCGGCCCGGCGTGCATCCGGCCGTGGACCTTCGTCGCGAGGACGATCTCGTCCCGGCGCGCGAAGTCGCGCAGCGCCTTGCCGACGATCTCCTCGCTGGTGCCGTCGGAGTAGACGTTGGCGGTGTCGAAGAAATTGATCCCGGCGTCCAGCGCCTGACGGATCAGCGGCCGCGACGCCTCCTCGTCGAGGGTCCACTCGTGCGCGCCTCGGTCCGGGATCCCGTAGGTCATGCAGCCCAGACAGATCCGCGACACGTCCAGGCCCGTCGAACCGAGCTTCACGTACTGCATCGTTGCTGCTCCTGCCGTCGGGAAGGGGTTACCCGGCGAGCCTACGGCGCCCCGGGTCCCGTCAGCAGGTCCAGCGCCCGCTCCCATCCGAACTCGGCCCGTACGCCGTCCGGGCCGGGCTCGCCGGTGTACGGCTCCCCGATGCGCACCCCCATGCCGCGCAGCCGCTCCAGGCTGTCCCGGTAGGCCGGATGGGCGGCCAGCGCGTCGGCGACGCAGGGCAGGACGGCGACGGGAACGCCCAGGCCGGACGCCTCGCACAGGGTGCCCAGGGCCAGGGTGTCGGCGATCCCCGCCGCCCACTTGTTGATCGTGTTGAAGGTGGCCGGCGCGACGGCGACGGCGTCCGGCGGCGGGAACGGGCGGGGGTCGGCCGGGGTGCGCCAGGCGGAGCGGATCGGCCGGCCCGTCAGGGTCTCGACGGCGGTGGTGTCGAAGAAGCCGTTCAGGGCGGCCGGGGTCGCGATGACCCCGACCTCCCAGTCCCGCTCCAGCGCGGCACCGACCAGCTTGTCCACCTCGGCCGCGATGCCCGCGGCGCAGACGACGACGTAGAGGAAGGGCTTCCCGGGCTTCCCGGGCTTCCCGGCTTCTCCGGCCGGCGTCCGTCCGGCCTGCGTCCGTTCGGTCATCCGGGCACCCTACTCAACGGCCCGCCGGGCCCGTCCGAGGGGCCGTCAGCCGACCGCCTCCGTCACGGTGATGGCGCTGACCGGGCAGGCGCGGACGGCCTCCCGGACCATCGGGTCGCCGGCACCGTCCTCGCGGCCGGGGATCAGCTCGCTGAAGCCGTCGTCGTCCTGGGTGAAGACGGACGGGGCGACCAGGGCGCACTGCCCGGCGCCGACGCAGAGGTCGTGGTCGATGTCGATACGGGTCCCGGAGGCCGCGCCCGCGGTGGTCTCGTGTGTCTCATGCGTTTCGTTGTGCATGACCGGAGCCTCTTACCAGGTCACGGGGAGTTCCAGCATCCCCTGGATCGTGTCGCCGGGTTTGAACGGGATTTCCTCCGGGGGGACCGCCAGACGCAGTCCGGGCAGGCGGCCGAACAGGGTGCGCAGGGCGATCTCCATCTCGGCGCGGGCCAGGTTCTGCCCGAGGCACTGGTGGATGCCGAACCCGAAGGCGACGTGGTGCCGGGCCGGGCGGTGCAGGTCCAGGGTGTCGGGTTCGGGGTAGACGGCCTCGTCCCGGTTGATGACCGACGTCGAGAAGATGACGCCGTCGCCCGCGCGGATCGTCTCCCCGGCCACCTCGATGTCCTCGACGGCGACGCGCAGCAGGCCGTCCGCGATGGACAGCATGCGCAGCAGCTCCTCGACGGCCGCGGGCACCAGGTCCGGGTCGGCGCGCAGCTCGGCCAGCCGCTCGGGGTGCCCGAGCAGCGTGAAGGTGCCGAGCGAGATCATGTTGGCGGTCGTCTCGTGACCGGCGACGAGCAGGATGATCGCCATGGCGATGAGCCCCTCGCGGTCCAGCTCGCCCTCGGCCAGGCGCTGGTGGACGAGTTCGTCCAGGACGCCGTCACCGGGCGCGTCCTGCCGCTGCTTGCGGTCGATCAGCTCGTCGAAGTAGGCCTCCATACGGGCGCGGGCGTCCATGGAGTCCTCGGCCGTCGGGCCGCGCAGCAGCCGGCGTGACTGCTCCTCGAAGAAGTCGTGGTCCTCGTAGGGCACGCCGAGCAGGGCGCAGATCACCATGGACGGCACCGGCAGCGCGAACGCGGTGACGAGATCGGCGGGCGGGCCGCCGGCGATCATCGCGTCGAGGCGTTCGTCGACGACCCGCTGGATCCGGGGGCGCAGCGCGTTGGCGCGCTGGAGGGTGAAGCTGGGGACCATCATGCGCCGCTGGACGCGGTGTTCGGGGTCGTCGACACCCAGCAGGGCGGTCCGGCGGCGCCGGATCCGGGCGATGCGCTCCGTGGTGGCGGGGAACTCCGGCCGGGTGGGGTCGGTCGAGAGGCGGGGGTCGGCGAGCAGGGTGCGGGCGAGGCCGTGACCGGTGACCGTCCAGACGAGGCGGCCGTCGTAGAGACGGGCGCGGGCCAGCGGGCGGGTGTCGCGCAGCGGGGCGTAGGCGGCGGGCGGGTGGTACGGACAGGTCCGGCTCTGGGGAAAGGCGACGGTGGGGGTTTCCGTCATGTCCGTCATGAAAAGACCTCGCAGACGAAGGGTGCGGCGTGCGGATCTTCATTAGATGCCCGGGGCACCTAAAGGACGACGTGAAGTTCGGCCAGAACAGGCGGCACCGCAAAACTGGCCGGGGACGATCGCACAAGGCTTCGCCCAAAAGGCACGGGGAACGCCGCGCGCACGGGCCCCGGGGAAATTGGCTTGTCGCCGGCCGGGCGGCGCCAGCAGAATCCGGCCATGCCGAAGAACACCGCCTTCCTGCCGCTGACGTCCGCCGCCGTCCTTCCGGTGCGGTCCCAGCAGCAGCCCGGCCGACCGTGGGGACCGACGCCTCCCACGTCGTGACCGCCGCGCTCGTCGCGGGCCTGCTGGCCGGCTACGGCATCGCCGTACCCGTCGGCGCGGTCGCGACCTATCTCGTCTCCCTGACGGCCCGTACGTCCCTGCGCACCGGTGTCTGCGCCGCCCTCGGCGTCGCCACGGCGGACGGGCTCTACGCCCTGCTGGCCACCGTCGGCGGCTCCGCGCTCGCGGACGCCCTGCGGCCGTTCGCGGTGCCGCTGCGCTGGGCCTCGGCCGTGGTGCTGGCGGTGCTCGCCGTGTGGGGCGCCGTCACCGCCGTACGCCACTACCGGGCTCAGCGGCTCGCCACCCGGTCCGCTCCCCCGCCGCCCGGTCCGGGCCGCGCCTATCTGGCGCTCCTGGGCATCACCCTGCTGAACCCGGCCACGGTCGTCTACTTCACGGCCCTGGTGCTCGGCACCCGGACGGCGGACACCGTGCCGGTGACCGCCCAGGGCGTGTTCGTGCTGGCCGCGTTCGCCGCGTCGGCGAGCTGGCAGGTCCTGCTCGCCGGGGGCGGCGCCCTGCTCGGCCGGGTGCTGACCGGGCACCGGGGGCGGCTGGTGACCGCGCTGCTGTCGAGCGCGGTGATCCTGGCGCTGGCCGTGCGGATGGCGGTGTAGACGGCGGGTCCGGGGCCGGATGACCGGTGGCTGTGCGACTGTTGCAGGGAGTGTTCAGTTCCACGTATCCGACGATGGGATGGATGTCATGCCTCTCGAGGGCGAATACGAGCCCAGCCCCAGCAAGTGGGTTCGCGACCAGGTGGAGTTGTACGAGCGTTCCGGCGGTACCGAGGGCACCACGCTCATGGACACCGGGCTGCCCGTCATCGTGCTCACGACCCGTGGCGCCAAGAGCGGCAAGATCCGCAAGACGCCCCTGATGCGCGTCGAGCACGAGGGCCGCTACGCCGTGGTCGCCTCGCAGGGCGGGGCGCCGACGCACCCGGTCTGGTACCACAACGTGAAGGCCGAGCCGCATGTCGAGCTCCAGGACGGCCCGGTGAAGCAGGACATGAGGGCCCGTGAGGTCACGGGCGCCGAGAGGGCCGAGTGGTGGGAGCGGGCCGTCGCCGCCTACCCGCCGTACGCGGACTACCAGAAGAAGACGGACCGGGAGATCCCGGTGTTCGTCCTGGAGCCGTTCGACGGGAAGTGAGCACGGCCCGGAGATTTTCTCCGGGCCGGGCGTATGAACCGGCGCGGGCCGGGCACACGGTCGTCAGGCCCCGCCGCGTTCCCCCGTCGCGGCGGGGCTTCCTTGTGCCTCGCGCGCCGACCGCTCGGTGATGTCGAGGAAGATCTGGTCCGCCTCGGCGATCGTGTGGCCGATGGACCGCTTGATCCGTACGGCGACCTCCTCGACCCGTTCGCTGTCCAGGCCCGGCACGAGGTCGATCCGCGCCGCCACCAGCGCGCTCTCCAGCCCCGTCTTCATCGTGAACAGCGCCTCGACGCTGTCGATCTCGGGCTGTGCCTCCAGCAGGGCGCAGATCCGGGCGGCCGCCTCCGGGTCGGCCGCCTCGCCGATCAGCTGGTCGCGGGCCTCGCGCCCCAGCCGGTAGGCGACGAAGACGAGCAGCGCGCCGATCGCCATCGAGGCGGAGGCCTCCCACACCACCTGCCCGGTGGCCATATGCAGCGCCATGCCGGCGAAGGCGAGGGTCACGCCGACCACGGCCGTGCCGTCCTCGGCGACGACCGTGCGCAGCGCCGGGTCGCGCATCCCGTCGGCGAGGCCGCCCTGCTTGCGCACCTGGTGCAGCGCCCGTACCAGCGACACGCCCTCGGCGAGGAAGGCGACACCGAGGACGATCATGCCCGCCACATAGCCGCCGAACGACTCCTCGGAGCCGCCGCGCAGCGCCTCCACGCCCTGGTAGACCGAGAAGCAGCCGCCCATCACGAAGATCCCGACGGCCGCGAGCAGCGACCAGAAGAACCGCTCCTTGCCGTAGCCGAAGGGGTGCCGGGCGTCCGCGGGGCGCCGGCTGCGGCGCAGCGCGGCGAGCAGGAACACCTCGTTGAGGCTGTCCGCCACGGAGTGCGCCGCCTCCGACAGCAGGGCGGGCGAGTGGGCGAGGAGCCCGCCGACGGCCTTGGCGACGGCGATGACGAGGTTGGCGACCAGGGCCACGATGACCGTGATCCTGGTCCTTCGGTCGGATTTCCGGGTGTCCGTATTGCTGCTCACCTATCGGCGACTGCCCCGGCCCGACCCGTCCACACCGTGCAGTCGGCCGAATACGGGGGACTCGGTGGGAGCCCGGGCGTTCGGGCGGCCCGCCGCATGGCGGACGTGAACGGAGGAACCCGGCCTCGGACCGGGCGGCCTGCGGAAGGGAGCGATCATGAGCGGCGGGGGAAACACCGCCTACGGCCGGAAGGCGTTCCAGCGGTCCAGGGCGCACTTCACGGACCGGATCACGAGGGACGGCCGGGACGGATGGCCGGTCGAGGCGGGCCGGTACCGGCTGGTCGTCAGCCGCGCCTGCCCCTGGGCGAGCAGGGCGCTGGTCTCGCGGCGGCTGCTGGGACTGGAGAAGGCCCTGCCGCTGGCGGTCGCCGACCCGGTCCAGGACGACCGGAGCTGGCGGTTCACGCTGGACCCCGACGGCCGCGACCCGGTGCTCGGCATACGCTTCCTCAGCGAGGCGTACGACCGCCGGGAGACCGACTACCCGGGCGGTGTCAGCGTCCCCGCGATCGTGGACGTGCCCAGCGGCGAGCTGGTGACCAACGACTACCAGCGGATCACGCTCGACCTGGCGACGGAGTGGACGGACCTGCACCGCGAGGGCGCGCCCGACCTGTACCCGGAGCCGCTGCGCGACGAGATCGACCAGGTGACGGCCGAGGTGTACGAGGACGTCAACAACGGCGTCTACCGGGCGGGCTTCGCCACCGGGCAGGAGGAGTACGAGCGGGCGTACCACCGGCTCTTCCGGCGGCTGGACCTGCTGACGGAGCGGCTGTCGGGGCAGCGGTACCTGGTCGGGGACACGATCACGGAGGCGGACATCCGGCTCTTCACCACACTGGTCCGTTTCGACGCCGTCTATCACGGTCACTTCAAGTGCAACCGCTGGAAGCTGACGGAGAACCAGGTGCTGTGGGCGTACGTCCGTGATCTCTACCAGACCCCGGGGTTCGGCGACACCGTCGACTTCGACCACATCAAACGGCACTACTACCAGGTCCACACCGGGATCAACCCGACCGGCATCGTCCCCGTGGGGCCGGACCTGTCGGGCTGGCTGACCGAGCACCACCGCGCGGAACTGGGCGGGAGGCCGTTCGGCGACGGGACACCGCCCGGACCGGTTCCCGAGGCCGAGCGGGTACCGGCGCACGCGCGTCCCTGAACGACGAAGGAGGCACAGGCACATGGGCAAGAAGAAGAAGGCGAAGCTCCCCCTCGCCTACAAACCGCTGGGGTTCGCACTGGGCTGGGGCACCGGCTGGATGGCGGGCCTCGCCTTCCGCAAGACGTGGATGGCGCTCCGGCACGAGGAGGATGCGCCGGACGCCCTGGACCAGGACCGCGGCTGGGGGGAGATCCTGCTCGCCGCTGCGGTCCAGGGTGCCCTGTTCGCGATGGCCCGCAGCCTCGCGGACCGCGCCGGCGCCAAGGCCGTCGAACGCTCCACCGGCGTCTGGCCGTCCGGCGAGAAGGGCGGACGCGACTGACGGCCGACGGGGTCGCGCCCCCGGGGGTCCGACCGGGGGGCCCTCGACCCTGTCGGGGGCCTCAGCCCTGCTTGGGCGCCGTGCCCGGCGTGCGGCGCAGGGTGAAGGAGTGGCCGGCCGGGTCGGAGAAGCCGCGCTCCTCGTACGGTCCCGGCGCGTCCTTCGCCTCCACGGGCCGGCCCCCGAGGCCGACGATCCGGCGCTCCGCCTCGTCCAGGTCCTCCACCACGAAGTCCAGGTGCGCCTGGAGGGAGTTCTCGGGGCGGGGCCAGCTCGGCGGGGTGGCGTTCATGTCGCGGCGGAACGCCAGCCGGGTGCCGTCGGCACCCTGGATCTCCACCCGGTTGGCGGTGGCGTCGGTCTGCTCGCCCTCCAGCAACTCCTTGTAGAACACGGCGAGTTTCTCCGGCTCGGCGCAGTCGAGCACGACGTAGCCGGCTTTCACCAGCGGCATGGCTCCTCCGAAGGATCCGGGGCGCGGTCTGCCCGCCGCCCTCTGTCCTACGTCTGACCCGCCGGGGCGGTTTCAGTCCGTGCCGGCACGTCAGCGGAGGGTGGCCGTCTGGAAGGTACGTCGGTACGCCTGCGGGGAGACCCCGATGGCGGCGTGCAGATGCTGGCGCAGCGAGGCGCCGGTGGCGAAGCCGACCCGCGCGGCGATCTGGTCGACCGCGAGGTCGGTGGACTCCAGGAGGTGGCGGGCGCGCGCCACGCGCTGCTGGATCAGCCAGCGGCCGGGGCTGAGGCCCACCTCGTCGCCGAAGCGGCGGGCGAAGGTGCGCCGGCTCATCCGGGCGTGCCGGGCGAGGTCGGTCAGGGTGAGCGGCTCGTCCAGGCGCTCCAGGGCCCAGGCGCGGGTCGCGGCGGTGCTCGCGGCCCCGCTCTCGGGGACCGGCTGCTCGATGTACTGGGCCTGTCCGCCGTCGCGGAAGGGCGGTACGACACAGCGCCGGGCGACCGCGTTGGCCAGTTCGCTGCCGTGGTCGGTGCGCACGATGTGCAGGCAGACGTCGACGCCGGAGGCGGCGCCGGCCGAGGTGAGGACGCGGCCGTCGTCGACGAACAGCACGTCCGGGTCGACCTCGACCCGCGGGTACATCCGGCGGAACGGCTCGGTGACCTGCCAGTGGGTGGTGGCCCTGCGTCCGTCGAGGAGTCCGGCGGCGGCCAGGACGAAGGCGGCCGTGCAGATCGAGACGATGCGCGCGTCCGGGCGAATCAGGGCGAGCGCGCCGGCGAGCTCGGCGGACAGTTCGGTGGGGATGTACTGCGTGGCCATGGAGGCGACGACCACGGTGTCGGCCGTGGCGAGGATCTCCGGGCCGTGCTCCACCCCGATGGTGAAGTCGGCGTTGCTGCGCACAGGGCGGCCGTCGACGCTGCAGGTCAGCACCTCGTAGCGGCCGTCGGCGGCGCCGAAGATCCGGCTGGGGATGCCCAGCTCGAAGGGGTAGACGCCGTCCAGCGCCAGGACCACCACCCGCTCGACCCCGGAAGGGGCCCGTCGCACAGTCATGGCACGATCATATCGAAGGTTGGCAATCGTGCCATTTTCCGGAGCGCCCGGTCCGGGCAGGCTGAGGGACCATGAGCACAGAGCACACGATGCGAGCCATCAGCCAGAACGTCCTCGGCGGCCCCGAGGCCCTTGAGGAGGTACGCCTTGAGCGGCCGGCGCCGGGTCCCAACCAGGTCCTGGTCCGGGTGCGCGCCGCCGGCGTCAACCCGACCGACTGGAAGCACCGGGCGACCGGGGGCTTCCTCGGCGACCCGCCCTTCGTCCTGGGCTGGGACGTCTCCGGCGTGGTGGAGGCGACCGGGATCGGCGTCGCCGCGTTCCGGCCGGGCGACGAGGTCTTCGGGATGCTGCCGTATCCGTACGGGCACGGCTCGCACGCCGAGTATGTGATCGCGCCGGTCCGGGCGCTGACGCACAAGCCGTCCGTGATCGACCACACGCAGGCGGGCGCGCTGCCGCTGGTCTCCCTCACCGCCTGGCAGGCGCTGGTCGAGCACGCGGAGCTGCGCCCCGGTCAGCGTGTGCTGATCCACGCGGCGGCCGGCGGGGTCGGCCATGCGGCCGTGCAGATCGCCAAGGCCCGCGGCGCGTACGTGATCGGCACGGCGAGCGCCGGCAAGCACGGCTTTCTGCGGGAGATCGGCGCCGACGAGGTGATCGACTACCGGGAGACCGACTTCGCCGAGGCCGTGAAGGACGTCGACGTCGTCCTGGACACCCTCGGCGGCGAGACCGCCGTGCGCTCGCTGCGCGTGCTGCGGCCGGGCGGCGTCGTCGTCTCGATCATCCCGGTCGGGTCGGACGAGTTCCCCCAGGAGGCCGAGCGACTCGGGGTGCGGGCCGTCCGGATGCTCGTCGACGCGGACCGCGCCGACCTGCGCTCCCTCGTGGAACTGATCGAGCAGGGCCGGCTGCGGGCCACGATCGAGCGGACGTTCCCGCTCTCCGCCGCCGCCGAGGCGCACGCGCTCGGAGAGAAGGGCCGCACGACGGGCAAGCTGGTCCTGACCGTCGACTGACCCGCCCGGCCCCAGCACCGACCGCCCGACCGGCGCCCGTGAACCGACGGGTGCCGGACGGGCGGTGCGCTGTGCACGGGCCCCGTGCCGGGTCGGTCATCCGGCGCAACTTGTGTCGCAAATCAAAGACATATGTCAATCGAACATGCTCAGATTCGCTCGATCGAGGGTAACTTGCAGTGCGGAGGCCGGACTTGGGCACCCGCGGCAGGGGATCGGGTTGGAGGCGATGTGGTCGTGCGGCAGGAACCTGCGCCGTTCAGCCGGTATCTGCGCGCCCACCGCCACCGGGACCATCTGGTCCTGGAGCTGCTCGGCGAGATCGACATCGCCGCGGCCGAGGAGATCGGCCCCTACCTGGACCGGGTGACGTCGGACCCGGACATGCGCCTCGTGATCGACCTGCGGAGCGTGGACTTCTTCGACTGCTCCGGGCTGCGCCTGCTCTACCGGGCCCGCAGCCGGGTGCTCGACCACGGCGGCCGGCTGCACCTGGTGTGCACCCAGCCGCTGATCCTGCGTGTCCTGCGGATCACCGGCCTGTCCAAGCTGCTGCCTCCGCATCCGACACCGGACGCCGCCCTCGACACCGCGGGGACCACGTCCGGCACCGGCTGACCGGCTCCGTCAGTCCTCCGGCGCGTCGAACAGGGCGCTGACGGACTCGCCGTTGTGGATCCGGCGTACGGCCTCCGCGAGCGCGGGGGCGATCGAGAGGATGCGCAGCTTGTCCGTGCGCTCCTCCTCGGGGACCGGCACGGTGTTGGTGCAGACGATCTCCAGGACGTCCGGCTGCTCGCCGATGCGCTTGAGCGCGCCGGCCGCGAACAGCCCGTGCGTACACGCCACCCGGATCGAGCGCGGGTTCATTTCCCGCAGCCGGTCGAGCAGTTCGAGGACCGTGCTGCCCTTGGCGATCTCGTCGTCCAGGACGATGACGTCCCGCCCGCTCACCTCGCCGATCACCGAGGAGATGCTGACCCGGTCGTCCGCGAACCGCTGCTTGGCGCCGGCGGCCACCCCGGCACCGATCATCCGGGCGAACGCGGCGGCCTCCTTGGCGTTGCCGAGGTCCGGCGAGACGACGGTGGTCCGGCTCAGGTCGTACTGCCGGAAGTGCGCGGCGAGTTCCCGCAGCGCGTGCAGATGGTCGACGGGCACCGAGAAGAAGCCGTGCACCTGGGGCGCGTGCAGGGTCATGGCGAGGACACGGCTCGCGCCGGCCGCCACCATCAGATCGGCGACGAGCCGCCCGCCGAGAGAGATGCGGGGCGCGTCCTTCTTGTCGGAGCGCGCGTAGGAGTAGTGCGGCATGACGACGGTGATCCGGCCCGCGGACGCGCCGCGCGCCGCGTCGCACATGAGCAGCAGCTCGACCAGGTTCTCCTGGACGGGCCGCACCAGGGGCTGGATCAGGAAGACGTCCCGTTCCCGGCAGTTGGCCTGGAGCTGCACCTCCAGGCAGTCGTTGGCGAACCGGCTGACCCGGGTGGGGCTGAGGGGCACCCCCAGCTGGGCGCAGACCTCCGCCGCCAGTTCGGGATGGGCACTGCCGCTGAACACGGCGATCTCTCGCACGATCTGCTCCTCGCATGATCATTACGGGTGGCGGGCCACATGCTACTGAGATTGCAGAAACGTTGATTCGGTGTCCGGGCGCCGGCCGTGCCCCGGCGTGCCCCGGTCCGCGCCCAACAGGCCGGTCCAGCAACGGAATCGGGGGTATCCGCTGTGCAGGAAGGAGGGACGTCGACATGACGACTCCCATCAAGCGCATCAACCGGCGCACCCCTGGCTGGGCCAAGGCGACCGGTGCCGTGGTCCTGGTGCTGGCCGTGTTCTTCGCCGGGATCCGGCTGAGCGTGCTCCCGGGGCTGAAGGACCTGTTCGGCACCGAGACCCGGGACCGGTCCGGTCCCGCGCTGCTCCAGTCCATCCAGGACATGAGCCGCTACGACGCCGCCTCCGGCAACTTCCAGATCGTCGTGGACCTGGAGAAGGACGCCAAGTTCCTGCCCGACGCCGTGCGCGGCACCCGCACCCTGTACGTCGGCGCGGGCACCGTGGACGCCTATGTCGACCTCGGCAAGGTCGGCGAGGACGACGTCACGGTCGACGAGGACCGTACGACCGCCACACTACGTCTGCCGCACGCCGTGCTCGGCAGGCCGGCCCTCGACCCCGACCGCTCCTACGCCGTCTCCAAGCAGCGGGGCCTGCTCGACCGCCTCGGCGACCTGTTCTCGGACAACCCGAACGGTGAACAGGCCGTGCAGAAGCTGGCGGTGCGGCACATCGGGGACGCCGCGAAGAAGAGCGGACTGACCGCGCGGGCCGAGAAGAACACCACCGACATGCTGCGGGGGCTGCTGCGCTCCCTGGGCTTCGAGGAGGTGAAGGTGACGTACGGGCGATGAGGGACGGACCCGGGCACCCGGCAGCGGCGGCCGAAAGCGACCGCATCCCGGGGCGGTCCGGGGGTAAGCGGGGGACCACATACGGACCTTGACGAGTGGAGGACATGATGGCCGGTGGGACCCTGCGTTCGCGTGTCGCGTCGCGCATCGGCACCCCCAGGACGCCGGGCGCCGCCGGCCCGGGACGCGAGTCCTCCGGCGAGGAGCGGAGCGATGCCGGGCGCGGTCCGCTGCGGCTGCTCGCCCGCTGCCTGGCGATGGTGCTCGCCTTCGCGTTCATGGTGGCGTTCGCCGTGGTGCTGGCGAAGCTCACCCTGCAGCCCTCCCCCGCGTCGGAGAGCCTGACGCACACCAATCTGCACCCCGGCCGGTCGCTGCGCGCCTATCTCGACCAGCCCGAACTCCGCGACGCCGTACGGCAGATCGGCGGCAATCTGCTGCTGGGCGTGCCGTTCGGCGTACTGGTGCCCATCGTCGCCCCGCGCACCCGGGGCGTGCTGCGGGTGCTGCTGCTGACGGCGACGGTCATGCTGCTGGTGGAGTTCGCCCAGGGCGCCCTGGTGACGGGCCGCGCCTTCGACGTGGACGACGTCATCCTCAACACCTCGGGCGCGCTGATCGGTTACCTGCTGCTGGGCCGGCGCATGAGCCGCGCCGTGCACGCGCGGCGGGCCCGCGCCTGAGCCGCCCCCCACCGCCCCGCCCCCGGTCCCGCCGGGCGCGGGGCGCACTCCTGTCCACTGGTCCGTACCAAAGTATTGACGCCCCCTTAACTCACTTCTTAAATCAAGTGGCGACACCTTCACCCCCCACCACGGTCGACGCACCCGTCCAGCGGGGCGTCGCACGGAAGGGAGCACGATGGCCTCCCCACGGCTGATCCGCTCTGCCCTGCTCGCCGCCCTCTCGGCGGTCCTGGTCGCGGCCGCCGCGATCGCGCCCGCCCAGGCGGAACCACCCCGTGCCGCGGCCGCCGCGGTCGTCTTCTCCGACACCTTCGACGGTCCCGCGGGCGCCGCCGTCGACGGGTCGAAGTGGCAGATCGAGACCGGCGACAACGTCAACAACCACGAACGGCAGTACTACACCTCCGGCAACAAGAACGCGGCGCTGGACGGACAGGGCCATCTCGTGATCACGGCCCGGCGCGAGAACCCCGCCAACTACCAGTGCTGGTACGGCACCTGTCAGTACACCTCGGCCCGGCTGAACACCTCCGGCAAGTTCACCGCGCAGTACGGGCACGTCGAGGCCCGGATGAAGGTGCCGCGGGGGCAGGGCATGTGGCCCGCGTTCTGGATGCTCGGCACCCCGGTCAACTGGCCGGACTCGGGTGAGATCGACATCATGGAGAACGTCGGTTTCGAGCCGTCCACCGTGCACGGCACGATCCACGGGCCCGGCTACTTCGGGTCGGGCGGCATCGGCGCCGGCTACACCCTGCCGAACGGGCAGGCCTTCGCGGACGCCTTCCACACCTTCGCCGTCGACTGGGCGCCGGACTCCATCACCTGGTCGGTGGACGGCAACGTCTACCAGCGGCGCACCCCGGCCGACCTCAACGGCAAGCAGTGGGTGTTCAACCGGCCGTACTTCCTGATCCTCAACCTCGCGGTCGGCGGCTACTGGCCCGGCGACCCGGACGGCTCCACCGTCTTCCCGCAGCAGCTGGTCGTGGACCATGTCTCGGTGACCACGGGCGACACCCCGACCGGCGGCAACACCGTGCGCGGGCTCGCCGGCAAGTGCATGGACGTGGCGGGCGCGAACACCGCCAACGGCACCCCGGTCCAGCTCTACGACTGCAACGGCACCGCCGCCCAGCGCTGGACGTCCGGCTCGGACGGCACGCTGCGCGCGCTCGGCAAGTGCCTGGACGCCACCGGCAACGGCACCGCGGACGGCACCCCGCTGCAACTGTGGGACTGCACGGGAGGCGCCAACCAGAAGTGGACCGTCTCCGCGGCGCGCGACATCGTCAATCCGCAGGCCGACAAGTGCGTGGACGCCACCGGGAACAGCTCGGCCAACGGCACACGGCTGCAGCTGTGGACCTGCACCGGCGGAGCCAACCAGAAGTGGACGGTCGGCTGAGCGCGAGCGGGACCCTCAGCGGCGGTGCCAGGTGAACTTGTCGCCACCCACCCAGCGGACCACGTCCGGGTCGTCGAGGTCGTGGACCGTGATGCCGTAGAGGGCGGCGGTGGTGAGGACGTCGGTGATGGTCCTGGCCTCACAGACGATCTCACCGTCGATCTCCATGATGCGGAACGGGGGCTTGCCCGGCTGAACCCCGAGCACCATGATCCGCGGCTGTGCGATGTGCGGGCTCGCGCTTTCGGTCATGCATAGAGCGTAGGACGCGAGGCGCGTCGGCGAATCCCCCGGACGCCCGGGAGGCGGAACCCGGGCGTCCCTGGTACCTCCCTCCGCCGTCGTCGCCGTGCGGCGACGGCGGTGCCGGGGAACCCTGGAGGAGGAGGTGCCGATGGATCCCGTGGAGGCGCTGAACCGGATCGCCTTCCTGCTGGAGCGGTCCCTGGAGCCGACGTACCGGGTCCGGGCGTTCCGTACGGCCGCCCGGGTACTGGGTGAGCTGCCCCCGGAGGAGGTCCGGGCGCGGGCGGAGGCCGGGACGCTGGAGTCCCTGAAGGGCGTCGGCCCGAAGACGGCCGGCGTGGTGCGCGAGGCCCTGGCAGGACAGGTGCCCGCCTATCTCACCGACCTGGAGAACCGGCCCGCCGCGGGGCCGCCCGAGGGGGGCCGGGAGCTGTGGGAGGCGCTGCGCGGCGACTGCCATCTGCACTCCGACTGGTCGGACGGCGGCAGCCCCATCGAGGAGATGGGGCGCACGGCGGCGGAGCTCGGGCACGAGTGGGCGGCGCTGACCGACCACTCGCCCCGGCTGACCGTCGCCCGGGGGCTGTCGGCCGGGCGGCTGCGCGAGCAGCTGGACGTGGTGGCGGAGCTGAACACCCGCTGGGCGCCGTTCCGGCTGCTCACCGGCATCGAGTGCGACATCCTCGACGACGGCTCGCTGGACCAGGAACCGGAGCTCCTGGAGCGCCTCGACGTGGTCGTGGTGTCGGTGCACTCCAAGCTGCGCATGGACGCCCGCTCGATGACCCGCCGCATGATCACGGCGGTGCGCGATCCGCACGCGGACATCCTCGGGCACTGCACCGGCCGCCTGATCACCGGGCGGGGCCGCCCGGAGTCGGAGTTCGACGCGGACGCGGTGTTCGCCGCCTGTGCCGAGTCCGGGACGGCGGTGGAGATCAACAGCCGGCCCGAGCGGCTGGACCCGCCCCGCCGGCTGCTGCGCCGGGCGGTGGCCGCGGGCACGCTGTTCTCGATCGACACCGACGCGCACGCCCCGGGCCAGCTCGACTGGCAGCGGTACGGCTGCGCGCGGGCCGAGGAGTGCGGGGTGCCCGCCGAGCGGGTGGTGACCACCTGGACGGCCGACGAGCTGCTGGCGTGGACGCACGGCAAGGAGCGCTCCCGGGCGTGACGCACCTCACCGCCGCCGGCGGCACGACCAGGAACATCCACCCATGGTTCACCGTTGAACAGGCCGTGGGTGCGGATGGGACAGTGTCCCCGGGCCTCACCATTCGCCCACAGGGAAGATCGTTCGGCTGAAGCCCTGTGGAGCCATTCGCCGAGAGGCGACCGCCATGCGCACCCACCCTCGATCGCCCCGACCGGATTCCCCCGTCCGGCCGGGGCTTTTTCCTGCCCGGAACCGCCGCCCCGGACTCGCCGGGCGCCACGGACTCGCCGTGACGGCGAGCGCTTGACTTCGAGAGCACTCCAATTCGTAGCGTTCCGGATATGAGCACTGCACAGCACAAGATCGGCTCCGGCTTCGGGGCGACCAGCACCGCCGACGAGGTGCTCGCGGGCATCGACCTCACCGGGAAGCTCGCGCTCGTCACGGGCGGCTACTCCGGGATCGGCCTGGAGACCACCCGGGCCCTCACCCGGGCGGGCGCCCACGTCGTCGTCCCCGCCCGCCGCCGGTCCACCGCCGAGGAGGCGCTGACCGGGGTCACCGGCGTGGAGGTGGACGAGCTCGACCTGGCGGACCTGGACAGCGTCCGCGGCTTCGCCGAGCGGTTCCTGGCCGGCGGCCGGACCATCGACATCATGATCGACAGCGCCGGGATCATGGCCTGCCCGGAGACCCGGGTCGGACCGGGCTGGGAGGCGCAGTTCGCCACCAACCACCTCGGCCACTTCGCGCTGGTCAACCGGCTGTGGCCGGCGATCGAGCCGGGGGGCGCCCGGGTGGTGTCGGTGTCCTCGCGCGCCCACCACTACTCCGGGATCCGCTGGGACGACGTCCACTGGCGCGAGGGGTACGACAAGTGGCAGGCCTACGGCCAGGCCAAGACCGCGAACGTGCTGTTCGCCGTCCAGCTCGACCGCCTCGCGGCGGACCGCGGCGTCCGGGCCTTCGCACTGCACCCCGGCGGCATCCTCACGCCCCTCCAGCGGCACCTCCCCCGCGAGGAGATGATCGCCAACGGCTGGATCGACGAGGAGGGCAACGAAATCCCCCAGCCCGGCTTCAAGACGCCCGAGCAGGGCGCCGCCACCCAGGTGTGGGCCGCGACCTCGCCCCAGTTGGCGGGCCTGGGCGGCGTGTACCTGGAGGACTGCGACATCGCCGAGCCCGCTCCGGCCGACGGCGAGCGCGTCGGCGTGAAGGACTGGGCGACCGACCCCGGGCAGGCGGCCCGGCTGTGGGCCCTGTCCGCGGAGCTGACCGGGGTGGACGCCTTCGCCGGGTGAGCCGGGGGAGCCGGGTGACGGCGTGCGCGCGGGCGCACGGGGTACTCGGGCGCCCCCGTCCCCACCCTCCGGGAGGAGTCGCAGGTGAGCAGCGGACCGGAACGCAGGATCGTCGTCACCGGAGCCACCGGCAATGTCGGCACCAGCGTGGTGCGGCTCCTCTCGGAGGACCCGGAGGTCGGGTCCGTCGTGGGGCTGGCCCGCCGCAAACCCGACGTCGGACCGGCGAAGACCGAGTGGGCGGCGGCCGACCTGGCGTCACGGCACACGGATCTCGCGGGCGTCTTCGCCGGTGCCGACGCCGTCGTCCATCTGGCCTGGGCCTTCCAGCCGACGCACGACCCGGCGACGACCTGGCGCACCAACGTCCTGGGCAGTCTGCGCGTGTACGAGGCCGTGGCCGAGGCGAAGGTGCCCGCGCTGATCCACGCCTCGTCCGTCGGCGCGTACTCGCCGGGGCCCAAGGACCACCCCGTCGACGAGTCGTGGCCGACGCACGGCTGGCCGGACGCCGCGTACTGCCGTGAGAAGGCGTATCTGGAGCGGACGCTGGACACGTTCGAGCGGGAGCATCCCGAGGTCCGGGTCGTCCGGATGCGCCCTGCGTTCCTTTTCAAGCGGGCCTCCGCGAGCGAGCAGCGCCGTATCTTCGGCGGCCGCTTCCTGCCGGGGCCACTGCTCCGTCCCGATCTGCTGCCGTTCCTGCCCGATGTGCCGGGGCTGCGCGTCCAGGCCCTGCACACCGACGACGCGGCCCACGCCTACCGGCTCGCCGCGCTGTCGGACGTGCGCGGCGCCTTCAATCTGGCGGCCGACCCGCCGGTCGACGCGGAACTGCTCGGCGAGATGCTCGGCGCCCGCCCGGTCCGCCTCCCCCGGACGGCGGCCCGCTCGGCGATCGCCGCCGCCTGGGGGCTACGGCTGCTCCCGGCGTCCCCGCACCTGTTCGACGCGGTCCTCCGGGTGCCGCTGATGGACTGCTCCCGGGCCCGTTCGGAACTGGGCTGGGAGCCGACCCGTACGGCGCCGGAGGTGCTGGAGGAGTTCCTGCGGGGCCTGCGCGAGGGCGCGGGCGCGGACACGGCCAATCTGCGGGGCCGGAAGGTCGGCTGAGCATGACGGCGCCAGGGCCCCGGTCGAAGCCGACCGGGGCCCTGGCGCCATTGGCCTCGATCTCTAGCCCGCCGACTCCTCCGGAGCCGGATGCTCGGGGTGCACCGCGCCCGTCTGGGTCTCGCCCTGCCGGCCGGTGCCGGCCTCGTCCGTCTCGGGGACATCGTCCGACTCGGACTCGGAGGCGTCGCGGGTGGGCCCGACGGGCACCTCCCACGGGTCCTCCCCGTCGCGCGCCTGCTGGTCCGGCAGGTCCCGGGGGATCGGGTCCGGGCTCTCGCCGGGTGCCTCTCGGCGGTGGTCGTCCATGGTGCGCCTCCCGCGTGTCGAACGCTGCGAGTACCGTCCCCCGGCCGGGGCAAACGTCAGCGCGGCACGGACTGCGCCCGGGCGCCGGGCTCCGGTGCGGGGCCGGGGCGGCGGCCGCCGTGCGCGAAGAAGTCGGCGAGCGGCAGGATCGCGGCGCCCACGGTCACCGCGTCCGGGCCGAGTCGGCCCAGCTCGATGCCGACCTTCTCGGCCGGGTGCCGCAGCGAGTAGGAGGCGGCGTGCCGGCGGACGGCGGGCAGGAAGCGGGTGCCGAGCTGGAGGCCGGCCCAGCCGCCGATCAGGATGCGCTCCGGCTGGAAGAGGTTGATCAGGTCGGACAGGCCCGCGCCCACGTACTCGGCGGTCTCCTCCAGCAGGGCGAGCGCCACGGGGTCGGCGGTGCTGCCGTCGGCCGGGTAGGCGCCGGAGAGCATCACGGACAGCGCGGTCTCCTCGTCGGCGCCCTCCGGGGCCGTACCGCCCGCCTCGAACCAGCGGGCGAGCAGCGACTCGGCGCCCGCGTACGCCTCCAGGCAGCCCAGGGCGCCGCAGCGGCAGCGGCGGCCCCGGACCCGTACCGTCAGATGGCCCCATTCGACGGCCCGGCCGTGCTCCACCTCGGGGGTGACCAGGCAGGCGCCGACGCCGGAGCCGAAGAGGACGACGAGCGCGTTTCCGGCGCCGCGCCCGGCGCCGAACCACATCTCGGCCTGGCCGAGGGTCCGGGCGCCGTTGTCGATGAAGTAGGGGACGCTGTCGGGCAGTTCCGAGCCGTCGCGGAGCAGTCGCTCCAGCGGGACGGCGTCCCAGCCGATGGTCTGGCCGTGCACCACGGCGCCGAGGGCTGGGGTGCGCTCGACGATGCCGGGGACCCCTATGCCGACGCCGAGGAGCCGCTCGGGTGCGATGGCGGCGTCCGCGAGGACCTCGGCGATGCCGTCGCGCACATGGCGGACGATGCCGTCGACCTCGTAGCGCTGCTGCTCCAGCGGGCGTTCGGCGCGGGCGAGTTCGGTGAGGGTGAGGTCGAACAGGCCGATCCGCACCCGGGTCTCGCCGACGTCGACGCCGATCATGTGGCCGCTGCCGGGGGCGACCCGCAGCAGGATGCGGGGCCGGCCGCCGTCGGAGTCGACGCTGCCGGCCTCCTCGACCAGGCCGTCCCCGATCAGCTCGGCGACGACGTTGCTCACGGAGCCGGAGCTGAGTCCGGTCGCCGGGCCGAGCTCGAACCGGCTGAGGGGGCCGTCGAAGTAGAGGCGCTGCAGTACGGCCGTACGGTTGCCGCGTCTGAGGTCCCGTACCGTGCGCCCGTTCCGCCCCGCCATGCGGCTCCCTTCCGACCTGCCGTGCCCCGCCCCGATGGATCCGCCTCCATTGTGAACCACGACGTCAGCTGCTCGGCCCGGCCCCGGTCCTCGGCCCGGCTGCGGGAAATTCGCTGGCCCCGGTCCGCGGCCCTGCCTAGCCTAGGCCTGAACCTAGAGCCACTAGGTTTTTCGTTCCGAGCACCCCTGGAGGCTCCCATGAGGTCACTCACCGAGCAGGACATCCGCGACTCCTTCGTCAACTGCTCCAAAGGCGAGGCGAAGCGTCTGTCCGTGCCGCGCGACCTGGACGAACGTCCCTGGGACGACCTCGACTTCCTCGGCTGGCGCGAGCCGGGCGCGCCCGACCGCAGCTATCTGGTGGCCGAGCGCGGCGGCCGGCCGGTGGGCATCTCGCTGCGCTTTCCGTCGCAGCAGCGCGGCTTCACGCACCGCAGTCTGTGCTCGCTGTGCCTGACGACGCACCCGGGCGGCGGCGTGTCGCTGATGACGGCCCGCAAGGCCGGTCCCGCCGGGCGCGAGGGCAACTCGGTCGGTCTGTACATGTGCACCGATCTGGCCTGTTCGCTCTATCTGCGGGGCAAGAAGGTGCCCGCGTCGGGCGGGCGGTTCGAGGAGAGCCTGACCCTGGAGGAGCAGATCGCCCGCACCACCGGGAATCTGCACGCCTTCCTCGACAAGCTGGGCGCCTGAGGCCCCGCCCGTCCCCCACCGTGAACCCGCCGTGAACCCGTTCGGCCGACCGCCGGGGCGGGTGTCGGCGATCACCGGCCCCGCCTCTTGCTGTGGCGCGGCGGCTGTGACCACCCTGGGGTTTCTTGCGGATCATCATGTTCCGCAAGCGGTGTGCGGGGACGGTGGAAGGGGAACAGCCCAAGGATGCGTGAGGCACGTGAGGGGCGGTGGTCCCGCGAGCGACTGGCCAAGGTGCTCCGGGACCCGGTGGTGGTGCAGACGCTGCGGTCGGCGGCCGCGGCGACGATCGCGTACGTCATCGCGCTGCGCCTGAGCCCCGAGGTGGCGCCGCTGACCGCCCCGCTGACGGCGCTGCTGGTCGTGCAGGTCACCTTCTACGCCACGCTCACCAACGGCATCCGGCGGGTGAACTCCGTCGTGGCCGGCGTGCTGGTGGCCATCGCGTTCAGTCTTCTGGTCGGTCTGACCTGGTGGAGCCTGGGCCTGCTGATCGTGGCGGCGCTGGGCGTCGGGCATCTGGTGCGGGTCCACGAGTACGTCCCCGAGGTGGCGATCAGCGCGATGCTGGTCCTCGGCGTCACCTCCGTCGGCGACGTGGCCTGGGCCCGGGTCCTGGAGACCCTGATCGGCGCCGTAGTCGGCCTCGGCTTCAATCTGCTGCTCGCGCCGCCCGTCTGGGTGGACGAGGCCGGCGAGTCGCTGGGGGATCTGGCCCGGCGGCTGCGGCAGTTGATGCTGCGCATCGGCGAGGAGGCGGCCGGGCGGCAGCCGTACGAGCAGGCGGCGGCCCGGCTGCACGAGGCGCGCCGGCTCGACCACGACATCATCGAGGTGGACGCGGCGCTCCGGCAGGCCGAGGACAGTCTGCGCCTGAACCCGCGGGTCCGCGAGGGACTGCTGCACCGGGTGGTGCTGCGCACGGGTCTCGACACCCTGGAGATCTGCACGGTGGTGCTGCGGGTGCTCGCGCGCAGCCTGACCGACCTCGCCAAGGACCGTGAGCCCGACTCGCTGTTCGACAAGGAGACGGGCGCCGTCCTCGACCAGTTGCTCTCCGAGATCGCCGACGCGGTGGTCAGCTTCTCGGTCCTGGTCACCACCCATGTGAGCAGCAACGCCGACGCGGCCGAGTCCCGGCTGTCGACGGAGCTGCGCACGGCGGCCGGCACCCGCGACCGGCTCGCCCCGCTGCTGCACGAGGAGGCGCAGCGCCGCCCGGAGCACTGGCAGCTGTACGGCGCCGTCCTGACCGAGGTGAACCGGATCATCGACGAGATGAACACCGAGCACCGCTCGCGCCGCCTGCTGGAGGAGCTGGACCGGGTGTCGCAGGAGCAGCGCGCCAGGATGCCGCGGCTGACCCGGATCCGTGAACGCATGGGCATCCAGGAGAAGCTGTGGAGCCGTACCGGGGTCAGCGGGCGCTCGCGTTAGCCGTGGGGTTTCCGTGACGCGCGCGACGGCCGGTACCGTCCTTGCGCCGGGCGGGTACCGACCGCCAAGGTGGTCTGGACCACGACGACCGACGGACCTGAGGTGGACATGGGCACGGGTGGGCTGAGCAGGCGCGGGTTCGTGGGGGTGCTCGCGGGGACGGCCGCCGGCGCGGCCCTTCCGGCGATGACGGGCTGCGACGGTACGCCCGCTCCCGCGGACACTCCGGCCGGGCGGGCGTCCACGCCCGGGGCGCGCCCCAGTGCCCAGGGCGAGAGCCGGGCGCCCTCCGGGCCGCGCCCCCTGTACCTCGGCACCTACACCTCGGCCGACGGCGGCGGGCAGGGCATCGGCGTCGCCACCTACGACCCGGTCTCGGGCCGGGTGACGGGCGACGGGACGATCACGGGTGTCCCCGATCCGTCGTATCTGGCCGTCCATCCGGACGGGCGGACGCTGTACGCGGTGAACGAGCGCGACGACGGTGCCGTGACCGCCGTCCGGCCGGCCGACCGGAAGGTGCTGGGGAGCAGGAGCACCGGCGGTTCGGCGCCGTGTCATCTGTCGGTGCACCCGAGCGGGCGCTGGCTGCTCAGCGCCAACTACGGCACGGGCAGCGTGGCCGTGCACCCGATCGAGGCGTCCGGCGCGCTCGGGGAGCGCAGCGATCTCGTGACGCACTCCGCTCCGCCGCCCGGCCCGGACCAGGACGGCCCGCACGCCCACCAGATCGTCACCAGCCCCGACGGCCGCCATGTGCTCGCCGTCGACCTGGGCACGGACACGGTGTACACGTATCGCCTCGACACGAAGGCCGGGAAGCTCACCGAGGTCTCCCGGGCGCGGGCCGCGTCCGGTGCGGGGCCGCGCCATCTGACGTTCCACCCGGACGGGCGGTACGCCTATCTGGCGAACGAGATCGACAACACGGTGGCTGTGTGTGCGTACGACCCGGAGACGGGGCGCCTGACGATCGGCCCGGGACAGGACACGGGCTCGGGGTCGGGCACCAACTACCCGGCGCAGCTCGCCGTCGCGCCGGACGGACGGCACGCGTGGCTGGCCAACCGGGGGCACGACAGCCTCGCGCGCTACGCGGTGGAGGAGGACGGCGCCCGGCTGCGTCTGCTCGGCACGGTGCCGGTCGCCGGGGACTTCCCGCGGCAGATCGCGCTGTCCCCGGACGGCGACCTGCTGTTCGCGGCGAACCAGAAGTCGGGTGCCGTCGCCGTCTTCCATGTCGACGCGGCGGACGGCGGTCTGCGGCTCGCGGGTGAGCCGTTCGCGTCACCCGTCGCCGTGTGCGCGCTGCCGCTGTAGCGTCCGCGGGCAGCCGCCGGCGGCCTGGGCGAGCAGGGCGTGGACCCGTTCGGTGAGCTGGGCGAGGTCGTCGGCGGGCCGGTGGAAGGTCAGCCGTACGTCGCCGTGGGTACGGGCGCGTTCGATCCGCAGGGTGAGGCCGTGCCGGTCGACGGCCAGGGGCTGCACCCGGACGGCGCCGTGCAGGCTGCCGGGGTCGACGAGCCGGGTGAGGCGCTCGACGGCGTCCGGGTGGCAGTCGGCGAGATGGGTGAGCAGCCGGGCCTCCGCCTCGGCCAGCGGGTCGGGCCGGGCCTCGGCGAACTCGGCGAGGTCGACGACCACGGGTCCGGAGGGCCGGCGCAGCACCACCCGGGCGGGCCGGAAGGCGAGTTCGTCCCCCTCGGGCGTGAACCAGCCGGACAGCCAGAGCCGGGCGCGGATCCGGCCGCGTACGGGCACGGGGGCGACGTCGGCGAACTCCAGGACGGCGGAGGGCTCTCCGCGCGGCGCGCAGAGCGCGGCCGTGCGCAGGGAACTGTCCTCCGGCACGGCCAGCAGCAGCCGGCCGTCGTCGGTCACCCGGTGCGCGCCGACGAACTCCTCCCGGCAGGCCTCCGCGGTCACCGCGCAGGACCACGCGGCGGCGAGCACCGAGCGGGCCTGTCGCGCCGCGGACGGTGCGGCCGTCCAGGTCTGGCTGTCACCCATCCCCAACCTCCTCTTAGGTAAGCCTTGCCTAACCTAGCGGAGATCGGGCCGCACGCCAACCGGCCCCGCCCGGCCAGGTGTCCGGTTTCCGGCGAGGTCAGGAGGTGAGAACCCCCAGCAGGGCGCGGACGCACAGGTCCCGCACCTGCTCCCGGGTCAGATCGTCGCGCCGGAGCCACTCCAGGCAGACGGCCGTGGTGAACGCCAGCCAGCCGCGCACGGCGAGGCGGACCTCCGGGCGTTCCCCTGCGGGGCCGAACTCGGGGTCGGCCGCCAGCGCCTGAAGGATCTGCCTCTCCTGCGCGGCCAGCGCCCGCCGGTAGACGGTGCGCACGGCCTGGTCGCCGGCCGCGTCGGCGCGGTGGAAGGCGCGGTAGCCGTGGGCGTGGGCCTCGACATAGCCGAGGAACGTGTCGAGGCTGGCCGCCAGTTGCTCACGCACCGGGACACCGGGCTCGGCCGCCGTCATCCGCAGCATGCGCTCGCTCTCCCGCTCGACGACGGCCGCGAAGAAGTCACGCTTCGTCGGGAAGTAGTGGTAGAGCAGCCCGCGCGAGACACCGGCGATCTCGGCGACCTGCTCGATCCACACCTCGTCGTACGGGTGCTCCGAGAACAGCCGGGCGCCGACCGCGAGGAGCTGGGCCCGCCGCTCCTCGGTGCCGAGCCGGCGGCGTGCGCGCTCCCCCTGGTTCCCGGCCATGCGCGCACCTTACTTGACGGGCCTTCCGCGGCGGACCCAGACTGAGGCGCGCTATTGAACTCACGTACAACGAGCCCAACTGCCGCCCCACCGAGGGAGATCGCGTCATGGCGGACACGACGACCGGCACCGGTCTGCCGAAGGGGTTCCGCAGCGCCGAGCAGGGCTGGCCGGAGCTGGAGCGCATACCCCACCCGCCGTACCGGGTCCCGCTGCTCGGCGACGTGGTGGGCGCGAGCCGGCACACCCCGCTGCAGGACTCGCTGCGCCTCGCCCACCGGCTCGGGCCGATCTTCCGGCGCCGGGCGCTGGGCAAGGAGTTCGTGTTCGTCGCGGGCGCGGCGCTCGCCGCCGACCTCGCGGACGAGTCCCGATTCGCCAAGCACGTCGGCCTGGGCATCGCCAATCTGCGGCCGGTCGCCGGGGACGGGCTGTTCACGGCGTACAACCACGAGTCGAACTGGCAGTTGGCGCACGACGTCCTGGCACCGGGGTTCAGCCGGGAGGCCATGGCGGGCTACCACCCGATGATGCTCGACGTGGCCGCCCGGCTCATGGAGCACTGGGACCGGGCGCGGGAGGCCGGACGGCCCGTGGACGTGCCCGGCGACATGACCAAGCTGACCCTGGAGACGATCGCCCGCACCGGGTTCGGCCATGACTTCGGCTCCTTCGAGCGGACCCGGCCGCACCCCTTCGTGACCGCGATGGTCGGCACCCTCACCCACGCCCAGCGTCTGAACGCCGTACCGGTGCCGTTCCTCATGCGGCGGGCCGCGCGGCGCAACGACGCCGACATCGCGTATCTGAACCGCACGGTCGACGATCTGATCCGCGCGCGCCGCGAGAGCGGGCCGGGCGACGGGGACCTGCTGGACCGGATGCTCGCGACCGCCCATCCCGAGACCGGCGAGCGGCTCTCCGCGCTCAACGTCCGCCGCCAGGTGATCACCTTCCTCGTGGCCGGTCACGAGACCACCTCGGGCGCGCTCTCCTTCGCCCTGCACTATCTGGCCCAGCACCCGGAGATCGCCGCGCGCGCCCGCGCCGAGGTGGACCGCGTCTGGGGCGGCGAGGAGGCGCCCGGGTACGACCAGGTGGCCCGGCTGCGTCTGGTGCGCCGGGTGCTGGACGAGGCGCTGCGGCTGTGGCCGACGGCGCCCGCGTTCGCCCGGGAGGCCCGCGAGGACACCGTGCTCGGCGGGACGCATCCGATGCGGCGGGGGGCCTGGGCGCTGGTGCTGACACCGATGGTGCACCGCGACCCCGAGGTGTGGGGCGTGGACGCGGAGCGGTTCGACCCGGACCGGTTCGCCCCGCAGGCGGTGCGGTCGCGGGCGCCGCACACCTTCAAGCCGTTCGGGACGGGCGCGCGGGCGTGCATCGGACGGCAGTTCGCGCTGCACGAGGCGACGCTGGTGCTGGGTCTGCTGCTGCGCCGGTACGACTTCCACGGCGAGCCCGGGTACCGGCTGCGGGTCACGGAGCGGCTGACGCTGATGCCGGAGGGGCTGCGGCTGCGCCTGGAACGGCGGACGGCCGCACCGACTCCCTCACCCGCCGACGCGGGGGCCGTCGAGGAGCCGGGGTCAGCCCTGCGCTGTCCAGTGCGCGGGGCGGGTGACTGAGCCGGGCAGCCGGGTCCCGGCACTCCCCCGGGCCGCGTTCACCTGCGGCTGGGTCAGGAAGAAGGCGTCCGTCAGATCGGCGTCGGTGAGGTCGGTGTCGCGCAGGTCGGCGCCGATGAGGTCCGCGCCCCGCAGATCGGCGCCGGTCAGGTCGGCCGCGATGAGGTAGGCGCCGCGCAGATCGGCACCGCGCAGATCGGCGCCCCTGAGGCGGGCGCCCATCAGGTCGGCGCCCCGGCGGTTCCTCCCGCGTCCGCGCACGCCCGCGCGGGCCAGCTCGCTGGTGCGCAGCAGCAGGACGTTGACCTGCTGCCGGTGGGCCGCGACATCGAGCGCGGCCAGCTCGTCCGGGGTGCCGCGGGTGAGCGTCTCGGTCGTCTCCAGGAGCGCCCGCAGGTCGGTGCGCAGCGGGCGGGCGGCGGGCAGGGACAGCGCCTCGGTGAGGTACCAGAGCAGTTCGTGCAGTTGGCGGACGACGGGGAACACCTCGGACATCCGCCGGACGCGGCCGGCCCGGCCCGTGCGCCAGTCCTCCCCGCCGAAGGTGACCTGGGAGACCTTCTGTCCGGCGCCGAAGCAGTCGTAGACCGTGCACCCGGTGAAGCCCGTGTCCCGCAGCCGGGCGTGGATGCCGCAGCGGTGGTCGTCGCGGAGGTTGCGGCAGGGCGTCCCGGCGGCCTTGTCCACGGCGAAGTCCGCGGAGGCGGAGAAGGGCAGCGCGACACAGCACAGCCCGAAGCAGTTGGCGCAGTCGCCGCGCAGGTCGGCGAGGGCACCGGAGGGTTCTTGCATGCCGCCCAGCCTAATCGCCGCGCCGAAACGGCCGGTGCGTCGCTGGGTCGTACTCACCGATGCCCCTCCAACTCGGCACCGCCCGGCTGACGTTGCCCCCGTGGACCGGGCCCGGCATCGCCGCCCAGCGCGTCAACTGGTGTGGTGCGCGCGGTCCCTGCCCTGGGACGGTGTCAGCCGCGGGGGAAGAGTTCGAACGCCACCGCCGGGCGGCCGCCGAAGCGCTCCCCCGTCGCGGTGGCGTTCCCGGTGAGGAAGCGGCGGGCGTAGGTCTCCGGGTCCTCGTCCGTCAGCGCCTCGATATAGGCGCGGTGCTCGAGCAGGGAGCGCACCGCGCGGTCGAGCCCGGCGGAGGCGTCCACCGCGTGCGTCGGGGAGCTGGAGCCCGCGACGGCGACCCAGCGGACGCCGTCCCAGGGGTCGAGGCCCTGCGCGGTGAGCTCGGGGAAGATCCAGCGGTTGCCCGCGTCGCCCGCCGCGTCCAGGGTGGCCCGGCCGACCGCCACATGGTCCGGGGTGTTCCAGGCGACGCCGCCCCAGGTGTCCCGGTGGTTGAGGGTGATGACCAGCTCGGGCCGGTGGCGGCGGATCGCGGCGGCGATGTCGCGGCGCAGCGCGGTCCCGTACTCGATCACGCCGTCCTTGTGGTCCAGGAACTCGACCGACGGGACGCCGACGACCGCCGCGCTCGCCCGCTGCTCGCGCTCGCGCAGCGGGCCGCACTTCTCCGGCTCCAGGGTGTCGATGCCGGCCTCGCCGCGGGTCGCGAGGACGTAGGCGACCTCGCGGCCCGCGTCGGTCCAGGCGGCGACGGCCGCGGAGCAGCCGTACTCCAGGTCGTCGGGGTGGGCGACGACGGCGAGGGCCCGCTGCCAGTCCTCCGGCATCGGCTCCAGCTGAGGGGGCGTCGGCTCGGTCATGCCCGCACCCTAACGCGTGGTCGGCGCGTCACGCCTCGTCACGGGTGAGGGCGAGCAGCCGGTCCAGGACCCGGGGGCCGCCGGCCCGGACGCCGTCGTGCTCGAACTCGTCGGTGACCCAGGTGCGCAGTCCGCGGACGGCGCGGGCGGTGGCCAGGGAGTGCGCGGTGTCGACGTACATGTCGTCGTGGTAGACGGCGGCCGCGACCGGGACCTCGTTGGCGGCGAGGCGCGCCGGGTCGTACAGGGGTGTCCAGTCGGTGCGGGCGGCGAGGATCTCGGCGGTCTCGCGCAGCGGGCGCAGCGCGGGGTCGCAGTCGAACATCCAGGGGTGGATCGTTTCGCCGGTGAAGAGCAGCGGCCCGTCACCGGCAAGCGTCTTCGCCGCGTCGAACTGCGGGAACTCGGCGCGCACCCGCTCGGCGGCCCAGGCGGTGGGCCGGGTGTCCTGGCCGTAGATCGCCTCGTGGACCAGCGCGTACAGCGGATGCCCGGCGTACGACAGCAGGCCCTGGACCTCCTCCTGGAACGCGTCGGAGAGGGCCGTCCCGCCGGGGGTGCGGACGAAGGCGTCCTCCAGGAGGTAGTGCAGCCGGTGGCTGCCCTCGCTGCCGCCGAGGAGGATGCCGAGCGACTGGAAGGCCTCGGCGGTCAGCCGGTAGCCGTTGGGCAGGACGACGTCGTGGGCGAGGAGGTGGTCGGCGATGCGGCGGGCGCGCTCGACGTCCTGCGGGTAGCGGGCGTAGTGCGCGGCGACCTTGCGCTCGATGCGCGGGTAGGCGGCCCGGTAGACGTCGTCGGCGTGCGCGTCGAGGGACGGCAGCCCGCCGGTGATGACGGCGGCGGTCAGCCCCTCGGGGGCGGTGGACAGATAGTTGACCGTGCAGAAGCCGCCGAAGCTCTGGCCGAGGACGGTCCAGGGGGCGCCGCCGGTGACCTCCCGGCGGATCAGCTCGCAGTCGCGGACGATCGCGTCGGAGCGGAAGTGCGTGAGGTAGTCGGCCTGTTCGGCGGGGCCGCCACGCAGCGGGAGCGTCTGGCGGTTGGCGGGCGTGGAGTGCCCGGTGCCGCGCTGGTCCAGCAGCAGGACCCGGAACTCCTTGAGCGCGCGGCCGAGCCAGGCGCTCTTGCCGACGAAACGGTTCGCGCCGAAGCCGGGGCCGCCCTGGAGGTAGACCAGCCAGGGAAGGTCCTGGTGCGCCTTGTCTCCGGCGACGACCTCCCGGGCGAAGAGCTCGATCGTCTCCCCCGTGGGGTGCGCGTGGTCGAGCGGCACGGTGAAGCGTCGGTCGGTGAGGACGACGCCGGGCTGGCGGTAGCTGACGGACAACGGTGCTCCCGGTACGGAGGTTTTTTCGGGCCGCGTCCCAGTTCAGCACATGTTCGTCCGGCGACCGAGCCCTGGGATCATGAAATCGTACTGAACGACGGATCAGCGGGCGGCGAGCGAGGACCGGCGGACGACGAGTTCCGGCTGGAGGACGACCCGGCGGTGCTCGTGCGTCCGGGCGCCGGTCTGTGCCTCGGTCTCCTCCAGCAGCATCTCCGCCGCCAGCGTGCCCATGGTGACCGCGGGCTGCCGTACGGAGGTCAGCGGGACGGCCGCGGCGGCGGCGAACTCGATGTCGTCGTAGCCGACGATCGCGAGGTCGTCGGGGACGCCGACGCCCGCCGCGTACATCGCCTGGAGCACGCCGAGGGCGAGCAGGTCGTTGGCGCAGAACACGGCGGTGGGCCGTTCGGCGAGGCCGAGCAGACGGGCTCCCGCGTCCCGGCCGGCCGCGACGTCGAGCCGTTCGGTGGGCAGCTCGCGCAGGTGCTCGGGGCCGAGGCCGGCCTCCTCCAGTGCGTTCAGGGCGCCGGTGCGGCGGTCGCGGACCTGGGTGAGGCCGGGCGGACCGCTGACGTAGGCGATGGAGCGGTGCCCGGCGTCCACGAGATGGCGGACGGCGAGCGCGCCGCCGGCGACGTCGTCCACGGAGACCGAGCACTCGGTGGTGCCCTCGGCGA
Organism: Streptomyces sp. RK62; assembly: GCF_018070255.1. Classification (NCBI taxonomy): domain Bacteria; kingdom Bacillati; phylum Actinomycetota; class Actinomycetes; order Kitasatosporales; family Streptomycetaceae; genus Streptomyces; species Streptomyces sp. RK62. The sequence goes on along the minus strand of NZ_JAGPYD010000001.1, from coordinate 686,977 downwards.
CCCGGTCGACGAGGACGAACGGGATGTTGTGCCGCCGGAACGCCTCGATGTTGCGGCCGGTGGCGTCGGCCGGGGTGAGCAGCACGCCCCGCACCCGCTGCTCGGCGAAGAGGGACAGGTAGTCGGCCTCCTCGCTGGCGCTCTGCGCGCTGTTGCAGACCATCACGCCGAGCCCGGCGTCGCGTGCCGTCCGCTCGGCGCCGCGCGCCACGTCGACGAAGAAGGGGTTGCCCATGTCGAGGACGAGCAGGCCCATGATCCGGCTGCGGCCCGCGCGGAGCTGGCGGGCGGACTCGCTGCGGACGTAGCCGAGGCGGTCTATCGCGGACTGCACCCGCGCCCGGGTCTCGGTCGCGACCGACTCCGGGCGGTTGATCACGTTGGAGACCGTGCCGACGGACACTCCGGCGGCGCGGGCGACGTCCTTGATACCCACCGACTGGGCCATCGGGCAGGGACCTCCAGGGAGACGGGACACGACAGGGGCGGCGGGAAGGGTCCTCACATTACCGTCATGCCGCCCACGGCGACGGTGGTCGCGCGGGCGGCCGGAAACCGGTCAGGCTCAGGCCAGATGGAAGACCTCGGTGAGCGGTCTCATGGCCTCGTCGGGCCGGGCGCCGTCCAGCGACTCGAAGAACGGCGCCATCTCCGCCTGCCAGCGGGCGTTGACGTCGGTGGCCTCCATTCCGGCCACGGCCGCCGCGAAGTCCTCGGTCTCCAGATAGCCGACGAGCAGGCCGTCGTCCCGCAGGAAGAGCGAGTAGTTGCGCCAGCCGGTGGCCGAGAGGGCGGCGCGCATCTCCGGCCACACCGAGGCGTGCCGCTCGCGGTACTCGTCGAGACGGTCCGCCCGGACCTTGAGCAGGAAACACACGCGCTGCATCGACGCCCCCGGTCTCAGAAGTCGTACTGGTCGATGTTCTCGGCGTCGAACACGGTCGGCTTGCCGAGGCTGATCACGCCGTCCTTGCCGATCGTGTACTCGCCCATGCCGCCGGCGGTGAAGGTCTCGTCCTCCTTGCCGGTGATCTGCCCGGAGGCCAGGGCGACGGCGGTGCGCGCGGCCAGTTCGCCGAGCTTCGCCGGGTCCCAGAGCTCGAACGCGTCGACGGTGCCGTTCTTGACGTACTTGCGCATGTCGTTGGGGGTGCCGAGGCCGGTCAGCTTGACCTTGCCCTTGTACTTGGAGCCCGACAGGTACTGGGCGGCGGCCTTGATGCCGACGGTGGTCGGGGAGATGATCCCCTTGAGGTTCGGGTACTCCTGGAGCAGGCCCTGGGTCTGCTGGAAGGACTTCTGCGCGTCGTCGTCGCCGTAGGCGACCTTGACCAGCTTGACGTCCTTGTACTTGGGGTCCTTCAGCTCCTCCTTCATGAAGTCGATCCAGACGTTCTGGTTCGTCGCGGTCTGCGCGGCGGACAGGATCGCGATCTCGCCCTTGTAGCCGATCTGTTCGGCGAGCAGCTGCACCTCGGTGCGGCCCAGGTCCTCGGCGGACGCCTGGGAGACGAAGGCGTTGCGGCAGTCGGGCTTGGTGTCGGAGTCGTAGGTGACGACCTCGATGCCGTTCTTCATGGCCTGCTTGAGCGCGGTGCACAGGGCGCCCGGGTCCTGCGCGGAGACGGCCATCGCGTCGACCTGCTGCTGGGTGAGGGTGTTGACGTAACTCACCTGCCCGGCGGTGTCGGTGGCGCTGGACGGGCCGACCTCCTTGTAGCTGGAGCCCAGTTCCTTCAGGGCCGCCTCGCCGCCCTTGTCGGCGGACGTGAAGTACGGGTTGTTGACCTGCTTGGGCAGGAAGCCGACGGTCAGGCCCTTCTTCAGCTCGGCGTTCGGATCGGCCTTGCCGGCGGAGGCGTTGGAGCCTCCCTCGTTCTTGACGTCCTCCTTGGTGGTGCCGCCGCAGGCGGTGGCGGCCAGGGCGAGCGAGGTGACGGCGGCGAGGGCCGCGCAGGTGCGGCTCAGGGACGACTTGCGCATGGCGGTGGGTCCTTTGCGGGAAGAGGCTGGACGTTACGAGGTCGGAGTCGAGGCGGCTCTACGGCCCGCCCTCGCCACGGAGATCTGGCGCGCGACCCGGGGGCCGAGCACGGACAGCACGAGCAGAACGCCGGTGACGACGATCTGCGACTGGGCGGAGACGTCCTTCAGGCTCATGACGTTCTGCAGCGCGCCGAGCAGGAACACCCCGGCGATCGCGCCGCCGAGCGTCCCCTTGCCGCCGTCGAAGTCGATCCCGCCGAGCAATACGGCGGCGACGACGGACAGTTCGAGCCCGGTCGCGTTGTCGTACCGGGCGGACGCGTAGTGCAGCGCCCAGAAGATCCCGGTGAGCGAGGCCATCAGGCCCGTCACCGTGAACAGGATCAGCTTGTGCCGCTTGACCCGGATACCGGCGAACCGCGCCGCCTCCTCGTTCGCGCCGATCGCGAACAGCGACCGTCCGAACGGCGTGGCGTGCAGCGCGACGACGGCGATCGCGAGCAGTACGAGGAAGGGCAGGAAGGCGTACGGGACGAACGTGTCGCCGATCCGGCCGGCCGCGAAGTCCAGGTACTGGGTGGGGAAGTCGGTCACCGCGTCCGAGCCGAGCACGATCTGCGCGATGCCCCGGTAGGCGGCGAGGGTGCCGATGGTGACGGCGAGGGAGGGCAGGCCCAGCCGGGTCACGAGCAGGCCGTTGACCAGGCCGCAGACCACCCCGAGCAGCAGACAGACAGGGATGATCGTCTCGATGGCCATGCCCTGGTTCCACAGGGCGCCCATGACGGCCCCGGACAGGCCGGCGGTCGAGGCGACCGAGAGGTCGATCTCCCCGGAGACGACCAGCAGGGTCATCGGCAGCGCGATGAGGGCGATGGGGAGCGTGTTGCCGATCAGGAACGACAGGTTGAGCGCGTTGCCGAAGCCGTCGACGGTGCCGAAGGACAGCAGGAGCACCACGACGAGGAGGGCTCCGACCACCGTGTCCCAGCGGACGGCGCGCGCGAGGGGGAAGTCAGCCATGGCGGGCGTTCCTCTTCTTCAGGGCGGTGGCCACCCGCAGCGCGACGATCCGGTCGACCGCGATGGCGAGGATGAGCAGGATGCCGTTGATGGCGAGCACCCAGACGGAGCTGACGCCGAGGGCGGGCAGCACGCTGTTGATCGAGGTGAGCAGCAGCGCCCCGAGTGCGGCGCCGTACACACTGCCGGAGCCGCCGGTGAAGACGACGCCGCCGACCACGACCGCGCTGACGACGGTGAGTTCGTAGCCGCTTCCGGTGCCGGAGTCGACGTTGCCGAACCGGGCCAGGTAGAGGGCGCCGGCGAGTCCGGCGAGCGCGCCGCAGACGGTGTAGGCGGCGAGGATCCGGCGGCGCACCGGGATGCCGGCGAGGCGGGCGGCCTCCGGGTTGGAGCCGAGGGCGTACAGCTCGCGCCCGCCGCGGAAGTGCTTGAGGTAGTACGCGGTGGCGACGAGGACGGCGAGGGCGATCAGGGCCAGCCAGGGCACGGCCGACACCCCGCCGGAACCGAAGTCGACGAAGCCGTCGGGGAGGGCGGAGGCGACGATCTGGCGGGAGCCGACCCAGATGGAGTCGACGCCGCGGATGATGTAGAGGGTGCCGAGCGTGACGACGAGGGCGGGGACCTGGCCGAGGCTGACGAGCAGGCCGTTCAGCAGGCCCAGGCCGACGCCCATGAGGACCGCGAGCAGCACGGCGACGACCGCATTCCCGCCGTCCTGGAGGTAGAGGCCGGCGGCGAAGGCGCTGATGCCGAGGGTGGAGCCGACGGACAGGTCGACGTTGCGGGTGATCACCACCAGGGACTGGCCGGTGGCGACCAGGACGAGGATGGTGGCGTTCAGCAGCAGGTCCTTGATGCCCTGCTCGGTGAGGAACTCGCTGTTGCCGAGCTGGGTGACGGCGATCATCACCAGGAAGACGGCCAGGATGGCGAACTCGCGCATCTTGAACACGCGGTCGACCAGGCGGGTGCCGCTGGAGGTGGGGACGTCGGTCACGGGGGCCTTGTCGGGGGTGGTCACCGTCATGCGGCGGCCCTCCCGGTGGCTGCGGCCATCACGGTCTCCTCGGTGGCTTCGGAGCGCGGGAGTTCGGCGGTGAGGCGTCCCTCGTGCATCACGAGCACGCGGTCGGCCATGCCGAGGATCTCCGGCAGGTCGGAGGAGATCATCAGGACGGCGACGCCGTCGGCGGCGAGTTCGCCGAGCAGCCGGTGCACCTCGGCCTTGGTGCCGACGTCGATGCCCCGGGTGGGTTCGTCGACGATCAGCACCTTGGGGCCGGTGGCGAGCCACTTGGCGAGGACGACCTTCTGCTGGTTGCCGCCGGACAGGGTGGCGACGCTGTCGGCGATCCGGGCGTACTTGACCTGGAGCTTGACGGCCCAGTCGAGGGAGCGGCTGCGTTCGGCGCCGCGGTCCATCAGACCGGCCCGGACGGTCGAACGAAGGCCCGTGAGGCCGATGTTGCGCTCGATGGACAGGTCCATCACCAGGCCCTGGGCGCGCCGGTCCTCGGGGACGAGGGCGAGCCCGTTGGCCATGGCGGTGGAGGGGGCGCCGCTGGTCAGGGGCCTGCCGCCGACGTGGACCTCGCCGGCGTCCCAGCGGTCGACGCCGAAGACGGCCCGGGCGACCTCGGTGCGTCCGGCGCCGACGAGCCCGGCGAGGCCGACGATCTCGCCGCGCCGTACGTCGAAGGAGACGTCGGTGAAGACGCCCTCGCGGGTCAGCCTGCGCACGCTGAGGGCGACTTCGCCCGGGGTGACGTCCTGCTTGGGGTAGAGCTCGTCGAGGTCGCGGCCGACCATCCGGCGTACCAGGTCGTCCTCGGTCATGCCGTCGACGGGCTCGCTGGCGACGAAGGCTCCGTCGCGCAGGGTCGTGACCCGCCGGCAGATCTCGAAGATCTCCTCCAGCCGGTGGGAGATGAACAGGACGGCGGCGCCCTGGTCGCGCAGGGCGCGGACCACACCGAAGAGCCGGGCGACCTCGCTGCCGGTGAGGGCGGCGGTCGGCTCGTCCATGATCAGCACACGGGCGTCGAAGGAGAGGGCCTTGGCGATCTCGACGATCTGCTGGTCGGCGATGGACAGGCCGCGCGCGGGCCGGTCGGGGTCGAGCGCGACGCCGAGCCGGGCCATCAGGGCCGCCGTCGCCTCGCGGGTGGCCCGGTGGTCGATGCGGCCGAGGGTGCGCCGCGGCTGGCGGCCCATGAAGATGTTCTCGGCGATCGACAGGTCCGGGAAGAGGGTCGGCTCCTGGTAGATCACGGCGATGCCGGCGTCGCGGGCGTCGCCGGGTCCGTGGAAGACGACGGGCGTGCCGTCGAGCAGCACCTGGCCGCTGTCGGGCCGGTGCACCCCGGCGAGCGTCTTGATCAGGGTGGACTTGCCGGCGCCGTTCTCGCCTGCGAGGGCGTGCACCTCCCCGGGGAACAGCTCCAGGGAGACGTCCCGCAGGGCGCGGACCGCGCCGAAGGACTTGGAGACGTCCCTGAGCGCCAGAACCGGGGCCGGACCCGTGGTGGACGGGTGGGTCATTGGGGGCTCCTCGACGACACCGGCGGAACGGGCCGCCCGGGTCGTGAAAGGTTTCAACTCGGTTGCCGGGACGTTAGGCACGGACCCCATGTCACGTCAATGGGTGCGGGGCGAAATATTGCGGGGCGGGTTGATCGCGACCACGTCGCAGGGAAGCCGCGGCGGCCGGGGGGTTGACACCCCTGCGGCAGGCTCATACGTTCCCGTTCTGAATCGTTTCACAGCGCAGCCACGGTGAAACGGTCCGCCGCTCCCCCCATCGATCCAGGTCCCGACGTCACAGGAGCCCTCAGTGACCGAGCTCGCCGCGGTGAAGGCCGCACTCAAGTCCCAGGCCGTCGAGACGCCGTCGTGGGCGTACGGGAACTCGGGGACGCGCTTCAAGGTCTTCGCCCAGCAGGGCGTGCCGCGCTCGCCGTGGGAGAAGCTGGACGACGCCGCCCAGGTGCACGCGTTCACCGGGGTGGCGCCCACCGTCGCCCTGCACATCCCGTGGGACCGGGTCGACGACTACGCCGCGCTGGCCCGGCACGCCGAGGACCGCGGACTGCGGCTCGGCACGATCAACTCCAACACCTTCCAGGACGACGCCTACCGGCTGGGCAGCGTCTGCCACCCCGACGCGGCGGTGCGCCGCAAGGCCGTGGACCATCTGCTGGAGTGCGTCGACATCATGGACGCCACCGGGTCCCGGGATCTGAAGCTGTGGTTCGCCGACGGCACCAACTACCCCGGCCAGGACGACATCCGCGCCCGTCAGGACCGGCTGGCGGAGGCACTGGCAGAGGTGTACGGGCGGCTCGGCGAGGAGCAGCGGATGCTGCTGGAGTACAAGCTCTTCGAGCCCGCCTTCTACACGACCGACGTCCCGGACTGGGGGACGGCGTACGCGCACTGCCTGAAGCTCGGCCCGAAGGCCCAGGTCGTCGTGGACACCGGGCATCACGCCCCGGGCACCAACATCGAGTTCATCGTCGCGACACTGCTGCGCGAAGGCCGGCTCGGCGGGTTCGACTTCAACTCGCGGTTCTACGCCGACGACGACCTGATGGTGGGCGCCGCCGACCCCTTCCAGCTGTTCCGCATCCTGCACGAGGTGGTGCGCGGGGACGGGTTCGGCTCGGGCGTCGCCTTCATGCTCGACCAGTGCCACAACATCGAGGCCAAGATCCCGGCGATCATCCGGTCGGTGATGAACGTCCAGGAGGCCACCGCGAAGGCGCTGCTCGTGGACCGCGCCGCCCTGGCCGACGCACAGGCCGCCGGTGACGTCCTCGGGGCGAACGCCGTGCTGATGGACGCGTACAACACCGATGTACGGCCGCTGCTGCGCGAGGTGCGCGAGGAGATGGGGCTGGACCCCGATCCCCTCGCCGCGTACGCCCGTTCGGGGTGGGCCGAGAAGATCGTGGCCGAGCGGGTGGGGGGCGAGCAGGCCGGCTGGGGGGCGTAGGCGTCTGCCGGGTTTCTGTTCCCCGCGCCCCTGGAGGCGCGTTCCGCTCACCCTCTTCTTCAAGGACTGGTTGTCATGGTTCACCGTGAAGTCGCTGCTCTGCTCGCTCGGTCCCGTCGGCTGGGGGCCGATCCCCGGAACACCAACTACGCCGGGGGGAACGCCTCCGCCAAGGGGCGGGAGGTCGATCCCGTCACCGGCGGTGACGTGGAGCTGATGTGGGTCAAGGGGTCCGGGGGCGACCTCGGGACACTGACCGAGGACGGGCTCGCCGTGCTGCGCCTGGACCGGCTGCGGGCACTGAAGGACGTCTACCCCGGTGTGGAGCGCGAGGACGAGATGGTCGCCGCGTTCGACTACTGCCTGCACGGCAAGGGGGGCGCCGCGCCATCCATCGACACCGCCATGCACGGGCTGGTCGACGCCGCGCACGTGGACCATCTGCACCCGGACTCCGGGATCGCGCTGGCCTGCGCGGCCGACGGGGAGAAGCTGACCGCCGAGTGCTTCGGGGACACCGTGGTGTGGGTGCCGTGGCGGCGGCCCGGGTTCCAGCTCGGCCTGGACATCGCCGCCGTGAAGGAGGCCCACCCGCACGCGATCGGCTGTGTGCTCGGCGGGCACGGCATCACCGCGTGGGGCGACACCTCCGAGGAGTGCGAGCGCAACTCCCTGCACATCATCCGCACCGCTGAGGCCTTTCTCGCCGAGCGGGGCAGGGCCGAGCCCTTCGGGCCCGTCCTGGAGGGGTACGAGGCATTGCCGGAGGCCGAGCGGCGGGAGCGGGCGGCGGCGCTGGCGCCGTATGTGCGGGCCGTCGCCTCCCAGGACCGGCCGCAGGTCGGGCACTTCGACGACTCGCCGGCCGTGCTGGACTTCCTGGCCCGCGCCGAGCATCCGCGGCTCGCCGCGCTGGGCACCTCCTGCCCCGACCACTTCCTGCGCACCAAGGTGCGGCCGCTCGTCCTGGACCTGCCGCCCACCGCGCCGCTGGAAGAGGCCCTGGCCCGCCTGTCGGAGCTGCACGGCGCGTACCGCGAGGAGTACGCCGCCTACTACCGGCGGCACGCCCGGCCGGACTCCCCCGCGATGCGCGGGGCGGACCCGGCGATCGTGCTGGTCCCCGGGGTCGGCATGTTCAGCTTCGGCAAGGACAAGCAGACCGCACGGGTGGCGGGCGAGTTCTACCTGAACGCCATCGACGTGATGCGCGGCGCGGAGGCCGTCTCCCGGTACGCGCCGATCGAGGAGGCGGAGAAGTTCCGTATCGAGTACTGGGCGCTGGAGGAGGCCAAGCTCCGGCGGATGCCGCCGCCCAAGGCGCTGGCGACCCGGATCGCGCTGGTGACCGGCGCCGGCAGCGGCATCGGGAAGGCCATCGCGCACCGGCTGGCCGCCGAGGGCGCGTGTGTGGTCGTCGCGGACCTGGACGGCGAGAATGCCGCCGCCGTCGCCGAGGAGCTGGGCGGCCCCGACCGGGCCGTCGCCGTGACGGTGGACGTCACCGAGGAGGAGCAGATCGCCGCCGCTTTCCGGGCTGCCGTCCTCGCGTTCGGCGGGGTCGACCTGGTCGTCAACAACGCGGGCATCTCCATCTCCAAGCCGCTGCTCGAGACCTCGGCGCGGGACTGGGACCTGCAGCACGCCATCATGGCGCGCGGCTCCTTCCTCGTGTCCCGGGAGGCGGCCCGGGTGATGACCGCGCAGGGACTCGGCGGTGACGTCGTCTACATCGCCTCCAAGAACGGCGTGTTCGCCGGCCCGAACAACATCGCGTACGGCGCCACCAAGGCCGACCAGGCCCATCAGGTGCGGCTGCTGGCCGCCGAGCTCGGTGAGCACGGCATCCGCGTCAACGGCGTCAACCCGGACGGCGTGGTGCGCGGTTCGGGCATCTTCGCGGGCGGCTGGGGCGCCCAGCGGGCCGCGGTGTACGGCGTGGAGGAGGCGAAGCTCGGCGAGTTCTACGCGCAGCGGACCCTGCTCAAGCGGGAGGTGCTGCCCGAGCACGTCGCCAACGCCGTCTTCGCGCTCACCGGCGGCGAGCTGACCCACACCACCGGCCTGCATATCCCGGTCGACGCCGGTGTCGCGGCCGCCTTCCTGCGATGAGCGCGGACGTGCGGGCGTACGCGGCGGTCGACCTCGGCGCCTCCAGCGGGCGGATCATGGTCGGCCGTGTCGGCCCCGGGAGCCTGGAGCTGACGGAGGCGCACCGCTTCCCGAACCGGCCGGTGCGGGTGCCCGAGGGCCTGCGCTGGGACGTCCTGGGCCTGTACGCGGGGGTGCTGGACGGGCTGCGGGCGGCAGGGCCGGTCGACTCCGTCGGCATCGACAGCTGGGCCGTGGACTACGGGCTGCTGGACGCGGACGGGGCGCTGCTGGGCAACCCCGTGCACTACCGGGACGCCCGGACGGACGGGGTCGCCCGGACGGTGTGGAAGACCGTGCCGACGGACGAGCTGTACGCGGCCACAGGGCTGCAGTACGCGCCGTTCAACACGCTGTACCAGCTGGCGGCCGCCCGGAACTCCGCCCAACTGGCGCAGGCGGAACGGCTGTTGCTCATCCCCGACCTGATGTCCTACTGGCTGACCGGCGAGCAGGGCACCGAGCTGACCAACGCCTCCACCACCCAGCTGATCGACCCGCGCACCCGGGACTGGGCGTACGGCGTCGCCGACCGGCTGGGCGTGGACCTGAGCCTGTTCGCGCCGCTGCGGAGTCCCGGCGACCCGGCGGGGCTGCTGCGCGCCGAGGTGCTGGAGGAGACCGGGCTGACCGGGCCGGTGCCGGTGACCGCGGTCGGCTCGCACGACACCGCCTCCGCGGTGGCCGCCGTACCGGCCGAGGGCGAGCGGTTCGCCTACATCTGCACGGGCACCTGGTCGCTGGCCGGGCTGGAACTGCGGGCGCCGGTCCTGACGGAGGAGAGCCGGGCCGCCAACTTCACCAACGAGCTGGGCCTGGACGGCACGGTCCGCTATCTGCGGAACATCATGGGGCTCTGGCTGCTCCAGGAGTGCCTGCGGGCGTGGGGCGACCCCGAGTTGGACGAGCTGCTGCGGGAGGCGGCCCGGGTGCCCGCGCTGCGGTCGGTCGTGGACGCGGGCGACGCCGCGTTCCTGGCGCCGGGCCGGATGCCGGAGCGGATCGCCGGGGCATGCCGGACGTCGGGGCAGCCGGTGCCCGAGACGCCCGCCGAGATCACCCGCTGCATCCTCGACTCGCTCGCGCTGGCGCACCGGCGGGCCGTCCTGGACGCGCAGCGCCTCGCCGGCCACCCGGTCGACGTCGTGCACGTGGTCGGGGGCGGGGCGCGCAACGCCCTGCTGTGCCGGCTGACGGCCGACGCGTGCGGACTCCCGGTGGTCGCCGGCCCGGCCGAGGCCGCCGCCCTGGGCAACGTCCTCGTCCAGGCGCGGGCCCACGGGCTCGCCGGTGATCTGGACGGCGGGCGGCGGCTGTTGCGCCGTACGCAGCCGCTCGCCCGGTACGAGCCGGGCGGGGACCCGGCGCGCTGGGCGGCGGCGGAGGCCCGGCTCGCCCGGTCGTGAGCGGGTCTCCCCGTGAGCGGTCCGCCGCACTACCCTGCACTCGTCCGATGACCGACCCCGAAGGAGCCGCGATGCGTGTCGCCCTGTTCCTGACCTGTGTCAACGACACGCTCTATCCGGACACCGGCCGTGCCCTGGTGAAACTGCTGACCAGACTGGGCGTCGACGTGGACTTCCCGATGGCGCAGACCTGTTGCGGACAGGCCCACTACAACACCGGCTACCGGCATGAGGCCGAGCCGTTGGCACGGCATTTCTCCGATGTCTTCGGGGAGTACGACGCGATCGTCACCCCGTCGGGCTCGTGCGGGGCGATGGTGCGGGAGCTGTATCCGCGGATGGGCGAGCGGGCCCGGGCCGAGGGGCGCGGCGACTCGCTCGCGGCCACGCTGGCCCCGGTGGTGCCCCGGACGTACGAGCTGACGGAGTTCCTGGTCGACGTGCTGGAGGTGACGGACGTCGGGGCCTACTACCCGCACCGGGTGACGTACCACCCGACCTGTCACGGGCTGCGGTCGCTGGGGCTCGGCGAGCGGCCGCTGCGGCTGCTGCGGGCCGTCGAGGGGCTGGAGCTGGCCGAGCTGCCGGGCGCGGAGGAGTGCTGCGGCTTCGGCGGCACGTTCGCGCTGAAGAACCCGGACGTCTCGGCGGCGATGGGCGCGGACAAGGTGCGCAACGCCGCGTCGACGGGCGCCGAGGTGCTGTGCGCGGCCGACAACTCCTGTCTGATGCACATCGGCGGCACCATGGCCCGGCTGCGGACGGGGATGCGGCCGGTGCACATCGCGGAGATCCTGGCGAGCACGAAGGAGGACCCGGCCGTATGAGTGGCACGTTCGTCGGGATGCCGGCGTTCCCCGAGGCCGCCCGGGAGGCGGTGCACGACACGACGCTGCGGGGCAATCTGCGGCACGCCACGCACACCATCCGCGCCAAGCGCGCCAAGGCGGTCGCCGAGGTGTCGGACTGGGCGGCGCTGCGGGAGGCGGGCAAGCGGATCAAGGACCGTACGCTGCGCCATCTCGACCGGTATCTGGAGCAGTTGGAGGCGTCGGTCACGGCGGCCGGCGGCACCGTGCACTGGGCCGCCGACGCCGACGAGGCCAACCGGATCGTGGCCGATCTGGTGAAGGCGACCGGCGAGTCGGAGGTCGTCAAGGTCAAGTCGATGGCCACCCAGGAGATCGGGCTGAACGAGGCGCTGGAGGCGGAGGGCATCCGCGCCTACGAGACCGACCTCGCCGAGCTGATCGTGCAGTTGGGCAGGGACCGGCCCTCGCACATCCTGGTCCCGGCCATCCATCGCAACCGCGGGGAGATCCGGGACATCTTCCGCCGCGAGATGGGCGCGTGGGGCCGGCCCGCCCCGGACGGGCTGACGGACACGCCCGCCGAGCTGGCCGAGGCCGCCCGGCTGCATCTGCGGGAGAAGTTCCTGCGCGCGAAGGTGGGGATCTCCGGCGCCAACTTCATGGTGGCCGAGACCGGCACCCTGGTCGTCGTGGAGTCCGAGGGCAACGGGCGGATGTGCCTGACGCTGCCCGAGACGCTGATCTCGGTGGTCGGCATCGAGAAGATCGTGCCCACCTGGCGGGACCTGGAGGTGTTCCTGCAGACGCTCCCCCGCTCCTCCACCGCCGAGCGGATGAACCCGTACACGTCGATGTGGACCGGCACCACCGACGGGGACGGGCCGCGCGCCTTCCATCTGGTGCTGCTCGACAACGGGCGGACCGACACCCTCGCCGACGAGGTGGGCCGGCAGGCGCTGCGCTGCATCCGCTGCTCGGCCTGCCTCAATGTGTGCCCGGTGTACGAGCGGGCCGGCGGGCACGCCTACGGCTCGGTCTACCCGGGCCCGATCGGCGCCATCCTCAGCCCCCAACTGCGGGGCACGGGGAGCGAGATCGACGCGTCGCTGCCGTACGCCTCGTCGCTGTGCGGTGCCTGCTACGAGGTGTGCCCGGTCGCCATCGACATCCCCGAGGTGCTGGTGCATCTGCGGGAGCGGGTCGTCGAGGGCGGCCAGGTGACCTCGCGGGGCGACAAGGTGGTCCTCAAGCCGGCGAAGGGGCATGCGGCCGAGCGCGCGGCGATGCGGGCGGCGCGCTGGGCGTTCAGCCGTCCGGCGGCTCTGCGCGCCGGCCAGCGGCTCGCCTCGCGCACCCGGCGGCTGCATCCGCGGACGCTGCCGGGACCCGGCCGGGCGTGGAGCGGGACGCGTGATCTGCCGCAGGTGCCGGCGGAGCCGTTCCGGGACTGGTGGCGGCGGACGAACGGCGGAAAGGACGGGGCGAAGTGAGCGCGAGGGAGCGGATTCTGGGCCGGGTGCGGCGGGCGCTGGCGGATGTGCCGCCGGGTGAGGACGCGCCGGTCGAGCGGGACTATCTGCGCGAGCACGGGAAGCGGACCGTCGAGGAGACGGTGGATCTGCTGGCGGAGAACCTGGCGGACTACCGGGCGATCGTGCACCGGACGGACTCGGAAGAACTTCCGTACCTGATCATGCGGTTGCTGGCCCAGCGCGGATCACAGTACGTGCTCGTGCCGCCGGGGCTGCCACCGGAGTGGATGTCGGCAGCTGATCCCACGCGCGTGCACGACCGCGAGGTCAGCACCGCGCGAGAGCTGGACCAGGTGGAGAGCGTGGTGACGGGGTGCGCCGTGGCGATCGCCGAGACCGGCACGATCGTGCTGGACGGCTCCCCCGACCAGGGCCGGCGCCGGATCACGCTCGTCCCCGACCACCACATCTGTGTCGTCCGGGTCCCGGAGCAGGTCGTGGGGTCCGTCCCCCAGGCGCTCGAACGCCTGGACCCGGCCCGCCCGCTCACCTGGATCTCCGGGCCCTCGGCGACGAGCGACATCGAGCTCGACCGGGTGGAGGGGGTGCACGGTCCGCGCACCCTGGAGGTGGTGCTGCTGGGCTGACGGAACCGCCGTCCGTCAGTTCACTCCGTGGGTGTCCAGGAGCAGGGTCACCGTCTCCCTGGCCAGCCCGTCCAGCGTCTCGACGCCCGCTCCGACCCGGGCGTTGGCACCGTCGAAGACCAGCATGAGCTGCCGGGACAGCAGGTCCGGGTCGCGGGCGCCGCCCTGTTCGGCCACCGTGCGGAGGTAGGCCTTCATCCGGTCCTTGGCGCCCCGGGCGACCACACTCGCCGGATGGTCGGGGTCCTTCAGCTCGACCAGCGCGGCGAGGTAGGGGCAGCCCAGATAGGCGGGCTCGGCCGCGCTCTTCTCCAGCTGCTCGAACACGTGCAGGATCCGCTCGCGCGGAGTCCCGGACTCGTGCTCGGAAAGGATCAGGTCGGCCTCGTACGCGGGGAGCCGGCGCTCCAGACTGGCCGCCAGCACCTCGTCCTTGGAGGCGAACAGCTGGTACATGGACCGCTTCGAGACCCCGGCGGTGCGGCACAGCGCCTCGACGCCGATGGAGACGCCGTCGCGGTAGAAGAGCTCGCCCGCCGCGTCGAGGAGCCGGTCCCGCGTGGACGCCTTGTCTGATGTGGCCATACCCGCGAGGGTACCGCGCGGACGACCGCGAGGAAACCGATCGGTATACCATCTTCCGGCGCCGGGAACGGTCGTGGCATCATCCACTGAACAAGCGCTTGGACAGCTCCCCTCGGAGGCCCCGTTGTTCACTTCCGTCGACGACGTCTCCGCGCGTCTGGCCGGGACCGGCTACCTCGCCTCGCCCGCCGTCGCCACGACCGTCTTCCTCGCCGACCGGCTCGGCAAGCCGCTGCTGGTGGAGGGCCCGGCGGGGGTGGGCAAGACCGAACTCGCCAAGGCCGTCGCCGAGGTGGCGGGCGCCCGGCTGGTACGGCTCCAGTGCTACGAGGGGGTCGACGAGTCCCGGGCGCTGTACGAGTGGAACCACGCCAAGCAGCTGCTGCGCATCAGCGCGGGACGCGACGAGACGTGGGACGAGACCCGCACGGACATCTTCAGCGAGGAGTTCCTGCTCACCCGGCCGCTGCTGACGGCCATCCGGGGCGACGACCCGAAGGTGCTGCTGATCGACGAGACCGACAAGGCCGACGTCGAGGTGGAGGGCCTGCTCCTGGAGGTGCTCAGCGACTTCCAGGTGACGGTCCCGGAGCTCGGCACGATCGCCGCGACCCGCCGGCCCTTCGTGGTCCTCACGTCCAACGCCAGCCGGGAGCTGTCCGAGGCGCTGCGCCGCCGCTGTCTGTTCCTGCACATCGGCTTCCCGGACGAGGAGCTGGAGCGCAGGATCGTCCGGCTGAAGGTGCCCGGTCTCGACGAGGCGCTGGCCCGCTCGGTGGTCCGGGTGGTGGGCGCGCTGCGGGCCATGGACCTGCGCAAGGTGCCGTCGGTCGCCGAGACCATCGACTGGGCGCGCACCCTGCTGGCCCTCGGCGCGGGCACGCTGGACGAGACGGTCGTCCAGGCCACCCTCGGGGTGCTGCTCAAGCACCAGGACGACGTGCTCAAGGCGACCGCCAAGCTCGACCTGGACGCCCTGTGACCACGCCCGCGGGGGTGGCCGAGCGGCTGACGTCCCTCGTGGGCGCGCTGCGGGCGCACGGTGTGCGGATCGGCACCGGCGAGAGCGTGGACGCGGCCCGGGCCGTGGAGGCGCTCGGCCTCGCGGACCGGGAGCTGCTGCGCGAAGGTCTGGCCGCCACGCTGCTGCACGGCACCGGGCAGCGGCAGGTGTTCGACCCGGTCTTCGACCTGTACTTCCCGCGCGGCGTCGGGGGTCCGGAGCAGCCGGCGGCAGGGCGCGAGGACCTGCGGGAGCGGCTGGCGGAGGCGCTCGCCGCCGACGACCGGGCACTGATGCTGCGGCTCGCCGCCGAGGCGGTCGACGGCTTCGGCGGCTACGGCTCGGCACCGGAGTCGGACGGCTGGTCGTCGTACCAGACGCTGGAGCGGCTGCGGCCGCAGACGCTGATGGCGCGGGTCCGCGACGACGTACGGGCGCGGGGCGGCACGTCCGGGTTCACCGACCGGCTGCTGGAGGACGAGATCCGGCGCCGGATCGACGCCTTCCGGGCGATGGTGGCCGCCGAGGCGCGGCGCCGGGTGGCCGAGCGGCGCGGCCGGGACGAGATCGCCCGCCGGGCGGTACGGCCGACCGCCGACCGGGTCGACTTCCTCTTCGCCGGCCGGGATCAGCTGGCGGAGCTGCGGCGGACGGTGCAGCCGCTCGCCCGCAAGCTCGCGACCCGGCTGGCCGCCCGGCGCCGGCGGGCCTCCCGGGGCAGCATCGATCTGCGCCGGACCCTGCGCGGTTCGCTGTCGACGGGCGGGGTGCCGATGCGGCCGGTGCTGCGCCGGCGCCGGCCCGCCCGGCCCGAACTGGTGCTGCTGTGCGATGTGTCGGGCTCGGTGTCGGGCTTCTCCGACTTCACGATGCTGCTCGTGCAGGCGCTGCACGACCAGTTCTCCAAGGTGCGGGTGTTCGCCTTCGTCAACCGGGTCGACGAGGTGACCGGGCTTCTGGAGCGCGGGGCGGCCGACCCGGAGGGGCTGGCCGCGCGCATCCAGAGCGACGCCGGCGTCACCGGCTACCACGGCAGCAGCGACTACGGCATGGCGCTGGGCGAGTTCGCCGAGCGGTACGAGGCCGCGGTCGGACCGCGGACCACGGTGTTCGTCCTCGGTGACGCCCGCACCAACATGAGCGACCCGAATCTGCCGGCCCTGCGCGGGATCGCCCGCCGGGCGCGCCGGGTGTACTGGCTGAACCCCGAGCAGCGGTCCCGCTGGGGCACCGGCGACTCCGCCGCCCCCTCCTACGCCGAACTGGTGGAGATGCACGAGTGCCGCACCGCCCGGCAGCTCAGCGCCCTGGTGGGGCGCCTGCTGCCGGTGTGATCAGGCGGCGAGCTGCCCGTAGAGGACGGCCGGGTCGGCGGCCAGCCCGGCCTTGACCTGCCGGGAGATGTCGTCGGCGAGCACCTCGTAGGCGTCGGCCTCGATGCCGTCGAGCGCCTGTGCGGCGACGCTGTCGGCGGTGACCTTGGGCGCGTCGATGTGGGCGGTCAGATCGGTGTCGACGTAGCCGACGTGCAGACCGGTGACCTCGATGCCGCGCTCGCGCACGTCGAGCCGGAGCGAGTTGGTCATCGACCACAGGGCGGCCTTGGAGGCGCTGTAGGAGCCGGCGATGCCGAGCCACGACAGCACGGAGTGCACGTTGAGGATGTGGCCGCCGCCGTTGCGCTCGATGACGGGGACGAAGGCGCGGGTCACCAGGAGCGGCCCGTAGAAGTTGGTCTCGAACTCGCGCCGGACGTCGTCGACGGGCGTGTCCAGGAAGTTCGCGTTGACCGAGGCGCCCGCGTTGTTGATGAGCAGGGTGACGTCCTGCGCCTGCTCGGCCGCGGCGGCGACGGACGCGGGGTCGGTCACCTCCAGGGCCAGCGGCACGGCGTCCGGGTGCGTGACGGTGCGCGGATCGCGGGCGGTGGCGTACACCTTCTTGGCGCCGCGCTCGTACAGGGCGGCGACCACGGCGCGGCCGATGCCGCGGCTGCCTCCGGTGACCAGGGCGACGGATCCTTCGATGGCGGTCATGGGTCTCTCCTCGGAAAGGGGTGCGCGTCGGGGCGACCCGCACGGAAACCGATCGGTTTCACCTGCCTCACAGTAAACCGATCGGTTTCCGGTGGCAAGCGGTGTGGTCGATGTCCCTGCCACCGGTCGTCGCCGGCCCCGGGGAGAAATCAGGGTGCGCCCCGGATGGCCGGGCCCCGCGCGCTTTCCTACGCTCGGCGTGAGTGGAGGGGGATCCCATGAAGGCAGTGGTCCAGGACCGGTACGGCTCGGCGGACACCCTGGAGTTCACGGACGTCGACCGGCCGGTGCCGGGCGCCGGCGAGGTCCTGGTGCGGGTGCGGGCCGCGTCCGTCAACGCCCTCGACTGGCACTTCATGCGCGGCGACCCGCTGATCGGGCGCGGCATGATGGGCTGGCGCCGGCCACGCACCCGCATCCGGGGCCGGGACCTCGCGGGCGTGGTGGAGACGGTCGGCACCGGCGTC
This sequence comes from Streptomyces sp. RK62, assembly GCF_018070255.1. NCBI lineage: Bacteria > Bacillati > Actinomycetota > Actinomycetes > Kitasatosporales > Streptomycetaceae > Streptomyces > Streptomyces sp. RK62. The sequence goes on along the minus strand of NZ_JAGPYD010000001.1, from coordinate 669,389 downwards.
ACGGGGCTCCAGCCCGGCGACGAGGTGTACGGCGAGGCCGACGGCACCTTCGCCGAGTTCGTGTGCGCCCGCGCCGACGAGATCGGCCCCAAACCGGCCGGCCTCACCTTCGAGCAGGCCGCGGCCGTACCGCTGGCGGGGAACACCGCGCTGATGGCGCTGCGGGACGTCGCCCGCGTCCAGGAGGGCCAGAGCGTGCTGGTCAACGGCGCCTCGGGCGGCGTCGGCACCTTCGCCGTCCAGCTCACCAAGGCGTACGGCGCCGAGGTCACCGGGGTGTGCAGCGCGCGCAACGCCGACCTGGTCCGCTCACTGGGGGCCGACGACGTCGTCGACCGCGCCCAGGAGGACTTCACCCGCCGCTCCCGGCGCTGGGACGTGGTCCTGGACCTGGTGGGCAACCGCTCGCTCGGCGATCTGCGGCGCGCCCTCGCACCCACCGGGACCCTCGTGCTGTCCGGCGGCGGGATCTACGAGGGCGGCAGTGTCGTCGGGCCGATGGCGCTGTTCCTGAAGCGGCGGGTGGTGGCGCCCTTCGCGGGCGGGCACCGGCTGCGGGAGGTGTCGGCCCGGCAGAGCCGTGCGAACCTGGCGGCCCTGCGGGAGCTGGCCGAGTCGGGAAGGATCGCCCCGGTCGTCGAGCGGACCTACGAACTGGGCGAAGCGGCCGAGGCGATCCGGTATGTGGAGGTCGAGCACGCGCGCGCCAAGGTCGTCATCACCGTCTGACGCACCGGCACACGCCGTCGCCCCCTACTTCTTGGCGAACTCCCGGGCCGTCTGGCCCTGGAAGTCGAAGACGACGACCTGCTCGTCGCCCACGACCCAGGCGTCGTGCCCGGGCGTGCACACATAGACCTCGCCGGGGCCCACCTCGGTCTCGGCGCCCTCGTCCATGTGGATGTGCAGCCTGCCCTGGAGGACATAGCCGTTGTGGTGCATCTGGCAGGTGTCGGTGCCCGCGATGGGCCCGACCGACTCGCTCCAGCGCCAGCCCGGGTCCAGGGTGGCCGCGGCGAAGTCCAGGTCGCTCAGGTGCACGGCCTCGATGTGGCCGCGGGGGAAATCACGCCGCTCATCGGGCTTCTCGAGCGTCTTCACTTCCAGCATGGCGCGCTCCCTTCGGGCCGCGTCCCGCGCACGCGGCCGGTCCGGTCGCCCCGTCGGCCCTGGGCGCCGCCGTCGGCGGCCGGCCCTCTACCACTCCATGGTCCGCTTCTCCCGCGGGGCTCGCCAGCCGGGATTCAGGCGCCCGGCGCGCACAGTTCGGCGAACCGCGCGGTGTCCACGTTGCCGCCCGAGACGATCACACCGACCCGGCGCGGAAGCGGTCCGGTCCACCCGGCGAGCAGGGCGGCGAGCCCGCTGGCGCCGCTCGGCTCGACCACGATCCTCAGGCGCTCGAAGGCGAACCGCATCGCGTCGCGGATCTCGTCGTCGGAGACCAGCGCGATGTCGTCGACCAGCCGCCGGTTCACGGAGAAGGTCAGCTCCCCCGGGATGTGCACGGCCTGTCCGTCGGCGATGGTGCGGGGCACCGGGACGCCGACGCGCCGCCCCTCGGCGAGGGAGCGCCGGGTGTCGTCCCCGGCCTCCGGCTCGACGCCGGTCACCCGGATCCCCGGGTACAGGGCCTTGGCCGCCGTGGCGCTGCCGGCCATCAGCCCGCCGCCGCCGACGGGCACCAGCAGCATGTCCACCTCGCCCACCTCCTCGAGCAGTTCGAGCGCGGCGGTGCCCTGCCCGGCCATGACGTGCGGGTGCTCGTACGGCGGGATCAAGGTCAGGCCCTGCTCGGCGGCCAGCGCCTCCGCGATCGCCGCGCGGTCGCCGGTGTAGCGGTCGTAGGTGACGATCTCGGCGCCGTAACCCTCGGTCGCGGCCCGCTTCGAGGGCGGGGCGTCCTCGGGCATGACGATCACCGCGGTGGTCCCGAGCTCACGGGCGGCGAGCGCGACGGCCTGGGCGTGGTTCCCGGACGAGTAGGCGGCGACGCCCCGGGCGAGCTGCTCCGGGGTCAGCCGGGACACCGCGTTGTAGGCGCCACGGAACTTGAAGGCGCCGACCCGCTGGAAGTTCTCGCACTTCAGGAACACCTCGGCGCCGACGCGTCCGTCGAGCGTGCGTGAGCGCAGCACCGGGGTGCGGTGGGCGACGCCGTCGAGCCGCGCGGCCGCGTCCCGTACGTCGTCCAGGGTGACCGTCGGCATGGTGGTCGTCACGCGTGCCCTCCAGCGGGGGGTGAGGTCGGTCGTGCCCGGTGATCCCGACCCTACGTCCGTTCCTCCACGAGTTGGGGGCCGTTGTTGCGGACGCTGTTGACCGCCGTGGAGACGGGGCGGGCGGCCAGATGGCCCTCGGCCGGCTGGACCAGCAGGGCGCGCAGGTCGTCGGTGGACTCGTGCCGGGAGTCGAGCCAGGCGTCGTAGTGGTCGGGCGGGAGGGCGAGCGGCATCCGGGGGTGGACGCGTCCGGCGGCGTCGGTGGCCTCGGTGGTGATGATGGTGCAGCTCAGCAGCCAGGCGGCCGGGTCGTCGTCGTCCTTGACGGCGGGGTCGCGCCAGAACTCGTACAGCCCCGCGAGGGCGAGGACACCGCCGTCCTCGGGGTGGATGAAGTACGGCTGCTTGCGCACCTTCCCGGACGTCTCGTCCCGGACCTGCTCCCACTCGTAGAAGCCGTCCGCGGGGAGCAGGCACCGGCGCTTGACGAAGGCGCGGCGGAACGCGGGCTTCTCGTGGACGGTCTCCACGCGCGCGTTGATCAGCCGCGCGCCGGTCCGCGGGTCCTTCGCCCAGGACGGCACCAGGCCCCAGCGCAGCGGGCGCAGCATCCGGGCCGGCGGGGCGTCCTCGCCTGCACCGCGCGGCCGGCGTTCCAGGACGGCCCAGACGTCGTCGGTCGGGGCCACGTTCCAGCTGGGTTCCAGGGCCTCCTCCGGCTGCCACTCGGTCACCCGGAACAGCTGCGCCAGGTCCTCGGGGCTGCGGGTGGAGGCGTAACGACCGCACATGGGGCCACTGTGCCACGGGCCCGCCGTACGGTCCTGATGAGCCGGACTGGGCCGAACGGTTCATCTGCCCGCGCCGGGCGTTTCCCCTCGGCGCGTCGAGGAAACCCGGCCGTCGTGCCGGGCGGAGCGCCGGACGGCCCGTATGCCCGCACCGACGGAGGCGGACCGGCCACCGGCGCTCGGGACCACGGTGTCGGGCGGCACGCGGGCCTTGCGCCCTGTGTCAAGATCGGACGCAACCCTGTCCAGAGCGGCCGCGGGGAGGTGAGGGTCATGGCCGAGGACGATCTTCGGGGGGACGGCGACGCCGAGCGGGAGATGGACGTCGAGCGGACGCGCATCACCCATGAACTCATCGGCCGGGTCAACGGTCTGCCCGCCACCGCCGTGCCGGACGCCCTGTGCCGGGCCTGCGCCAACCTCCTCCCCGAAATGTCGGGCCTCTCGGTGTCCGTCCTCGGCAGCGGCACCTTCACCGGCGTGGTGCTGTGCGCGAGCGACGAGGTCGCGTCCCGTCTCGCGGAGATCCAGTACACCCTCGGCGAGGGTCCGGGGGTGGAGGCGATCCGGCTGCGGGCGCCGGTGTTCGCGACCGACCTGGGCGCACCGCCCGACAGCCGTCGCTGGCCGCTGTTCTCGGTGCAGGCCGCCAGAGCCGGAGCGGCGGCGGCCTTCTCGCTGCCCCTCACGGGTGCCGGGGCGGCGCTGGGCACCCTCGATCTGTACCGTGACGCGCCTGGTTCGCTCCCTGTGGACCAGGTGCGCACCGCGCTGCTGGTCGCCGACGCGGTCACGCTCGCCGTCGTCGCCCTCGACCACGCTTCGCCTGACCCCGAAGGAGTCGTAACGTGGCTGTCAGGAGCGGAGACCGACCGCGAGGAGGTGCACCAGGCCACCGGCATGATCATGGTCCAGCTCGGCGTGAGCGCGGAAGAGGCGTTGCTGCGCCTGCGGGCGCGGGCTTTCGCCCGGGGCGGCACGGCCGTCGAGGTCGCGCGCGCCGTCCTGAACCGCTCCGTGGATCTGCGAGATGACTGACCCGAACCGATGATCAGTGCCCGAGAGAACCACGCCGGGGAGGCGCGCATGAACCGCGAGCGACAGCTGGCGCAGACGTTCGTCGCCCTGTCCGACACCTATGCGGCGGAGTTCGATCCGCTGCGGCTCTTCCTCCGGCTGGTGCACGCCTGCACGGATCTGCTGGACGCGGACGCGGCGGCCGTGATGATCGGGGACGCGCGCGGCAGCCTCAAGACCATGGCCACCACGGACGAGGAGGCCGCCTTCATCGAGCTGCTCCAGGTACAGACCGGCCAGGGGCCCTGTATGGAGTGCTACCGCACCGCCAGGCCGGTGGCCGTCGCGGACATCGCGACGGAGTACGCCCGCTGGCCGAAGCTGGTCGGCGTGATGCTGGAGAGCGGCTACGGCTCTCTGCAGGCGATCCCGATGCAGCTGCACGACCGTCCGATCGGCGTCCTGACCCTGCTGCGCGGCAACACCGGGCGGCTCCCCGACAACGACGCGCACCTCGCGCAGGCCCTCGCGGACTCCGCGACGCTGGGCCTGATGCACTGGTCCACCGAGCCGACGCGGGGCGACGACGTCATCACCCGCGTCCAGAGCGTCATCGCCGCCAAGGCGACGCTGGACATCGCCAAGGGGATGCTCGCGCAGCACGCGGACGTCAGCGTCGCCGAGGCCGCGCGGCTTCTCCACGCGTATGTGGCGCGCCGCCGGCTGCGGCTGACCGACACCGCGCACGCCCTCGTGGCGCGCGAGCTGGACCTGTCCGAGGTCGTGGAGGGCCAGCGCCTGCCCGGCGCCCCGTGAGCGCGGTCAGCCGCGCAGGGTGTGCGACGGGCTGGTGCCGTACATGGCCCGGTAGAGGGACGCGAAGCGCCCCGGGTGCGGGAAGCCCCAGCGCGCGGCGATGGCGCCGACCGAGGTGTCGTCGCCGGGTCCGGCCGCCAGCAGATCGCGGTGCGCGTGGCTGAGGCGGACCTGGCGCACATAGCCGAGCGGTGTGGTGTCCAGGTGCCGGCGGAAGGCGTACTGCAGCGTCCGGATGGTGACATGGGCGGCGGCCGCGATGTCGGCGACGGTGATCGGCTCGTGCGCGTGGTCGTCTATGTAGGCGATGGCCCGCCTGAGGGTGGCCGAGTGGGCGTCCACGCGGTCCTGGGCGGTGGGGTCGGTGTGCGCGTTGTTGGGGAAGGCCGCCAGCACGCTCGCGGCGAGGAGCTGGGTGCCGGCCGAGACGACCAGCGGTTCGGTGGCCGCGGCGGGGTCGCCCAGCACATGGTCGCGCATATAGATGATCGTCTGCCGCAGCCGCTCGGCGGCGGCCGGGGTGTGCGGCCGGTGCCCGGTGAGCCGGACGGGCTCCAGCAGTGTCCTCCCGGAGCCGGCGGCGACCTGGTCGAGCAGACCGGGGTCGAGCATGGTGATGTTGTAGCGGGCGTCGCAGATCCGGCCCGCGTACGGCAGGTCGGGCGGCGCGAACATCACCACGTCGCCGGGTCCGAAGTCGTCGCGGACGCCCTGGAAGACATGGTCGCGGATGGTTCCCTCATGGACGACGCACAGGCAGATCCGGCCGAGCGGTGCCACCGAGTACGTCATCTCGAAGTCGAGGTCCAGCTCGTCGACGCTCACCGACGCGCCGGCGTCCCGGCGGATGCGGGCCCGGCTGGACTCGGGGGTGGTGCTGCCGATGCTCATCCGGGCGTAGGCGCGGCAGAGGAACTCCTCGGTCGCCTCGAGGTCATCACTGTCGAAGGTCAGCGATCCCATGACGCCCTTCTGCCCTGCGTACCGGCGGCGAACCGGTCCGCCGGCCGGACGCCCTCGACTTCGAAGGATCCCATTTCGTTTTCCGTACAGCCACCACTGCGAGAATTCGTTCCCCGCACCCTCTTCGGCGCGGATCGGGGGCAGCGTGTCAGTAACGGCACGACTGACCTTCCGGAGAGCCATTTCGCCATGTCAGACCAGGTGGAGAGCGACGAGACGATCGCGGCGCTGCGGGAGGAGGTCGCGCAGCTCCAGCACGCCGTCTTCTCGCACGCGATCGTGGACCAGGCGATCGGCGTGGTGATCGCCTACGGCGGGGTGCGTCCCGACACGGCCTGGGACGTCCTCAAGGAGGTCTCCCAGCACACCAACACCAAGCTGCGGGAGGTGGCCGAGTCCGTCGTCCGCTGGCCGCACGACGGGCAACTGCCCGAGGACCTGCGCTCCGCCCTGACCGCCTCGGTGAGCCGGGTGAACCCGCAGCACCGGGTGGTGCAGCCGACGAGTCCCTGACGGCCCGCCCGCCTCCTCAGGGACGGCGCCAGGAGTCGTCCGGCAGATGGGACCCTGCCTGAGGGCCCATCCGCAGCATGCCGCCGTCGACCGCCCACGAGGCGCCCGTGACGTAGGAGGCGTCCGGACCCGCGAGGAACGCGATCACCGCCGCGACCTCGCGTGCGTCGCCGGGACGGCCGAGGGGCACGCCGGGCCTGCGCTCGCCGGACACGTCGGTGTCGGTCTGGCCCGTCATCGGCGTCGCGATCTCGCCGGGCGCGACGGCGTTCACCGTGATCCCGTGCTCGGCCAGTTCCAGCGCCATCACCTGGGTGAGCAGCCCGAGTCCGGCCTTGGCCGCGCAGTAGGGCGCCGCGCCCACCCGCGGCTGATGCTCGTGGACGCTGGTGACGTTGACGATCCGGCCGCCGCTCCCCTGCCGGATCATGCGGTGCGCGGCCCGCTGCGAGCACAGGAAGGGCCCCATCAGGTCGACGTCGAGGACATCGCGGACCGTGTCGTGGTCCAGTTCCAGGAACGGCGTCATGGTGCCCGTCCCCGCGTTGTTGACCAGCACGTCGACCCGGCCGAGCGCGTCGGCCAGCCGGTCGACCACATCGGCGGCCCCGGGCAGCCGGGTGAGGTCCAACTGCTCGACGGCGGCCCGGCGGCCGGTGGCCCGGACCTCGTCGGCGGTGCGCAGCGCCCCTTCGCGGTCGGTGTGCCAGGTGATGCCGATGTCCATGCCGGCCTCGGCGAGGCGTACGGCGGTGGCACGGCCGATCCCGGAGTCGGAACCGGTGACGACGGCCACCGGGGTGACGCCGTCGGCGAGGCTGTCCTCGTGCTGCGATCCCATCGGGCTCCCCACGTCGTGTCCTGCGCCGGGCCGATGAGCGGCCGGCGTCCGAAGGAGACTCCGCGTACCCCGCCCCCGACGGGCCATACCGGGCACCCGGGTGGTCCCGGTGCGGCGTTTCCGGTGGGGGCCGCCGGGCACCCGGCCCGCATGCATCTCGGTAGCGCCCCGATCGCGGACAGCTCACTGGCCCTGCTGGCCAAGGGATACGCCTGGCTCCCCGACCGCCGGGCCCGCACCGCGCGCTCGCTCGTGCGGGCCCGGGTGATGGGCCGGCACACCGTCGCCCTGCGCGGCCCGGAGGCGGTGCGGTTCTTCTACGACGAACGGCATGTGGCCCGCCGGACGGCGCTGCCCGGCCCGGTGCTGAGCACGCTGTTCGGCCACGGGGCCGTGCACACCCTGGACGGCGCGGAGCACCGGGCCCGCAAGGGCATGTTCCTGGACCTGCTCACCGGGCGGGAGGCCGTGACCGGGGTGGTGGAGAGCGTCGGCGCGGCCTGGGACGAGGCGGTGCCGACCTGGTGCGCCCGGCCGTCCGTGGTCCTGTTCGACGAGGCGAGCCGGGTGCTCACCCGGGGCGTCTGCCGGTGGGCCGGCATCCCGGTGGACGACGTGGCCGGCGTGGCCCGCGACCTCGTCGCCATGGTCGACGGGTTCGCCACGCCCGGCCCGCGGCACTGGCGGGCCCGGCGCGCACGCTCCCGGAGCGAGGCCTGGCTGTGCCGTCTCGTGGAGGACGTCCGGGCCGGCACCGCGGGCGCGCCCGAGGGGTCCGCGCTGGACGTCGTCGTCCGGCACCGCGACGCCGACGGCCGGCCGCTCGACCCGCACACGGCCGCGGTCGAGCTGCTCAACGTGATCCGGCCGACCGCGGCGGTCGCCTGGCTCGTCACCTACGCCGGGCACGCGCTGCACCACCGGCCGGAGGTCCGGGAGCGGCTGGCACGGGACGATCCGGCGTACGCCGTGGCGTTCGCCCACGAGCTGCGGCGCTTCTATCCGTTCGCGCCGTTCGTCGGCGGCCGGGCCACCACCGATCTGGAGTGGGAGGGCGAGCCGATCCCGGCTGGCACGCTGATCCTGCTCGACCTGTTCGGCCAGAACCACGACCCGGACCTGTGGAGCGACCCGTACACCTTCGACCCGGAGCGGTTCGTGGGCCGGGCGCCCCGGCGCGACGAGCTGGTCCCGCAGGGCGGCGGCGATCCGGCGGCGGGCCACCGGTGCCCCGGCGAGGACATCACGGTGGCGCTGCTGTCGGTCCTCGCGCCGCGGCTGGCCCGGCTGGAGTACCGGGTGCCCGGGCAGGATCTGCGGATCCCGCTCAACCGGCTGCCGTCCCGGGTGCGCAGCGGCCTGGTCCTGGAAGCCGTCCGCGCGCCGGTCCCGGCGCCCGACGCGGTGCCCGCCTGAGGCGCCGGGAGGAGCCCTGATGAACACGTCCCTGCTGGGGATCTATCTGAACGACCATCTGGCCGCCGCCACCGGGGGCGCCGAGCGGGCCCGGTACATGGCGCGCTCCGCCTCCGGGACGGGCCTCGGGACGGCCCTGGAGCCGTACGCCGAGGAGCTGGCCGATGACCGGGCGGCACTGATCGGCCTGATGGAGCGCCTCGACGTGCCCGTGCGGTCGTACAAGGTCCGGGCGGGCCGGCTGGCCGAGCGGCTGGGCCGGCTCAAGGGCAACGGCCGGATCGTCCGCCGCTCCCCGCTGAGTTCCCTGGTGGAGCTGGAGGCGCTGCGGCTGGACGCGGAGGGCAGGGCGGCGCTGTGGCAGACGCTGCGGGACCTCGCCGACCGGGACACCCGCCTCGACCCGGATCTGCTGGACCATCTTCTGGAGCGGGCCCGGCATCAGCAGGGCGCCCTGGAGGAACTGCGCCGCCGCCAGATCGGCCCGGCGCTGCTCCCCGTGTGACGACGCGCGGGCTCAGACGGACGAGGGCACCGCGCCCTTCGCCGCCGGCACGAGGAGACGCTGGCCGTGCCGGCAGGGCATCAGCCGGTCGGACAGGCCGAGCGACCGCACCTCGTCGAGGAACGCGGACAGCGGGGAGCGCATCACCGTGTAGTCGTCGTAGTGCACCGGCAGGATCCGGTGCGGGTCCAGACGGCGGGCCAGCTCGGCGCCCTGGGCGCCGTCCATGGTGACCACGAAGCCGCCGGGCAGGGTCGTGCCGCCGAGGTGCAGGACGGCGAGGTCGGCGGCCGGGAAGTGCCGGGTGATCTCGTCCAGGCCGTCGTACAGGAGGGTGTCGCCCGAGAGGTACAGCCGCACCCTGACCGGACCGCCCTCCGGGCCGAACTCCAGCATGCTGCCCATGACCGGGGGCAGCAGTGCCCGCAGGGCCGCGTTGCCCGCGTGGCGGCCGGGCAGCGCGGTGATCCTCACCTGTGCGCGGCCGTTGGTCAGGGCGAGCCCCCGCCAGGTCCGTATCCCCGCCGTGCGCGGGAAGCGGTGCAGGACCCGCAGCCGGCGCGCGGCGTGCGGGGTGGTGACCACCGGCACGGTGTGGTCCAGGTACCGGCTCGCGCGCCGGTCCCAGTGGTCGCCGTGCAGATGCGAGAGCACGATCCCGTCCAGCCGGGGCAGGTCGCGGCCGTCCAGGGCGGGCTCGGTCAGCCGGCGGCTCCACAGGCCGTACCCGAGGTGGGCGTACTGGCCGCGGTGCAGGAGATTGGGATCGGTGAGCAGGGTGAGACCGCCGTAGCGGATCACCAGGGTGGCGTTGCCGACGAAGTGGAGGTCGACCGCGTCGTCGGTGGTGTCGTCGCTGAGCGGCGTCATGACCGTCCCGTCCGGCGGGGCCCGGAGGCCGCCCCGCCTCGGCAGCGTTCCCGACTCCTCCGGACCCACCGCAGTACCCCCGCCGGGCGCTGATCACTACCCGCGTATCGCGCGATGCCCGGGCCCTCGGCGGTTTCCGGTGCGGTTCGCGCGGCACTCGTCATCCGGTGGGCGTGCGCCCGGCTGCGGGGCGGGCCACCGTGGAGACAGAGGCTCCGGCGACGGGGCGGGACAGAAAGCGACCGATGACGACGATCGGTGTGGAAGAGGAGTACCTGCTGCTCGACCCGGTCACGGGCCTGCCCGTGCCCGCGTCCGACAAGGTCCGCGCGGCGGCGGGCCTCGCGCCCTTCGTGGGCGACCAGGAGGTGCAGAGCGAGCTGCTGCAGGCCCAGGTCGAGGTGGCGACCCCGGTCTGCGAGACCCTGGAGGAGGCGGGCGGGCATCTGCTGCGGCTGCGGCACGCCGTCGGCGCGGCGGCCGAACGGTACGGCTGCCGGCTCGCGCCCTGCGGGACGTCGCCGCTGCGGCACGGGCGGCCGGTGGCCGTCACGGACAAGGCCCGCTACCGGGCGATGCGCTCGCAGGCGCCCCAACTGGTGGCGGAGCAGCTGGTCAACGGCATGCACGTCCATGTGGCCGTCCCCGGCCGCGAGGAGGGCGTGCAGGTGATGAACCGGCTGCTGGTCTGGCTTCCGGTGCTGACGGCCATGGCGGCGAACTCCCCGCTGTGGGACGGCCACGACACCGGCTTCGCCAGCTGGCGCACGGTGGTGTTCGACCGCTGGCCGGTCAGCGGGATGCCGCCGTACTTCGCGGACGTGGCCGACTACGACCGGCGGGTGCAGCGGCTGCTGAAGAGCGGTCTGATCGCGGACGTCGGCCAGCTGTACTGGCTGGTGCGCCTGTCGGCGAGCTATCCGACGATCGAGGTGCGCTGCCTGGACGTGCAGCTGCGCCCGGACGACGCGGTCATGTTCGCCGGTCTGGTCCGCGCCCTCGTCCGTACGGAACTGGCGTCGGTCGAGGCCGGGGCACCCGCGCCCGACGTGGCGCCGGAGCTGCTGCGGGCCGCGCTGTGGCACGCCGCCCGGCACGGTCTGAACGGCACGCTCGTCGACCCCCACGGCGAGACGCGGCGCGCCGGTGACGTGCTGTACCAGCTGCTGCGGCATGTGTCCCCGGCCCTGGAGGAGGCCGGCGACACCCGGCTGGTGTCGGGTCTGGTCCACCGGCTGCTGCAGGAGGGCACCGGCGCCGACCGGCAGCGCGCCGCTCTGAACGAGGGGGGCCTGCGGGCCGTGACGGAGCTGATCGTCGGATGAGCGGGACGCCCGCGCGGGGGCGCCGGCTGCGCTTCGACGGCTGGATCGCCGGTCTGGGCACCACGTCCGGGGTGCGCATCGTCGTCGGGCACTGGCCGCGGTCGCCGTTCGGCCCGTTCTCCGACGTCATGCTCGAACGGGCCGACGGGGAACGGCTGCTGCTGGCGCCGACGCCCGGGACGGCCGACTTCATCGGGGCGACGTACGCGTTCGACACCGTGCGGGTCGTCCCGGTCGAGGTGACGGTCGCCGGCCGGGTGTGGACGGTCGCCGCCGAGCCGTTGCGGCTGCGGTTCGCGACCGGCGGGCGCGGCGCGCTCGGGCATCTGCTCCGGGCCGTCCCCGGCGCGCTCGCCGGACGTCCCGCCTGGAGCGCCCTGACGGACCGTCCGGCCCGGCTGCTGATGCCGGGCGTACGGACCCGGGGCAGCGCCGGGGGTGGGCGTCGCGAGTGGTACGGCGCCCGGGACCTGCGGCCGGTCACGTCGCTGTCGGCCACCTTCGAGGGCCGCGACCTCGGCGCCCTGGCACCCGTGGAGCCGCCGGTGCGCTTCGGGTTCGGGTCGGTGCCGCGCCGGCCCGCCGTCACCCGTGTCACGACCACGGTGGAGCTCGGCGCCGGGTGAGGCGTCGGTGACCGTCCCGCGACACGCCCGTGCCCCCCGGACGGATGGTTGATTGGGCTGTTCGACGCAGTGAGGGCGGTCGCCGGGCCGTGCGAACGGGCGGACAGGACTAGGTTCCGCAACGCTGGTGACCTGTCCCAGCGCGAGCCCCGAGGCCGTCCGCCCGTCAACGCCTGTGCCGATTGCGAGATCTGATGGCGATCCAGACCGAACCCGTGTCCCCGGTACCCGCGGCGGAACGCCGCAGCAGAGGAGAGGTGATCATCAGCTGGATCACCACGACCGACCACAAGAAGATCGGTCACCTCTACCTGATCACGTCGTTCGCGTTCTTCCTGGTCGGTGGTCTGCTGGCGATGCTCATCCGGGCGGAACTGGCCCGGCCCGGACTGCAGATCATGTCGAACGAGCAGTACAACCAGTCGTTCACCCTGCACGGCACCATCATGCTGCTGCTCTTCGCGACACCGACGTTCGCCGGGTTCGCCAACGCCGTCATGCCGCTGCAGATCGGCTCTCCCGATGTGGCGTTCCCCCGGCTCAACATGCTGTCCTACTGGCTGTTCGCGCTGGGCGGCCTGATCGTGATGGGCAGCTTCCTCACACCGGACGGCGCGGCCGACTTCGGCTGGACGGCCTACACCCCGCTCAGCGGTGGCGAGCGCACCACGCATGTGGGCGGCGACCTGTGGATCATGGGCCTGGCCCTGTCCGGCTTCGGCACGATCCTCGGCGCGGTCAACTTCATCACCACCATCATCTGCATGCGCGCGCCGGGCATGACGATGTTCCGGATGCCGATCTTCACCTGGAACGTGCTGCTCACCTCGGTCCTGGTGCTGCTCGCCTTCCCCGTCCTCGCCGCCGCGCTGCTGGTGCTGGAGGCGGACCGGAAGTTCGGCGCCCAGGTCTTCGACCCGGAGAACGGCGGCGCCATCCTTTGGCAGCACCTCTTCTGGTTCTTCGGGCATCCCGAGGTCTACATCCTGGCGCTGCCGTTCTTCGGCGTCGTCACCGAGATCTTCCCGGTGTTCGCCCGCAAGCCGGTCTTCGGCTACATGGGTCTGGTGGGCGCGACCATCGCCATCACCGGTCTGTCTGTGACCGTGTGGGCCCACCACATGTTCGCCACTGGTGCCGTCCTGCTGCCGTTCTTCTCGTTCATGAGCTTCCTCATCGCCGTCCCCACCGGGGTGAAGTTCTTCAACTGGATCGGCACCCTGTGGAAGGGCTCGATCTCCTTCGAACCACCCATGCTGTGGGCGGTGGGCTTCCTGGTGACCTTCCTTTTCGGCGGTCTGACCGGCGTCCTGCTCGCCTCGCCCCCGCTGGACTTCCACGTCACCGACTCCTACTTCGTGGTCGCCCACTTCCACTACGTGGTCTTCGGCACGGTCGTCTTCGCGATGTTCGCCGGGTTCAGCTTCTGGTGGCCCAAGATGACCGGCACGATGCTCGACGAACGACTGGAGAAGGTCCACTTCTGGTCGCTGTTCATCGGCTTCCACACGACGTTCCTGGTGCAGCACTGGCTCGGCGCGGAGGGCATGCCCCGCAGGTACGCCGACTACCTCGCCGCCGACGGCTTCACCGCCCTGAACACCGTGTCCACCATCGGCTCGTTCGTCCTGGGCCTGTCCACGCTGCCGTTCCTCTACAACGTCTGGAAGACCGCCCACCAGGGCAAGCGGGTCGAGGTCGACGACCCCTGGGGCTACGGCCGTTCGCTGGAATGGGCCACGTCCTGCCCGCCACCGCGGCACAACTTCTACACCCTGCCGCGGATCCGCTCCGAGTCCCCGGCCTTCGACCTGCACCACCCGGCCATCGCCCAGCTGGACCAGAAGGAGTACGCCGGCAAGCGCGATGTGCTCGACGCCGAGGGCCACGAGGGTTCGCAGCAGTGAGGTACGGCCGGCACGACGCGACCGGAGGCGAGGTGGACAGCGCCGTCGCCGACGAGGCCGCGGGATATCTGCTGGTGCACGACCACCATGTCCAGGCGTGCCGGGAGGCGGCGGAGCTGTGCGAGCGGCTGCCCTGGCTGACGACCGCTCAGGCGGAGGACGTGTCCCGGCAGTACGTCCAGCAGCGTGTCGACCTCACCCGGCGGATGCTGCGCGCCACCGTCGAGCGGGCGGAGCAGCTGCGCGGCGAGTACGAGGCCCGGTACGCGGAACTGCGTCGGGAACTGCTTCGCCGGCACGCGCTCGCCGCGTGCGCCCTGGTGGCCTGCGCGGGCGGGGCGAGCGGGCTGGTGTGCCTGCTCGCCCGGTGAGGCCGTGGCCGGCGGCTCAGCGGGTGTGGGCGTCCTCGCGGGGCAGCGGCCCGGCGTCCGTACGGCGGCCAGGGTGGGCCGCCGCGTGGCGTTGCCCCGGCGCCAGGCCGTCGCGGACGGCGAGCGCGTCGGCGACGAGCTGCTGGTGACGGCCCGGCCACTGACGCTCGCCCTGCGCGCCCTGCCCGCCGGTGGCGTACGGCGGTCCCTGCTCGCCCTGACCCGGGTGCGCGCCGCCGGATGGCTCACCTTCCCGCCGCTCGCGGCGCTGTGGGACGTCGGCGGCCTGTGGCTGCTGTACCGCACCGGCCTGTTCGCGCAGACGGCCCACCGGCCCGCCCTGCATCTGCTGGTGCACGTCCATGTCCTCGCCGCCGGGACGCTGTTCGCGTTCGCCGTGTGCGGGCTCGACCCGGTGCGCCGGCGCTGGAGCGCGGCGCTGCGGGGCGGCACGCTGCTGGTCGCGGGAGCCGCGCACGGGGTGCTCGCCAAGACGCTGTACGCGGCCCCTCCGCCCGGCCTCGACGTCGCCACGGCCGATCTGCGGACCGGGGCTCAGGTCATGTACTACGGCGGCGACCTGGTGGCACTGGCGACGGCGGTCGTGGTGGGAGCCGGCTGGTACGCGGCGCGGGGACGGGCGCTGCGGGCCGCGACACGCCGCCGGGGGGGAGGCGTTCGACCCGCGGAACATCCCGCATTGTGCACAGAATATCGGGTAGTCCGACTATGGACCGATTGCCGTGGAAGGGACTGAGCCGTGATGCTGTCTCACACACTCGAGCGAGGCGTACTCGTCATCACGGTGCACGAGGACCCCGGAATCGGCGGGCGGGCCGCTCTGCTCACCCAGGTCAGCGATCTGGTGCAGGGGATCAGGCCGTCCTCCGTGGTGATCGTCCTCGACGAACCGGCGGCGACCGAGGCGGCGATCAGCGTGGTGCTGCGGGTCCACCGGCTCTGCAGCCACCTGGATCTGGTCACCTTCGTCGCCACGCACAGCGCCCCGGCCCGGCGGCTGCTCGACGCCAACGCCGACACCCACGGCATCCG
The DNA here is from genome assembly GCF_018070255.1 of Streptomyces sp. RK62. Lineage (NCBI taxonomy): Bacteria > Bacillati > Actinomycetota > Actinomycetes > Kitasatosporales > Streptomycetaceae > Streptomyces > Streptomyces sp. RK62. Next base: position 654,153 of record NZ_JAGPYD010000001.1, on the reverse strand, counting down.
TCTGGTCATCCACGCCCGCGCGCACACCGCCATCGCGACCGCCACCGCGCTGACCACGGCGGCCTGACCGACCCGGCGGGCCCGTTACCGGTCACAGGTGCAGGTGGCTCTGCAGCCAGTCGGCCGCGGCCCGGCGGAACAGCCGGCGGTTCTCCGCCCGCAGGAAGTCGTGCCCCTCGTCGCGCAGCGTCAGCAGTTCGGCCTCCACGCCCCGTTCCCGCGCCGCCCGGATGAACTGCTGGGACTCCCCCGGCGGCACATTGGTGTCGTGCTCGCCGTGGACGGCGAGGATCGGGGCCCGCAGCGCGTCGATCCGGCTCATCGGCGACAGGCTGCGCAGCAGGTCGCGGTCGCGTTCGGGGTGCCCGTACTTGTGCGCGGCGGACTCCGCGATCCACGGCTCGGTCCCGGCGAAGAAGGTCAGGAAGTCGGACATGCCGCAGACGGCGACCGCGGTGCGGAACAGGTCCGGGTGCCACACGACGGACGCGAACGTCAGATAGCCGCCGTACGAACGGCCCATGACCGCGAGCCGGGTCGGGTCGGCGGGGCCCGCCACGACGGCGTGGGCCGCGCAGTCGGCGACGTCGTTCAGCGCCGCGAAGCGGCCCGCGCCAAGGTCGGCGTCGACGAACGACCTGCCGTGCCCCAGGGAGCCGCGCACATCGGGCGCGAAGACGTCGAGGCCGCGCCCGAGGAGTTCGTGGTAGAGCGGGTTGAAGACCGGCCGTTCCTGTTCCTCCGGGCCGCCGTGCAGATGGATGACGCAGGGCGCTGGGACGTCCGGGCCGCGCCCCGGCGCCCTGTAGTACCAGCCGCTCAGCGGCAGCCCGTCGCGCGCGGTGAGCCGCAGCGGGACGGGACGCACGGGCGGGCGGCCGGGCGGGACGGCGTCCTCGTCGCGGGCCGACCAGGGGGTGCGGACCGAGGCGACGCCCTCGTGGGCCCACCAGACGCCGGGGCGGCGCTGCGAGCCGGACATGGCCAGCAGCAGCCGGCCGGGGCCGGCAGGGGCGACCCGGGTGACGACCTCGTGGGGCAGCGGGACCGGACGGAGCGGGCCCAGGGTGCCGGGCTCCTGTCCCGGCGGGGCGGTCTCGGCGACCTCCAGTTCGTTGGCGCCCTGCACGTTCCAGGCGAGGACCGCGGTGGTGCCGTCGTGCGCGATGGTGAGCAGTTCCAGGTCGCTGCCCTCGCGCTCCGCCAGGAGGGACGCACCGCGCGGGGCGCCGTCCTCGTCCAGGTCGACGGCGACGAGCGCCGCGAACTCCCGGTCGGCGTTGCTGCGCAGCCACAGGGTGCGTGCGTCGGAGGAGAACCGGCCGATCCACGGGTCGCCGTCGGCGACCGGCAGCACGAAGGTCGCCTCCCCGTCGGCGGTGCGCCGCACCACCGCCTCCCGGCGCCCGCGCGGGCCCCGGCGCAGCAGCACAAGACGGCCGTCGCGGCTGAGGTCGCACACCCGGAGGGACGCCGCGTGCGTCTCGGTGGAGAGCAGCACCGGGGACGCCAGGCCGTCGGGGTCGATGAGGTAGACCGACAGGCCGCCGTCGGAGCGTACGGCCCGGTCGACGGGGGTCATGAGGAGGGCGGGGGCGCCGTCCTGCGGTGCCCCGTCCACGGCGACGGGGCCGAGGAGGGTGGCGTGCCCGTCCCGTTCCGGCCACTCGGCCGCCGTGACGGGGACGACGCCGCCCTCGTGGTCGGGTCCCGCGGACGCGGGCGCCATGCCGGCGGCCACGGTGACGGCGACCGTCGAGCCGTCGTGCGCCCAGCGGCCCAGATAGGCGGAGCCCGCCGGGTCGGCTCCGGCCAGCAGACGGCGTCCGGAGCCGTCGGGGCGTACGCACAGGACCCGGGTGTGCTCACCGCCGCCGGGCGCGGTGGTGTACGCGATCCAGCGGCCGTCCGGCGACCAGGACACCTCCTTGACCGGGTCCGGCGAGGTGTCCAGGAGCCGGACGTCCTCGCTGTCGACGGGGCCCGCCCAGAGCTGGGGGACGCCGCCGCGGTCGCAGATGAAGGCGACCTGGGCGCCGGCGGGGTCGGCCGAGGGGTACCAGCAGCCGTGGGCGCGCAACCGGGTGACGGCGTCGCGCGGGCCGCCCGCCCCGGGCAGCTGCATCGACTCCGGCGCGGCGGTCCGGTCGGCGGCGGCCCACTCCCCCGCCCGGCCCTCGGTCTGCCACATGGAGGGCAGGCCGGGGTCTGGACGGGGCGCGAGGAGCCGCTGCGCCGGGCCGCCGCCGGGGCCGGTCACTTGATTCCGTGCGTCTGCAGCCATATCTCCAGCAATGCGATCTGCCACAGGGCGTTGTTGCCCCGCCGGGTCCGGTGCGCGTCGGGCGCCGCCAGGAGTTCGCTCACGTAGGACGGGCGGAACAGACCGCGCCGCCTGGCCTCGGGGGCCTCCAGGGCCTCGCGCACCCGCTGCAGGACGGGGCCCGCCATGTGCCGGATGGCGGGCACGGGGAAGTAGCCCTTGGGCCGGTCCACGACCTCGACGGGCAGGAGCTTGCGGCCCGCCGCCTTGAGGACGCCCTTGCCGCCGTCGGCCAGTTTGAGCTCCGGCGGGCAGGCCGCCGCCAGTTCGACCAGTTCGTGGTCGAGGAAGGGCACCCGGGCCTCCAGGCCCCAGGCCATCGTCATGTTGTCGACGCGCTTGACCGGGTCGTCGACGAGCATGACGTGGGTGTCCAGGCGCAGGGCGGCGTCCAGCGCGGTCTCGGCGCCGGGGACCGCCATGTGGGCGTCGACGAAGCGGCCGGAGACGTCGTGCCCGGAGACCAGGTCCGGGCGCAGGATGCGGGCGACGTCGTCGTGGGAGCGGTCGAAGTAGGTGTCGGCGTAGCGCCGCGGCTCGTCCTCGCGGGTGGTGTCCGCGAGCCGCGGGTACCAGTGGTAGCCGGCGAAGACCTCGTCGGCGCCCTGGCCGCTCTGCACGACCTTGACCTCCTTCGACACCTGCTCGGCGAGCAGATGGAAGGCGACGACGTCATGGCTGATCATCGGCTCGCTCATGGCCGCGACCGCGCCCTCCAGGGCCGTCGAGACCCGGTGGGAGGGGACCATCAGCCGCCGGTGGTCGGTGCCGAACTCGCCGGCCACCAGGTCCGAGTAGGCGAACTCGTCGCCCTCCTCGCCGCCCTCCGACTCGAAGCCGACGCTGAAGGTCTTCAGGCCGCGCTGTCCCTCGTCGGCGAGCAGCGCGACGATCAGGCTGGAGTCGAGGCCGCCGGAGAGCAGGACGCCCACCGGCACGTCGGCGACCATGCGGCGGCGCACGGCCGTGCGCAGCGCCTCCAGGACCGCGTCGCGCCATTCGTCGGCGCTCATGCCGGCGTACTCGTCGCGGCGGGTGTACGACGGCTGCCAGTAGCAGTGGTCGCGGTGCGTGCCGTCCGGCTCGACGACCCGCACGGTGGCGGGCGGGAGCTTGCGCACGCCGTTGAGGACGGTGCGCGGCGCGGCGACCGTGGCGTGCCAGCTGAGGTACTGGTGGAGGGCGGCCGGGTCCAGGGAGGTGTCCACGTCGCCCGCGGCGAGGAGGGCGGGCAGGGTGGAGGCGAACCGCAGCCGGCCCGGGGTGCGGGCCAGGTACAGGGGCTTGATGCCGAGCCGGTCGCGGGCCAGGACGAGCCGGCCGGTGCGGTGCTCGGCGATCGCGAAGGCGAACATGCCCTTGAAGTGGTCGACGCAGTCGGTGCCCCACTGGCGGTACGCCTTGAGGACGACCTCGGTGTCGGACGTCGACTCGAAGCGGTGCCCGAGGGCCCGCAACTCCTCGCGCAGCTCCGGGTAGTTGTAGACGCAGCCGTTGAAGACGCCGGTGAGCTCACCGCGGGCGTCGGTCATCGGCTGGGCCCCGCGGTCCGTCAGATCGATGATCTTCAGTCGGCGGTGGCCGAGGGCGACGGGGCCCCGGTGCCAGGTGCCCTGCCCGTCGGGGCCGCGCCCCTCGAGCTGTTCATTCATGCGCTCGACGGCCGTCGGATCGGCCGGCCGTCCATCGAAACGGATCTCCCCGCTCAGCCCGCACATGCCGTGACGCCTCCCTTCCGGGCGTCCGCCCCGGCACGGGAGGACGCGGCACGGGAGGACGGAGGAACCGGCGCGCGGCCTGCGGCGGCGGCACCGGCGGTGACGGAACGCATGGGGGATCCTCTCTGTTCGGGGACAGGACGGGCGCCGTACTGGGGCGGGGCGCACCGAAGCCGCGGCCGCCGCCCGGCGGCGCCTCAGCGACCGACGACATCCGGGGCCTCGGGGCCCGCGAGCGGACTGGTCGGCGCCACTACGGTCCGGGACAGCCCGGCGCGGGCGGGCCGGCGGCCGCCGCGCTCGCCGCGGGTCTCGGCGATCAGCATGTCGACGCAGCCCAGCAGGTCCTCGCGGCGTGCCGTGCGGCGCATCCGGCGGGCCGCGGAGCCCTCGGCGAGGGTTTCCTCCGCCAGCTCGCGGACGGTCCCCCAGTCGCCGTGCGCCTCCAGCGCGGGACGCAGCCGCAGCAGCAGCTTGCGGACGACCTGGCGCGCGGAGGCCTCGCGGTGCGTCTCGGGGTCGACCAGGGTGCCCTCCAGGCCGGAGCGGGCGGCGCGCCAGGACGCGCCCCGCAGCCACTCGTGCCGGCCGGCGCAGCCGGGGGTGCCGCGCTTGCGGAGCCGGGCGCGGGCCTCGGTGACCAGGGCGCGGAACAGCCCGGCGATCAGGACCACGGTCTCCGCGCGCGGGCAGGCGTCGCAGATGCGCAGCTCCAGGGTGCGCAGATGGTCGGAGGGCCGGACGTCGTAGTAGACCATCCCCGTGTCGCTGATGATCCCGGCCCGTACGAAGTCCTCGATCGCGGCGTCGTACTCGGCGGCGCTCTCGTAGCAGCCGGGCGGGCCGGCGGTGGGCCAGCGCTGCCACAGCAGGGTGCGCCAGCTCGCGTAGCCGGTGTCGGTGCCCTGCCAGAACGGCGAGCTCGCGGACAGCGCCAGCAGCGCGGGCAGCCAGGGCGAGACCTCGCACATCACTCGTACGGCGGTGTCGCGGTCCGGGACGTCGACATGGACCTGGGCGCCGCAGATCAGCTGCTCGTCGGCGACCCTGCGGTACTCCTCGGCCATGTGCTGGTAGCGGTCCTCGGCGGTGGGGTTCGCCGAGGCGGCGGGGGCGAGCGGGGCCGTGCCGGAGGCCACCACGGCGAGTCCCAGCGAGGAGGCCGCCGCGTCCAGCTCCCGGCGCATACCGGTCAGGTCGGCGTACAGATCCTGCAGGGACGTGTGCACGGCGCTGTTGGCCTCGACGGTGCACGGTTGCAGTTCGGTCGTGAAGGTCTGCCCGGGGAGGCGCCGCAGCACCGCGTCGGCACGCGGTACGAGCAGCCCGCTCTCCACCTCCAGGACGTGGAACTCTTCCTCCACACCGATGCGCATGGTCACGGTCTCTCCTAGGGATCCGAGCTCCTGCCCGGCGGAGGAAGGGGGCTTCCCCTTCGGGCGGTCTCGGGTGGTTGTGGTGTGCTCTGGGTTCCCCGCACTTCGGCGCACAATCCCGGCATCGCACGGGTGCGCCGCCTGCGTCGCAGGTGAGCGTGCCGGAGGGCCCGCCGGCACCCCCGCGTCCACGCGGTGTCCCGGCCGGCGGACCGGCCCCCGGAGGGGGCCCGGCACCCGCGAGCGACCATGGCTCCACCTTGCCCGCAGGACGGCCGTCCCGCACGGCGCGGTGCTCGCCGGGCCGGGTGGTTGGGCGGCGTCCGGCGGGGGAACCCGGGGCGCACCATGGGACGTGCGAAGAACTACGCCGTGGCCGCCTCCGGGCAGTGGACCGACGAGGAGGAGGGCAGGCGGCGCCTGCCCTCCGGTGAGGTCCACGCCTGGGAGCCCGGCATGAACCAGACCGTGTGCGGCCTGTCCCTCAGCCGCTCCCAGTTGTCCCGTTTCGCGGGGGTGCGCTGGCCGGACATCCTCCCGGAGTCGGGCGGCGCCGCCGACCGCGTACAGCGGGTGTGCCCCCGCTGTGCCTCGGTGGCGGGGCGCCGCGGAGCCGACGGGCGGCCGCGGTGGCAGCGCGTCGACCCTCGCCCGTGAGGGCCCCGGCCCGTGTCAGGCCAGCTGCGGGACGATCGCGACCGGGCACTGGGCGTGGTGCAGCAGGGTGTGGCCGACCCGGCCCAGCTGGAGGCCGAAGTGGCCGTGCCTGCGGCGTGCGCCCAGGACCACGAGGTCGGCCGCCGCCGAGCGGTCCACCAGGACGGTCCGTGCCGGGCCCTCCACGGTCGTACGGCGCACCCGGACGCCGGGGTGTGCGGCGAGCGGGGCGCGCAGCGCCTCGTCCAGCAGGGCCGTGGCCCGCCGCTCGGCGTCGTCGGGCGCCTCGCCGATCGGCGCCGGGCGCCGCCAGGCGCGTACGGCGTCCAGGGCGCAGCCGCGCGTCTCCGCCTCCCGGACGGCGAAGTCGGCCGCCCGCTCGCCGGTGACGGCGTCTCCGACGCCGAGCAGGATCCGTTCGTGCAGGCCGACCACGCCCGCGTCGTCGCCCCGCACCACGATCACGGGGCACCGGGCCCGGGCGGCGACTCCGAGGCTGACGGAGCCGAGCAGCAGGCCCTTCAGCTCGCCGCGGCCCCGGTCGCCGACCACGAGGGCGTGCGCGTTGGCGCCCTCGTGCAGCAGGCCGTCGACGGCCTCGGCGGGCAGGATGTCCGTGGTGATCCGCAGTCCGGGGGCGCGCCGCGCGGCCCTCTCGGCGGCGGAGGCCACGAGGTGCTCGGCGAGGACGCGTTCGGAGAAGCGTCCCGCGCCCAGCGTCGGCACGGTGCCCGCGTAACGCTCCCAGAGGGAGGCGTGCACCAGCCGCAATGTCAGTCCGTGGCGTACGGCCTCGTCCGCGGCCCAGTCGACTGCGACCAGGCTGGGATCGGAACCGTCGACGCCCACGACCAGGGGGAGTGTCATCACCCTCACCGCCTTCCGTCCGGCTGCCCGGCCGGACAGCCATGGGCTTTCCGATCCCACCGTCACTCCGGAGGGTGCGGGGGCACGAGAGGCGGACGGGCAGTCCCCGCCGGAGACCGGCCCCAGGGCGAGGGCCGGGCGGCCCATGCCCGGCCGCATGCGGCCGGGCGGACGGCGGGGGCGTTCGCGTGCCGACGCGTGCCGCTACGCCGGCGGCAATGGGACCCGCCACAGCAGGCGGGTGCCGCCGCCATCCGGGGTGCTCAGCTCCAGGTCGCCGCCCGACTGCCGGGCCCGCTCCGCCATGTTGCGCAGCCCGCTGCGGCGTCCGCCCGGCGGGATGCCGACGCCGTCGTCCGTCACGGAGAGCCGGACCCGGCCGGGCTCGGCGACGAGGGCGACGTCGGCGCGATGGGCGTGCGCGTGCCGGGCCACGTTCGTCAGGGCCTCCGACAGCACGGCCACCACGTGGTCGGCGATCTCCCGGGGCACATCGGTGTCGACCAGGCCCTCCATCCGGACGCTGGGCGCGAAGCCCAGCACCGGTGCGGCCTCGCCGACGACCCGTACCACGCGGGCCCGCAGTCCCGACCCGGCCCCGCCCTCGCGCGAGCGCAGCCCGAAGATCGTGGACCGGATGATCTTGATGGTCTCGTCAAGGTCGTCCACGGCCCGCACGACGCGTTCGGCGGCCTCGGGATGTTCGATGAAGCGGCCCGCGCTCTGCAGGGTCATCCCCGTCGCGAACAGCCGCTGGATCGCCAGGTCGTGCAGGTCGCGGGCGATCCGGTCGCGGTCCTTGAGGACGGCGACCTCCTCGGCGTCCTGCCGGCGCTGCGCCAGCTCCATCGCCACGGCGGCCTGGGCGGCGAACGCCTGGAGGGTCTCGGTCTCCGACGGCGAGAAAGCGGTCCGGCCCGCCTCCCGCCCGAGCAGCAGGACGCCGCGCACCTCGCCCTCCGCGGTGCCGATGGGCACGGCCACGGCCGGGCCGAGTCCGGCGAAGCGGGGCGGCTCCGGGGAGACCCGCGGGTCCTGGCCGACGTCCGTGCTGGTGACCGGCACGGCCTCGGCGAACGCCATCCCCATCAGCGTCGACTCGACCGGCAGCACGAGCCCCTGGTGGGCCTCGGCGTCCAGTCCGACGGCGATCTCCACGGAGAGCGTGCCGGTGTCCTCCATCGGCATCCCGACCGCGGCCAGGGCCGAGCCGGTGATCTCACCGGCCCGCTCGGCGATGAGCCGCAGCACCTCGGCACGGCCCCCGCCGGACAGCAGCGTGTGGGTGATCTCCGCGGTGGCCCGCAGCCAGCGCTCCCGCAGCCGGGACTCCTCGTACAGCCGGGCGTTGTCGATGGCGACACCGGCCGCGACGGCCAGCGTCGACAGCACCGACTCGTCCTCGCCGTCGAACTGCGCCCCGCCCCGCTTCTCCGTGAGATACAGGTTGCCGAACACCTGGTCGCGGACCCGGATCGGAACGCCCAGGAAGGTGTTCATCGGCGGATGGTTCGGCGGGAAGCCGTACGACGCCGGATGCTCGGAGATCTTCGTCAGGCGCAGCGGCTCGGGGTGGCGGATCAGCTCGCCGAGAATGCCGTGGCCCTCGGGGAAGTGCCCGATCCGGGCGATCTGCTCCTCGCTGACGCCGACCGTGTGGAACGCGGACAGGTGCCTGCCGTCGGGGCCGATCACGCCGAGCGCCGCGTACTCGGCGTCGACGAGGACGGCGGCCGCCTCGACGATGCTGTACAGGGCCTGTTCGAGGTTCAGGTCCCGGCCGACGGAGAGCACCGCCTCCAGCAGGCTGTGCACCCGGTCGCGGGTACCGCGGGCGGCGTCCAGACGTGCCTGGAGCTCCTCGAGCAACTCGTCCAGCCTCAGCTGCGGCAGTCGGATGCGTGCCTGCCGCGGCGTCTCGGCGCTTCCCACCTGCGTCTCCTCCGGCTCCGTGGGCGGCCGGACTCGGCCGCTCCGGACGAGGACCACGCTACCGGCGACCGGCACGCCCCTGCATGGAATCAGCCGTGCGCGGCCACCCCGTGCGCCGGTGCGCCGGTCCGGGGCCGTACGGGCCCCCGGCAGGGGCCCATCGGCCCTGGCGCCGGGCGGCTTCGCGAAGGATGGTTGAGGCAGGAGCGGCACCGATCCCCCGCGGTGTCGCTCCGTGCGTGCAACGACATGACGCGCCACTCACCCCGACGGAAGCCCGCGATGGTTCACGACGACAGCCGGCCGGCCCCCGAGGGGCCGCGCCGCCGCATCGAGCTCGACGGCGCGGAGGCGCTGCGGCTGCTGGGCAGCGTCTCCCTGGGCCGGATCGTGTTCACCCGGCACGCGCTGCCCACCGTCCGCCCGGTCAACCACGTCCTGGACGGCGGGGACATCGTCATCCGCACCCACGAGGGCGCCGCCCTCACCTCCCGCACCGAGCGCGCCGGGGACCCCGGGGTGGTCGTCGCCTACGAGGCGGACGCCATCGACCCGCACACCCATCTCGGCTGGAGCGTGGTGGTGACCGGCTACGCCCGTCTCGTGACCGACCCGGAGGACCTGGCGCGCTGCCGGCGGCTGGTGCGGCCCTGGGTGGACCAGGCGATGGAACAGGTGATGGACCAGGCGGTCCGGATCCGCCCCGACCTGGTCACCGGCATCCTGCTGACGGCGGACGGTCACGACACCCCGGCCGGGGTCTGAGGTCTTTCCCGCCCGGCTACCTCAGGCGGCGTCGACCGGCAGGATCTCGTCGTGGTGCGGGCCGCCGAGGACCACCTTCAGCGCCCCGGTGTCGGCGGCGCCCGCGAACACGTCGTACGCCTCCTGCATCTCGTCGAGCAGGAAGGTGTGGGTGACGAGTTCGGCGGTGGGCAGCCGGCCGGCGGCCGTCATCCGCAGCAGGGTCGGGGTCGAGTAGGTGTCGACCAGGCCCGTGGTGATCGTGATGTTCTTGATCCAGAGGTCCTCGAGGTGCAGGGTCGCGGGGGCCCCGTGGACGCCGACGTTGGCGACGTGCCCGCCGGGGCGGACCATACGGGTGCACAGCTCGAAGGTCTCCGGTGTGCCGACCGCCTCGATGACGACGTCCGCGCCGAGCCCGTCGGTCAGGTCGGCGACCAGCTGTTCCGGCGTCTCCCGGGCGTCGGCCACCGCGTCGGCGCCGAGCGCGCGGGCGGCCTCCAGCCGGGCCGGGGCCAGGTCGACGGCCACGATCCGCTCCGGCGAGAACAGCTTCGCCGTGGCGACGGCGGCCAGCCCGACGGGGCCCGCGCCGACCACGACGACGGTGTCGCCGGGCCGCACCCGCCCGTTGAGCACGCCCACCTCGTACGACGTCGGGAAGATGTCGGCCAGCAGGACGGCGGCCTGGTCGGACAGGCCCCCCGGCAGCGGGTGCACGGACAGGTCCGCGAACGGGACCCGGACGTACTCGGCCTGGGTGCCGTCGATCAGATGGCCGAGGATCCAGCCCCCGCCGCCCCGGCACTGCCCGTACGCCGCCTGCCGGCAGAAGGCGCAGCGCCCGCACGCGGTGATGCAGGACACCAGCACACGGTCCCCCGGGCGCACCGTCCGTACGTCGCCGCCGACCTCGACGATCTCGCCGACCGCCTCGTGCCCGAGGACCGTGCCGGGGCGGACCTCCGGGACGTCGCCCTTGAGGATGTGCAGGTCCGTGCCGCAGATGGTGACGGCGCCGACGCGGACGACCGCGTCGGTCGGTTCCTTGAGGGCCGGATCCGGGATCTCCTCCCAGGCGGCCTTGCCGGTGCCGTGGAACACGTAACCCTTCATGGCACTCCTCACCCCACTCGTCCGATGGCGGGACACGGGCCGGGGGCGCCGGACGTCCCGCATCTCCAGCTTGACCCGGATGGGCGAGGCCCGCACGGGCCGGACGAGTCCGTCGCACGGCACGCCCGCCCGGCCCTCCGCCCCGCCGGGACCGCGGGACTCCGGGACCGGGGGCCCACCCGGTGGGGGCCGTTCGGCCCTGTCGCGCACCCGCCCCGAGGCGGTTGCATCGCCTGTATGTCCCGGAACCGCACAGGACTCGCCGTCACCACCACGGGGCGCTCCCCCGACGGGCCCGACGGGCCCGACGAGCCCGACCAGCCCGACCAGCCGACCGTCGTGGCGCTGCGCGGTGAGATCGACCTCGGTTCCGCGACCCCGCTCACGATGCGGCTGGACGCCCTGACGTCGGACCCGTCCCCGGATCTGGTCCTCGACCTGCGTGGCGTGACCTTCATCGACTGCGCCGGCCTGGGTGTCCTGTGCCGGGTGCGCAACCGGGTCGAGGCCCGCGCGGGCCGGCTCCGGCTGGTCAGCGACAGCGCCCGCTTCCGGGGCATGCTGCGCCTCGTGGACCTGGACGAGGCGTTCGAGATCGCCGCCGGGCTGCCGGACGTGACGTCCCGGCCGGTGGACGGGGACTCTGGCGCCGACGCGCGGGTGGACGGGGACTCTGGCGCCGACGCGCGGGTCGCCGTGCGCTGAGTGCCGGCGCGGGGATGGGGCCGGTGGCCGTCGATGCCACCGGCCCCGCACCGGCTGCTCAGGCGTTCCAGGACCAGTCGGCCACCTCGGGCAGATCGGTGCCGTGCTCGCGGATCCAGACGTGGTGCCGGGTCCGGGCATCCGCCATGGCCTGCCGTACGGCGGCGGCCCGTACCGCGAGGCCGGGGACCCGGTCGACGACGTCCATGACGAGGCGGTAGCGGTCCAGGTCGTTGCGCACCACCATGTCGAACGGCGTGGTCGTGGTGCCGGACTCCTTGTAGCCGCGGACGTGCAGGTGGGGGTGGCCGGTGCGGCGGTAGGTGAGCCGGTGGATCAGCCAGGGGTAGCCGTGGTAGGCGAAGATCACCGGCTTGTCCCGGGTGAACAGTCCGTCGAACTCGAAGTCGGGCATGCCGTGCGGGTGTTCCTCGCGCGGCAGCAGCCGGGTCATGTCGACGACGTTGACGACGCGGACGGCGAGCTGCGGCAGATGGCGGCGCAGCAACTGGGCCGCGGCCAGCACCTCCTGGGTGGGCACGTCGCCGGCGCATGCGAGCACGACGTCCGGTTCGCGGCCGTTCTCGGTGCCGGCCCACTCCCAGATGCCGGCGCCGCGCGCGCAGTGGGTGCGGGCGTCGTCCATGGACAGCCAGTCGTAGCAGGGCTGCTTGCCGGCCACGATGACGTTGACGTAGTCGCGGCTGCGCAGGACGTGGTCCGCGACGGACAGCAGGGTGTTGGCGTCCGGCGGCAGATAGACCCGGACCACCTCGGGGCTCTTGTTGAGGACGTGGTCGACGAAGCCGGGGTCCTGGTGGGAGAAGCCGTTGTGGTCCTGCCGCCACACATGCGAGGTGAGCAGGTAGTTGAGGGAGGCCACGGGGGCCCGCCACTTCAGCCGCCGGGACGTCCGCAGCCACTTGATGTGCTGGTTGACCATCGAGTCGACGATGTGCACGAACGCCTCGTAGCACGAGAACAGCCCGTGCCGGCCGGTCAGCAGATAGCCCTCCAGCCAGCCCTGGCAGAGGTGTTCGGACAGCACCTCCATGACCCGGCCGTGCCGTTCCAGATGCTCGTCGACGGGCAGGGTGGCGGCCTGCCACGCCTTGCCGCTGGCGTCGAAGACGGCGTCGAGGCGGTTGGAGGCGGTCTCGTCGGGGCCGACGACCCGGAAGTTCCGGCGGGCCCAGGTGTCGCGCATGACACGCTCCAGCAGGTCGCCGAGGACGCGGGTCGGCTCGTGCAGGGTCGCGCCGGGCTTGTCGACGGGCACGGCGACGTCGTCCAGGGACGGAAGGGGCAGCTCGTGCAGGAGGAGGCCGCCGTTGGCGTACGGGGTGGCGCCCAGGCGCCGGGAGCCCTCGGGCACACAGGCGAGGACGTCGGGGACGGGCCGTCCGTCGGTGTCGAACAGCTCCTCGGGCCGGTACGACCGCAGCCACGCCTCCAGCTGCCGCAGATGCTCCGGGTTGTCCCGTACACCGGCGAGCGGGACCTGGTGGGAACGCCAGGTGTTCTCCACCGGCAGCCCGTCGACCTCACGGGGACCGGTCCAGCCCTTCGGGGTGCGGAGCACGATCACGGGCCAGCGGACGCGCTCGGCGACGCCGTCCTCGCGGGCGGAGCGCTGCATCAGAGCGATCCGGTCGAGCGCGGTGTCGAGGGCCCTCGCCATGTCCCGGTGGACGGCGGCGGGGTCGTCGCCGCCGACATGGATCGGCTCGTGGCCGTAGCCCCGCAGCAGTTCGTCGAGTTCGGCCTGGGGCAGCCGGGACAGCACGGTCGGGTTGGCGATCTTGTAGCCGTTGAGGTGCAGGATCGGCAGCACGGCACCGTCGTGGACCGGGTCGAGGAACTTGTTGGAGTGCCAGGAGGCGGCGAGCGGCCCGGTCTCCGCCTCGCCGTCGCCGATGACACAGGCGACCAGCAGGTCCGGGTTGTCGAAGGCGGCGCCGTAGGCGTGCGCCAGCGAGTAGCCGAGCTCACCGCCCTCGTGGATGGACCCGGGGACCTCCGGCGCCACATGGCTCGGCACCCCGCCGGGGAACGAGAACTGCCGGAACAGGCGCTCCATGCCGGGCGCGTCCCGGGAGACGTCCGGGTAGTGCTCGGCGTAGCTGCCGTCCAGCCAGGAGCCGGCGAGCACCGACGGCCCGCCGTGCCCCGGCCCCCAGACGCACAGGGTGTCGAGGCCGCGGGCGGAGATCACCCGGTTGAGGTGGGTGTAGACGAGGTTGAGGCCGGGTGACGTGCCCCAGTGGCCGAGGAGGCGCGGCTTGATGTGCTCGGGGCGCAGCGGCTCGGTGAGCAGCGGGTTCGCCATCAGGTAGATCTGCCCGGCGGCCAGATAGTTGGCGGCCCGCCAGTGCGCGTCCAGCGTGCGCAGTTCGTCGTCGGAGAGTGCCGTGGAGCGGTGAGGGTCCACCTGGGACATGAGAGGTCTCCGTGGTCGTCGGTTCGGCTCGCGGTGCGGTGGTCGTGGGCGGTCTGTGGGGCTGCTGTCTCGCGGGTGCGCCTGTCCTGGCACGGGTGCCCCTGTCCTGCCACGGGTGCGCCTGTCCTCGCATTTCACTCCGGCCCGGGGACGACGGCGACCGGGCAGGCCGATCGGTGCAGGACGCCGTGCGCCACCCGGCCCATGTGCGGCCCGTACGGCCGGTGCCGCCGCTCGGCGCCGACGACCAGGAGGTCGGCGGCGTACGAGGCGTCCGCGAGGACGGTCCGGGTGTGCCCCTCGGCCGCGCGGCGCCGGGCGACGACTCCGGCCGGGACGTCGCTCAGCGCCTTGTCCAGTACCTCGGCGGCCCGCAGCTCATGCGCACTCGGGTGGTGGTCCCCCACGGCCGGCGGGGCGTCCGGGGTCTCGCGCCCGGGCTGCCGCCAGGCCCGTACGGCCTCCAGGACCGCGCCCCGCCGGCGGGCCTCCTCGGCGGCGAAGCGCACGGCGGCCGAGGTCGCCGAGCCGTCACCGACACCGACGACCACACGGCCGTACGGGCGGACCCGATCGGCGTGCTCGGGGCGTACGACGATCATCGGGCAGTGCGTGTGGGCGGCGACCGTCAGACTCACCGAGCCCAGCAGCGCCTCGGCGATGCCGCCGCGCCCCCGGCTGCCGGTCACCAGCAGGGCGGCGGTACGGCTCTCCCGGACCAGTACGTACTCGGGTTCCTCGGCGACGGTGACCACGGCCAGCGGCACCTCGGGGCGCCGGGCGCGGGCCCGGCGGGCGGCGCTGTCCACGATCTGGACGGCGTCCACCCGCTCGGGCGGCCCCTCCAGGTCACCGGCGAGGGCGGCCCCCTCGTACCGGCCCCACCGGGAGGCGTACACCAGCCGCAACGGCGCCCCGCGCGACGCGGCCTCCTCGGCCGCCCGGTCGACGGCGCGCAGGGCGGCCTCGGAGCCGTCGACACCGACGACGACGGGCAGCGGTCGGTTCATGGTGGTGCGCTCCTCGGGTACTGGGTGGTCAGACGTGGGGGATCACGGCGACGGGGGCGGCGGCCCGGTGCAGGACGGCGTGGGCGACCGGCCCGAGGCGGGCTCCGAACCCGGCGCGGACCTGACGGCCGATGACGACGAGGGACGCCTCGCGGGAGAGGTCGACGAGATGGGCGCCGGGGGTGCCGCACAGGTTCTCCTCCGCGACCGGGACGTCCGGCAGCTTCTCGCGCCAGGGCCGCAGGATCTCGCCGGGCGCGAGGGCGCGGCGCAGGGTGCGGGGGCCGGCCGAGGGCGGTTCGCCCTCGGGGCGGCGGTCCCCGTCGTGCACGATCCGCAGGGTGGTGCCGCGCCGGGCGGCCGCGGCGAAGGCGAAGCCGATGAGCCGCGCGTCCGGGTGAGCGAGGTCGAGACCCAGGACGACGGGCATACGGCTCTCCGTGTCGCCGTGGTGGCCGGCGCCCTCCCGGACGAGGACGACCGGCCGTTCGGTGCGGGCAAGGACGGCGTGGGCGACCGAGCCGGCGAGAAAGCCCCCGATCCGGCCGGGCGCGCGCGAGCCCAGGACGAGCAGGGCGGCGTCCCGCGCCAGGTCGGCCAGCACGTCGGCGGGCCGCCCGGTGACCTGCTCGGCGCGGACGTCGAGGCCCGGGTGGCGGGCGGCGAGGGCGTCGGCGGTGTCATCTGACCAGGCGGCGCGGGAGGGGTGGTCCGGCTCCCGGACGCGGAGCAGGTGCAGGGGCAGCCCGAGCATGCGGGCCTCGCGGGCCGCCCACTCGGCCGCCGCACGGCTCGCGCGGGAGCCGTCGCAGCCGACGGTGACACAGAGCGTGACGGTGCGTGTCATGTCTCCCCTCCTGAACCGGCGCCGGGCTCCGCGGTCCTCGCGGACGGTCCGGGCCACGGTCGACTCCTGAGCCGGGCGCCGGCTCCCCTGGCCCTCGCGGCCGGTCCGGACCACCGTCGGCAGCCGGCACCGGACCGTGCCGGGCGGTGCGATGGGCCGCGCCGGGCCCACCGCACCTCCTCTCCCCCCGGTCGGCACGGCGAGGAGCCGGGGCGGACGGACGGGGCCTGTGGTGAGCGAGCGCGGGCCCCGGTGCCGTCCGCCGTGCCTCACCCTGACGGGTCCCGGGCGCCGCCGCCGGATGCCGAAGGTCCGCGCTTCAGGGCCCAACGGCCCTTCCGCGGCGCCCAATCGGCGTGTTCCCTCCCTCGGGCGCGACGGGAGCCGGACGGCCCGGCGGGATGGGGCCCAACGGCCCTGGCGCCCCCGGAGGCGGCGGGCGGACGCTGGCAGTGGGGAAAGTCCCTGGTCGTCGTCGGGAGGCACGCCATGATCACCACCCCCGCTCCCAGCATGACGCGCGCCCTGGACGCGGAGCAGCGGCAACGGCTCATGCTCCTCGCCCGCGAGGTCTCCTTCCCGCAGGGTGCGCGGATCTTCGAGGAGGGCGCACGGGCCGACCGGTTCTGGATCATCCGCACCGGCACCGTCGAGCTGGACATGCGGGTGCCGGGCCGCCGCCCGGTCGTCATCGAGGGCCTGCGGCACAACGAACTCCTCGGCTGGTCCTGGCTGTTCTCCCCGCATGTGTGGCACCTGGGCGCGGAGGCGACGACACCGGTGCGGGCGTACGAGTTCGACGCCGGGGCCGTACGGTCGCTGTGCCGGGAGGACCCGGCGCTCGGCCAGGCGGTGTCCCAGTGGGTCGGCGACGTCCTCGCCCACCGCCTGCGCTGCGCGCGGTCGCGGCTGCTGGACCTGTACGCCCCCTACGGGGCCGGGACCGCCGTCTGACCGGCGACCGGGGGCGGCGTCCGATGGGGCCGGTCGGCCCTAGTGCATCCGGCCCCGGCGAGCGATGATCGGTTGGAGAGCGGTCGTGCCGACCGCCGCCGGTGTGCCGTCGGAACAAGGAAGCGTCATGACCGAGTCAGGAACGTTCACGGAGCAGAACCCGATCCGCGTGTTCCTCCTGGACGATCATGAGGTCGTACGACGGGGCCTGACGGATCTGCTCGACGCCGAGCCGGACATCTCGGTGGTCGGCGACGCGGACACCGTCGAACACGCGCTCGTCCGGGGCCCGGCGCTGCGCCCGCATGTCGCGGTGCTGGACGTCCGGCTCCCGGACGGCGACGGCATCACGGTCTGCCGGGAACTGCGCAGCCAGATGCCGGAGCTGGCGTGCCTGATGCTGACGTCGTTCGACGACGAGGAGGCTCTGCTCGACGCCATCATGGCCGGCGCCTCGGGCTATGTCCTCAAGCAGATCAGGGGCTCCGACCTGGTCTCCGCGGTCCGCACGGTCGCCTCCGGCCAGTCCATGCTGGACCCGGCGACGACGGCCCGCCTGATGAGCTCGCTGCGCGCCGACCCGGTGGAGACCCCGTCCGTCCCGCCGGAGCTCGAGGGCCTGTCCCCCCGGGAGCGGGACATCCTGGCCCTGATCGGCGACGGCCTGACCAACCGCGAGATCGGCAAGAAGCTCTACCTCTCGGAGAAGACGGTCAAGAACCACATCTCCCGCCTCCTGGCCAAGCTCGGCGTCCAACGCCGCGTCCAGGCGGCGGTCCTGGCCTCCCACCTGGAACACCCGGAACGGGGCGACCGCTCGGCGCGGTGAACGAGGACGTACGGAGCGGATCGACGGTTGCCCCTTCATCAGCGGGTGTCACCGATCGGCACCGAACCCGGTCGTATCGAGTGGCGCAGCGGAAAGGGACCATCACAGCGCCGCGTAGCGCGACGCGTGGCTGCCCTTTCCGTCTGCAGCCTTCGCCACCGCTGCCGACCCACCCCTGGAAGTCATGAGCCAGTCATCCCACCCGTCCAGCGTCTGGTACCGGCCGATGCTCGCCCGGCACGCCGGTGAGGACCACCGCACGGCCAGCGCACTGGAGTTGTTCTTCGACCTCTGCTTCGTCGCCGCCGTGGCGCAGACGTCCTCGGCGTTCGAGCACGAGATCGGCACAGGCCGTGCCCTCCACGGACTGCTCGGCTACGCACTCGTCTTCTTCGCCATCTGGTGGGCGTGGATGAACTTCACCTGGTTCGCCTCCGCGTACGACACGGACGACGTTCCCTATCGTGTCCTGACTCTGGTCCAGATCACAGGGGCCCTGGTCATGGCCGCCGGAGCCGCGCAGGCGCTGGAGCACGGCGACTTCACGGTCATCACCTGGGGCTACGTCATCATGCGCTTGGCCATGGTCACCCAGTGGTTGCGCGCCGCGTACACGGACCGGCAGCGCCGAGGGTCCGCCCTGCGGTACGCCCTGGGCATCCTAGTTCTGCAGATCGGCTGGCTGGTCCGGCTCCTCCTGCCGCACGACACCGGCCTCGTCTCGTTCGCCGTCCTCGCCGTGGGCGAACTCGCGGTACCGGTCTGGGCCGAACGGGCGGTGGGCACCACCTGGCATCCCCAGCACATAGCCGAGCGCTATGGGCTCTTCACCCTGATCGTGCTCGGCGAGTCCGTCATGGCCGCCGGTCTGGCCGTCCGCACGGCCCTGGACACCCACCAGGAGACCGGCTCCGTCATGGCCATCGCGCTGGGGGGCGTCCTGACCGTCTTCGCACTCTGGTGGCTGTACTTCGCGCAGGACGCCCCGCGCCGTCTCAGAGCCCAGTCCACAGCCATGCTGTGGGGCTACGGACACTACGCGGTCTTCGCGTCCGCGGCCGCGGTGGGGGCGGCGCTCGCGGTCAACGTCGCTCACGCCACCGGCCATACGGCTCTCACCGGCGTCCAGGCCGCCGCCATGTACACGGTGCCTGTCGCCCTCTTCATCACCTGCGTGTGGTTTCTGCACCGGCGGGCCGCGCAGGGCTCCGGCAAAGCCGGCGTTGTCTCCCCTGTCGCGGCTCTCGCCGTGCTCGCCACCACCTTCGTGCCCTGCACCGTGCTGTGCACCGGTGCCATCGCGTCGCTGATGATGGGTGCGCACTTGTTCACGGCCCGGCGCGGCAGGCAGGAACACTGACCCGGCCGCGCCGCCGGGACCCGCTACCCGCGCTCCTCGGGTGCGACGTAGTCGAAGGTCGGACCCGCGACGAGTCCCTCGTGGTCCTGCATGGCCATCAGGCTCTGCGCCTGCCCCTTGATCGCGTACATCGTGCCCACCGATATGCCCAGCATCGCCGGATTGCCGTTGAACGCCTGCTCCAACTGCCCCAGCATCGTGCAGTAGGTCGCGTTGAAGGCTTCCTGTGCGACACGGATCGCACTGCCTTCGGGGTGATCGTCCAGTCGCGGGTTGGGGCGGAGCGGGCGGATTCCGGCGGGATCGACGGTCACCGCGTCTCCACTGGGGCCGGACTCGGGAGTATCGCCGGCCTGGTAACGCCGGCCCAGCGCGAGCTCCTTGAACCGGTAGTAGTGGGAGACGGCCTTGGTCTCGGGGTGGAACAGGTCGATGTCGCCGTCCCAGACGTCGGTGCGGGCCGCGCCCTCGCCCTGCTCGACGATCTCCTTGAGCGCGGCGAGCGCCGACTCGAGGTCGGTGACCGGGCTGAGGTGCCCCGCGGTGTGGGCGAACGGGCCGCCGGCGACCTGGCGGGCGGGGTCCCCGGTGAAGACGCGGTCCTCTCCCATTTCCGCGCACAGGCGCCGCACCCCCTTCTCGATGGCGTCGTAGAACTGCCCGATGGTCTCGTAGTGGTCGCCCTCGGCCGGGTCCCCCGGGTGCGCCGGCTGCTCGAGACGAAGGAACATCGTGAGGGCCTCCTGCCCGAACGGCAGCAGGGACAGTTCGATTGACGGGTCCGCGTGCGGCATGGTGCGCGGGTGCGGAGGCATCAGGTGCGGTGCGTCCAGGCGCGGCTCTCCGCCCACCGCGTTGAGCAGGTTCGCGGCCAGGGCGAGGTGGACCATCTCCTCGACGAAGACGCCCCCGACGAGCTGTGCCGCGTCCGCGTTCCGCTCAGGATCGAGGGAGTAGAGCGCCGTCAAGTAGGGCGGAAGGGTTGAGTGTTCCACCTCGATGGCCCACTGCAGATGCCTCCGCAGATCATCCAGGTTCTGGATACCCGTCCCGGAGGAGCTGTCAGAAGTGTCGATACGGTGGTCAGGCATGGGGGGCTCTCTTTCGATGTCGCGATCGGCTCTCGCAGCCACACCTTTGACCGTGCGGACAAAATATGTGTGACACTCACGTTCCGTGACTCAGCACCCCATCTGAGGCCGCCGCTGAAGCCGAGCGGGCGTGAGCCGCGGAGCGACAGGGTGTAGGGGCGGGCGGTCAGCCCATCTCCTCCAGGGCCTTGCCCTTGGTCTCCTTCACGAACCTCAGGACGAAGGGGATGGAGAGCGCGGCGAAGATCGTGTAGATCGCGTAGGTGCCGGCCAGATTCCACTCGGCCAGCGAAGGGAAGCTCGCCGTGATGGCCCAGTTGGCGATCCACTGCGCGGAGGCGGCCACGCCCAGGGCGGCGGCGCGGATCCGGTTGGGGAACATCTCGCCGAGGAAGACCCAGACGACCACGCCCCAGGACAGGGCGAAGAAGAACACGAACAAGTGGGCCGCGATCAGGGCGACCCAGCCCTGCGTGGCCGGAAGCCTGCCGTCGACCAGGCCGAAGGAGAACGCCCACGCCTCCAGCGCCAGGCCGATCGCCATGCCGGCCGAGCCGATGAGGGCCAGCGGCTTGCGACCGACGCGGTCCACGAAGATCATCGCGATGACGGTGCCGACGATGTTGATGATCGACGTCGTGAACGAGTAGAGGAAGGAGTCCGTCGGGTCGACACCGACCGACTGCCACAGCGTCGAGGAGTAGTAGAAGGCGACGTTGATGCCGACGAACTGCTGGAAGACCGACAGACCGATGCCGATCCAGACGATCGGCTTGAAGAAGAAGCTGCCGCCGAGCAGGTCCTTGAAGGAGGACTTCTCCTCGCGGTACATCGCCGTCTCGATCTCGGTGATGCGGGCGTCGAAGTCGACGTCCTTGCCCTCGACCTCCTCGAGGATCGCCCGGGCGTCCTCGTGCCGGCCGACCGAGATCAGGAAGCGCGGGGACTCGGGGATGGCGAAGGACAGCAGCCCGTACAGGATCGCCGGGGCGACCATGACGCCGAGCATGACCTGCCAGGCCTCCAGGCCCATCAGCTCACCACGCTGGTCGCCGCCGGCGGCGTTCAGCAGACCCCAGTTGACGAGTTGCGACACGGCGATGCCGACGACGATGGCGGCCTGCTGGAAGGAGGCGAGCCGGCCCCGGTAGGCGGGTGGGGAGACCTCGGCGATATAGGCCGGGCCGATCACCGAGGCCATGCCGATGGCGAACCCGCCGATGACACGCCACATGGCCAGGTCCCACAGCGCGACGGGCAGCGCGGAGCCGACGGCGCTCACGGTGAACAGGACGGCCGCGATCCGCATGCAGCGGATCCGGCCGATGCGGTCGGCGATGCGCCCGGCGGTCGCGGCACCGATGGCACAGCCGATCAGCGCGATGGCGATGACCTGTGCCAGCGCCGCGGAACCGACGTCGTAGCGGTCCCGGATCGCTTCCACGGCACCGTTGATCACGGCACTGTCGTAGCCGAACAGAAAACCGCCCATCGCGGCCGCCGCCGCGACGAAGACGACGTGCCCGAGGTGTTCGGGACGGGCGGTCCCGAGTCCGGACCCGCGCGCGTCGGAGGTGCTGGTCATGTGTACTCCTTGAGAGGACGGCGTCGTGGTCCGTCAGGAATTGATGCCGGGAGAGGGCCGGCCGGCGAACCATTCCCGGTAACTCGTCTCCGCGATGAAGGCGTTCACGTCGGGAAGAAGGTCCGAGGGCCCGAGGCGCGTGCCGAAGAAAGGGCTGTGGACGTCCGTGAACACACGGCGGTACTCCGCGTTCGCCGCGAGGCCTGCACGCACGAACGCGTCCAAACGGATCTTCTCCGGACCGGCGATCTCGAGAACACCGGTTCGAGGCCGTGAAACAGCGGTGTGCGCGAGCAGCATGGCCACGTCTCTGAGAGCCACCGGACGTACGTCCACCGGTGGCACCCATACGATCCAGTCCTCGGTGCCGGCGGTCGCTATCTCCTCGGCCGACTCGAACATCTGGGTGGACCGGACGATGAGATGTGGCGTCGCGGACCGCTGCATCATCGATTCCCGGGCTTCGAGGGCGCGGAAGACCCCTCTGCTCGCGGCCCGGCCCACCCCTGCCATGGACAGACCGACGTGATAGGTGACACCGGCCGCTGACTCCGCCTGGAGCAGCTTCCGGGTCCACCGCGCCCACGACCTGACCAGGGCCTCCTCGTCGATGACGAACCCGTGCTCCTCGGTGAGGGTCCCGATGGCCAGCGACGGCCGGCACAGAAGGTCGATCACCACTGAGCAGCCCCGGAGGACGTCCGTGATCTCCTCTCGTGTGTACGAGTCGAGACCGCGTGGAGCGGAGAACAGTTCGACCTCGTGCCCATGGTCCCTGACCCAGAGCGCAGTCTCCACGCCGATGAGCCCACCGTCGTCCCACACGGCGACCTTCATGCGGACCCTCCTCCATCGGTCGCGCCGCGCGGGCCTTCCGCCTGGATGCCCAGCAACAGACCGGTGGACTGGCCCACCTCGATGAGATAGCCGTCGGGGTCGCGCAGGTAGCAGCGCAGCTCGGCACCGCGATCCACGGGCTCGGTGAGGAAGTCGGCGCCTTGTGCGACCGCGTGCGCGTAGAAGGCGGCGAGGTCGGCCACCCGCACGTTGAGGAAGCTGGACACGCGGTCACCGCTTCGCGGTGCTTCCAGTGTGACCCCCGGCTTGTCGGACGTCGGTCCGCCACCAGGGTTCATGATGATCCAGCTGTTGGCGACCTTGACCATCGCGGGGTTCTCCGCCATCACCACCTCGCCGCCGAACACGTCGGTGTAGAAACGTCGGGAAACGGCGACGTCGCGCACTGTGAGAAAGTGCGTGAGCAGAAGGCCGTGTTGCGGCGCCGGCAGGTTTCCTGAGGGTGTCATCGTCCCGTCGTCCCTTCGTCAGCCCGAGCTGTCATGGGCCGGCTCCAGAAGTCCGGCCCGTCGGCGCCCACGCGCGTGCCGTGATCGCACCACCCGCGCCTGCGACATGTGACCGGGCCGAAGGCCGATCCGTGACATCGCGCTGCCCGCGCTGGAGGTTGGCGACGGCAGCGCCGGGGGCCGCCCGTCGCGCGGCCCACAACGAACAGTGCTGCTGCCGAGCGGATCACAACACACCGTGTCAAACGCTGCGGCCTCTCGTGACAGCTACAACCAACTTCGCCCTATAGTCATCCTCGCGTCGAGTCGCCTCGCGCCGACGGCCTTCCACGGCCGTATGTCGGCGCGCCTCGACGCCCGTCACTTCTCGAGAAGGAGCATCACCTTGCACAAGCCACGAAGGGCGGTCACGTTGCCCGTCGGTGTCACGGTGGGCGCACTGGTCGCAGGTGGCCTGTTGGCCATATCGGGCGCGGCAGAGGCCGGCACAACGACGAGCAGCGACTCTGCGGAGCGCCAGGAGGCCCTGCTCGCCGCGGCGGACGAGTACCACGTCCCGCCCGCCGTCCTGCTCGCCCTGTCCCACCAGGAATCGGCGTGGGACGGACACGGCGGCCTGCCGAGCACCGACGGCGGTTACGGACCGATGAATCTCACGGACGTCACCCCCGCCTTGCTGGCCGGCGGAGGTGCCGGCGCTGCCGGCCGCGCCGACCTGGAGGCACTTGCCGCCGCCCCCGCCCTCCACACGCTCCGCCAGGCCGCGGAGTTGACCGGCCTGTCGGCGCGGGACCTGCGCGAGGACGACACCGCGAACATCCGGGGCGGCGCCGCGCTGCTGGCCTCGTACGAGCGGCAACTGGTCGGCGGCACGCCCGCGGACCCCGCCGAGTGGTACGGAGCCGTCGCCCGCTACAGCCAGGCCGAGCAGGAGAAAGCGGCGGCGAGTTTCGCCGACCGTGTCTTCCGCACGGTGCGCGGCGGTGCCTCCGCCACGACCCAGGACGGCCAGCGGCTGCGTCTTGCCGCCAGCCCTTCGGTCACCCCGGACAGGCGGCAGATCCACGCCCTGCGGCTGAAGAAGACGTCGGCGGCGACCGCGACCGAATGCCCGACGACGGTGGACTGCACCTTCGTCGCCGGCTCTCCGGTCGGCCGTCAGGTGGCCGACCGTCCGGCCAACGGCATCCGTGTCGACACCATCGTCATTCACGACCTGGAGTCCACTTACGACGCCGGTGTCGCCGGACTGGCCAACCCCACGAACCCCGCATCGACCCACTACGTCATGTCGTCGTCCGGTGCCGTGACCCAGATGGTGCCGACCAAGGACATCGCCTTCCACGCCGGCAACTACTCGACCAACCTGCACTCCATCGGGATCGAGCACGAGGGTTACGCCGCTCACGGCGCCGCCTGGTACACGGAGTCGCAGTACCAGGCCACGGCCGATCTGGTGAAGTACCTGGCCGCGCGCTTCGGCGTACCGCTGGACCGGCAGCATGTCGTCGGCCATGACAACGTTGCCGGGCCGAACTCCTCCCTGGTGGCCGGCATGCACTGGGACCCCGGCTACGCGTGGGACTGGAACCACTTCATGGGCCTGCTCGGGGCCCCGGTCAGCGGTCTGCCCGAGGTGCCCCAGCCAGGCGAGGTCGTGGCGATCACGCCTTCGTTCGCGGACAACGTGCAGACCTTCCAGGTGTGCCCCTCCGACGACCCGACCGGGCAGACGACCACCTGCACCGAGCGGCAGCACCAGGCCAACTTCGTCTACCTGCGTACCGCCCCCGGCGAGACCGCCCCGCTCTTCGGCGATCAGGCGATCCACGGCACCGGTTCCGGTACCGACCGGGTGAACGACTGGGGCAGCACGGCACAGGCCGGTCAGCAGTTCGTGGTGGCGGAGGTGCGCGAGGAGTGGACCGCCGTCTGGTTCAGCGGCGCGAAGGTGTGGTTCCACAACCCGGGCGGCGCCCACACCCGCATCCGCTACGGAGTGAAGATCATCAAGCCCTCGGGGAGCGCGGCGGTGGCCGTCTACGGCTCGAGCTACCCCGACAAGGCGGAGTATCCGGCCGGTCTCGGCGCCTCCACCCAGGCTCCGCTGAGCATGTACTCCATCCCGGCCGGACAGGCGTACGTGGCCACCCAGGACGCCTCGGCCACGGACGACTACTTCCCGTCCAGCGGAGCGGTCGTCATCGGCGGCAAGAAGATGTACACCGTGCAGTACAACCACCGTGTCGCATCGACGAACAGCCGAAAGCCTCATCAATGGAGTGACGACAAGTGGATCTCAGACTGGAAGTCCTGGTGCTGCCCGTCTCCGACGTCGACCGTGCCAAGGCCTTCTACAAGGCGGTCGGGTTCCGCCTGGACGCCGACCACGTCACGGACGACACCTACCGGGTCGTCCATATGACACCGCCCGGTTCCCCCTGCTCGGTTCTCTTCGGCACCGGCGTCACTCTGGCCGAACCCGGGTCGGCCAAGGGCCTCCACCTCGTCGTATCGGACATCGAGGAGGCCCGGGACGAGCTGATCAGCCGGGGTGTGGACGTCGGTGACATCTATCACGACACCAGCGACGTCTTCCACCGCTGCACGGGCGAGAAGTGGATCAGCGGACCCGACCCTGAGCGCCGGAACTACCGCACGTACGCCGACTTCACCGACCCGGACGGCAACGGCTGGGTCCTCCAGGAGGTACCGAACCCGTAGGACGGGGAGGACGGAGGAACTGGAGGCGGTGTTCGGCAGCAAAGCCGCTCCCTGGTACGGCATCGACGCATGCGAAGGAGGCCACCTTCATGGTGGACGCAGGAGGAGCGGCCCGTGCGCCCCTGGATGAACCGACGTCATCTCGAGAACCCGTTCCGGACCCGGGTTCTATGGCGGCGGTGTTCGCCAATTTCCGTCAGTACCTCATGGGCTGGGGCACCACGCAGAGCCCACCGCCCGACGAACTGGACCTGTTCCGCAGCGGACTCCTCACCCCGCAGTTCAACGGCGTGGTGAGGCTGCGGTCGGTGGCCGCTGCCGGGCAGGCCGTCGCCGTCGCCCGCGAGGCTCTGACGGGCGTTCCCTGGTGGTGGTGGGTCGGGCCCGACAGCCCGGCGGCCACCGCAGGCGAACTGCGGCGCCACGGCGGTGTCCAACTCGCCCTGCTTCCGGTGATGGTGAGGTCTCAGGAGGGTCCGGCCGCCCCGGTCGACGTCGAGCACGTACCCGGTCTGGCGGTGGAGGAGGTGGGAGACGGAGACCGGCTCGTGGAACTGGTCCGCACATACCGGACCTCGATGGGGATCGGCCGGTCTCTGGAGGCCGGATTGGTGCGCCTGGAGTCACGACGTGAGGACCACTCCGACATCGTCCGTCTGGCCGCGGTGCTCGACGGCCGGGTGGTCGGCACGACCGTCGTGATCGCCGCCTACGGGGTGGCCGGAGTCTTCCTGGTGCACGTGGCTGAGGAGCATCGCCGGCGAGGCATCGGTGCCGCGTTGACGGCCGCCGCCCTCCGGTGCGGGCGTCTGAGAGGCATGCGCACCGCGGCGCTCGTGGCGAGCCCGGCGGGAGAACCGCTGTACCGGCGCTTCGGCTTCACGACGTCGGGCGAGTACCGCCTGTTCGGCTTCCCGGCCTGAGTCACGCCCGTCCGCGGGCGCGGGCCCCCGTATCCGTGTCACAGACGCGCCCGGCAATCGGTCTGCACGAGTGACAGCTTGTCATACACGACAACTCCGCCGTGTCCCAGTCAAGGACGGTCATGAGAGTCGCACGCCGCCACCGGACGTCGTCCGCGTTGAGGACGATCTGTGCCGCGCTGACACTGACAGCCCTGGGCACGTCACTCCCCCACGGCACCGGTGGGGCCGACGCCGACCGCGTCGGCCGGGGGCGCGTCTGCCGGTCGGCACTCCCCGCCGACCAGGAACTGTCCTGCGGCACCTACGGCTTCGGTGACCTGCGATACGCATGTCCGAAGCCCGACACACCGTGGCGCTGCACGACGACCACTCAGGTGCGCGTACGCAACACCGGGCCGGCCGTCGTGTACGTCTCGGTCATCCACGGCGCCCACCAGGGGGAGCGTCTGCAGAGCCCGGAACGGGCAATCGCCTCTCGTCGTACGGCGACCTTGCGCCCCGGGCGGGGGCACCTGTTGTTCGACCTCACGCTGCGCGGTGCCGGTCCCGGCACATCGTTGACGGTTGTGTCGGTGCGCTGAGACCCAGTGGCACCGAGGTGCGTGTCAAAGGGCCGCGCCGTCAGATGAGTTCGAGCCCGCCGTCGACGGTGACCACCTGACCGGTCGCATGGCGTCCCGCCGGGTCCGCCATCCGGAGAATCCAGTGGGCCACCTCGTCCGCGTGCGCGATGTGGTGGGTCGGAATACGGTCGCGCTCATAGGCGTACATCCCCTCGGCCGCCTCCGGCGTCAGACCGGCGTGCAGCATGACGTCGGTGCGCGTCGGGCCCGGAGCGACCGAGTTGACACGGACGCCCTCGCCGGCCAGCTCCAGTGCCCAACTCCGCGTCATCTGCTCGATCGCGGCCTTGGTGGCCGCGTAGTGTGCGCCCCCCGCCATCGGGCGGTGCCCGTAGGTGCTCGAGAGGTTGATGATCGACCCCGAGGTCCGGCGCAGGTGCGGCAGGGCCTCTCGGGCCAGAAGACTGGGCGCGACGACGTTGAGCGCGAGCAGATCGACGATCGTGCGCCGGTCGGCCTCCGCCAGCGGCATGACGGCTGTCGCACCGGCGTTGTTGATCAGGTGGTCGAGGCGCCCCCACCGCTCCACGGCTGCACCCACCACCTTGCCGGGCGCATCGTCGCCGCGGATGTCGATCGCCAGAACCTCGATGCCGGTGTGGGCGGCGGCGGTCTCCTTCAGGAGTTGCTCGCGGCGGCCCACAGCGAGCACGCGCGCTCCCGCCTCGGCGAAGGCGACGGCCGTGGCTCGGCCGATGCCGGTCCCCGCGCCGGTGACGATCACGACGTGACCGGAGAACGTCTGATGGGAGTGCTCCACGGACATCCGGGCTCCTTGTTCGATGTTCGATGTACATAGAACACTATGGACAGCGGCGTCGAAGTCGTCAAATGAGGGCGGCCACCTCGCTGCAGCCGCGACGCGACGGGCACGATTGCCGTGCACACGTCAACCCATACGCCGGATGCAGCCCTGCACGCGGCGGCGGGGTGCCTAAGCGGTCACGCGTGCTCGTCCCGCTCTGTGACGTGATCTCCGATGTGGTCGGCGCGGGCGGCGGCCAGCAGCGCGGGCAGGAAGCCGGGAAAGCGGGCCTCCAGGGCATCGACTCGCAGCTTGACGAAGCACCGCGTGCCCTCCTGGCGCGTCTGCGTCACGCCCGCCTCACGCAGCATCTTGAGGTGATGGCTGAGCGTGGACTTGGCGACGGGAGCCCTGAACTGCCCCCACCCTCTCTCGGCACCGTCGGACAGGATCCTGACGATCCCCAACCGCGTCGGATCGCTGAGCACTCCGAGCAGGCGCGGCAGGGAGAGGGCACTCTCGACGGGTGACGCATGGGGGGCGGGCATACCGGCCATCCTACCGACCGTTCGGCGCTGGTCGAACAAAGGAGAGCGGGCTCATGAGCGAGCCGCCTTCCGCCGCCCTGAAGCGGACCACCGCCCGTCACAGGGCTGCGGAGCCGGCTTGGCGGACATGAGCGCTCACCCCGTCACCCGTACCTCCACACAGGTAGCGGAGAAGATCCCTGTCCGTCTCCTCGACGTGCAGCTGTCGCACGACCTCCTCGACCGCCTGGCGCAGCAGGGGCGAGCCCAGCCGCAGCACATCGTGTGCGACGGCGGTGAGTTCGATCTCGACACTGCGGCGGTCGTCGGACGCGCTGTGGGTGGTGATCAGGCCCCTTTCCCGCAAGCGCGTGACCAGGCGGCTGGTGGCGGACTGGCTCAGCCCCGTCCCGTCGGCCAGGTCGCCCAGGTAGAGCAGCCCCGTGCCCGCCCGCACCCCCTCGCTCAAGGTGCGAAGGGCGTAGAACTCACTCACTCCCAGGCCCAGTTGCCGGTGGAGGTGTCGTTCCATACGGGCTTCGATCCGGCGATGGACCCGGGTCAGACGGTTCCACTGTGTGATCAACGTGGCATCGTCGCTCATGGGCGGTGCTCCCTGCTGTCCCCGGCGTGCGCCTGCTTGCGGCCGGGCGGTCTCCCGGCACGAGGGCGCGGCAGGTGTGAGCCCCACCCGCGTGCCCGCACCAGAGAGACAAGACGGAGGCCGTGCATGTGACAGCAGGGCGCGGCCCGTCTCACCCCGTGCCGCCACGGGTCACGCGGCGTGGCGGCACGGGAAGTGCACCGGACCGGCCGGTCCGCGGGACGGCGGCGTCGAGCGGTGCACCCGCTCCTCGGGGACGAGCAGGCGCAGGAGACCTTCGAGTTCGCCGGTGTCGGCGGCGGTCCTGAACGCGGTGACGAGGCGGCGGTGCGACTCGGTGCGGATCGGCCGCTCGCGATCGCTGTCGAGACGGGCCTGGGCGCGGTGGACCACCACGCGTGCGTTCGGGGCGCTGATCCGCAGCACCTTCGCCAGCTCCGCGTAGCTGTAGTCGAAACCCTTGCGCAGCACGTAGGCGGCCAGCCGGTCCGGCGTCAGCCTGGCCATGAGCAGGGCCAGGGCCGACTCGATCGCCGCGGTCAGCTCGGCGCGAAGCAGGGGATCGTCGGAGGTGGCGTGGTCACCGAGGTCGGCGAACCGCGGTTCGGACGGCGTCTCGTGCCGGCGCCGCCCCGACTGGACGACGTTGATCGCCAGTCGGGTCGTCGTCGTGGTCAGGAACCCGGCCGGGTTCTCGACGTTCGCGCGGTCGGCGAGCTGCCAGCGCACCCACGCCTCCTGGACCACGTCCTCGGCTGCCGAGCCATCGCCGACGATCCGGTAGGCGAGGCGGAACAGTCGTTTCCGCTGGGTCAGGAACACGTCGAGGGCGGTGTCCAGGTCACCCTCGGCAGGCCGGGCGGCCGAGGTGCCGGCCGGCGTGGTGGTCTCCGGAGTGGGCGCGGACATCGGGACTCCTTCAGGTGAACGGACGCCCCTTCAGGGCGATGGCTCCACCCTCCGTCCGTGGCACCCCCCACCGCGCCCTTGGTGTCCGTGGTCGAGTCCGTGGGGTCCCCGGGACCAGGGGCCTACGGACCCTCAGCCGGCACGCACCATGCCCTCGTCGCTCCGGTCCGCGAGCGAGGTGCTCGCCAGGGCGCCCGGCAGCGCGCGGCGCGAGTTGATCCCGAGCTTCGTGTACACCTTCCGCAGGTGCCACTCCACGGTGTGCGGGCTGATGAACAGCTCCGCGCCGATCTTCGCGTTCGTCATCCCGTCGGCTGCGAGTGCGGCGACCTGTGATTCCTGCGGGGTGAGAGCGCTGGTCGTCCTCGTCTCCCGCGCCCTGACGTGTTCTCCGGTGGCGAGCAGCTCGCGGCGGGCTCGTTCGGCGAAGGCCTGCGCCCGCATCCCGTCGAACATCTCGTAGGCCGTGCGCAGGTGCTCGCGGGCCAGCGACCGACGCTGGGTGCGGCGCAGCCACTCGCCGTACAGCAGGTGGCTACGGGCCACCTCGACGGTGACGCCGCCGCGCCCGAACTCCGCGATCGCGGCCCGGTACAGTCGGTCGGCCTCGTCGCCCTCGGCGAGAAGGGCCTGGCTGCGGGCCCAGGCGCCACGGGCCCAGCCGGAGTCGGCCGCGCGGGTGAGATCGGCCAGTCGGTCGAGTGATGCCCTGGCCTGGTCCAGCTCGCCGCACCGTGTGGCCGCCTCGACGTGCTCGACCAGCGACAGGCCGGCGAAGTTGAACCCGTCGTGCTCGATGCCCGAGCGCGCGGCCTCCAGGGCCTCCTCGTACCGCGCCAGGCCATTGTACAGCACTCCCTGGATGTAGCCCATGGCGCCCAGCAGGGACACCTCGCCCCGCTGGTCGGCTCTCTGCCGGGCCTCCTCGATGATCCCGGAGGCGACGTCGGCCTCGCCGCGCCACGCCGCCAGAACCAGCGTCGCGTACTTGTGCGGCGCGTGGCCGGTCGCGGCGGCGAGGGCGTCGGCCTCGTCGATCATCCTGTCCGCCTCGGCGAAGTCGCCGTAGTGGATGTGCACCCCACCGGCGTAGATGAGGGCCGGTGGCAGCGCGCCGAGCGCACCGATGTCGCGGGCGAGGCGCACCGCGCGGTTGGACAGCGTGTCCCACGCGTGCAGGTCCCAGGCGTAGTGGATGAACGCCTCCAGTGCGACCGGTACCAGCAGGAGCCAGCGCACGGTCGACTCCCGGGTGCGCAGTTCCTCGGTGGCCAACAGCTCCAGCGCGGCACGCAGCGCAGGCACACCGGTCTCGTAACCATCCGTGAGGAGCGCCGCCACACCGTCCAGGAGGGCGTCGGCTGCCTTGGAGGCGGAGGGGGGTGCGCCCGACGCGCGGGCGGCTATCGCGGCGGCGCGGGCCCCGGTGGGGCCGTGCACACGGCCCGCGAAGATGGTGGCGCTGATCGCCTCCAGATACGTCTCCCGGGCCAGCGGCGACCCGGCGGCGGTGAACTGCGCGGCCGCGTCGAGGAGCAGGGGCGCCGCCTCGTCGCTTCGGCTGCGGGCGAACAGGATCCTGGCCCGCAGCCGCGCCAGGCGAGCGCGGTCCAGGGTGCTCAGGGGGCACAGTTCGGCCACCGTCGCAAGCTCCGTGGCCCTGTCGGGGGCCGCGGCCGAGAAGTGGGCCTCCGCCGCCGCCAGGGCGCGGCGCCCCCGTGACCGGCGGTCCGGTGTCACCTCTGCCGCGCGTTCCAGCAGGACCGCCTCCGCCGCGATGCCCCCGCGCTGCCGGGCGCGGTCGGCCGCGTCCTCCAGCCCGGCGGCGACCTCCTCGTCCGGTCCGTCCGCGGCCTGGGCGGCGTGCCAGGCCCGTCGGTCGGGGTCCGAGGCCGGGTCCGTGGCGGCGGCCAGGGCCCGGTGCACCGCCCGGCGTGCTTCGGGTGCGGCTTGGTGGTAGACCGCTGAGCGGACCAGCGGATGCCGGAACCGGATGGACTCGCCGAGCTCGATCAGGCCGGCCATCTTGGCCGGAGCGGCAAAGGGTGTGATCTTGAGCAGGGCGGCCGCGCGCGCCAACAGGCGGGCGTCACCGACCGGTTCGGCCGCAGCGATCATCAGGAGCGTCCGCGTCGCCTCCGGCAACGAACCGAGCCGCTGGGCGAAGTCCCGTTCGATGCGGCTCGCGACGGGCCCCTGCACGATCGGGTGCCCGGACGAGTCCAGGCCGTAGGCCAGTTCGGCGGCGCTGCGGCCTCGGGAGAACTCCAGCAGGGCGAGGGGATTGCCGTGCATCTCGGCCACGAACCGGTCCCGGATCCGCTTCTCCAGACGCCCGCCGACGGCGTTCTCCAGGAGTTCCCCCGCCGCAGCGCTGTCGAGGCCGCCGATGCGGAGCGCCGGCAGGCCGGTCAGTGCGCCATGGCCTTCGGGATCGCGCACCGCGAAAACCATCGCGACCGCTTCGGCGAGCAGCCTTCTGGCCACGAACTCCAGCGTCTGCAGGGAGACTTGATCCAGCCACTGCGCGTCGTCGATCAGGACGACCACGGGTCGCGTCTCCGAGGCCCCGGTGAGCAGCGTGAGCACGGCGAGTCCGACCAGGAAGCGGTCCGGCGGATCCCCGGCCGCCATGCCGAACGCCACGCGCATCGCTTCACGTTGGGGTTCCGGCAGGTCGTCCAGCCCGTCGAGGAACGGCGCGCACAGCTGGTGCAGGCTCGCGTAGGGCAGCTCCATGTCGGCCTCGACGCCCTGCGCCCGCGTCACCTTCCCCCGTGACGCCTGCGCGGCCAGATACTCCAGGAGCACCGTCTTGCCGATGCCCGCCTCGCCGCGGATCACCAGTACCTGGGACCCGCCCTCACGCAGGCCGGCCAGCAGGTCGTCGAGCGCAGCGCACTCACGGTGCCGGCCGACCAGGTCGGGAAGCGGGCTGGCGATCATGCGCGTGGCTCCTTCGGTGCTCCAGGGCGGCGAGCTCTCACAACGAATGTTCGGAACGGTCCTTTTCACGATACCCGGAGCAGAGAGCACACCTTGTGTCCAGACCTTGTGACACACTCCACGTGAGAGATGGTGCGGAGACTGTCACACGGCTGCCCGCTACCCGGTCGTCCCCTGCGCCCCACCGCGGCGGGCGACGCTACCACCGCGGCCGCCGCGCCGCGCGGACGGCGTGTCCGGGAGATGCCGGGACGCCCACCCGGCCAGCTCGCTGAGGATGGGCATCAAGGCCGTCCCGTCCGGAGTGAGCCGGTAGCGCACCGTAACGGGCGGCCCGGGCTCCACCTCCCGGTAGGTGAGACCCGCGGCGGACAGCTCGGAGAGCCGCTCCGAGAGAACCGAGTCACTGATGCCCTCCACCGCGCGCCGCAACTCGGCGAAGCCCAGGGGTCCGTGCTGCAGGGTGGCCAGGATGACGCCGTTCCACCGCTTGCCGAGAAAGCCGAACGCCTTGCTCAGCGCCCCGTCACAGGCCGCCGGATGGTGCTGCTCGGCCTCCGAGGCGTCCACGTCGGCCGATCGGGGGCCCTTCGCCTTCTCCATGGCCTCAGGGTAACCGGGTGCTACTCTGCCGGAGGTCGCTCGTTTTTTCCTAGTGACCTGGCTTTTGATAGTTACTCTCATTGAACGAGCACAACGAGCCAGGAGAATCGGCATGTCCGTTCCCGGACCCCTCCCCCGCATCCCCGCCCAGGCCGGCGCCGCGCTCTTCACCGAGGCCCGCACCGCGTACTCCTTCGCCGACACGCCCGTCGACGATGCGACGCTCACCGGCATCTGGGAGCTCGCCCGTTGGGCACCGACCGCCGCGAACACCCAGCCGCTGCGCGTCCTCTACGTCCGTACGGCTGAAGGCAAGGAGCGTCTGCTGCCGCACCTCGACGAGGGGAACCGGCCGAAGTCGGCCTCCGCGCCCGTCGTCGCGGTCCTCGCCGTGGACACCCGCTTTCACGAGCACATCCCGCACGTCCTCCCCATCCGCCCGGAGATGAAGGAGCACTTCGAGAGCGAACCGGCCCAGCGTGAGGCCATCACCTCGTTCAACGGCCCGCTGCAGGCCGGCTACTTCATCCTCGCCGTCCGCGCCCTCGGCCTGGCCGCGGGTCCGATGGCCGGTTTCGACCCGGCCGGGATCGACAAGGAGTTCTTCGCCGACAACGACTGGCGCTCCATCCTCGTCGTCAACATCGGCCACCCGGCCGGACCCCCGGCGTTCGACCGCATGCCGAGGCTGGCCCACGAGCACGCCCTCGACTGGGCCTGACCCCCGGCAGCGGTGAGGGCCACACCTTCAGAGGACCGGCAGGAGGGACAGCAGTCGGAGATCGGTGTGGCTCTCCGTCCCCGGTGTCGCGGTGTAGACCACGAGCCGCTGGGACTGATCGGGATCGATCATCGTCTGGCAGTGCAGTTCGAGTGTTCCGATCTGCGGGTGCACGAAGCGCTTGGAGGCGCAGTACGGTCCCAGCACGGGGCGTTGCCGCCAGAGGCCGGCGAACTCGGGGCTCTGCTCGTTCAGCGCCTCCACCAGGGAGGCGACACGCGAGTCGCCCCCCTCGCGGGAGAAGGCGCTATGGAGGTCGGCCACCATGAGACGGCTCTGCTCGGCGTGATCGCTCTCGGGGTGGATCAGGCGGGCGGCGGGGTCCGTGAACCACCGGTAGTGGGAACTGCGGGCCAGCCCCGTGTAGGCCGTCTGGTCACCCAGCAGGGCCACCGCGGGGCGTGTCTGGCTCAGTGTCTCGCCCAGGTGGTTCATGACCTGGGCGGGAGTGTCCTGGAGCCGGTCCAGGATGCGCATCGTCCCGGGCGCGACGTGATCACCGCGTCGCGCCCGGGACGGCAGGGCGTGACCGGCGAGCTGGAAGAGGAGATCGCGTTCCTCCAGTGACAGGCGCAGACCCCGGGCCATCGCGGTGAGCATCTGCTCCGAGGGGTGCGGGCCGCGCGGCTGCTCCAGCCGGCTGTAGTAGTCCACCGACATGTCGCACAGGGCCGCGACCTCCTCGCGGCGCAGCCCTCCGGTACGCCTGCGGCGGCCGCGCGGCAGTCCGACGTCCTCGGGTTGCAGGGCCTCGCGGCGCGCCCGCAGGAACGCGGCCAGCGCCGCGCGGTCCGCCATGATCGTCCTTTCGCACGGGCCTGTGCCGCCCGGGTTCGGGAGCACTGCCGTGATGCAGTGGTGCAACGAGGTGTCGGCCACCCGTCGACGAGGACAACGTCGTGCCCTGGTCGCCTCATTCCCGGCGAACAGTGCGTTCGCCGGGCGGAAACGGTGGCACGGTGGGTCAGCGTGTGATCGCCTTGGTCTCCAGGAACTCCTCGAGACCCGCGCGGCCCATCTCCCGGCCGTTGCCGGACTGCTTGTACCCGCCGAAGGGTGCCTGGAAGTTGTGCCGGCCGCCATTGACGTCGACCTGCCCGACCCGCAGGCGCATGGCGATCGCCATGGCGTGGTCCTCGTCGCCGGTCACCGCCGCGTTGAGGCCGTAGACCGTCGCGTTGGCGATCTCGACGGCGTGATCGTCGTCGGTGTAGGGGATGACGACGAGGACGGGACCGAAGATCTCCTCCTGGGCGATGACCGACTCGGGCGCGACGTCGGAGAAGATCGTGGGCCTGACGTAGGCGCCGGTCTCGAATCCCTCCGGACGGCCGGGGCCGCCCGTCACCAGGGTGGCGCCGTCGGTGATGCCGCGACGGATGTAGTCGTCGACGCGTCGGCGCTGGGTCTCCGAGGCGAGGGGCCCGATCCGCGTGGCCTCGGCGGCGGGATCACCGACCACGTACTCCTGGGCGGCGCTCCGGAGCTTGTCGACCACAGCGGCCTGAAGGCGCTCGGGCACGAGCATGCGCACGTAGGCGCCGCAGGCCTGGCCGGCGTTGGCCCAGGCGAAGGCGAGTCCGCGGGTGACGGCGGAGTCGAGGTCGGCCTCGGGGAGGATGATGTGGGCCGCCTTGCCTCCCAGTTCGAGTGCGACCCGCTTGACCGTGGCGGAGGCGGCGCTGGAGACGCTCTTGCCGGCGCGGGTGGACCCGGTGAAGGAGATCATGTCGATCTTCGGGTGGCGGGACAGGGCTTCACCGACGACCGGGCCGGTCCCCTGCACCACATTGAACACACCGTTCGGAAGACCTGCCTCCGTGGCGATCTCCGCGAACATGCGGGCGCTGAGGGGAGACATCTCGGAGGGCTTGACGACAACGGTGTTGCCCGCCAGCATCGCCGGGACGACCTTCGTCACCAACTGCTGCAGCGGGAAGTTCCACGGGGTGATGGCACCCACCACCCCGATGGGCTCGCGGACGACGAGTGAGTTCTCGACCGTCTCCGTCCACTCGAACCGCTCGGCCGCGGCGATCGCGGCGAGGGTGGACGCGACCGGGAACCCGACCTGTGCCTGCCGCGAGAAGGCTATGGGGGCGCCCATCTCCAGGGTGATGGTGGCCGCCAGTTCCTCGCTGCGCTTCTGCAGACCCTCGGCCAGGCGCCGCATGACGTCCGCCCGCTGCTGCGGGGGCGTCGAAGCCCATCCGGGGAAGGCGGTGACCGCGGCGGCGACGGCCAGGTCCACCTCGTCGGCCGTGGCCTCGTGCACGTGGGCGACGACCGATTCATCGGCGGGATACACCACGTCGATCAACGGGCCGGTACCGACCACGGCACGGCCGTCGATCCAGTGGGAAGGAGTCGGGAAGGGAGTGCTGGAGCTTTGGTTCATGACGACCACGAAACATCGCGCGGCCTGGGACATCCATGCCATCCCAGGCCCATGATCCGGGTCACACGAACAGTGTGAGGGCGGCACCGGCGAAGATGTGTCCTTACGAGGCACCGACCTCCACTCCTGTCTCCCACGGCAGGAGCACGTCCGACGGGTCACCGGAGCCGTCCGGGCGATCACCCGGGTCCAGACACGTGTGCCCGAGGGCGTCCCGCGTCAGCCTGCGGATCTCCAGGTCGTCGGCCGTCAGCGGGCCGCCGTCCCGTGTGTCCCTCTCCTCGGCGCTGTTGGCGCGTTCCAGGGCGGCGTGCACCGCCTGGGAGACGTCACCGGCCTCGTTCACCACGTAGTACATCCACACCACGCGCGAAGCAGTGGGCCGGAACGGCACGCCGATCAGCCACTTCTCCGGCTCTGCGAACGTGTGGTCGACGCCGGGCCTGGGAGGGCGCACCACCTTCCGGTACGGTGCACGGCACGCGGATGCGTCATCCGAGGCGTCCTGCCTCGCCGGGATTCCTGTCCCTGTGGCGCCGTGGGTGCTGGAACGGTCCATTGCGATCAGCATGAGATGTCGTCTCCTCTCCGCCTCCGGTGCCGCGCCGGGCACGTCGGGCGCCGGGACACCGGTGCGAGTATGTGAAAGGCGTTACACCCTTTTGATGAGACGGCCCTCCCTTCTGTGACACCCGCCATGGAGACGGCCGGAGAAGCCGCCCCGGCTCCCGCCGCAGGCCGTCTTGTTATGCTCGCCGCGTGTGGGGGGCTGCGTGAACGGGGACGGACCTGAGCCGCTGCGTGGTCGGCGCCGCGAGTGCGTAGCACTGAACGGTCTGGTGGCGGAGGTGGAGGCCGGTCGCAGCGCGGTCCTGGTTCTGCGCGGCGACGCCGGCATCGGAAAGTCCGCCCTGCTGGACCACCTGGCTGTGCGCGTGGCCGGGCACCAACTCGCGCGTGGAGCGGGTGCCGAGTCGGAGATGGAACTCCCCTTCGCGGGACTGCACCAGCTGTGCGCGCCCTTCCTCGGGCGCACCGGTTCCCTCCCTCCGCCGCAGGCGGGGGCGCTGTCCACGGCGTTCGGGATGAGTGCGGGGCCGCCTCCGGACCGGTTCCTGGTCGGACTGGCGGTGCTCGGGCTGCTGACCGACGTCGCGGCCCGGCGACCGCTGTTCTGCCTCGTGGACGACGCACAGTGGCTCGACCGGGTCTCCGCGCAGACGCTGGCGTTCGTGGCGCGAAGGATGCTGGCCGAGCCGCTGGCGCTGATCTTCGCCACCCGCGAGCAGCGGGGACGCGACGACCTGGCCGGCCTGCCCGAGCTGACGCTGCGCGGTCTGGACGACGCCGACGCCCGTGCGCTGCTGGAGGCGGGCGCCGAAGGCCCGATGGACGAGCGGATCCGCGACCGCGTCCTGGCCGAGGCACGTGGCAATCCACTCGCGCTGCTGGAGCTCCCCCATGACCGCGTCGGGGCGGAAGCGGCCGAGGGGTCGGCTCCGCACGGCCCCCGGAGGGTGACCGGCCGCATCGAGCGGAGCTACCTCGCGCGGGTGCGCTCACTGCCGGTCCCGACGCAACGCCTGCTCCTGACGGCCGCCGCCGAGCCGATCGGTGACGTGTCACTGCTCAGGAGCGCGATGGAGCGACTGGGTATCGACGCGGACGCGGTGGAGCCTGCGGTGAAGGCGGGGCTGCTCGATGTCGGCACGCTGGTGCGGTTCCGTCATCCGTTGCTGCGCTCCGCGATCTACCGGTCGGCAGAGCTGGCGGAACTGCGGGAGGTGCATCGGGTCCTGGCCGCAGCGACCGACCCCGGCCTCGACCCCGACCGCCGTGCCTGGCACCTCGCGCGAGCCACGGTCCGGCCGGACGAGGCCATCGCCGAGGAGCTGGAGTCGTCCGCCGGACGGGCGCGGGCGCGAGGCGGCACCGCCGCGGCGGCCGCGTTCCTCGCGCACGCGGCCGTGCTGACGCCACACCCGCGGCGCAAGGCGACGCGTGCTCTCGCCGCGGCTCAGGCGAAGCTGCGTGCCGGTGCGCCCACGGCGGCGCGCGACCTGCTGGAGCTGGCCCGGACCGGCGGCCTCGACGAACTCGGCCGCGCTCGCGCGGATCTCGTCGAGGCCCGCATCTCCTTCGCTTCCCGCCGCGTCGACGAAGCGCTCCCTCACCTGTTGGCCACCGCGCGGCGCATGGTCCCGCTCGATGTGGATCTGGCCCGCGAGACGTTCCTGGACACCCTGTCGGCCGCCATGGTGGCCGGGAGCCTCGCGTCCGATGCGGACGTACGCGAGGTGGCGGCGGCCGCGCGCGGGGCGTGCCCGCCCCCCGCAGGGGCGCCGCGCAATGCCGATCTTCTGCTAAACGCCCTCACCACCCGTTTCCTCGACGGGTATCAGGACGCGGTCGCGGTGTCGCGCGAGGCGGTACGCGCCTTCCGCGGGGAGACGGAGCCCGACGAGGTGCTGCGCTGGTCGTGGGCGGCTTCGGCACTGGCGGCCGACCTGTGGGACCACGAGGGCTGGACGGAACTGGTCACCCGCCACGCGCGTACCGCCCGTGCCGTCGGCGCGCTCACCGAGTTGCCGCTCGCGCTCAATTCCCGGGTGGTCGTCCACACGACCGCTGGGGAACTGGACGCCGCGGCGCTGCTCATCGCGGAGATCGGGCGGGTCCAGGAGGCGGTCGGCAGCGGCTTCTCGCCGTACGGCACGATGACACTCGCCGCCTGGCAGGGGCGTGCGAGCGACGCCACCTCGTTGATCGAGGCGGGCGCGGAGGAAGCCCTCGGCCGCGGTGAGGGCGTCGGTGTGGCCGTCGCGTGCCGGGCCCGGGCGGTGCTTTTCAACGGCCTGGGCAGGTACGAGGAGGCGCTGGACGCCGCCCGTTGGGCGAGCGCGCATCCGCAGGACCTGGTGGCGGCCGGATGGGGGCTGGTCGAGCTGGTGGAGGCCGGGGTGCGCAGCGGTCACCTCGACGAGGCCGAGGCGGCACTGGTCCGACTCACCCGGGACACGGACGCCGCCGCCACGGACTGGGCGCAGGGGGTCCAGATGCGGTGCCGCGCGCTGCTCAGTGACGGAACGGCAGCCGAGGAGCTGTACCGGGAGGCCGTCGAGCGGCTCGGCTGCACCCGGGTCACCATCGAGACGGCCCGGACACGTCTGCTGTACGGAGAGTGGCTGCGCCGCGAGAGCCGCCGCGCCGACGCGCGTACGCAGTTGCGGATGGCCCACACCCTCTTCTCACGGTTCGGCGCGCAGGCGTACGCCGAACGCGCCGTCCGTGAACTGCGGGCCACCGGCGAGACGGTGGCCCGGCGCGGCGCCGCCGCCGTGACGGCGCTCACCCCTCAGGAGAGCCAGATCGCCCGCCTGGCCCGGGACGGACTCACCAACTCCGAGATCGGCGCCCAGTTGTTCCTGAGCCCGCACACCGTGGAATGGCATCTGCGCAAGGTGTACGCCAAGTTGGGCATCACCTCTCGACGCATGCTGCGCGACGTCCCGTGAACGGCGCCGTCGGGCCGGCCGACGTGTCACACGTGTCGGGGCCGCTCGGTCACTGCGTAGGAGGGACCGGCCAGACCCGGTCGCCCACCTCGGCCGAGAGGAAGTCCCATGACCACGCGCATCGTTACCGTCGCCGAAGGCGGCCGGCTCACCCGTTCCGTCTCGATCGGCACGCACCATCTGATCGCCGACGAGCCCGAGCCCATCGGCGCCGACGAAGGCCCCACTCCGGGTGAGCTGCTCCTGGCCGCGCTCGGGTCCTGCACCTCCATGGCCGTGCGTGCTCTGGCGGATCGGCACGACTGGCCCCTGGAGAGGATCGACGTGGCCGTACGGTTCGGCCAGCAGGGTCACATCGTCAAGAACGTCGGGCTGATCGGCGATCTGGAGCCGGCGCAGCGGGAGCAGTTGCTGGCAGCGGCGGGGCGCTGTCCCGTCCACCGCCTCCTCGCCAGGGAGGCGAAGATCCTCACCGTACCCGCGCTGCTGGCAGAACCGGACGTGTCGCACGTCTGAGCCGGTGCGCGCCGGACGGGTCAGGGCGTCGTCGCCACGGTCTCCAACCGCACGGAGCCGATCTCCCTACGGGAGGAGACGCCGAGCTTCGCGAAGACCTTGCGCAGATGCCATTCGACCGTGTGCGGGCTGAGGAAGAGGCGTGCGCCGATCTCCGGGTTGGTGAAGCCTCCCTGCACGAGCCGGGCGATCTCCGCCTCCTTCGCGGTGAGGAGCGCGGCCTCCGACGCGGCACGGCCGGACACCTTGACGCCCACGGCCTTCAACTCCTGTCGGGCGCGCTCCGCGAACGCCTCGGCCCCGGCCGCGTCGAGCATCTCGTGTGCTTCGTCCAGCCGGGTACGTGCCTGCGCCCGTCGCCGTTCCAGGCGCAGCCACTCACCGTGCCGCAGCCGTGCCCGGGCGCTGTCCATCCGGACCCCGGCCGTGTCGAGCCGCTCGATCGCCTCCCGGTGCAGGGCGTCGGCGGCGTCTCCCTCGCTCACCAGGGCACGCGTGGCGGCGGAGACACCGAGCGCCCAGGGAGTGCCGCTCACCTGCGCCATCTCCTCGATCGTCCGTACGGCCCCGGCCGCTCGCTCGGTATGGCCCAGGCGCACGGCCGCCTCGACGAGTTCGACCCTTGACTGAAGGGACAGGCCGAGCTCCTGGGGGTTCTCACAGCCCCGCTCGGCCGCGGCGTACGCCTCCTCGTACCTGCCCAGACCGTTGTAGAGGACTGCGGCAGCCCACTGGGTGGCAGTTGTCACCTTGCCCTCACCGCGCAGGAGGCGGTCCTGGGCAAGGGTCTCGATCGCTTGGCGGGTCGTCGTCTCGCGCCCCCGGAAGGGCTCGACGACGAGTGCGCCGTAGTGCGCGAAGAAGCTGCTGCCCGTCGCTTCGCCGATGGCGCTCGCCTCGACGGTCAGGGAGGCGGCGCCGCGCAGATCGCCGGCGAACGCCCGGTTCGACAGGCGCAGCAGGAGGGCCGAGGGCAGCACGGCGAGCGCTCCGCTGCCGCGGGCGAGGTCGACCAACCGCGCCGACAGCTCAGACCAGGCTGCGAAGTCCCAGGTGCTGTGCGCCATGCGGCACGCCAACGGCAGCCAGCCCAGGCCGTCCTCCCGGGAGAGTTCCTCCGTCCGGAACGCCGCCACGGCGTCCAGGAGGATCGGCGCGCCGGCCTCGTAGCCCTCGGTCACCACCCGGGCGAGCCCGGTCAGGAGACGGGTCTCGCGGCTCACGGCACCGGTGTGGCCCGGCGTGCCCAGCACCGCCTCGGCGACGTCACGGACCCCGCCCGTGGACAGCCGGCCCGCGGTGAGGGCGGCGTAGATCGCGTCCCGGTACGTCTGGTCGGCGAGGGCGGAGTCGAAGGGCTGGAGGCGCTGCGCCGCTTCGAGCAGCAGGGGCAGTCCGGCGCTGGCGCTCTTGGCCGCCGACATGATCTGTCCGCGCAGCAAGGTCGCGCGTCCGGCTCCGACCTCGTCGAGGTGACCGAGCTCCGCCGCGTCGACCAGTTCCCGCGCGCTGTCGAAGGCGCCCGACTGGTACTTCGCCCGTGCCGCGGCGAGTGCCCTGGCTCCGCGGCGCACCGGATCGGGTGTCAGCTCGGTGGCTCGGTCCAGGAAGGCCGCCGCCGCGGCGACGCCGCCGCGCGCCTGTGCCCGCCCGGCGGAGCCCTCCAGTTCGGCGGCGACCTTCTCGTCCGGGCCCGTCGTGGCACTGGCGAGGTGCCAGACACGTCGTTCGGGATAGAGCGTCGCGTCGATCGACTCGGCCAGGGCAGCGTGCACACGCCGGCGCTCCTCGAACCCGACGGCGCGGTGGGCCGCGGAGCGCACCAGCGGGTGGCGGAAGCGGACCCACGTGCCGAGGGTCAGCAGACCCGACGCCTCGGCTTCGGTTGCGGCGCGGTCCACGTCGATGCCGAGACGCTCGGCGGCGCTCCGCAGCAGGGACACGTCGCCGACCGGTTCGGTGGCGGCGATGAGCAGCAACTGCTGCGTCTGCGCAGGGAGGGACCGGACGCGGCGGAGGAAACCCGCCTCGATCTGGCTGGACAGGGGGCGGGTCTCCGGTGCGCCGAACCCTCCGGCCAGCTCCAGGAGGGTCAGGCCGCGCGGCAGCTCCACCAGGGCCAGCGGGTTGCCGCGCGTTTCGGCGACGATGCGGTCGCGTACACGCTGGTCGAGCGGACCGGTGACGACCGAGTCGAGGAGCCGGCGGGAGTCACGCTCGCCGAGTCCGCGCACGGCGAGCTCGGGGAGGTCGGCGAGCACCTCGCGGGAACCGGACTCGCGGACGGCGAGGACCAGCAGGACGGGTTCGGCCAGCAGCCGTCGGGCGACGAACTGCAGCGTCTGGGCCGAGACGCGGTCCAGCCACTGGGCGTCGTCGACCAGGCACAGCAACGGCTCGTCGCCGGAGGCGGCGGCGAGCAGGCTCAGTGTGGCCAGGCCGACGAGGAACCGGTCGGGAGCGTCACCGACCCGCAGACCGAAGGCCGTTCGCAGGGCGTCGCGCTGCGGTTCGGGGAGCCCTTCGAGGTGGGAGAGCAGAGGAGCGCAGAGCTGGTGCAGCCCGGCGTAGGAGAGTTCCATCTCGGACTGCACGCCGACCGCCCTGACGACGCGGCACCCGGTGGCCCGGTCGAGCAGGTGGTTCAGCAGTTCGGTCTTGCCGATGCCCGCCTCGCCGCGCACCACCAGAACTCCGCTGTGGCCGGCTCCGGCCCGGGTGAGAAGGCTGTCGAGGACCTCGCACTCGTCCCGCCGCCCGATGAGTTCGGTCCGTGTGCCGTCCCTCACCATGGCAGCCTCCCGGCTGCCACGATACCCCGGCGTTCCGCACCCGGTGGAGCTGTCTCGAACTGATCGCCGAGGCTCCCGCGAAGCTGCTCCGGCCACCGTCGGTCCGACGCCCCGCCCGCTTCCGGCTGGCCGGAAGTCGCTGCTGCGGAATCCGCGGTGATCCGGCGACGCGCCGGCGGATCAGGTCATCGAGCCCACGACGGCCGCCGTGCACACGAAGATCGTCAGGCCGATGACGGTCATGGCGATCAGCGTGCCTCGCAGCCAGCGGCCGAAC
Source organism: Streptomyces sp. RK62 (assembly GCF_018070255.1). Taxonomy (NCBI): domain Bacteria; kingdom Bacillati; phylum Actinomycetota; class Actinomycetes; order Kitasatosporales; family Streptomycetaceae; genus Streptomyces; species Streptomyces sp. RK62. Next base: position 610,406 of record NZ_JAGPYD010000001.1, on the reverse strand, counting down.
CGGCGGCGGTGCGCCGCCTCGGCCGCGCCGATGCTGTCGGCGATGTGCTCGGTCACCATGCGGGCCACGTACTTCTGTTCCTCCAGATACCACTCCTCCAGGTCCCTCTTCTGCCCGAGGGTCAGCCCGTCGGTCCTCTCGGTGAAGGCGGACACCCGCCGGCGAGCGGCGCTGAGGTGCGCCTCGCGGTACAGGTACGCCTGTATGTCGGCCAGCCCGCGAGCGGCCTGCTTGCTCGTGTTCATCAGGTACTCCCGTGTCACTCCGGTCGGGGCGCGCCGCTGCGGACGCGGTGCCGGTGGGTCGCCGCCGGCCTCCGGGGCGACCCACCGTCCGCTCAGCCGGTCGCCCGCGCCGCCTCGTCGATCAGCCGGGCGACGTCACCCGGACGCGACACGCTGACCGCGTGGGAAGCGGTGACGTGTGCCACCGTGGCCTTCGCGCGCTCGGCCATGTACGTCTGCGCCCGGGCCGGTATGTTGCGGTCCTCCGACGCCACGAGGACCCAGGACGGAATGTCCTTCCACGCCGGGGCCGAGGCGCCCTCCGCCAGCGCGGCGTCGGCGACGGGCCGCTGGGTGGCCGCCATGACCGCCGTGGTCTCCTCCGGGACGTCGGCGGCGAACTGCTGGTGGAATCTGCTCTTCTCGATGTAGAGGTCCGCGGCCCGGCCCCCGTCGGGGAGCGTGACCGGGACCGGGCGGAGTGTCTCCCCGAGGGTGCTGCCCGGGAACCTGCCGGACAGGTCGACCGCGCTCTCGCCTTCCTCCGGCAGGAACGCCGCGACGAACACGAGCGCCTTGACGTGGTCGAGTCCGGTCGCCGCGTTGCTGATGACGGAGCCGCCGTAGGAGTGTCCGGCGAGGACCACGGGCCCGTCGATGGACTCCAGGAGCTGTCGGACATACGCGCTGTCCGCGGTCAGCCCGCGCAGCGGATTGCTCGCGGCCACCACGGGATAGCCGTGTGACTGGAGCCTCTCGACGACGCCGTTCCAACTGGACGAGTCCGCGAACGCGCCGTGCACGAGGACGATGGTCGGTATCTGTGCACTCATGAGAGTGGCCTTTCGTTGACCCGGCACCGCATGCGCGTCGTCGCACGCACCACGGTGCCGGTAGGGCTGCGCGGAAGGGGTCAGTCGGTGCCGAGGGCCTTGCGCAGGACGCGGATCGCCTGCTCGATCGCCGCGGTGGAGGCCTGGGTTCCGCGCACCGGGTTCAGCATCATGAAGTCGTGCAGGGTGGCGTTGTAGCGGACGCTCGTGGTCGGCACCCCGGCCTGGATCAGCTTGCGGGCGTAGGCCTCGCCCTCGTCGCGCAGCACGTCGTTCTCGTCGACCGCGACGAACGCCGGCGGCAGCCCCTGGAGGTCCTCCAGCGTGGCACGCAGCGGCGAGGCCGTGATCTCCTCGCGCTCCGCCGGATCGGTGGTGTAGGCGTTCCAGAACCATTCCATGGCCTTCGCGGTCAGGTGCGGTCCGTGTGCGAAGACGCGGTAGCTCTCCGTGTCCTGACCCGCGTCGGTGACGGGGTAGTAGAGGGACTGGTGCAGGAAGGTCACGTCACCGCGCCGCTTGGCCATGTGGGTGAGGGCGGCGCTCATGTTGCCGCCGACGGAATCACCGGCGACGACCATGCGGGCGCCGTCGAGGTCCTCCTCGGCGCCCTTGGTCGTGACCCACTGGGCGGTGGCGTAGGCCTGCTCGATGGCGACGGGGTACTTCGCCTCCGGGGAGCGGTCGTACTCGACGAAGACCACTGCCGCCTCCGCGCCCACGGCCAGCTCGCGCACCAGGCGGTCGTGGGTGCCGGCGTTCCCGAGGATCCAACCGCCGCCGTGCACGTAGAGGATGACGGGCAGCGTGCCGGTGCTGCCGGCGGGCCTGACGATGCGCACCCTCACCTCACCGACCCGGGCGGGGACCGTGATCCACTTCTCGTCCACGTCGGGCTTGCCGATGGGCCCGGACTGGACGTCGTCGAGCAGCTTGCGGGCCCCCTCGACACCGAGTTCGTACAGCAACGGCGGCTTGGCGGTCGCGTCGGCGAACTCCTGGGCGGCGGGCTCGAGGACGATGTCACTCATGATCGCTCCTGGACTTGATGGCTTTTGGGAGGACATTCCACCCCATGAGACCGTCCTGCGAGCCGATGTGTGACGCGCCGGGAGAAGAGATGTGCCGGTCGCACGCCGACCATGTGCTGTCCCCCGTGCCGTTCGCGTGTCCGGCCGCCCGTACTGCGGGTCAGCTAGTCGGACGCCATCTGGGTGGGATCCACCGGCCTGGGCAACAGGGAGCCGTCGACGTACAGATCGACGTGCTCGTTGTAGAACGCGGTCAGTCCGGCGATGCGGTTCGCGTGGATGGTCGGGAAGTCGTACGTCCAGGCGATGTCCTCGTGGGAGGCGGTGTCGCTGTCGAACGACCAGTAGTCGCTCGTCGTGCCCTTGTAGGGGCACCGGGTCACCGTGTCCGAGTGCCGCAGCCGGGTCCAGTCGATGCTCGCCGGGTCGAGGTAGTAGCGGGTCGGCAGGCCGGTCTCGAACAGCTTCACGCAGCCGGCGGCCTCCGCCAGCACGACACCGTCCAGCTCGACCCGGACGGTGCTGCGCGAACGCAGCGCGTCCACGCGTGAGTACGGGCTCCGCGGGTGGACGAAGACCGGCTCGTCCTCCTCGAACCAGGCATCGAGCGCCTCCCATTCGAAGCGCACCGTCTCCCGCAGGGATTCGGGGGAACCCTCCCCCCACACCCACGCCGCTCCGGCGCGGACCTCCGGACCGACCCGCAGCGTGTGGCGGTGCGCCACCCCGGCACCGAGCTGCTCGGTGTGCCTGTCGTCGTGGAGCACTCCCTCCACCAAGTCGTCGACAGGGATGCTGAATTGCGGATACGCCTGCCACTCCCACACGTACAGCGCGCGGCGTGTGTCGAACACGACACGGCCCGCGATCATCCCCCGGATGCGCCGGGGGACGGGTTCGACGTGCCCGATCGGGACGATGAGACTCGGGTGCAGGATGCTCTCGGTAGCCATGGTGATCACCTTGGGTTCGCAGATTGGTGTGCTCGCCGGCCCGGGTCCCGGGAGGGCGGCGCCGACTCAGGCCGGCGGGCCTGGTCCATTCGTTCGATGGTATCTCCCGCGTCCGACGATCACACTGAACGTTGGTCGCGCACGCACTCTCGCTCACACAGTGTGCCAAATGGTGTGTCGTGTCTGCTGGTCCGCGACGGGTCCGCAGGTGTCGTGCGTGGGGGCGGCTTCCGTTGTCACAGAACGCGAGGGCCCTCGGTCAATGGGGCGTAACCCCGTTCCTCTTGAGGAGATACGACATGGACGCACGCATCAACTACTTCGGCAACGCGCTCGCCGGCAAGGTGATGAAGCACCTGAACTCGGCCGGGGCGGCGGTCCAGGCCGCTCTCCCGGTCACCACCCAGGAACTGGTGAAGATCCGTGCCAGCCAGATCAACGGCTGCGGCTTCTGCACGGACATGCACACCAAGGACGCCGCCGCGGCGGGCGAGGACCAGCAGCGACTGAACCTGGTGGCCGTGTGGCGCGAGGCCACGGTCTTCTCGGACGCCGAGCGGGCCGCTCTGGAGCTGACCGAACAGGGGACGCGCATCGCCGACGCCGCCGGCGGCGTCTCGGACGAGGCGTGGGCGCAGGCCGCGAAGCACTACGACGAGGACCAACTCGCCGCACTGATCTCGCTGATCGCCGTCATCAACGCCTACAACCGCATCAACGTCATCAACCAGCAGCCCGCGGGCGGATACAAGCCCGGCATGTTCGGCTGAGGCAGCCGCTCCGGCCCCACCGGCCGCCGTACCGTACACCGTCCGCTCGTCCGGCCTCCGAGCGGGCGGCGGGCCCCTCGGGCAACGCCACCACCCAAGGACCCCTGATGCCAGACCACCACGCGCTCGCCCCGCTGCGACGGGTCAGCACCGACACCCTGGAGATCGGCTACTACGAGGCGGGTCCCACAGAGGGCGACACCGTGCTGCTCCTGCACGGCTTCCCCTACGACATCCACAGTTACGCTGAGGTGGCCCCGAGCCTCGCGGAAAGCGGGTTCCGGGTCGTCGTCCCCCATCTGCGGGGCCACGGGCCCACCAGGTTCCTCTCCGCGACGAAACCCCGCTCCGGTCAGCAGGCCGCTCTGGGCGCCGACGTGATCGCCCTCATGGACGCCTTGGGCGTGCGACGTGCCTACCTCGCGGGGTACGACTGGGGCGGGCGCGCCGCCAACGTGGCCGCGGCCCTGTGGCCCGAGCGCGTGCTCGGCCTGGTCTCGGTCAACGGCTACCTGATCCAGGACATCGCCGCGGCGACGGAACCCGTCGACCCCGAACGCGAGGCGGGGTTCTGGTACTTCTACTACTTCCTCACCGAGCGGGGCCGGGCCGGACTGGCCCGCGATCCGCAGGGGGTCGCGCGAGTGATCTGGAAGCGGAACTCCCCGAAGTGGCCGTTTCGCGAACAGGACCTGGAGCTGGCCGCGCGGTCCTTCGCCAACCCCGACTACACCGACGTCGTCCTCCATTCGTACCGGCACCGGCTCGGATTCGCCCCGGGGGCCGAACGGTACGCACGGCTGGAGGCGCGTCTGGCCGGGCTGCCCCCGATCACCGTGCCCGCCGTCACCCTCGACGGCCTGGCCGACGGCAACTTCCCGGCCACGGACGGGTCCTCGACCGCCCGTCACTTCACCGGCCCCCGTCTGCACCGCACGGTGGCGGACGCCGGCCACAACCTCCCCCAGGAGCGCCCGGAAGCGTTCGCGGCAGCCGTACGGGATGTACGCGACCTGCGCCAGGAGCACCCCGCCCGCGATCGCCTCACCGGACGACGCCAGGACACGCCATGAACCACTCCCCCACCCCCGAGAGCACCGCCCCCCTCCGCGTCGCCGGCGCCCGTGGACGGTGGACCCTGCTGGCCACCGTCCTGGGCTCCGGCGTCGTGCTGCTCGGCTCGACCGTGACCAACGTCGCGCTTCCGCGCATCGGCCAGGACTTCGACGCCGATCTCGACGCCCTCCAGTGGACGGTGAACGCCTACATGCTGACCCTCGCGGGACTCATCCTGCTGGGCGGTTCCCTGGGCGACCGGTTCGGGCGGCGTCGTGTCTTCGTCCTGGGCCTGGTGTGGTTCGCGGTCGCCTCCCTGTTGTGCGGCCTCGCTCCGGACACCACCACGCTCATCGTCGCCCGGGCCCTCCAGGGCGTGGGCGGCGCGCTGCTCACGCCCGGCTCGCTGGCGATCATCGAGGCGTCCTTCCATCCGGACGACCGGCCGCGGGCGATCGGTCTGTGGTCCGGCTTCGGCGGCATCGGGGCCGCCCTCGGGCCCTTCCTCGGCGGCTGGCTGGTGGACGGGCCCGGCTGGCGCTGGACCTTCGTGCTGAGCGCCGTCCCGGCGCTGCTGTGCGTTCCCGTCGCCCTGCGCCATGTTCCCGAATCCGTGGGCGCACCCCGCGGGGCGTCGGCCGGCCGACGCCGGGTCGGCTTCGACGTCAACGGCGCCGTCCTGGGAGCCCTGGCCCTGGGACTGGTCACGTACGCGCTGACGGAGGCACGCGACGGCGGACCCGTGGCCGTCGCCGCGGCCGTCGGCGGTGTCGTCGTGGGAGCCGCGTTCCTCCGCGTCGAACGACGCGGCACCGACCCCATGATGCCGCCGGCGATCTTCTCCTCGCGACAGTTCAGCGCCGTCAACGTGATCACCTTGTGCGTCTACGCGGGCACGGGGGGGTTCTTCTTCCTGACCGCGTTGCACCTGCAGATCGTCGTCGGCTATCCGGCGATGGCGGCAGGGGCGGCGATGCTGCCCAACACCGTGCTGATGCTGCTGTTCTCGTCGCACGCCGGGACGCTGGCCCAGCGGCTGGGACCGCGGACGCCGCTCACCGTCGGTCCGCTGGTGTGCGGGGCGGGCATGCTGCTCATGCTGCGGGTCGGTCCGGACGCTTCCTATCTCTCCGACATCCTCCCGGCCCTCCTGGTGATGGGCACCGGCATGGTCGTCATGGTCGCTCCCCTGACCGTGACCCTGCTGCACTCGGTGGACACCTCCAACGCCGGGCTGGCCAGCGGCATCAACAACGCCGCGGCCCGGGCGGCAGGTCTGGTGTCCGTCGCGGCGCTCCCGCTGCTGGTCGGTATGGGTCCGGAGGCCTACCGGTCCGACACGGCCTTCGACGCCTCGTTCGGCCGGGCCATGCCCCTGTGCGCGGGCCTGCTCGCCGTCGGCGCGTCCGTCGCCTTCCTCACGCTGCCGCGGTCCGCCGCGGCCCCTCGTCCCTCCCACGGGACCACCCACGGCTGGCTGACGGAGCCGCCGCTGGTGTCCCGCTTCACCCGTCACCAAGTCGCCGACTGACGAGCGGCCGGCGCTCACGTCGTGACAGCGACGCGAGCGCCGGCCGCACGAAAGGAACCACCATGTCGTACCCGTACCCGGAACAGAAGTACTGGGGTGAGGACGGTGAGGTCAGCGCCGTCTTCCGCCCGGCCACCACACCGCCGGCCCTCGGCGAGAGCGGGACCGGAAAGGACGCCACCCACTATCTGGCCACCACCGCCACCACCAGGGGCGAGTTCGGGCTGTACCGGGTCGAGATGCGCCCCAGGGCGGGCGGCCCGAAGACCCACTTCCACAAGCGGATCTCGGAGTCCTTCTTCATCCTGGACGGCACCGTGCGCGTCTTCGACGGTGTGCAGTGGGTCGACGCGCGCAAGGGAGACTTCCTGCACGTCCCCCAGGGCGGACTGCACGCCTTCCGCAACGACTCGGACGCGCCGGCCGACATGCTGCTGCTGTTCACCCCGGGCGCCCCGCGCGAGGAGTACTTCGAGCAGGTCTCACGCCTGGGTCACGCGTCCGAGGAGGAGCGTGCCGCGTTCTTCGACCGGCACGACTCGTACTTCGTGGAGTAGGAGGAGCAGGACCCGGAGCCACGGACACGGACGGGGCCCCGCTGCCGTGCCAGTCCCGGCGCGGGGGGTGGGCCGGGTGCGGGGCCCCGGGAGGATGTCCGACCCCGAGGGTCAGGCGGTGGGCCGGGGGGCGCGCAGGTGGGCGCGCTCCTTCAGCTCCGCCTCGTCCACCAGCTCGAGCATGGGCTTGCCGGGCGCGCACATCATCGTGACGACGAACTCGGTCTTCTCGTCGCTGAGCGCGTTGCCGTCCTGGTAGTGGATGGCGTCACCGCCCGGCTCCCAGAAGGTGCCGCCGGCCTCGATCACGCGCTCGGGCTCCCCCTCCAGTTCGAAGCGGACGGCGCCCTTGATGACGTATCCGAACGCCGGGCCGGAGTGGCGGTGCGGCGGGGTGCCGGGGTCACCGGGCTCCCACTCGACGTGAATGGTCATCGCCGAGGCGCCCTCGGGAACGACGACCGGCGAGGCGTCCTGGAGCATCTTCGCCGCGCGGGTCCAGCTCGGGCCGTCCGCGTCGCCCGTTCCGTGCCCGTGGTGGGCGTGCTGTGCATTCTCCGACATCGAGTCGCACCTTCCGTGGTTCCGCCGTGTCCGGGCGGCACGCAGTCCGCCGTCACGGGGTCGTCTCCGGTCGTGATGACCGCTCGCCGTCCTGACCGGACAGCGGACGGGGTTGTGACAACGACCCGCTCCCAGTGGGCGCGACGGCCGGCCGCACGGTGTCACACGAAAGACCTGCGCACTGTCTAGGTGAGATGGGCGCAGTGGCACACCGGCATACGCCACCTTCCGCCCGCGAGACCCAGCGGGGTCATCGGCCCCCCGACACAGGAGACGCGGATGAGAGTCGTCGTTGCAGGTGCCACCGGACTGATCGGTTCCAGGACCGTCGCGCGGCTCCGGGACCACGGGGTGGAGGTCGTGCCGGTGTCGCGCGGGGAAGGAGTCGACGTGAGCACCGGACACGGCCTGGACCGGGCGCTGCGCGGCGCCGACGTGATCGTGGACGTCACCGACGCGCCCTCCCGGCGGCAGGACGCCGGCACCGCCTTCTTCACCACCGCGACGGGCAACCTCCTCCAGGCCGCCGCCGCAGCGGACGTCGAGCACTACGTGGCGCTGTCGGTGGTCGGCGCCGACCGGATCGGGGCGGGCTACTTCCGGGCCAAGGCTACGCAGGAGGACCTGGCCCGGCACACCACCGTGCCGTACTCCGTGGTACGCGCCACGCCGTTCCACGAGTCCGTGGAGGCAGCCGCCGCGGTCGGCACCCGGCCCGACGGCGTGCACGTGCCGCCGCTCCTGCTCCGACCCGTCGCGGCGGACGACGTCGCCACGGTCCTCGCCCATGTCGCGGTGGGGTTGCCGCAGTTCGGCGTGGTCGAGACGGCCGGACCCGAGGTGCTGCGGCTGGATGACCTCACAGCCGAGGTTCTCGACTTCCTCGGCCGGCCCGGCCCGGTGATCGCCGACGAGCGGGCCCCGTTCTTCGGCGCGGTGCTCGAGGAGCGGGCCCTGCTTCCCGGACCGGACGCCCGTCTGGGCCACCACACGTTCACCCAGTGGCTCAAGAGCCGCTGACCCCCGACCTGGTGGCGACTCCCGCCGCCCTCATCCCCCGTCAGACCTGTCGCCCCGCGACACCCACCGTATGCGCGGCCGACGACACCCACGCCGTGCAGAGAAGGCTGCCATGAGTGAACCCTCCCGGCCGACCGAGACCCCCCTGATCAGTGAGCTGGACCAGCTTCCCGACCGAGACCGCGAGGAGACCGCCGAGTGGCAGGCCTCCCTCGACGCCGTCGTGCGCAACGCGGGGCCGGAACGGGCGGTCTACCTGCTGCGGCGGGTACACGAGTTCGCGGCGAGCACGGGCACGTCCCTGCCGGGGCTGCTGAACTCGGACTACATCAACACCGTTCCGGCCGCCGCGCAGCCGGAGTTCGACGGCGACCTCGAGCTGGAGACCCGGATCACCGCGCTCAACCGGTGGAACGCGGCCGCGATGGTCACCCGCGGCTCACGCCTGGGGCTGGGGGGTCACATCTCCACCTACGCCTCGGCCGCCTGGCTCTACGAGGTCGGCTTCCACCACTTCTTCCGGGGCAAGGACGGCGACGGCTCCGGCGACCAGCTCTTCGTCCAGGGACACGCCTCCCCCGGGATCTACGCCCGGGTCTTCCTGGAGGGGCGGCTGAGCGAGAGCCAGCTTGCCGCCTTCCGCCGGGAGACCGGCGGCCGGGGCCTGCCGTCCTATCCGCACCCCCGGCGGCTGCCGTGGCTGTGGGAGTTCCCGACGGTCTCCATGGGCCTGGGCCCCCTCGGCGCCGTCTACCAGGCCCGCTTCAACCGCTATCTGCACGCCCGCGGGATCAAGGACACCTCCGGCTCACGGGTGTGGGCGTTCCTGGGCGACGGGGAGATGGACGAGCCGGAGTCGACGGCCGCCCTGACCCTGGCCTCCCGCGAGGGCCTGGACAACCTGACGTTCGTCGTCAACTGCAACCTGCAGCGCCTGGACGGCCCGGTACGGTCCAACTCGAAGATCGTCCAGGAACTGGAGGCACGCTTCCGTGGCGCGGGCTGGAACGTCGTCAAGACGCTCTGGGGAGAGGCATGGGACCCGCTGCTGGCGCGGGACACCACCGGCGACCTGGTGCGGCGCCTGGCCGAGGTGCCCGACGCCCAGATGCAGACGCTCGCCGCGCGGGACGCCGCCTACATACGCGAGCACTTCTTCACGGGTGACGCCCTGTCGGCACTCTCCGCCTCCCTGAACGACGCGCGGGTGATCGAGCTGTTCGAGAACTCGCGGGGCGGACACGAGCCCTTGAAGGTGTACTCCGCCTACCGGGCCGCCGTCGAGCACCGGGGCGCGCCGACGGTGGTTCTCGCCCAGACGGTGAAGGGCCACACGCTGGGTCCGGCGTTCGAGTCGCGCAACGCCAACCACCAGATGAAGAAGCTCACGATGGAGCAGTTCCGCGCGATGCGCGACCTGCTGGAGCTGCCCATACCCGACAGCGCCCTCGCCGGTGACGAGGTCCCGTTCTGGCATCCGGGGGAGGACTCGCCCGAGGTGCGGTATCTGCGTGAGCGGCGGGCCGCGCTGGGCGGGCCCGCCCCGGTGCGGCGCGTGGTCGCCAAGCCGCTGCCGGAACCGCCCGCCAAGCCCTTCGAGGACTTGGAGAAGGGGTCCGGCCGCCAGGAGATGGCCACCACGATGGCGCTCGTCCGGCTGGTCAAGGACCTGATGCGCGACCGGGGGAGCGGGGCGCGCTGGGTGCCGATCGTCCCCGACGAGGCTCGCACCTTCGGCATGGAGTCGATGTTCCCCACCGCCGGCATCTACTCGCCGCAGGGCCAGACCTACGATCCGGTCGACGCGGACCAACTGCTCCACTACAAAGAGAGCACGACCGGGCAGTTGCTCATCGAGGGCATCACCGAGGCCGGTTCCGTCGCCGAGTTCGCCGCCGCCGCCACGTCGTACGCCACACATGGCGAACCCATGATCCCCTTCTACATCTTCTACGCCATGTTCGGCTTCCAGCGGACCGGCGACCAGTTCTGGGCGCTCGGCGACCAGATGGGCCGCGGCTTCGTGGTCGGCGGCACCGCCGGGCGCACGACGATGACCGGCGAGGGCCTGCAGCACGGGGACGGCCACTCGCACCTGCTCGCCGCCACCAATCCGGCGGCCGTCAGCTACGACCCCGCGTTCGCCTACGAGATCGCGGTCATCGTCCGGGACGGTCTGCGCCGGATGTACGGCGAGCGGCCCGAGGACGTCTTCTACTACCTGACCGTGTACAACGAGCCCAAGCACCAGCCCGCCATGCCGTCGGTGCCCGGCATCGAGGAGGGCATCGTCCGGGGCATCTACCGGTTCCGGCCCGCCGAGGCACCTGCGGCCGGGCCCCGGCTCCAACTGCTCGCATCCGGTACGGCGATCCACTGGGCCCTGCACGCACAGGAGTTGCTCGCCTCCGACTGGGACGTGCACGCCGACGTGTGGTCGGTGACGTCCTGGACGGAGCTGCGCCGGGACGCCATGCGTGCCGACGACGCCCGGATGCGGGGCGAGGAACGCACCCCGTTCGTCACTCGGGCCCTGGCCGGGGCACCGGGGCCGGTGCTGGCCGTCAGCGACTGGATGCGGCAGGTGCCCGACCAGATCGGCCAGTGGGTCGAGCAGGACTACTACTCCCTGGGCACCGACGGTTTCGGGCTGTCCGACACCCGTGAGGACGTGCGCCGCTACTTCCGGGTGGACGCGGAGTCGATCGTGGTCACCGCACTCGACCGCCTGGCGCGGGCGGGGCGGATCCCGCCGGACACCGTCGCGCAGGCCCGCGCGCACTACGGCCTCGACCGGTGAGCCGCCGGGCGAGGCGCCCTCTACCGCCCGCGTCGTCCGACGTGGGCCGTGCACGACAGGTCCGGCGGGGCCACACGCCCCGCCGGGCCGTGAGGAGTTGAACGTCATCATGACCGTTTCCGTGACCCTGCCGGCCCTCGGCGAGTCCGTCACCGAGGGGACCGTCACCCGCTGGCTGAAGCAGGTCGGTGACCGCGTCGAGGCCGACGAGCCCTTGCTGGAGGTGTCGACCGACAAGGTGGACACCGAGATCCCCTCCCCCGCGGGCGGCGTCCTGCTGGAGATCGTCGTCGCCGAGGACGAGACCGTCGAGGTGGGTGTCGTCCTCGGCGTCATCGGTGCGCCCGACACGGCCTCGGCAGCCCAGCCCGCGGCTCCGGCTCCGGCTCCGGCTCCGGCCGAGGCTCCGCAGGCCGCTCCGGGCCAGCCCCCCGCCGCATCCGTGCCCCGCGCACCCGCACCCGCACCCGCACCCGCCGTGCCCGTCGCACCGCCTGCCGCGTCCGCCCCTCCGGTTTCCCCCGCACCCTCGCCCACCTCTCCGGCCGACGTGTCCACGCTCCGCGGCCGCACGGTGCCGATGACCCGTATACGCCGAGCCATCGGCAACAACCTCAAGCGGGCGCTGCTGGAGCAGGCGCAGCTCACCTCCACGGTCGAGGCCGACGTCACCCGGCTGATGCGCCTGCGGAACCGGGCGAAGGACGGCTTCCTGGCCCGCGAGGGCCTCAAGCTCTCCCCGATGCCCTTCTTCGTCAAGGCGGCCGCTCAGGCGCTGAAGGCGCATCCGGTCGTCAACGCCAGGATCAACGAGGACGAGGGGACCGTCACCTACTTCGACACCGAGAACATCGGAATCGCCGTCGACACGGAGAACGGTCTGATGACCCCGGTCGTCAAGGCGGCCGGTGACCTCACCGTCCCCGGGCTCGCCCGGGCCGTCCACGACCTGGCGGACCGGGCCCGCAGCGGCCACCTCACCCCCGACGACGTGTCGGGCGCGACCTTCACCCTCTCCAACACCGGTTCGCGCGGTGCGCTGTTCGACACCGTCATCGTGCCGCCGAACCAGGCGGCGATCCTCGGCGTGGGCGCCACGGTCAGGCGGCCCGGGGTCGTGCGCAGCGGCGATGAGGAGGTCATCGGCATCCGGGACCTGGTGCATCTGTCGCTGTCGTACGACCACCGGCTGGTGGACGGGGCGGACGCGGCCCGCTACCTGACGTCGGTCAAGGCACTGCTGGAGTCGGCGGCGTTCGAGGACGACCTGTATCCCGAGGCCGGGTGAGCAGAAGCCGGTGCGGGTCGCGCGACTCGCACCGGCCCCCTTCTGTCGCCGAGAGACGGCGGCGAACCCGGTGTCCGAGGCGCCCGTGCGGTCGTCACCCCCGGGGGACGGGCCGGCCGGGCGCCAGGTCGTGCACGGGGACCCAGGCGATGACGGCGCCGTCCTCCTCCGTGCGCCGTACCGGAGCGGGCGCGTGGCGCAGCATGGCGTCGATCCGCTCGTCGCCGGACCGGAAGAGGCCGTAGAGCGTCGTCCAGCCACCGGCGCGCGCGTGTTCGCCCAGGTGGTGGAGCAGGCGGGTACCGAGTCCGCGGCCCTGCCAGGAGTCCTCGACGAGCAGCGCCGCCTCCACGGCCGTGTGATCCGGCATCAGGTGACCCACGGCGAGGATGCGGCCGGTGGCGCCGAGGGCCGCCAGGTGTACCGATCCGGGACGGGACAGCAGAGTGGGCACATAGGTACGGGGGTCGGCCATCGCCCGGTGGTAGCGGCTCCACAGGGTCTGCGGCGAGCAGCGGCGGTGCATCGCCACGGTGCGGGCGAGATGGCCGGGGCCCACCCGGATGATCCGCGGTTCGCGGCGCATGAGTCCGTCCTGGGGTTCGGGGAAGGGCCGGCGGTGAACCGCCGGCCCTTCGAGTACCGGGTGCGCGGTCAGCGCACCGAGCGGGCGGCGTTCTCGATGACGCCGGTGACCTTTCCGGGCTGCGAGACGCTCACCGCGTGGGACGCACGCACCTGTGTGGTCGTGGCGCCGGCCCTCCGGGCCATGAACTCCTGTGCCGCGGCGGGGATGTTGCGGTCCTGGGTGGCGACCAGGACCCAGGAGGGGATGGTCTTCCAGGCCGGTTCGGCCGCTCCCTCAGCGAGGGCCGCCTCGGTGACCGGTCGCTGGGTGACGGTCATCAGGTCGGTCGTGTTGCGCGGCACGTCGGCGGCGAACTGCTGGCGGAACTTGTCGTTCTGGATGTAGAGGTCGGTGCCCCGGGAACCGTCGGCGTTCGTCACCGGCACGGGGCGCAGCGCCTCGCCGAGGGTGCTGCCCGGGAAGCGTGCGGCCAGATCACCCGCGCTCTCGCCCTTCTCGGGGAGGAAGGCGGCGAGGTAGACCAGCGCCTTGACGTTCTTGTTGCCGGTGGCGGCGTTGCTGATCACCGAACCGCCGTAGGAGTGACCGGCCAGGACGACGGGGCCGTCGATGCCGGCCAGGACGTCCTTGAGGTAGGCGGAGTCGCCGCTCAGAGAGCGCAGCGGGTTGGCGACGGCGACGACCGGGTAGCCGTCGTGCCGGAGCTTGTCGATGACGGCGTTCCAGCTCGTGGAGTCGGCGAAGGCACCGTGGACCAGGACGACGGTGGGCTTGGGACCCCGGTCGGTGGTGCCCTTGTCGGCGGAGGCCGGGGCGACGGTGGTGACGAGCAGGCCGGCGGCGACGCCGGCTCCGGCCAGGACGGTCATCGCCGTGCGAGTACGGCCGGCGCGGGGGATGAGGTTCATGTCGAATGCCTTTCGGGGCGGGATCGGTGCTCTCGCGGCGCCCAAGGGCTGCTCGCGGGGAAGGGCGGCCGCTCGGGCCGACGGGCGCGGGGCGCGGGGTGCGGACCGCCGGGTGGGCGGCCCGGACACGTCGGCCATACGTTGTGTCGCCTTTACACCCATGAGACCGGAGAGCCGTTGAAGGTGTGACATGTCGTGAAGATGGCCTCCGGCGGGGTGTGTTCGGGTTCAGGACCCGTGTCGACCGGTGATCTCCTCGTGTTCGGTCGCCGTGGGCTTGGGGACCTGCGTGCCGGGGCCGTAGAGGAAGACGCTGAGCCCGGTGCGCAGACGCCGGGTGCGACGGGGCACGGCACCGTCCCCGCCGCGCGCGGATGCCGCGTCCAGGGGCCGGTACTGCTCGTGCGCGGTCAACGTGTGCAGGCGCGCCCGGTCGAGGGGCTGGTGGACCTCGACGTACTCGCCGTGCGGCAGGCGCTTGATGACGCCGCTCTCGCGGCCGTGCAGCACCAGATCGCGGTCCCGGCGCTGCAGTCCCAGGGCCACGCGCTTGGTGACGACGAAGGCCAGGACCGGGACGGCGAAGAGACCGATGCGCACGGCCCAGGTCACGGCGTCGACCGAGACGTGCAGGCGGGTGGCGATGATGTCGTTGGCGGCGCCGATCAGGGCGACCGCGTAGACGCTGATCCACGCCACGCCCAGGGCGGTGCGTACCGGGCGGTTGCGGGGCCGGTCCAGCAGGTGCTGTTCACGGTCGTCGTCCGTGACCCAGGCCTCCAGGAACGGATAGGCGCCCATGGCCAGGAAGATCAGCACCCCGGCCAGCAGCGGCAGGAAGTTGTCCAGGGCCAGGGTGTGGCCCCAGAGGTCGATCTCCCAGCCGGGCATGACGCGCAGCAGTCCGTCGGCGACGCCCATGTACCAGTCGGGCTGGCTTCCGGCGGAGACCTGGTCGGGACGGAAGGGCCCGTAGTCCCAGACAGGGTTGATCTCGGCGACGGCGGCCATGAAGAAGATCACGCCGGCCACGAGGAAGAAGAAGCCGGCGGCCTTCACGGCGTACACCTTGGGTGAGAGACCGACGACATTGTCGCGGGTACGGCCGGGTCCGGGGTACTGCGTGTGGCGGTGCCGCACGGCCAGCGCCACGTGGGCGACGATCAGGGCGACCATGAGGGCGGGGATGACCAAAACGTGCAGGGTGTTGAAGCGGGCGATCAGGTCGTCGCCGGGGAACTCGCCGCCGAAGAGGAAGAACGACAGATACGTCCCGACGACGGGGATCGACAGGATCGTGCCGTTCACCACCTGGAGGCCGGTGCCGGACAGCAGGTCGCCCGGCAGGTCGTAGCCGGTCAGCCCCCCGAACATCGCGAGGACGAGCAGCCCGAACCCCAACACCCAGTTCAGTTCGCGCGGTTTGCGGAACGCGCCCGTGAAGAAGACCCGCAGCAGGTGGACGAGGAGGGCCGCGACGAAGACCAGAGCCGCCCAGTGGTGGGCCTGGCGGACGAGCAGGCCGCCGCGGACGTCGAAGGAGATGTGCAGGGTCGAGTCGAAGGCCTCCGACACCAACTGCCCGCGCAGGGGCGCATAGCCGCCCTGGTGGACCACGAGGTCGGAGGAGGGGTGGAAGTAGAAGCTCAGATAAACGCCGGTGATCAGGAGGATCACGAAGCTGTAGAGCGCGATCTCTCCGAGCAGGAACGACCAGTGGTCGGGGAAGACCAGGCGCCGGGCGGAGCGCGCGACACGGCGGTGGCCCAGCCGGCTGTCGGCCCATCGGGCGAGCCTGTCCCCCGTGCGCTTCTGCTCCGGCTCCACCGGCCGGCTGTCGTGGCCCATCTCTTCACCCTTCGTTTCTGCGTCACCCGCGGCTCACCGGCGCGGCGGCGGTGTGCTCCGTGCTGGGACACGGCACTGGCGCGGCGCGAGGGGTGCCGGCCGTGCGGCCGTGGCGGGTGTGGTGGCGCCCCTGCGGACCGCCCGACCGGGCGAGCGTCCGGCTGACGTATGGCCCGACGAATCCGACTCGTCCGGCCCGGCGCTGTTCGGCGTGATTCGTGTACGGCTGTCATCGACCTGACCGATGAGAGGGCGTGGGTGTGACATGCGCTGCGCCTGCGCGCACGGCATCGGCGGGACCGCCCGGCGATGTGCCCAGCGGGGCGGGGTCTCAGCGGGACACGACGTTCTCCAGCTCCTCACCTGCGGCGAAACGGCTCAACTGGCGTCGGAGGAGCTGTTCCAGACGGGGCCACAGGGACGACGTGAACGCGCCGACGTGCGGCGTGATCAGCACGCCGGGTGCCGTCCGCAGCGGATGTTCCGGCGGAAGCGGCTCTGGATCGGTCACGTCGAGCGCGGCCCGCAACCGGCCCTCGTGGGTCTCCTTCAGCAGGGCGTCGGTGTCGACGACGGCCCCGCGTGCCACGTTGACGAGCAGGGCTCCGTCCTTCATGCCGGCCAGCATGCCCGCGTCGAAAAGCCGACGGGTCCGCGGTGTCAGCGGAGTGGAGAGGACGACGACATCGGCGTCGGCCACGAGCTCGGGCAGGCGTGCGCCGGAACACACGGGCCCCCGGGGTGCGTCCCGGCCGGCGCCGGCGACACGGGTCACCGCGCATCCGAACGGCACCAGCAGTTCCTCCAGCGCGGAGCCGACGGCGCCGTAGCCGACGATCAGCACGGACCGCCCGTACAGGGACGGGAAGACCCTGGGAATCCACGCCCCGCCCTGCTGAGCGCGGGCCGACTCCGGTATGCCCCGAAGTGAGGCGAGGATGAGGGCCAGGGCCAGTTCGGCCGTGCCCGGAGCGGGGACTGCGCCCGCGTTGCACAAGGTCACGGCGCGTGGGACGCGGTCCAGCTGGGCGCGCAGTTCGTCCGTGCCGGAACTGAGGGCCTGCACCGCGCGCAGACGTGTCATGAGGGGCAGAGGTCTGCCGATGACATCGATGTCCTTGGTCAGCGGCGGAGCGTAGAACTCAACCTCCGCCGGGTCCGACGGGAAGGCCGAACGGCCGTCCCAGCGGGCGTACTCCAGTCCAGGTATGGCAGGTCGGTGAGATCGGTGAGCTGTGCGGGCAGCCATACCTGCGGGGTTCTCACGGTCATGACGGCGTGTTCTGCTTTCCCTCCGGGTTCAGCGAGTCGGAACCAGAGAACTGACTGCGTGTGCCACGCACCTGTGACAGCCCACCCCCCGTGACGGGCGTCACCGCGAGCCGACCAGGTCGGCCACAGGCGGGGCCCGGCTGTCACATGCCCGGCTCACACGTTGTCTAGCTGGACATGCATCCCGTCATCACCGGAGCACCGCTGTCCCGGCCGGACTCGGACTCCTACGCCGTCACCGCTGAGTTCTACGACATTCTTCAGGCAGACCAGGACGCGGCACGGGTCCGCGAGCTCTACGGCCCGCATGTCGCGCGGGCCCGTCTGGGTGTGCTGGACATCGGTGCCGGGACCGGGCGGGTCACGCTGATGAGCCTGGCCGAGTCGACGGTCGCCGTGCACGCGGTGGAGCCCGCACGAGCCATGCGCACGGCCCTGCTCACCCGCCTCGCCACCCTGCCCGCGCGTCAGCGCGAGCGGGTGACCGTGCACCCGTACGCCCTGGACGAGGCGGCGCTGAACGCGGCCGCGGACGTGGCCGTGTGCCACAACACGATCGCCTGTCTCCCACCGGCCGCGCGGGACGCGCTGTGGCCGGCGATCCACGCGGCCCTGACCCCCGGGGGAACCCTCTTCCTGGAGCCGCCGCCCGCTCTGCTGCCCCCTCGCGACGTCGTGCGCCGCCTGCCGGAGCAGCGGGTGGGCGCGCACGTGTACGGCGGACGCATGGCGATGTCCGCGGCGGGATACCGCATCCACACCCGCGTCGACTACTGGGTGCGCAGCGGACGGCATGTGCTCCGGGAGCACACGGAGTCGTTCTGGATGTGGCCCGCCTCCCGCGCCCGGATCGTCGACGACCTGGTACGGCACGGCTTCGTCCCGCTGACGGGCCACGACGATCCGCGTGTTCTGGCCGTGACACGGCTGCCCGAGCGGCGGTGTCACACCGTATGCCGTAACCCGGTCTGAGTGGTGGCCGGACCACTCGGTCCGGCGTGTGCCCCTCACAGACTGGGACAGGACCTCATGCCGCGTGTGAAAACGTTCGTGATCGTCGGAGGCGGCCTGGCCGCCGGGAAGGCTGCGGAGGAACTGCGCGAGCACGGCCACGACGGACCGCTCCTCGTCATCGGCGACGAGCGGGAACGGCCCTACATCCGACCGCCGTTGTCCAAGGGCTATCTGCTCGGCAAGGAGGACCGCGAGTCCATCCACGTGCATCCCGAGAGCTGGTACCGGGAACACGACGTCGATCTGCTCCTGGGCACGAACGTGACGTCCGTCGACGCGCGTGACCGGGCGGTGACCCTGGACGACGGCCGTCGGGTGCCCTATGCGGCCCTGCTCCTGGCCACCGGTTCCTCCCCGCGCCGCCTGTCGGTGCCGGGCGCGGACCTGGACGGCGTGCTCTACCTGCGGCGCGTGGGTGACAGCGAGCGCCTGAAGGCGGCGTTCACCGAAGGTGCGCGGATCGCGGTGGTCGGCGGTGGCTGGATCGGGCTGGAGACGGCGGCTGCGGCCCGGGCGGCCGGCGCGGAGGTGACCGTGCTGGAGCGCGGGGAGCTGCCCCTGCTGAAGGTCCTGGGTCGGGAGGCGGCCGAGGTCTTCGCCGCTCTGCACCGGGCACACGGTGTGGATCTGCGCCCCCACACCCGGATCGAGGCCGTGACCGGCGCCGGGGGCCGCGTCGACGGGGTCCGGCTCGCCGACGGCACCCGCCTGCCCGCGGACGCCGTCGTCGTGGGCGTGGGCGTCACGCCCAACGTCCGCCTCGCCGAGGAGGCGGGGCTCGACGTGCGCGACGGCATCGTGACGGACGCCCGCCTGCGGACCTCCGCCGCCGGTGTCCACGCCGCCGGTGACGTCGCCAACGCCTACCACCCCCGGCTCCGCCGGCACCTGCGGGTGGAGCACTGGGCCAACGCGCTGCATCAGCCCCGTACGGCCGCGCTGGGCATGCTCGGCCACGACGCGGTGTACGACCGGCTGCCGTACTTCTACACCGACCAGTACGACCTCGGCATGGAGTACACCGGGTACGCCGAACCGGGCGGCTACGACCGCGTCGTCTTCCGCGGCTCGCGGGAGGAACGGCGGTTCCTCGCGTTCTGGATGGCCGGCGACCGGGTGCTCGCGGGGATGAGCGTCAACGTGTGGGACGCGATCGGGACGGTCCGCGCCCTGATCGAGTCGGGCGCCCGGGTGGACGACGCCGTACTGGCCGATCCCTCGGTCCCGCTGGAGAGCCTGCCGGCCGCGCAGGCGCGACCGGCGGGGGACCGTACATGACCGGCACGGCTCCCGCACCGCTGCACCCGATGCCGGCCGACTGGCGGCGGGCCTTGGCGGTGGTGGCCCACCCCGACGACCTCGAGTACGGGTGTTCAGCGGCCGTGGCCTCCTGGGTGGCCGACGGCCGGCAGGTCACCTATCTGCTCGCCACCCGCGGTGAGGCCGGCCTCGACACCCTGGATCCCGGTCGGGCCGGCCCCCTGCGCGAGGCGGAACAGCGGGCCGCCGCCGCGGCGGTCGGTGTCCGTGGGGTGGAGTTCCTCGACCACCGGGACGGTGTGATCGAGTACGGCACCTCCCTGCGCCGCGACATCGCCGCCGCCGTACGCCGTCACCGACCTGAGCTGATGATCACTCTCAACCACCGGGACACGTGGGCCGCCGGAACCTGGAACACCCCGGATCACGTCGCGGTGGGACGCGCCGTCCTGGACGCGGCGGCGGACGCGGGCAACCGCTGGATCTTTCCCGAACTCACCGAACAGGGGCTGCGGCCCTGGGACGGCGTCCGCTGGGTGGCCGTCGCCAACTCGCCGACGCCGACGCACGCGGTGTCCGCCGAGGCAGGCTTCGAACAGGGGGTCCAGTCCCTGCTGCGGCACCGGACCTACCTCGAAGCCCTGACCGAGGAGGACCCCGAGACGTACGCTCGCCGCTTCCTGGGCGAGAGCACCGGCGTCCACCGCGCCCGGTTCGCCGGCACACCCGCCGTCGCCTTCGAACTGTTCAGCCGATGACCGGGCGCCCGCGTACCCTGCGCGCCGCTCGTCACCGTACCCGTCACCACCCCCGCCAGCCGCACGGGCCCGTGCCGAGGAAGGACCGATCATGACGTACGACTCCCCCACCGTCCTGGACGCCGGACCGTTCGACGGTGTCGATCCGGACGAGTTCGTGCGCGCGGCCGTGCACTGGCACTTCGCCCCGGAGACCGGCTCCCGCTACTGGCTCGACCGGGCCGAACGGCTCGCCTTCGATCCGCTGCGGGACGTCGAGGGCGTGGACGACCTGGCGCTCTTCCCCGATCTGACCGACGAGCTGCGCCACGTCCCGGTGGCCGACCTGATCCCCCGGGGGTACGGCGGCGACCCCCGGCTGGTCAACGTCTTCGACAGCGGAGGGACGACCGGGGAGCCCAAGCGGGTCGTCCAGCTGGAGGACTGGATGCGGCACAGCACCGCACAGGTCGACGGGCGTCTGCGGGAACACGGCCTGCCCGAGGGCACCCAGTGGCTGACCGTGGCACCGACCGGCCCGCATCTGGTGGGGGACGTGCTGCAGCGGGCCGCGGCGTCCCTCGGCGGCCCGGGACTGGGCATCGACATGGATCCCCGGTGGGTCAGGAAGCTGATCGCCGCAGGCCGCGACGACGAGGCCGAGGCCTACACCGACCACCTCGTCGAACAGTGCCGGCGGATCCTGCTGACCCAGGACATCGGTGTCCTGGCCGCCACCACGCCTCTGCTGGAGCGCTTCGCCCGCGAGGACGACCTCCTGGAACGGATCAACGGTTCGGCCCGGGCGATCGTCTGGGGCGGCACCCACATGGACCCCGACACCCGTCACCTGCTGGCCACGGAGGTCTTCCCCGAAGTGCCGCTCATCGGCATGTACGGCAACACCATGATGCTCACCGCACTGGTCGAACGCGCCGGTCCCGACGCCTCGCAGCCCTGCGTCTTCGACCCGGTGTCGCCGTACGTGTTCCTCTCGGTCGTCGACCCCGCCACCGGGGAACGCGTCGGAGTCGGCGAGCGCGGCCAGGTGATCGTCAGTCATGTCAGCAAGTCGATGCTCATCCCCCACAACGCCGAGCGCGACACCGCCGTGCGCGTGCGGCCTTCGGAAGGTCAGGCGGGGGACGCCGTGGCGGACGTGGCGCCGGTGTCCAGGGTGAAGGGCGAGACCGTGATCGAGGGCGTGTACTGATGGCCTACGACGCGGCGCCGCTGTACCTGGACGCCCTGGGCCCCCGCGGCCCCTACCGCACCCGTGCACCGGAGATCGTGACGGATGTGTCCGGTGCCGAGGTGGCGCGACTGAGCCTGGTCCCGCCGGTGTACGTCGACCGGGCGCTGGCCGCGCTGCGCAAGGCCGGGCCGGTGCCGCCGGCCGGCCTGGACGCGCTGCTGGAGGCGGCCGGGGAGGAGTTCGCCAACGGTACGGTCGGCGGGCTGGGCGTACGCGAGTACGAGTACCTGGTCAGCAGGACCTCCGGTACCCCGCTGTCCGTGGTGCGCGACGCCACACGGGGCACGGCGAGGTTCGTCAGCCGCGCCCGTGCCTCCGCCGAGCAGGGCAGGCCGCTCGGAACGGTCCGGGACCGCCGGGCCCCTTCCCTCGGGGCCGGGCACGCCGTGTGGGCCCGCCGGGGCGAGGTGTTCGCCGTCAACGCCTCCGGCAATCATCCCGGGGTCCACCGGCTGTGGGTGGAGGCACTGGCCCTGGGCTACCGCGTCGCCGTCCGGCCGTCGCGGCGCGAGCCGTTCACCCCGCACCGTCTGGTCGGCGCGCTGCACCGCGCGGGCGTCGGCGAGGACCGACTGGCGCTGCTGCCCACGGACCACCTGACCGCGCGGACGCTGATCCGTGGTGCCGACCGTGCGGTGGTGTACGGCGGTGACGAGGTCGTCTCCCGTCACGCCCACGATGCCCGCGTGCTCCCCCAGGGTCCCGGCCGGACGAAGATCCTCGTCACGGCGGACACGGACTGGCGGGAGCACCTGGACATGATCGTCGCCTCCGTCGCCGACGAGGCCGGCACCGCGTGCGTCAACGCCACCGCCGTCCTCGTCGAGGGCGACCCGGCACCGCTGGCCGAGGCCCTCGCGGCTCGCCTGTCCCAACTGCCGGGTCTGCCGCCGCAGGACAGCCGGGCGGTGCTCCCGGTGTGCCCACTGGACCGGGCCCGGGCCCTCGACTCCTATCTGAGGTCGGTGGCGGCGGGGTCCCTGGCCTGGCTCGGTGGTGACGGCATCGTCGACGACCTGGGGGACGGCAGTGCCGTCCTGCGGCCGGCCGTCCACCAGGTCGGCGACGCCGGTGCCCCGCAGGTCGGCGCCGAACTCCCCTTCCCCTGTGTGTGGGTGGCGCCCTGGAGCCGTTCGGACGGCATCGCCCCGCTGCGGGGCACACTCGTGCTCTCCGTCCTCTCCAGGGACCGTGCCCTGCTCGACGCGTTGGTGGCGGAACCCACCATCGCCAATGTGTACGTCGGGGACCACCCGACGTACTGGATGGCTCCGGGAGTGCCCCACGACGGGTACCTGTCGGACTTCCTGATGCGCGGCAAGGCCGTGGTCGGGGCCGAGTGACGACCGTCAGTGGGGCAGCAGCAGCATCACGGCCGTCCCCAGCGACGTCGCGCCGTCGCGCACGTGCCCGTACGGGTCCGTGGCGGCGGCGCGGTGCGCGGTGTCCGTGGCGGTCCGCAACGCGGGCATCGGGCGTGTCAACGACCGTACGGCGCAGCCGAGGAGACAGACCGCCAGTACGGCGGTGACCAGGGTCGCCGTCGTCGGGGTGGCCGCGGCATGACCGTGGGGCGCGGTGGGGTGCGCCGACAGGGCGCCCGCGGCCAGGGTCTCGGGAATGTCGGCGGCGCCGTGCCTCGACATCCAGGCCATCGCCGCCATGCCGGCGGCGGGCGGCAGACGGTCGGCGAGGTCCGCGGCCGTACCCGCCGCATCCGGACGGCGGCCCGGACGGCCGAGGTGCCGGAAGGCGGTCAGCGGGAACCACAGCGCGGCGGCGGTGAACAGCAGCGCCATGCCGCGGCCGGACAGGGGCCGGCCGAGACTCCAGGGCATGGCCGCCATGGCCGCCGCCATGGCGAAGTGCAGGAGGAGGTCCACCCGATCACGGCGACCCGCACGCCGTGACCGGACACCGTGCCAGAGCACATGCAGGGCCACGACGGTGAACAACAGCGTCAGCATGCCGTGCACGGCGTCGAGAGCCGGCGTCCTGTCCGACACGGTGTACTCCTCCTGGTCCACGACACTTCGCCGACCTGACCGGGTGCGCGATCGATCCGTGACAGTGTCTGGAAGGGAACACCATTTCGGGGAGTGAGGCGTTGCCACGGTGTGCCACCGGTGGGGTGGAGGGGGCCGTGTGTGCACCCCTCCACCCACGCGCCCGCAGAGGGCCGCTTGTAGCATGGGGTGCACGAGGCCAGAAGGGATGTTCCATGCACGCTGGCGCCCCACCAGGCACGCTTGATCAGGCGACGGAGGACTTTCTCTCTGCGCGCCCGCAACTCTTCGGCATCGCGTACCGGGTCCTGGGCAGCGCGGCGGAGGCCGAGGAGATCGTCCAGGAGACCTGGCTGCGGTGGCAGAGCACCGACCGTTCGAAGGTACGGGAACCGGCCGCCTTCCTGACCACGGTGGCCACGAGACTGGCGATCAATGTGGCCCAGTCCGCGCGGGCGCGCCGGGAGTCCTACGTGGGGCCCTGGCTGCCCGAGCCCGTCGACACCACGCAGGATCCGCACCTGGGCGCGGAGCGGGCCGAGGCCCTGGAGATGGCGGTTCTCCTGCTGCTGGAGAAGCTGAACCCCGTGGAGCGCGCGGCCTACGTGCTCCGGGAGGCGTTCGACTACCCCTACGGACGGATCGCCGAGATCCTGGAGACCAGCGAGGCCAACTCCCGTCAACTGGTGAGCCGGGGGCGCAAGCACCTGGCCGCCGAACGCAAGGAAACCGTGACGCCGACGGCCCACCGGCGACTGTTGGAGGTCTTCCTCTCCGCGGCGCGGACGGGCAATTTGTCGGTCCTGGAGGACGTGCTCACCGCCGACGTCGTCAGCTACACGGACGGCAACGGGATCCGCGGCGCGTCGAGGATCCCGGTCATCGGGCGGCCCCATGTCTCGCACTACCTCGTGGCCTTCGCTCCGCGCTTCTGGCCGCAGTCGCGGGTCCGGTGGGTCGAGGCGAACGGCCGGCCGGCCGTTCTGGTCCTCTCCGGCGAGGAGGCCGTCGCCCTGCTGAGCGCCGACATCTCGACGGACGGCATCGACCGGCTCATGTGGGTGATGAACCCGGCCAAGCTGGCGCCCTACGTGGCCTCTCTGCACGACTGACCTGGTGTCGGCGGTTCCCGGCCGCCGGCCGGGCCGGCGTCACAGGAGCGGTCGCTCGTCGGTCATCCAGTAGTCCCGGACGCCTGTCGGGACCGCGCACCACGACGACACCGGAGTCATGCAGTGACCGAGCGGATCCAGTTGCCCACCCTGTCGACCGAGAAGGATTTCGACGGGGAGGAGTTCTCACCCATCTACACCACCACGGTGACCGTGCACGGTGGTGCGGCTTCGCACGGGCGGGCCTCCGGCCACGCACGCTCGGCCGACGGGGCCCTGGACCTGGATCTGCGGATGCCGGCCGAGCTGGGGGGTGACGGCCGGGGGACGAACCCCGAGCAGCTCTTCGCGGCCGGTTTCGCCGCGTGCTTCCACGGCGCGTTGAGTCTGCTCGCGCGGCAGGAGGCGCTGGACCCCGCGGCGATCTCCGTCGTGGCGACCGTCGCCTTCGGCCGGGACCCGGCGGACGGCGGCTACCTTCTGCACGTCGATCTGGTGGTGCGGTGGCCCGGTGTCGATCCCGGGACGGCCGGTGAGCTGATCGAGAAGGCCGACGCGCTGTGTCCCTACGCCCGCATGGCGTGGAGAGGAACGCCCACCACCATCACACTCGCCTCCTGACCTGGCACGCGCGGTGGCGGCCGCCGTTCAGAGGGGGAACCACAGGTCCGCGTCGGCCGCTTCCTCCTTGGCGACGGTGAAGACGCTGATCTCCTTCTTGTGCACGGCGTTCTGCGGGGGCAGTGCCGCGACCACCGGGTGATCGCCGACCGCGTCACACCGTTCGCCCGGCGGGCAGGCGGCCTCCTCGAAGTACTCCGCGTTGACGGCGAGGTAATGGGCCCAGTGCTCCGGCAGGTCGTGCTCGTGGAAGATGGCCTCCACGGGGCAGACGGGCTCACACGCGTGGCAGTCGACGCACTCCTGCGGGTTGATGTAGAGGGTGCGGGCACCCTCGTAGATGCAGTCCACAGGGCACTCGGTGACACAGGCCCGGTCCATGATGTCGACGCACGGCTGTGCGATGACGTACGTCATCCGTCTTCCCCTCTTCGGCCGGCGGACATCTCCCGGCGCCTGCTCGCGCGGTTGTCGGGTTGTCCGGTTGACCGGGGACCCCGGCATGGTGTGACACGGGCGCTGCCGTGTCACAAACCGCGGCCTGGCGCGGTCCTAGTCAGTGACCACCCAGAGCGACGGGAGCAAGCGTGCCTCTCACCGAACAACGTCTTTCCACCACCGTGCTGGTGATCGGTACCGGCGGGTCCGGCCTGCGGGCGGCGATCGAGCTGGCCGAGGCCGGCGTCGACGTCATCGCGGTCGGCAAGCGTCCCAAGGAGGACACCCACACCTCCCTGGCCGCGGGCGGCATCAACGCGGCCCTCTCCACGATGGACCCCGAGGACACCTGGCAGCAGCACGCCGCGGACACTCTCAAGGAGAGCTATCTGCTCGGGGACCCCCGTACGGCGGAGATCGTCACCCGGGGCGCCGCCCTGGGCATCGACGACCTGGAGCGGTACGGCATGGCCTTCGCCCGGGAAGAGGACGGCCGCATCTCGCAGCGCTTCTTCGGCGCCCACACGTTCCGCCGTACCGCCTTCGCCGGGGACTACACCGGCCTGGAGATCCAGCGCACCCTGATCCGGCGCGCGAATCAGCTGGACATACCGGTGCTCGACAGCGTGTACATCACGCGTCTCCTGGTCCACGACGGTGCCGTCTTCGGGGCCTACGGCTTCGACCTCACCGACGGCACCCGCCACCTCGTCCACGCGGACGCCGTGATCCTCGCGGCCGGCGGGCACACGCGCATCTGGCGGCGCACCTCGTCGCGCCGGGACGAGAACACCGGCGACTCCTTCCGCCTGGCCGTCGACGCCGGGGCCCGCCTGCGCGATCCCGAGCTGGTCCAGTTCCACCCGTCCGGCATCATCGAACCGGAGAACGCCGCGGGCACCCTGGTCAGCGAGGCCGCCCGCGGTGAGGGCGGCATCCTGCGCAACGCCCTCGGCGAGCGGTACATGGACCGCTACGACCCCGAGCGCATGGAACTGTCCACCCGCGACCGCGTGGCGCTCGCCTCGTACACCGAGATCAAGGAAGGTCGGGGCACCGCGAACGGCGGGGTCTGGCTCGACGTCTCGCACCTGCCCCGCCAGACGATCATGAACCGGCTGCCCCGGGTCTACCAGACGCTGCTCGACCTCCAGATGCTCGACATCACCCGGGAACCCATCGAGGTGGCGCCCACAGCGCACTATTCGATGGGCGGCGTCTGGGTCCGTCCCGAGGACCACAGCACCGACGTACGCGGCCTGTACGCCATCGGGGAGGCCGCCAGCGGCCTGCACGGCGCCAACCGCCTCGGCGGCAACAGCCTGATCGAACTCCTCGTCTACGGCCGCATCACCGGCCAGGCCGCGGCGGCCTACTCGGAGTCACTCACCGCGCAGCCCCGATCCGCGGCCGCCGTGGCCGAGGCGCGTGCCGAGGTCGACGAGATGCTCGCCGCGGACGGGCCCGAGAACGTCCGGGCGCTCCAGCGCGCGATCCGCAACACCATGACCGAGCACGCCGGTGTCGTCCGGGACGAACAGGGTCTGCGCACCGGCCTTGCCGAGCTGGACGCCATCGAGAAGCGCATGCGGGACGTCGGCGTCCACCCCGACATCGCCGGCTTCCAGGACCTCGCCCACGCTTTCGACCTCAAGTCGGCCGCCCTGGCGGCCCGCGCCACGCTCGAAGCCGCCCTGGAACGCCGGGAGACCCGTGGCTGTCACAACCGCAGCGACTTCCCCGACACGGATCCCGCGTTCCGCGTGAACCTGGTCTGGTCTCCGACGACCGGGATCACCCACGAACGCATTCCCGCCGTCCCGGACGAGATCGCGTCCCTCATGGGGGAGGTCTCCACCGAGGGAAAGCTCGTCGAGTGACAGTTTTCCGATCACCGGAAAAGCCAGGGCGTCGTCAACACGGCTGACACACCGGAAAGACCGAAAAGGCAGCTCCCTTGTCACACAAGAAGCGAGCACCCGGTCTTATCTGCGTCAGGCGACATCGCATATTTCCCGCGAAAGGATATTCACATGAAGGTCGTAGTCATCGGCGGTACCGGGCTGATCGGCTCCAAGCTGGTCGCCAAGCTCAACGAGCACGGTCACGAGGCCGTGCCCGCCGCTCCCAACACCGGTGTGAACACGCTCACCGGCGAGGGACTCGCCGAGGTGCTGACCGGCGCCTCGGTCGTGGTCGACGTCTCCAACTCCCCCTCCTTCGAGGACGACGCCGTCATGGAGTTCTTCCGCACCTCCACCACCAACCTCCTGAAGGCGGAGGCGAACGCCGGAGTGACCCACCATGTGGCGCTCTCCGTGGTCGGCACGGAGCGGCTCCAGGAGAGCGGCTACTTCCGCGCCAAGCAGATGCAGGAGGGCCTGATCAAGGACTCGGGCATCCCCTACTCGATCGTGCACGCCACGCAGTTCTTCGAGTTCATGAAGGGCATCGCCGAGGCGGCGACCGACGGTGACACCGTCCGGCTGGCCCCGGTCAAGATCCGGCCCGTCTTCTCGGACGACGTCGCCGCCGCCGTCGGCCGCACGGCGGTCGGCACCCCCGTGGGCGGGGTGGTCGAGGTCGCCGGCCCCGAGGAGTTCCAGCTCGACGAGTTGATCCGCAAGGGGCTGGCCGCCAAGAAGGACCCGCGCCAGGTCGTGACCGACGTGCACGCCCCGTACTTCGGTGCGGAACTGCAGGAGACCACGCTGCTCCCCGGTCCGGACGCGCACATCGCCGAGACCCGGTTCGCCGACTGGCTCGCGCAGCAGCAGCGCTGAGCCAGGGGACGGCGGGTCCTGTGACGGAGGCCCGCCACCCACCTCAAGGGGCCTGTCGTCCGCACCGCGGCGCGGCGGGCCCTTTTCGTTCACCTCCACCAAGGAAGCAGACCCACCATGCTGACAAGACGCGACAGAGCCACTTCCCCCTCTCTCGGTGCGCACCCGGCCGTGACCGGGGCCTACACCATCGACCCGCTCCACAGCACGATCGGCTTCTCCGTCCGGCACGCCATGATCACCAATGTCCGGGGCCGGTTCGACCGCTTCGAGGGCCTTCTCCTGCTCGACGGCTCCGACCCGTCCCGTTCCAAGGCCTACGTGAGCGTCCAGACCGACAGCCTGGACACGGGCGTGGCGGACCGCGACGCGCACCTGGCGGGGCCCGACTTCTTCGACTCCGCGACGTTCCCCCTGATGGCCTTCCACTCCACGGGCATCACCCCGCTCGGCGACGACGAGTTCCGCCTCTCGGGAGGCCTGCGCATCAAGGACGTCGAGCTGCCCCTGGACATCGACGTCGTCTTCGGCGGGTCCGGTGACGACGCCTCCGGCCATCACCGGGTCGGCTTCGCGGGCACCGCCACCCTGCGACGTTCGGACTGGGGGCTGGCCTGGAACACACCGCTCGACACGGGGGGTGTGTTCATCGGCGACAAGGTGACCCTGACCCTGGACATCTCGGCCGTACGGTCCGAGCAGGAAGCGGCGGACACCGCGGCCTGACCGGATGCCGATGCGGGTGGGCGGGGACGATTGGAAGATCGTCCCCGCCCACCCGCATCGGCATCCGGCCCGCTCAGGCAGCGCTCCTCGTGGCATGCGATCCCCGCACCTCGCGCCGCCGCAGGGCACGGCGCTCCCCTTCCGTGGTGCCTCCCCAGATGCCCTCGACCGGCCCGGCGGCGACGGCCCATGCCAGACACTGCCGGGTGACGGGGCAATGACGGCAGACGGCCTTCGCCTCGTCCGTCTGCACCGTCACCGGCCCACTGCCGGCATTGCCGACCGGGAAGAAGAGATCGGGGTCTTCGGTCAGGCAGAGGCCCCTTACACGCCAGTCCATGGAATGTCTCCTGTATGAGGAACGGATACCGATCGGGGAGTGACGCGGCGCGTGGGGGAACGCCGCATCAATGCGGGTCGGGCAAAGTCTCTTTTCACTGGAAGACCGGACGGTCGGCACGGATGTGACATTCCCCCGGACCAGAGCCCGCCGCGACGCGACCGTCTCCGAACACGGGCGGCCGACCGGTCCGGAAGGCCCGCCGAAGTACCCCGCACAAAGGTGTTACGAAACGACGGTGCCGCCGGTCATTCGGGGTGAAGGAGAGCACAGCGCCCCGCCGATCCCTCGGTACGCCGGGCCAGCGCTCCGGCGGCGGCGACGAAAAGTCGAGCGACCGTCTCCGCACATACCGGCAACAGAACGGAGACCCGGGATCATGCATCCAGAGGCGACCCCCGTGGAAGGCGACCTGAGTGAGGCCGTCTCCGTCTTCGTGGCGCTCCGGCCCCGTCTGTTCGGCATCGCCTACCGCGTGCTGGGCAGTGCGGTGGAGGCCGAGGACGTCGTGCAGGAGGTGTGGCTGCGTTGGCAGCGGACCGACCGCGCCGTCGTGATCAGCCCCGTCGCGTTCCTGTCGAGCACCACCACCCGGCTGGCCATCAACGTGGCCCAGTCGGCCCGGGTCCGCCGCGAGACCTACATCGGTCCGTGGCTCCCGGAGCCCGTCGACACCAGCAACGACCCGGAGGTCGGCGCCGAGCGGGCGGAGGCGCTGGAACTGGCCCTCCTCCTGGTGCTGCAGAAGCTCTCCCCGACCGAGCGCGCCGCCTACGTCCTGAGGGAGGCGTTCGACTACGCCTACCCCGAGATCGCGCGCATCCTGGGGCTCACCCCCGTCAACGTACGCAAGATCGTGAGCCGGGCGCGCAAACACCTCGCCGACGACCAGCGGGACAGCGTCGACGCCACCGAGCACCGGACGCTGCTCCACGCCTTCGTCGCCGCCGCCCAGCAGGGCGACGTCGCCGGCCTGGAATCACTGCTCACCCCGAACGCGGTCAGCCTGTCCGACGGCAACGGCATCCGGGGAGCGGCTCGGCTGCCCGTCCTGGGCCGTGCGCGCGTGGCGAACCTGTCCACGGCGCACCCGCGGTTCTGGCCCACGGTCGAGGCCGAACCGGTCGAGGCCAACGGACGGGGTGGCGTTCTGCTCCACAGGGACGGCCGGCCCGCCACCTTCATGACGGTCGCGGCCACGCCGCGTGGCATTCACCAGGTGATGTGGGTCTTCAATCCGGCCAAGATCGCCGCCTTCCTGGACTCCCGCTCCCGTCACCGCTCCGCAGCCGCCCTCTGCGTCTGAGCGCACCCCCGGACGCGGGCGGGGCGCGGGCCCCGGCACGTCAGGGGCGGGGGCGGTTCCACGAGCGCAGCTTGTCGGGATTGAGCACGGCCCAGACCTGGACGACTCGTGAGCCGGCCACGTCGAGGCAGACCACGGCCGCGACCCGGCCGTCGTACCGGGCGACGAGACCGGTGCGCCCGTTGACCGCTCCGGTGTGCAGGGTGGTGCGGGGGTGGCGGGCCAGCAGCGTCCTGAGACTCCGGGCGACCCGTGGGCCGCCGACGACAGGGCGGGTCAGTGCACGGACCTTGCCTCCGCCGTCGTAGAACGCGACAGCGTCGGGGTGCAGCAAATCGGTCAGACGGTCCGCGTCCCCGTCGACGCACGCCTGCCGTACGGCGTCGACCACGTCGGCCTGTACGCCCGACGACGCGGGGCGCGCGGTCCTGGCGCGGAGACTGTGCCGGGCTCGGCCCGACGGCTCGAGGTCCGCCGGTCCCCGCCGTCCGCGGGCGGCCTGTTCCGCGGTGGTCGCGGATCCTCCGGCCACATCGCCGAAGACGTCGTCGATCACGAGTGCGGCTCGCTCGGCGGGTGTCGACGTGTCCGACGCCCCTGAGAGGCCCAGCCGTGCCATGGCGATGCTCCCCACGGCTCGCGTCAGCCAGGCCCGCGGCGCCCCTATGCGGCCCCGCTGCTGCTCGGAGAGCCTGTACCACTCCCCGTACGCCTCGTCGGTGACGTGCTCGGCGGTGGCGCCGTCGCCCAGCATCCAGTGCGCGACGTCCCGCAGATGCCGCCGCTCGTCGAGCAGCTCCCCGATCTGCATGGTGTCCGCGACTGGTTCCATACCGTCTCCGTCTCCTGGACGTCCCGTTCGCCTGAACGCGGTCGCCGCATCGCCCCCCACCGCCACGTTACCCGCGGCACCGCGACGGCCGCATCCATGTCCCGGGGCCTGCGCGAGCGATTCCGCCGCGCCTACGCCGCAGAACACACTTTCACGCGGTCACACTGTCTGACGTTGCGTCCGAGGCACATGAGTGTGCATCAGCGGACGGGCCTGCCATGCCGGCCTTCTACCCATGGCCGCCTCCTCCACACCCCTTTCGGACCCTGGAGTCGCTCAGTCGCCTCCAGGTGGTCCCGGCGTCAGCGGCAGGTCCCTGGCACGGCACACCCCCGGCGACGCCGCCGACCCCGGTTGCACACCGCGGTGACCCGCGAGCTCACACAGGGCTGTCACAGCGCTCGGCACTGCTCGGTCAATGCGATGTCGGCGGTTCACACGCCGACGGCACCAGCCGAGGAAGGACGAGGGATGTCCCCCAGCACCGACCGGCAGACCGATCCCGCCGCCGTCACCGCCTCACTGGCGGCGGAGGCCGCATTGCTCGAAGGGCGGCTGAGCCAGCTCCGAGAGGCGATCCACTCGGTGGACGCACGCATCGACGCGCTCTCCGAGACACTGAGGCGACTGCAGCGTCCGGCGACCGGGTCCACCGGTGTCGAGACGCCCGCGGGATAGCGGGGCGGGTCGGTGGCGCGGCACGACCCACACGGTGTTCGCGACGTCACCGGCCCCGCCGCGCTCTTCGCCCGACGCGGGCCCCTCCCCATACCGTGCGGGTATCCTGCCCCCGGTGCCGGGCCGAGTGTCGGAGCCCTGCATCGGGCGGCCCCGCCGGATCAGGGGTGAGAACGAGAGGAACGCATGGTCTCCGTGACCCCTACGGCTCGCAACATCGAGATCACCGCCGAGGGCCTGCAGGAGGACCTGGCGCGGCTGAAGATCCAGAAGCAGGCACTGGAGCGGGAACTGGCCGCGGTCACCGCTCACCTCGACTCCGTGTCGCGGGCCCTCGTCGCCCTTCAAGCTCTCATGCCCGAGTCTGCTCCCGCGTCCGCGGCGGCCCGTCCGGCCGGCGACGTCGCGGGGGTGCCGGCGACAGCGGCACCGACGCCTGTGCCGGCCGCCGACAAGGCGGAGGACGGCGCCGATGAGGGAACCCGGGGGGAGGACGTCCAGGGTCCCGGCACCGGTGACACCGACGGCGCGAAGGCGTACGGCAAACTCACCGAACAGATCCTGGCCTACTTCGCGGAAGCCGGGAACACCGACGTCCGTGCCAGGGACGTGGCGTCCGCACTGGGCCGCGACACCGACAGCGGCAGCATCAACGCCGTGCGGAGCACACTGGACCGCCTGGTCGGCCAGTCCCGCGTCCGCCGTGTGGGCCGCGGCCTGTACCGCGCGGCCAAGCGCTGAGCCGCCCCGCCACGTCCTCGCGGTCGCAGAGGTCTACGGGGTCCCGGTCCTGTCCACCGCCGGCGTCCGCGCACTCTCGATCCGCCGCGGGTCACCGCTGGAGACGAAGGCCTCCCTCGGTTGCTGGACCGACGCGAGGGAGATGACGTCGCGGCCGAAGAAGGCGGCGGTCGCCCACACGGCGAAGACCCGTGCCTTGCGCTCCCAGCTCGGTACGGCCAACAGGTGATAGCCGCGGTGCATCAGCCAGGCCGGGAATCCCTTGACGACCAGACGCCGGTACTGGAAGATGCCCCGGCCCAGCCCGAGTGTCGCCACCACGCCGAGACTGTGGTGCACATAGTTCCTGGCTGGCCGGCCGCGCAGTGACGCCATGATGTTCTTCGCCAGCAACTTGCCCTGACGGACGGCGTGCTGGGCGTTCGGCACCGTACGGGCGTCCGGTCGGCCCGCGGCGAGATCGGGTACGGAGGCGTCGTCGCCGGCCGCCCATACGTCCGCCACGACCTCGCTCTCCGTCCCGACCCGGAGATCCGCGCGCACCTGCAGCAGGCCCCGCGCGTCGACCGGGAGGTCGGTGTGGTTGTGGACGATCGGATTGGCCGCGTTGCCGGCCGTCCACACGAGCAGACCCGAGTCGTACTCCGATCCGTCCGACAGCACCACGCGGCCGCCGTCCGCGGAGACGAGTTGCGTGTTCAGATGCACCCGCGCACCCCGCTTCTCCAGCGAGCGCACCACCCACTCCCCCGGCCGCTCGGTGACCTCGGGCAGGATGCGGCCCCGTGCTTCGACCAGGTGGAAGGCGATCTCCTCCGCCCCGATCTCCGGATAGTGCTTGAGCAACGCGGACGCCAGGCTCAGCAGTTCACCGAATCCCTCCACTCCGGAGAAGCCTCCGCCGACGACGGTGACGGTCAGCAGCCGACGGCGTTCGGGCCCGTGGGGCAGGATCGCCGCGCGGTCGAAAGAGGTGAGCAGCCGGTCGCGGATCGCGACGGCCTCCTCGACGTGCTTGAGCCCGTACGCCTGGTCGCTCAGTCCCGGGATCGGGAAGGTGCGGGTGACGGCTCCGGCCGTCATCACCAGGATGTCGTAGTGGAGTTCGAACTCCGGCCCGGACTGCGGCCGCACCGTCACCGTGTGCGTACTGTTGCGGATCTCCGTCGCCGAGCCCGCGATCACACGGGTGCGGTGCAGGTGGCGCCGCAGCGACACCGCCGCATGACGTGCTTCCACCGATCCGGCGACCACCTCGGGCAGGAACGGCTGGTACGTCATGTAGGGGCGGGGGTCGACGACGGTGACCCGCGCCTCACCCCGCCGCAACTTCTTCTCCAGGCCCCACGCGGTGTAGAAACCCGCGTAACCGCCGCCCACGATCAAGATCTCACGCACGGTGTCCTCTGTTCCTCTTGGTTCCACCCTTGAAGACCGGACGGCACCGCGCCGTGTGACAGGACCGGCCCCGGTCCCGTCGTCCCACCTGCCCGTCAGGCGGCGTCCTGCGCGCTCCAGTGCTTCTCCAGGATCTCCGCGACCTCGGCCGGGCGCTGGAGCACCGTCCAGTGGTTGCAGTCCATCTCGATCACCTCACCGGAGCGCAGTGAGTCACCCAGCTTGCGCCCGAACTCGATCGGGCAGGCAGGGTCCTGCCTGCCCCAGAAGACGACGGACGGCGCGGACACCGCGGACAGGCCCGGCTCCCACTCCGTTCCCATGGTGAGCGCCGACCTGTACAGCCTGAGCACCGAGTCCTTCATCGGCTCGTCCACACGGCTCGCCATCTCCCTCGCCAGGTCAAGGGGCACGTCGAAGCCGGACGCCAGCTCCTGCGCGAAGAGCTCCGGACGCAGTTCGGCCATGTAACGGTCCCCCTGGTCCCGGTCCTGCCAGATCTTGGCCAGCGGATGCCAGACGTACCCGGCGTCGACCGGTCCGTTGCCTCCCGCCCAGGTGCGGACGAGATCGGGGCGCAGCGAGGCGACGCGGAGGGTGAGAATGCAGCCCCAGTCGTGCCCGACCAGGTCCACCGGCTCACCGACCCGCTCCAGACGCCGAATGAGCCAGTCGACATAGTCCTCCTTGGTGGAACCGAAGCCGGCCGGGCGGTCGGCACCGAAGCCGGGCAGGTCCCAGGTTTCGACGTCGGACCTGGTCAGGTGACGGCGCACACCGTCCCATACATGGTGGGTGTCGGGAACGCCGTGGATCAGGATCGCGGGCATGGTGGACTCCTTCGTCGGTGGACGAGGTCGCGTACGGTCGGCGACACTGCATGGTGTCACACTGTTGCATTCTCCTTGTGCCTCGCTCTCCGTCTCCCGCCCTCGCTTCCGTCCGCGTCGCCCAGGAGCCTCGCCGCCGACCGGGGCCCGTTGTCACACGCCAGGCGCTCGTGCGGTCTGCACTGCCGAGGCACGGCCATCCGACCGCGGTGGTGGCGATGGGGTGCCGGTAGAGGAAGGACACCGCATGGGTGGGGCCGACGACACCGCGCCGCTCGCGGAGTTGCTGGACGAGCGGCAGCATCTGATCGATGTCGCCCGCTGGATGCTGGGCGCGGGAGCCGCCGCCGAAGAGGCCGTCACCGACACCTACCGACGGTGGTACCGCCTGACCGACGACGAGCGGACCGGTATCGAGGATCCGCGTATCTGGCTGACCAAGAGCATGGGGTCCATTTGTCTGGCGCGCCTGTCCACGCCCGGGCGCCGACTGCCGGACCCGGACGATGGGGACGCCGGCCTCGAGCCCGGCCCGGCTCTGTCGGAAACGATCAGCGGCGTCCTGCTCGACGCTCTGGACGCCCTCTCCCCGGCCGAGCGGGCCGTCTTCGTGCTCAACGACGTCTTC
The DNA here is from genome assembly GCF_018070255.1 of Streptomyces sp. RK62. Taxonomy (NCBI): domain Bacteria; kingdom Bacillati; phylum Actinomycetota; class Actinomycetes; order Kitasatosporales; family Streptomycetaceae; genus Streptomyces; species Streptomyces sp. RK62. Next base: position 574,457 of record NZ_JAGPYD010000001.1, on the reverse strand, counting down.
GCCATGCCCCCTCCGACCGTCGCCGACATTGTCGGGCGGACCCCGCGGGAGTGTGCCCAGCTCGCTGATCGCGCCCGCAGCAGCCTGCGCGCCGACCGCGCGCATCCCACCCCTCCGCATCAGCACGACAGGATCGTCCGCGCCGTCCGGCAGGCCTGCGCACTCGACGACGCGGCACGTCTGGTGCCCCTGCTGTCCCGGGACGCGATCGCGTTCTTCGACGGCGGCGGCAAGATCCGTGCCCTGACCAGACCGGTCCACGGTGACCAGCACGTGGCCCGGGCCCTCCTCACCCTCCTCGTCCCCCGCTCACGCACCACGCTCCACCTCACTGCCGCCAACGGTCGCACCGCGATCGTCGTGCGCCATCACGAGCAGGTCGCCGCCGTCATCAGCTTCGACATCGCCGACCAGCGCGTCACACACGTCTGGGCCGTCCTCAACCCCGACAAGCTGCGCAGCTGGAACCGGCCCCACCCGCCCGCCGACGGGCACGGGCCGGTCCGGCACGGCTGAGGATGCCCCGTGGAACACGGTGCCCGCGTGCTCTCGCCCGTTGCGCTTCCCACTGTCAGTGGCAACAATTGCAGGGTGCGCCTCCCCCGATTCGCCGTCACAACTTCATGATGGTGACATGGGGACCACCGGACGACGTCGTTCCAGCACTCCTTGAAGGAAAACGGAAAACATGGTTCCGGCATCTCGCTCGACCCGCGACATCGAAGTCACGACGGAGAGTCTCCAGGCCGACCTCAGCCGTCTGGAGCTGCAGAAACGGGCGCTGGAGAGGGAGCTTGCCGCCGTCGTCGCCCATCTCGACACCGTTCGACGGGCGCTGGGCGCCCTGGAAGTCGTGATGACGGCCCGTGCGCAGGCGACAGCCTCCGAGGACACCGTTCGACTCGATCGCACCGGTGAGGTGCGGGCCGCGACCCAGCCGAGGACCGGCGCGAAGCGCGCGTACGGCAGGCTGACCGACCAGATCCTGGAGTACTTCGCACAGGCCGGCGATGCCGAGGTGCGTGCCCGCGACGTAGCGGTGGCATTGGGCCGGGCCGGCGACAGCGGGAGCATCAACGCCGTTCGCAGTACGCTCGACCGCCTCGTCGGCACTTCTCGTCTCCGGCGCAGCGGTCGGGGCCTCTACCGCGCCGGATGATTCCGGACAGACCCCTGCGGCACACGGCGCAGGCCCCGGACGCCGACTCGCGGGGGATCGGTGGGCGCCCGGGGCGCATGGCCCCGCCAGGCTCACAGCGGCGGGTGCGGTGATCCCGGCGCCGAGTGGGAACATCCGACCCGGCGCCATGAACACTGTGATGAGTCTACCGCAGCTTTCAACAGTGTTGTCACTTGTTTTGTCATTCCTTGTGATCACGCTGTCTCTGGTAGATCATGGGACGGTGTGAAGCACACGCATCAGCGGGACGTTCTCCCGCGTACCCCCGAAGACCCCTCCTCGCCCCTGTCTCCCGGCACGCACACGATCACCGTTCCGCACGGCTCGGCGCGCGTCGCCCTGCGCTATCACGTCGCCGGCTCGGGCCCCGTATGTCTCGCTCATCCGGGCGGACCGGGTATCGGCTGGGAATACCTGCGCATGGCCGGTCTCGAGGACGCGTTGACCATGGTCTACGTCGAACCGGTCGGTACGGGCGACTCCGGCCGGCTCCCCGATCCACGCGACTACACCATGGCGACGTACGCGCACTTCCTGCACGCGGTGGTCCAGCACCTGGAGGTGCCACGGGTCACCCTGCTCGGTCACTCCCACGGCGGCTTCGTGGCGCAGCGTTACGCCCTCGACCACCCCGCACGGATCGCCGCCCTCGTCCTCTACGACACGTCACCGGTCGCGGACGAGGAGTTCTGGTCGGCGGCGGTCGATGCCATGGAACGGTTCATGAAGGATCACGTCGACGAGCATCCGGAGGTCGCGGACTACGTCAGCGCTCTCACCTCCCGCCTCGACCTGATGAACGACGACGGCGCCACCGCCGTCCTGCGCACCACGATGCCGGCCTATCTGTACGACTACTGGGGAAGGGAGGCGGAGTTCGCGCCCGCTCGTCGCACGCTCCGTATGTACGCGGCCCCCTCGCGCGGGGAGGACTCTCCCTTCGACGTCCGGGACGAACTGCCTTCACTGGCCCCACCGGCCCTCGTTCTGGCGGGCCGTCATGACTTCATCTGCGGACCGCGATGGGCCGCTCTGCTGCACGAGGGCGCGGAAGACACCGAGGTGACGATCGTGGAGAAGGCCGGTCACCTCGCACACCTCGAACAGCCCGCGCAGTTCGACGCCTCGGTCCTGGCGTTCCTCGGTGCCCACGGGGTCGTCGGAGACGTCCGGTGACCGTCGCCCACTCCGACCGCCCGTGAGCCGGCGGGCGACGGCCCGGAGGACGTGGCGCCGGCCGTCGCCCGTGTGGGGAAGGGGGAGGACGACCGGATCCCGGACGTTCATGCGCTCGACGCCGTCGGCGTGAGGCCGGCGAGGGCGGCCTTCAGCTCGGTCCGCCGCTTGATGCCGAGCTTCACGAAGACCTTGCGCAAGTGGTATTCGACGGTGTGTACGCTGATGAACAGACGGGCGCCGATCTCCCGGTTCGTCAGCCCTTCGCGGGCCAGGCGTGCCACGTTCAGTTCCTGTTCGGTGAGCCGCGTCACCGATGTCCGTGTGTGGACCGGCAAGGTCTCGCCGCTCGCGCGCAGCTCGTCCGCGGCGCGCCGGGCGAATCCGTTCACTCCGCACGCTGTCAGTACGTTGTGGGCGGTCCGTAGCTGTTCGCGCGCTTCGGCGGACCGTCCCTGACGGTTGAGTGCCTCGCCGTACAGCAGGCGGCACCGCCCCACCCAGATCGGGATCCGCTCGTGCTCGAAGCGCTTGATCGCGTCCAGAAAGAGCTGTTCGGCCTCGTCCCCCGTGCGCAGTTGCGCCTCGGCCATCGCCAGCACCGCCAGGGCGTAGCTGGTGCCCACCGGCCGTGTGACGCCGGCCAACTGCTCGAGTGCCTGCTCGGCGAGCGCGCGCTCACCGGTGTGCGCGGCCGCTTCCACCAGTTCGACCAGGGTGCGCATCGCGAGGTTCAGTTCGTGGGTGTACGGCAGTTCGCGCCGACCGCAGGCCACCGCCTCGGCGAAGCGGCCCAGGCCGTTGTGGAGGACCGCCTCGGAGAAGTTGGCCGCGCTCAGCGCGTATCCCTCGCCGCGTGCGAGCCCGTCGGCCCGAATCCGCTCGGCCAGGCGCAGCGCCTCGCCCGCCTGCCCCCGGTACGAGGCGAGGAGGAGCCGTCCGTACGGCGGCAGCGGGTTGCCGGTGACCTCCTTGATGGCGTCGATCTCGTCGCAGGCGGCTTCCGCCCCGTCCAGGTCGCCGGAGGTCATCCGCACCAGCACCAGCAGGCTCAGCGCGATCGGCAGTACGGTGACGACGCCCTCGGCACGAGCGAGCTCGACCTGCCGGTCGGCGAGCGCACGCAGCCCGGCGGGGTCCCACAGGTCCTGGGCGGCGCGGGAGGCGAACCACATCCAGTGCATTTCGAGGAAGTCCGGCGCCTGTTCGAGGAACGCGCGCTGGGCTCGTCGCAGGGTGGGCAGCGCCGCCGTCTGTCCTTCGGTGGCGAGCAGCGCCTGGCCGCGCAGGATCAGATCCCGTGCCCGGTCGGTCTCGTCGGCGGCGGACGTGGCGCCGAGGATCGCGTGCGCGACGGCGGCCACCTGCTCGGCGTCACCGAGCCGGCCGCCGTAGGTCGCCGCCGCGAGCGCTTCGATGTAGGTGTCGCGGGCCAGGACCGGGTCGAGCCGTTCGAGTCCCCGTGCCGCGTCGAGGAGGTGCTGCGCCCCGCTGCGGTCACGCCGTAGCGCGTATCCCGCACGCGCGCGCAGCCGCACCACGAGCGCCTTCTGGAGCGCGGTGAGGGGAAGGGCTCGGGCGGACTCGAGCAGGCGCAGGGCCGCGTCCGACGCGCCCGCGTCGTGCTTCGCCTCGGCGGCCGCGACCAGCCGCTGGCCGCGGAGGAACGGCGAGGGTGTGAGCTCCGCCGCCCGCTCCAGGAACGCGCCGGCGGCCGCCGCGCCACCGCGGGTACGTGCGCGCACCGCCGACTTCTCCAGATCGGCGGCGACTTCCTCGTCCGGTTCCAGGGTCGCACCGGCCCGATGCCAGGCCCGGCGGTCCGGGTCGTGCTCGGCGCTGGTGACGTCGGCGAGAGCGGCGTGCACGCGTCGCCGGGCGTCGGGTGACGCCGCCCGGTACACGGCCGACCGCACCAGCGGATGGCGGAAGCCGACGCGCGTACCGACGACGAACGCATCGGTGGCCTTGGCCGCGTCGAACGCTTCGGGCCCCAGTCCCAGCAGCGCGCTCCCACGCCACAGCAGCCCCGGGTCACCCGTAGGCTCCGCGGCTGCCAGCAGCAACAACAGGCGCGCCGGCGCGGGCAGCGGGGCGAGCTGCAGGACCAGGCTCTGCTCGATGCGGCTCTCCAGCGGCAGGGAACCCGTCAAGGTGAATCCACCGGCGATCTGGGCCGGGCTCAGGGCTCGGGGCAGTTCGCGCAGGGCGAGCGGATTGCCGCGGGCCTCCGCGATCAACTGGTCGCGCACCCGCCGGTCGAGACCACCGGGTACGGCCAGGCGCAGCAGCTCGCGTGCGTCCTCATAGCCGAGCCCTTCGACGACCATGTCGGGCAGACCCGCGAACACCGGGGCGACCTGGCGCAAGGCGAGCACCAGCGCGATGCCCTCCGCGTCCAGCCGTCGGGCGGCGAAGGCGAGGGCACGCGCGGATGCCTGGTCGAGCCATTGTGCGTCGTCGACGACGCACAGCAGTGCCTGCTCCTCGGCGGCCTCGGTGAGCAGCCCCAGCAGGGCCAGCCCCACGAGGAACGGGCTCGGCGCGGCGGCGCTGCGCAGCCCGAACGCCACCTCGATCGCCTCCTGTTGCGGGGCCGGCAGCCGGTCGGCCGAACCCATCATGTGGCCGCAGAGCTGCTGGAGGCCGGCGTACGCGAGTTCCATCTCGGACTGGGAGGCGACGATCCGCTCGATGCGGACGTGTGCCGCGGCCCGTGCCGTGACATGGTCCAGGAGCGCCGTCTTGCCGACACCGGCCTCACCGGAGACGACCAGTGCACCGCTGCGCCCGGCGCGGGCACGGCTCACCAGCGCTTCCAGTTCCGCCAGCTCGCCGCGTCGCCCCCGCAACGGCGCGATGTCAGGCACCATGTCCGCCTTCGCCGGGAAGTACCGTTCCACCATGGGATTCGTCCCGCATTCTATCGAACCGCCGTTCTGAGCCGCGGGCGTCGCGGTGCCGTGCGCGGTGAGCGGCGACCGCCTGTCACAGCGGCGGCGCGTCACCGGACAGAGGGGCATGACTCAGTTCCTGGAATCGAAGACCGGTGTCGACGGCCCGGTCACCGTCATGAAGAGCTACACCGTGCCGACGGACGAGGCCGACTACTTCACCGAGGTGTATCAGGAGAACGCCCGGATCATGTCGGCACAGCCCGGCTTCGTCCGTTCCCGCCTGCACCGCCCCCTCACCGACGGCCCGGAGACGCGTTTCGTCCACGTCGCCGAGTGGACCTCGGGCACCGCGCTCGACCGGGCGACCGGCAACCCCGAGTGGCAGGCGTCGCTGCGGCGCATGTTCGACGATCCGGCCCTTCACATCACCTCGGCGCCCGCCGGCTATCGCGTCGTCGTCGAGTTCCACCCCTCCTCGGAGTAGGCCCGGCGCGCACCCCTCACGAGCCGCCGAGATCGGTACTTCGGCGGCTCAACGGGTCCTGCCGCGCGGCTTCAGCGGCACCCCCGGTAGCTCGGGTGCGGCCAGCGGGGCACCGTCGTACCCCTTGACCGTTCCGAACCGTTCCCCTTCCATCCAGTCCCGGCGGGCCTGTTCGATCTCCTCCTGGGTGCGGCCGATCCAGTTCCAGAACATGATGAGCTCCTCCTCGAACGGCTCGCCGCCGAGGAGCATCAGCGCCGCGTCCGACTCGGCGCGCAGCGGGAGTTCGGTGCGGCCGCAGCCGAGGTACAGCATCGAGCCCGGCAGCACCGGTACGCCGTCCACATGGGCCTCGCCGGACATGGACAGCACGGCGTACTCGAAGTCCGGCTCCAGCGGCAGGCGTACGTCGGCGCCCCGGCTCAGTGCCAGGTCGGCGCCGACGATCGGGGTGTACGCCGTGCCGGGCGAGCGTGCGCCGTCGAGGTCGCCCAGGATCAGCGTGGCCCGCAGACCCGGCGCCGTGACGACCGGCAGGTCGGCGTGGTGCTCGAAGTGCGGGTCGGTGTGGCGGTGGCCGTCCGGCAGGGCGACCCAGAGCTGGGCGCCGTGCAGAAAGCGGGCGTGCGAGCGCGGACTCTCCTCCGAGTGGCTGATCGCCCTGCCGGACGTCATCAGGCCCAGCTCGCGCGGGCGGATCGTCTGGAGGCTGCCCGTGGAGTCGCGGTGCAGTACCTCGCCCTCGTGCAGCCAGCTCACCGTCTGCAGGCCCATGTGCGGGTGCGGGGGCACCTGCATCCCGGGCTCGTCGGCGATGTCGTCGGGGCCGTAGTGGTCGACGAAGCACCAGGCGCCGACCATCCGCCGGCCCAGGTTGGGCAGCAGACGGCGGACCTCGCTGGACTCGCCGAGCCGTACCCGCCGGGGGCTGAGGAGTTCGCGGACGGGCTCCGCGACGACGAAACCGCGGCCGCCGCAGACCGAGGGCACCGCCTCGCGATCAAGATTGCTCATGGCGCCCAAACTAACCCCCTCCGGAGCGCCCCGTCAGTCCGTCGTACGGGCTGTCTTGCCGAGCGCCGGTGCGCGGCGGGGTTGGGGTTGCAACGGGGCAGGGGCGCCGGGCCGCTCCCGGGTGGTCCTCCCGAAAATAGTAGCCATGGATATAGTAGCCATGTACTGTATCTGTCATGAGCAAGGGTTCCCGTTCCATGAACGCCACCCCCGGCTTCCTCGTGTGGCGGCTGTCGACGAAGTTCCGGGTCGCCGTCGACCGGGCCGTGACCCCGCTGGGGCTCACCCACGCCCAGTACGCCGTCGTCGCCTCGCTGTACGGCATGCGGCGCGAGGGTGAGCGCCCCAGTCAGCGGCGGCTCGCCGACCACACCGGACTGGAGCCGCTGTACGTCTCCAAGCTGGCGCGTTCCCTGGAGAGCGCCGGACTCGTCGAACGCACCCGCGACCCCCGTGACCCCCGCGCGGTCCAGCTCACGCTGACCGAACAGGGCGTGGAGCGGACCCGGAAGGCGATCGAGGTCGTGCGGGGGCTGCATGAGCAGCTCCTCGCCCCGCTCGGCGGGCTCGGCAGCGACGCCACGCGGGAGTTCAGCCACATCCTGGCGGCCCTGCTCGACGCGCCTCTCGATCCGTCGGCCCTGGACGGCGAAAACGACAGCCGGCACGACAAGGAGCAGTCATGACCACCTCCACCCCTCCCCGTCTCGACCCCCGTGTCATAGCCCTGGCCCACTACGCGAGCCGCGCCCTCCTCGAGCAGGTGCTGGCCCGCCACGGCGCCACGTTCCAGCAGTCCGTCACCCTGCGCGCGGCCGCTGCCGCCGGTGGGCCGGTGGAGCGTGACCGCCTCGTCGGCGAGGTGGTCGGATCGCTCAAGTGCGAGCCGGCGGAGGCCCGTTCCGTCGTCGACGGGCTGGTCGGCGACGGCCTGCTGGCCGCCGACGGGCCGACCGCGGTGCGCGTCACGGACGCCGGACGCAAGCTGCAGGCCGCGACGTCCGCCGAGACCGCCCCCCTCACCGCCCGCGTCTACGCGGACCTGCCCGAGGAGGACCTGGCCGTCGCGGGTCGGGTGCTGACCCTCATCACCGAGCGGGCGAACCGGGAGCTCGCGGCCCTGACCCAGGACACCGCCATCGGTTAGTGGAATATTCAACCACTCAGGCCGGTTGACGCGCTCGAAGGAGGTCAGAGTGGAGACGACGTACTACGACCACGGAACACCGACCGAGCGCTGGGAGCGGGCGCGGATGTTCTTCGACGCCAAGGACTACGCCAGCGCCGCGCGGGTCCTCGGCAGCCTGGTCGAGGAGGTGCCGGAGCAGACGGGACCGCGGCTGCTGCTGGCCCGCGCCTACTACCACTCGGCCCAGCTGCGCCGTGCCGAGGACGAGTTGCGCGTCATCGTGGAGCGCGACCCGGTCGAGCAGTACGCCCGGCTGATGCTGGGCCGTACGCTCCAGCGCCAGGGGCGGCACGAGGAGGCCGAGCCGCACATGCGCCTGGCCTCGGCCCTGGCGGGTGACTTCGAGCAGGTCTGAGACCGGCGGCGGCCAAAGCCGCCGGCAGGGGCCCGGACTCCGTACCGACGGAGGCCGGGCCCCTCTTCTCGTCACGCCTCCTGGGCGCTCCCCCGCCGGTACGCGATCTCGCCCAGTACGGCGTCCACCGCGACGAACGCCGCCAGCGGGACGCCGAGCAGCGGGACGACGTAGCCGAGCGCCGCGACCAGCGCGGCCAGGGGGACGAGGACACGCGGGGGCACCTGACGCCAGGCGCCGCGCGGGATCGGCCGGCCGAACGACGAGCCCCGGCCGCGCTGCCACCACATGCGGTACCCCCACACGATCAGCAGGATCAGCGCGAGCGTCAGCGCCATCAGGGCGATCTGGTTGACCAGCCCGAACAGCACGCCCGTGTGCAGGTCGATGCCCCAGCGGGTCAGCTTGGCGAGCACCGGGTGGTCGTCGAACCGCAGGACGTCCGTGACCTCGCCGGACGCCGGGTCGACCGCGACCGCGTCCTGCTTCGTCGGCCAACTGCGCTGCACCTGCCGGACCACATAGGCGGACGAGGCGTCGGCGGGCGGCACGATCTCCACCGGGTCGGACAGGCCCTCGGAGCGGGCGGCCGCCAGGACCTTGTCGAGGCCGACGCCCTGCCCCTCGCCGCCACCGGCGCCCGCGGTGCCGCCGTGGCTCCCGTGGTCGCCGCCCGCCGACGCCGAGATGGACGGGGTGGCCTGCCGCAGGGCGGTGCGCAGATCGTCGATGTGGGCGCCGGCGTACGTCGACCAGGTCAGGCCGGTCGCCGACAGGAAGATGAACCCTAGAGCCGCCCAGACGCCGACCGTGCCGTGCAGGCCGAGGGTGCGCCGGCGCCCGCTGGTGCCTCGTACCTTGCGCAGGGCGCGGCGGCGGGAGAACCACAGCACCAGTCCCCCGGCCGCGATCACCCACAGCCAGCTCGCGGCGAGTTCGCTGTAGAGCCGACCCGGCTCACCGAGGTGGAGGTCGCGGTGGAACTCGTCGATCCAGGTGCGCAGCGGGAGGGCTCCGGTGGAGCCGTACTGCTCCAGGGCGCCGCGCACTTCGGCGGTGTACGGGTCGACGAACACGGCCAGCGTGTGGTCGGCGTCGACACCGTCGACCCCCGAGAGCATCACCCGGGTCGACTCGTCGTCGGCCGGTGAGGGCCGTATGGCCGCGACGGCGCCCTCGGGGTGGGCCTCGCGGGCGGCGGCGACCTGCTGCGACACCGGCAGCTTCGTCTCGCCGACGGGGACGTACATCTCGTGGGCGTACAGCAGTTTCTCGGCCTGGAACGCGCCCGCGTACAGGAATCCGGTGGCCGCGGCGACGAGGAGGAACGGGGCGACGAGCACACCGGCGTAGAAGTGCAGACGGAGGACGAGCGGGCGCAGGAGTGTCCAGCCGCGGCGGGGCGGGGCCGGGGAATCCGTGGCGTCGGGCCCGGGGGCCGGGGCGGTCGTGGGGGCGGTGGACATGGGTGGAACTCCGGGGGGTGGACGGTCGTTGCTCTGGCGGTCCGGTAGTCGGACCGGCGGGCCCCGGAGTTCCCGGCGCGTCAAGTGACCTGCGGCACAGTGGAGTTCAGAGGGGGCGCGGGGCGCGTGGCATGCTGGGGCGATGGCACTTCCGAACGAGCACGCGTCCCTCGCCGAGCAGATCGAGCGGCTTCTCTCCGCCGGGGGCCCGCTGCCCGTCGTGGCGGCCGGCGATCCGGTGCTGCGGCGCCCGGCCGCGCCGTACGAGGGGCAGTTGGGCCCGGCACTGCTGGCCCGTTTCGTGGAGGCCCTGCGGCTCACGATGCACGCGGCTCCCGGCGTCGGTCTCGCCGCGCCACAGGTGGGGGTGGGGTTGCGGATCGCGGTGATCGAGGACCCGGCGCCCGTCCCGGACGAGGTGCGCGTGACGCGCGGGCGCGTCCCGCAGCCGTTCCGGGTGCTGGTGAACCCGTCGTACGAGGCGACCGGGCCGGCTTGGGCGGCGTTCTACGAGGGCTGTCTGAGCGTGCCGGGGTACCAGGCGGTCGTCGCCCGGCACGCCGAGGTGCGGCTGCGCGGCGAGGACGAGCACGGGCAGGCTTTCGACGAGGTGTTCACGGGGTGGCCCGCCCGGATCGTGCAGCACGAGACGGACCACCTCGACGGGGTGCTCTACCTGGACCGGGCGGAGACGCGTTCGCTCGCCTCGAACCAGGCGATGGCCGAGCTCTGGGCCGAGCCCGCCCCACTCCAGGCGGCCCGGGCCCTCGGCTTCGACCTGCCCGACTGACCGCAAAGCCGGACCCGCCCTGCCCGACTGCCGCACAGCCGGACCCACCCCGCCCGGCTGACCGCGGAGCCGGAACGCGCTCACCGCATCAGCTGTCCCGGTACGTCTCCAGCAGCCGCAGCCACACCTCGCTGATCGTCGGGTACGACGGGACCGCGTGCCACAGCCTGCTGATCGGCACCTGGCCGACGACCGCGACCGTCGCCGAGTGGATCAGCTCGCTGACGCCCGGGCCGACGAAGGTCACGCCGAGCAGGATCTCGCGTTCCAGGTCGACGACCATCCGGGCCTGCCCGCGGTAGTCCTCGCCGTACAGATAGGCGCCGGCGGTCCAGGAGATGTCGTAGTCGACGGCCCGCACCCGGTGTCCGGCCTGCTCGGCCTCGGCCAGGGACAGGCCCACCGCGGCGGCCTCGGGGTCGGTGAAGACGACCTGCGGGACGGCGCCGTGGTCGGCGGTGGCGGCGTGCGCGCCCCAGGCCCCGGTGTCCGGCTCCGCCGACCCGGAGGCGCGGGCCGCGATGGCCGCCCCGGCGATCCGGGCCTGGTACTTGCCCTGGTGGGTGAGCAGGACGCGGTGGTTGATGTCGCCGACGGCGTACAGCCACTCGCTGTCCCGGACACGCAGGCCGTCGTCGGTCTCCAGCCAGGAGCCGGGCTCCAGACCGATGGTGTCCAGGCCGATGTCGTCGCTGCGCGGGGCGCGCCCGGTCGCGAAGAGGATCTCGTCGGCCTCGATGCGTTCACCCTGGTCGGTGACGACGACGACCGTGCCGTCCTCCCGGGTCACCGACGTGACCGAGGTCCCGGTGCGGACGTCCGCACCGGCCTCGGTGAGGGACTGCGCGACCATCTCGCCGACGAAGGGCTCCATGCGGTTCAGCAGGCCCTTGCCGCGTACGAGGAGGGTGACCCGGGAGCCGAGGGCCTGCCAGGCGGTGGCCATCTCGGTGGCGACCACTCCCCCGCCGACCACGACGAGCCGGCCGGGCGCGGCCTGGGCGCTGGTGGCCTCGCGGCTGGTCCACGGCTTGACCTGGTCGATGCCCGGCAGATCGGGCACGACGGCCCGGCTGCCGGTGCACACGGCCACGGCGTGCCGCGCGGTGAGCACCTTCCGGGTGCCGTCGGGGCCGGTCACCTCGACCGTGCGGTCACCGGCGAGGCGCCCGTGCCCTCGGTAGAGGTCGGCGCCGATGCCGTCGAGCCAGCTCACCTGCCCGTCGTCGTGCCAGTCCTTGGTGACCTCATTGCGCCGGGCGAGCACCCGGGCGGTGTCGAGGGGGCCCTGGACGGCCTCGGCGAGGCCCGGCAGGTGCCGCGCGTCGGACTGGGCGATGACCGGCCGCAGCAGCGCCTTGCTCGGCATGCAGGCCCAGTACGAGCACTCGCCGCCCACCAGCTCGCTCTCGACGACTGCGGTGGACAGTCCGGCGGCGCGGGTGCGGTCGGCGACGTTCTCCCCCACGGGGCCGGCTCCGAGCACCACGACGTCGTACACATTGGAATCCGTTTCCGTCATGGGGTCAGTCTTATGGGTGGTGTGTCGGCTGGCCACATGGGTACGCGCGCGGAATACACGGTCCTACGGCCGCGTTGTCGCCCACGCTTCGCCCGGACACCCAGGAAGAGGGATACGCCATGAGCAGCACCATGGAGCTCACCAAGGAGAACTTCGACCAGACGGTCACGGACAACGACTTCGTCCTGATCGACTTCTGGGCGTCCTGGTGCGGGCCGTGCCGTCAGTTCGCCCCCGTCTACGAGAAGGCGGCCGAGGAGAACCCCGACCTGGTGTTCGGCAAGGTCGACACCGAGGCCCAGCCGGAACTGGCGCAGGCCTTCGGGATCCAGTCGATCCCGACGCTGATGATCGTGCGGGACCGGGTCGCCGTGTTCGCCCAGCCGGGCGCCCTGCCGGAGGCCGCGCTGGCCGACGTCATCGGGCAGGCCCGCAAGCTCGACATGGACGAGGTCCGCAAGGCCGTCGCCGCGCAGCAGGAGCAGGCCGAGCAGAACGGCGAGTGACGGGCCGGTGAGGGCCGGTCCGGGGCGCCGCGCGGGTTACGGGAACGGAGACCCGCGGGCCGGCGCCCGACCGGACCGGACCCATCGATCCGGCCCGACCGGACCCATCAAATGGGACCGCCCGATCAGAACGGGTAGCCCGCCACATCCGCGCGCACCGTCGTCCAGCGCACGTCGGTGAACGCCTCCAGGTTGGCGTCGCCACCGAAGCGGGCGCCGGTCCCGGACGCGGCCACCCCGCCGAACGGGGCGACGGCCTCGTCGTTCACCGTCTGGTCGTTGATGTGCACGATCCCGGTCGGGATGCGCTCGGCCAGGTCGAGACCCCGGGCGGCGTCCCGGGTGACGATGCCCAGCGAGAGTCCGTACGGGCTCGCGGCGGCCAGGGCGGCGGCCTCCTCGGCGTCGGCGAACGAGCGCACCGGCGCGACCGGCCCGAAGACCTCCTCGGCGTACGCCGGGGTGTCGTCGTCGACGCCCGCCAGGACGGTCGGGCGGTAGAACAGCCGCTCGTGCGTGCCGCCCGCTGCGAGCTTCGCCCCCTGTGAGGCGCTGGCGTCGACCAGCGAGCGGACCTTGTCGAGTTGCCCGTCGTCGATGAGCGGGCCGAGGTGGACCTGCTCGCGGTGCGGGTCGCCGACGGCGAGCGAGTCGGCCTTGGCGGCGAGGCGTTCGACGTACTCCTCGTACAGCGACCGGTGCACCAGGTGCCGGCCGGTCGTCATACAGATCTGGCCCTGGTGGAAGAACGATCCCCAGGCGGCCGTGGAGATCACCGCGTCGAGGTCGGCGTCCTCCAGCACGACCAGGGCGGAGTTGCCGCCCAGTTCCAGATGCGCGCGCTTCAGATGGCGTCCGGCGGCCTCGCCGACGGCCCGGCCCGCCCCCGTGGACCCGGTGAAGGAGACGACGGGTACGTGCGGGTCGGCGACCAGCGCCTGCCCGGCCTCGGCGCCGCCCGGCAGCACATGCAGCACATCCTCGGGCAGGCCCGCCTCGGCGAAGACGGCGGCCAGAGCCAGACCGCCGCACACGGCCGTACGCGGGTCCGGCTTGAGGACGACGCCGTTGCCCAGGGCCAGCGCGGGCGCGACGGAGCGGATGGACAGGATGAGCGGCGCGTTGAACGGCGCGATCACCCCGACGGCCCCGACCGGGACCCGGCGCGTGTACGACAGGCGGGGCGCCTCGGTGGGCAGGACCTGTCCGGCCGGGCGGGAGGCGAGGGCGGCGGCCTCGTAGCACTCCTGGGCGGCGACGTGCAGTTCGAAGTCGGCCTTGCCCGGGATGGAGCCGGACTCACGGACGAGCCAGGTGCGCAGTTCGTCGGCATGGGCCGCGAACAGGTCGCCCGCCTTGCGCAGGACCGCAGCCCGTGCGAAGTGCGGCAGGCGGGCCCATGCGCGCTGGGCGCCGTGGGCGGCCCGTGCGGCGTCGGCGACGTCGCCCGCGCCGGCCAGGGAGACGGTGGCGAGGGCGTCGCCGGTGGCGGGTTCGGTCACGGTGTGCTCGCCTCCCGACAGGGGGCGGGGCTGCCAGGTTGCGGGGTCGAGCAGCGGCATGGCGACTCTCCGTTCGATCACCGGGGGGGTTCGGGGGGCGGTCACAGGGGGCGGGGGCGGTCACGAGAGGCTGGAGCGGTCACAGGGGCAGCGGAAGTCCCGTGTAGTTCGCGGCGAGTTCGGCGGCCGCGTCACGGGATCCGGTGATCCGGCGCAGCCGTGCGAGCTGCGTCCGGTGGTCGAAGGCGTCCTCGTCGGCCCGGGTGTGCAGCATCCTGGTCATGTCGTCCGAGAACCGGACGGCCTGCCACACACGCCGGAGGCACAACTCGCTGTAGTGGTCGAGGATCCGGGAGTCTCCCGTGCGGTGCAGCTCCTCGAGTCCGCGGGCCAGGACGCGGACGTCGGAGACGGCGAGGTTGAGTCCCTTGGCGCCGGTGGGCGGGACGATGTGGGCGGCGTCCCCGGCCAGCAGGAGCCGGCCGTGCCGCATGGGCTCGTGCACGAACGCGCGCATCGGCGTGACCGACTTGGCCGTGACGGGGCCGCGTCGGAGCGTCCAGTCGTCGTCGACGGCGAAGCGGGCGGCCAGTTCGTCCCAGATCCGGTCGTCGGACCAGTCGCGGACGTCGGTACCCTCCGGCACCTGGAGGTAGAGCCGCGAGACCGACGGGGAGCGCATGCTGTGCAGCGCGAAGCCCCGTTCGCTGCGCGCGTAGATCAACTCCTCGCAGGACGGCGCGACTTCGGCCAGCACCCCGAGCCAGGCGTACGGGTAGGAGCGCGCGTACGACCGCCCGGCGCCGGCCGGCAGCACATCGCGGGAGATGCCGTGGAAGCCGTCGCAGCCGGCCACCCAGTCACAGGTCAGGGTGCGTTCGCGCCCCTCGTGCCGGAACCGTACGACCGGGGAGGCGCTCTCCGGCTTCTCCACGGCCAGCGCCTCCGCGCCGAACAACAGCGGGGGCCCTTCGGCCAGTTGGAGCGCGACGAGGTCCTTCACGATCTCGGTCTGGGCGTAGATCGTGACCGTGCGGCCGCCGGTCAGGGAGGGGAAGTCCACGCGATGGCGTTCGCGGTCGAAGCGCAGTTCGATGCCGTGGTGGACCAGGCCCTCGGCGTCCAGCCGCTCGCCGGCGCCGGCCTCGTGCAGCGCGTCGACGGTGCCCTGTTCCAGCATCCCGGCGCGCTGGCGGTGCGCGACGTACTCCCGTGAACGGCTCTCCAGCACCACGCAGTCGATCCCGGCCCGGTGCAGCAGCCGGGCGAGGAGCAGCCCGGCGGGGCCGCCGCCGATGATGCCGACCGTCGTGCGCATGCACGCCTCCCTGGCGTCGACGCCGTGCGCCCGCGCACGGTTCGGCCGGAGCCGCGGTGCGCCGGGGTCACCGCGGGTCGGCCGGCTCCGTGCGTCCACGGCGATGTTGACCGTGCTCAGCCTAGGCGGCGGCAGCCGTCGGGGCATCAGGTCGTCGGCACGATCTTGGCGGTCCCTCACGGAATCCGCACGGCCGCGTCAGGACTCGGCGCCGGTGACCCGGGCCACCAGGTCGAGCCAGCCCTTCTCCAGCCGCTCCAGGGGCATGCCGCGCTGCCGGGTCAGATGGCTGATCAGGGCGGGGTCGAGGAAGGACAGGAGCGTGTGCGCGAGCAGGTCGCAGTCGGCGCCGGGCTGGATCTGCCGCAGCAGCATCGTGACGTGGGCCTGGAGGGCCCGCTGGGAGGGGTGGGCGAAGCGTCGGGTGGGGTCGGGCTGGGCCGCGAGCTGCAGGTCCAGCTGCTCGGCGGAGCGGTAGAGCACCGCGAGGCCGAAGGCGCGCAGCCGCTCGACCGGTGGCGCGCCGGGGCCCAGCGGGGGCGGGCCGCCCATGAAGTCCGCCTGGAGGGTGCGCGCGGAGTGGTCGAGCAGCGCGGTCAGCAGGCCGGTGCGGTCGCCGAAGCGGCGGAAGACCGTGCCCTTGCCCACACCGGCCGCCGCGGCGACGGCCTCCATGGTGACGCCGGCCGCGCCGTGCTCGGCGATCAGCCGGGAGGCGGCTTCGAGCAGCCGGGCGCGGTTGCGGGCCGCGTCGGCGCGCAGGCACGGCTCGTCGGGAGCGGTGCCCACGTCGAGCTGCGGGGGTGCGCCGAGGGATTCCTCCGGCTGCGGGAAGGGCGGCAGAGCGGCGGACATGAAGTCAGCGTAAAGCATGGGGAATGAAACTGGACCGCAGTCCGCTTAGGATGCTAGACAGTAAACGGACCCCGGTCCGGATCGTTTCGGCAGTGTTTCAGCATCCTTGGAGTTCGCATGTCTGTTCGCATCCTCGCGCTCGTCGGCAGCCTTCGCGCCGGTTCGCACAACCGTCAGCTGGCGGAGGCGGCCGTCAAGCTCGCTCCCGAGGGCGCTGAGGTCGTGCTGTTCGAGGGCCTGGCCGACATCCCCTTCTACAACGAGGACATCGACGTCGAGGGCGGCGTCCCCGCCGCGGCCGCCAAGCTGCGTGAGGCCGCCCAGTCCGCCGACGGCTTCCTCCTCTTCTCCCCCGAGTACAACGGCACCATCCCGGCCGTCCTGAAGAACGCCATCGACTGGCTGTCCCGCCCGTACGGCGCCGGCGCCTTCGGCGGAAAGCCGGTGGCCGTGATCGGCACCGCGTTCGGCCAGTACGGCGGTGTCTGGGCGCAGGACGAGGCCCGCAAGGCCGTGGGCATCGCCGGCGGCAAGGTGCTGGAGGACGTCAGGCTGTCCATCCCCGGCTCCGTGACCCGCTTCGCCGAGACCCACCCGGCCGACGACGCCGAGGTCGCCGCGCAGCTGGCCGAGGTCATCGCGCACATCCACGGTCACGCGGGCGAGAAGATCGCCGCCTGACGACCGTCCACCTGACGACCGTCCACCGAGAGGGGCCGGAGCCGAACGCTCCGGCCCCTTCGGCATGTACACGGCCCTGGGTCAGCCCAGCTCCGCCAGCCGGGCCGCGGCGGGAGCGGCGAAGTCCTCGGCGAACGCCGCCGGCCGTCCCGTGCCCGGCGACAGGATGACCGTGTCGATCCCGAGCTTCACGTACGCCTCGGCGTCCCGGGTGAAGGCGTCGAGGTCGCCGCGGTCGGCGGCCTCCCCGCCGTACAGGACCGTCCTGCGGATCGTGTCGTAGTCGCGTCCCTCGGCGTCGCAGTGGCCGCGCAGGACGTCGAGCTTGTGCGCGACCTGCTCGGGCGCGGTGGCGAAGAGGTTGCACGCGTCGGCGTACCGGGCGACCAGCCGCAGCGTCTTCTTCTCGCCACCCCCGCCGATCATGATCTCGGGGCGGGGCGCCGAGAGGGGCGCCGGGACGTTCAGGGGCTCGGCCAACCGGTAGTGCCGGCCCTCGAAGGGGCCGTCGGCCTCCGGGTCCCACATCCGCAGACAGATCCGCAGCGTCTCCTCCAGCCGCTCGAACCGCTCGGCGAGCGGCGGGAACGGCACGCCGAGGCCCACGTGCTCCCGCTCGTACCAGGCCGCGCCGATGCCCAGCGTGGCCCGGCCGCCGGACAGCACGTCGAGCGAGGTCACGATCTTGGCCAGCAGGCCCGGAGGACGGTACGTCACCCCGGTCACCAGCGCCCCGAGCCGCACCGTGGAGGTGTGGGCCGCGAGATAGCCGAGGGTCGTGTACGCCTCCAGCATGGGGTCCTCGGCGCGGTCGTTGAACTCCATCTGGAACCAGTGGTCCATCACCGACAGCCAGCTCAGCCCGCCCGCCTCGGCGGCGGCGCCCACGGCGGCGAGTTCGGCGCCTAGGGGGTGTCTGACAATTCCCGCCGTCCGCCCCGGAGGGGCGGGCCTCGCGGTGTCTGGTGCGTGCGGTCGCAAGGCGCCGGAGCGCCCTCGTGGCGGAGTCACGTGGGCGTTTCGGCAACGCGGCGAGCGTGCGTGCCAGACACCGCGAGGCAGGTGGGAATTGTCAGACACCCCCTAGGGCGGGAGCCCCGCCGGGGTGGTCGAAGCGGCTGATGTGCAGACCGACCCGCATGTCACTCCTCCGTCCGCCGGACCCGGTGGCCCGGCCCGGACGACGCTAGGCGCTGGAGTCCGCTCCAGGTCAAGGTCATGGGCCCGGGGGCGGACACGGACGCGGCACGGGAATGCCCGGTGCTTGCGTACGCGCTATAACCGCATCGGCGGGAATTCGCGCTGATGTCCTATCCTGGAAGCACTCACCGCGTACGGAGGAATCGGGGCCATGACAGCGACGGATCCCGCACTCACCGCCCTCGCCCAGGGCTGGTGCGCCCTCTCCCTGCTGCACGGCAGGATCGAGGCCCACATCGAACGCGCCCTGCAGACCCACCACGACCTCAGCGTCCGCGAGTACTCCCTGCTCGACGTCCTCAGCCGCCAGCACAACGGCGAAGGCGGCCACCTGCAGATGAAACAGGTCGCCGACGCCGTCGTCCTCAGCCAGAGCGCCACCACCCGCCTCGTCACCCGCCTCGAGGACCGCGGCCTGCTCTCCCGCTACCTCTGCCCCACCGACCGACGCGGCATCTACACCGACGTCACCGACGCCGGACTCACCCTCCTCGCCGAAGCCCGTCCCACCAACGACAAGGCCCTCCGCGAAGCCCTCGACGAAGCCGCCCGCAACCCCGAACTCGCCCCCCTCGTCCGGGCCGTCGAGTCGCTGCACGCACCCGTCTGACCTGCTCCCCCCGCCGGTCCGCCATTGACGCGTTCTTCGGCGGGGCCGTACACATGGCGTCATGAGCACCCCGCGTCTCCCCCTCGCCGGCATCACCGTCGTCAGCCTCGAACAGGCCGTCGCCGCGCCCTACGCCACCCGGCAGCTCGCCGATCTCGGGGCGCGGGTGATCAAGGTGGAGCGGCCCGGGGAAGGGGACTTCGCCCGCCGGTACGACACCACCGTGCACGGGCTGTCCAGCTATTTCGTCTGGCTGAACCGCTCCAAGGAATCCCTCACGCTGGACCTGAAGTCGCCGCGCGGCCGGGAGATCCTGCACGGGCTGCTGGACGGCGCCGACGTCTTCGTGCAGAACCTCGCACCGGGCGCCGCCGACCGGCTCGGCCTCGGCACGGCCGCGCTCACCGAGCACCGGCCCCGGCTGATCCCGTGCACGATCTCCGGTTACGGCACCTCCGGGCCGTGGGCCGACCGCAAGTCGTACGACCTGCTGGTGCAGTGCCAGACCGGCCTGGTGTCGCTGACCGGGGACGCCGGGAGCACGGCCCGCGTCGGGATCTCCGTGGCCGACATCGCGGCCGGCATGTACGCCTACAGCGGCATCCTCACCGCCCTGTTCACCCGCGCGACCACGGGCGAGGCCCATCCGGTCGAGGTGTCCCTGTTCGAGGCGCTGGCGGAGTGGATGGGACAGCCCGCCTACTACACGGAGTACGGCGGCACCCAGCCCGAGCGGCTGGGCACCCAGCATCCGACGCTCGCCCCGTACGGCGCGTTCCCTGCGGCCGACGGCCGGCAGGTGCTGCTGTCCATCCAGAACGAACGCGAGTGGGCCGCGCTGTGCGCCCGGTTCCTCGGGCGGCCCGAACTGATCGACGACCCCCGCTTCGCGACGAGTTCAGCCCGTGTCGCGCACCGCGACGAGGTCAACGCCGTGGTGGCCGAGCGCTGCGCCCACTCCGCCGCCGAGGAGACCCTCAAGGAGCTGGAGGACATCGGTATCGCCTGCGCGGGCGTCAACGACGTCCCGGCCTTCCTGGAGCACCCGGTGCTGGCCACCCGTGGCCGCTGGAGCGCGGTGGACGTGCCGGGCGGCGCGAGCGTGCGCGCCCTGCTGCCGCCGGCCGACCTGGTGGGCGTCCCCGCCCGGATGGACCCGGTGCCGGCGGTCGGCGAGCACACCGACGCCATCCTCACCGAGCTCGGCCGCACGCCCGGCGAGATCGCGGCCCTGCGCGCCGACGGCGTCGTCTGAGCCGCCGGACGCGCGGCGGCCTCACCAGGGCAGCGGCCCGTCGATGTCGAAGTAGCCGCCGGTCGGGCCGTCGGGGCCGACCTGTGCCATCCGCACGATGATCTCCGCGCCCTCCTCGACGGTCTGGGTGCCGGTGCGTCCGTTGAGGTCGGTGGCGGTGAAGCCGGGCTCGACGGCGTTGATCCGCAGGCCCGGGAACGCCTTGGCGTACTGCACGGTGATCATGTTGACGGCCGTCTTGGAGGACGGGTAGGCGAGGGCCTGGTAGAAGTGCGCCGGTGAGTCGGGGTCCGAGAGCCCGGCCAGCGAGGCGAGTCCGCTGCTGACGTTCACCACCACCGGTGCCGGGGAGCGCTGGAGCAGGGGCAGGAAGGCGTGGGTCACGCGTACGACGCCGAAGACGTTGGTCTCGTACACGGTCCGCATCTCGTCGGCGGTGGTGTCGCCGGCCGGGGGCACGCTGTTGCCGGGACCGCGCAGCTCGATACCGGCGTTGTTGACCAGCACGTCGAGCCCGCCGTCGGCTTCGACGGTCTTCACGGCGGCCTGGACCGAGGCGTCGTCGGTGACGTCGATCAGCAGGAACCGCGCGCCGATCCGTTCGGCGGCCGCGCGGCCCCGGTCGGCGTCCCGGGCGCCGACGTACACGGTGTGGCCGGCCTCGACGAGCCGGCGTGCCGTCTCGAATCCGAGTCCCTTGTTCGCTCCGGTGATGAGTGTCGTGGTCATGGGCCCAGCCTCCCGCTCGGCGTCGCGCGCTGCCAGCAGTCCCGTCTTCCTGGGACTGCCGGTACCAGGCACCCGTCCGGCGGACGGTGTTGACTGGGAGGCATGACGGCGACGGAACTCGGGCGGGCCATGCGCCGCTGGCGGGACCGGGTGCCCCCGCAGGCCGCGGGGCTGCCCACGGGCGGCCACCGCAGGGCGGCCGGACTGCGCCGTGAGGAACTGGCCCTGCTGGCCGGGATCTCGGCCGACTACGTCACCCGGCTCGAACAGGGCCGGGCGAGCAATCCGTCCGCGCAGATCGTGGAGGCCCTGGCACGGGCGCTGCGGCTGTCGGCGGACGAGCGCGCGCATCTGTTCCGGCTGGCGGACCTGGTGCCGCCCGGCCCGGAGACGGTCCCCGGTCATCTGACGCCGAGCGTACGGCGGCTGCTGGACCGGCTGAGCGGGACGCCGGTCGGCGTCCACGACGCGGCCTGGACCCTGCTGGAGGCGAATCCGCCGTACGCCGCGCTGATGGGGGACCCGGGGGCGCTACGCGGCTTCGAACGCAACGGCGTGTGGCGGGCGTTCTTCGGTCCCCGGGGCCGGGTGCGGCACACGGAGCGGGAGCGGCGGGACTTCGAGGCGGGGATCGTCGCCGATCTGCGTGCGACGGTGAGCCGGTATCCGGCGGACCCCCGGCTGCGGGAACTGGTGGCGCGGCTGCGGGAGCGCAGTCCCCGCTTCGCCGAGCTGTGGGAGTCGGGCGCGGTGGGCCGGCACGAGACGGGCCGCAAGGTCGTCGACCACCCCGAGGCCGGCCCGCTCACCCTGGACTGCGACATCCTGGCCGTGTCCGGCAGCGATCTGCGGCTGATGGTCTACACGGCGGAGCCCGGCACCCCGGACGCCGAACGCCTCGCCCGGCTTTCCTCCGGGACAGCCCTTAGTGCCGTAGGGCGGTCCGGGCGGTGGTGAGGGCCTGTTCGGCGTAGCCGCGGCCGAACAGGACGGCGTGAACGAGAAGCGGGAAGAGCTGGTGCAGGCCGACGCGTGCGGTCCAGCCGTCGGCGAGCGGCGTGTGCCGTCGATAGCCGTCCAGGACGCGATCGAGATGGGGGCAGCCGAAGAGCTGGAGCATCGCGAGGTCGGTCTCACGGTGCCCGCCGTGGGCGGCTGGGTCGATCAGCCGGACGTGCCCGTCGACGCCCCACAGGACGTTGCCGTTCCACAGGTCGCCGTGCAGCCGGGCGGGCGGCTCGGCGGGGCCCGCGAGTTCGGGGAGCCGGTCGCAGACCCGCTCGAACACGGCCGCCTCGGCGGGGGTCAGCGTGCCCTCGTCGACCGCCAGGCGGACGTACGGCAGGACGCGGTGTGCGGCGTACCAGCCGGGCCAGTCGGGGCCGGTGGTGTTGCGCATCGGGGCGCGGCCGATGTACGCGTCCTCGGGTCCGCCGGGTGGGGGCGCGCCGAACGCGGGGGCGCCGGCGGCGTGCAGGGCCGCGAGGTCCCGGCCGAACCGTTCGGCGGCCTCGGCGCCGGGCCGTCCGGTGGCGACCCGGTCGGTGACGAGCCAGTGCGCGTCATGGCCATGGATCTCCGGGACGCGGACCGCGCCCGCGTCGGCCAGCCAGCGCAGTCCGGCGGCCTCGGCGCGGGCGGCCCGGTCGTCGTCGGCGCGCTTGACCATGACCACGCGCCCGTCGTCCAGGGTGACTTCGGTCAGTGCGGAGGAGAGCGGGCGTTCGCCGGTGGCGGCGAGCCCGGTGAAGTGCGCCGCCGCGGCAGCCGGGGTGTCGAGGGCGCTGTGCACGGGGTTCAGCGTACGGCGTGCGCGGCACGGCTCCCCGTCGGCCGGACCACGGCCGGACCACGAAATTCCGGTCCCGGTGCAACCTTTGCGTCAAGTCGGCTGTCTCATCTGATATCAGGCACTTCACCTCTCTGGGGACATAATGGGACGAACAAGAATGGCGTGGGCGGCGACCGCCGCGCTCGTGGTCGCCACGTCGGCCGTGGCGGCCGTCCCGGCCGGGGCCACCACGACCACCACCACCGCGAAGGCCACGGCCTGCCCCACCGGTTGGGGCAGCCTGGCCGAGACCCGCTCGAAAGCCACCATGAAGCCGGTGACGAACGTCAGGACCGGCCGGCACGCCTGCTTCGACCGCATGGTCGTCGACGTCCCCGGCACGGCCACCGGGCGGCTCGGCTACACCGTCCAGTACGTGGACCGCATCCACCAGGACGGCTCGGGACGTCCCGTCACCGTCGGCGGCGGGGCCGTGATCGAGGTCCGGGTCAACGCGCCCGCCTACGACCCCGACAGCGGGAAGCCCACGTACCCGGCCCGGGCCGGCCAGCGGCTGCCGGGCGTGAACCTCACCGGGTACCGGACGTTCCGGGACGCCCGGTTCGTCGGCAGCTTCGAAGGGGACACGCAGATCGGTCTCGGCCTCCGGGCCCGGCTGCCGTTCCGGGTGTGGGTGACGGACGGCCGGATCGTCGTCGACGTCGCGCACAACTGGACCGGTGCACGCTAGATCGCCTCTGCAGCCCCTTGCGCATGGCACGCCGCCCGCCGCGCCGGCCGCGGGCGGCGTCGTGCGACCTCACACGCCGATTACGGTTCGTCCAACCTCTGGTTGCCGGGCCATGATCGCGCGACTATGGGGCCATGACACTGGCCCAACGCGCCATGGAACGCCTGGAAGTCTGGCCCGACCTCAGTGCGGGTCCGGCCGGCTGCGGCGCGGGGCGGGCATTGCGCTCCGCCCACAGCGAGATCGTGCACTTCCACTCCGACCGGGAGGTGGATCTGCATCTCACCCTGCCCGCGATCCAGCGCTTCGGGCGGGGCCTGTGGGAGACCACGGCGGTGCGTCTTGTGCCGGGGTCGCGCTGGGTGACGCTGCATCTGGGCTGCGAGGCGGACGTCGACCTGCTGATGAGCCTGGTCAGTGTCGCCCTGAAGGCCCATCAGGGCGGCCCGCCGACCGACGTCTCGGCGCACTGGGCGGCGTGCAACTTCCGCCGGGTCACGGTGCTTCCGCGCGCCGAGGCCGGCTGAGGCGCGCCGGTTCAGCGCACGAGACAGGGCCGCTTGGGGTCGAAGGTCCAGCCGTCGATCAGGTACCGCATCCCAGCGGCGTCGTCGCGGCCCGACAGGCTCTTCTCGCGGTGGAGTTCATGGGCGGCGAGCAGCCGGTCCCGGTCGAGCCGGACGCCGAGCCCGGGGGTGTCCGGCACGGCGACCTCGCCGCCGGTGATCGTGGGCGGTTCGACGGTGAGCCGTTCGCGGCCCTCCTGCCAGATCCAGTGCGTGTCCAGGGCGTTGTACTCCCCCGGCGCCGCCGCGCCGCAGTGGGCCATCATCGCCAGCGAGATGTCGAAGTGGTTGTTGGAGTGGCACCCCCAGGTCAGCCCCGTCTCATGGCACAGCTGGGCGACGCGCACCGATCCCCGCATGGTCCAGAAGTGCGGGTCGGCCAGCGGGATCGACACCGACTGCAGGGCGAGCGCATGGGTCAGCTGACGCCAGTCGGTGGCGACCATGTTGGTGGCGGTGGGCAGCCCGGTGGCCCGGCGGAACTCCGCGAGGACCTCCCGGCCCGAGTAGCCGCCCTCCGCCCCGCACGGGTCCTCTGCGTAGGCCAGGGTGCCCACGAGCGGACGGCACAGCTCGACGGCCTCGCGCAGCGACCAGGCGCCGTTGGGGTCGAGGGTGATCCGGGCGTCCGGGAAGCGGTCCTTGAGCGCGCGGACCGCCTCGACCTCCCGTGCGCCGGGCAGCACACCGCCCTTGAGCTTGAAGTCCTGGAAGCCGTACAGGGCGTGGGTGGCCTCGGCCTGCCGGACGATCGCCTCGGGGGTCAGCGCCTGCTCGTACCGGATGCGGTACCAGTCGACCGGTGAGCCGGGGTCGCGGACGTAGTCCAGTCCGGTGCGGTCGGCGTCGCCGACGTAGAAGAGGTAGCCGAGCATACGGACCGAGTCGCGCTGCTTGCCGTCGCCGAGCAGGGCGGCCACCGGGACCTCCAGGTGCTGCCCGAGCAGGTCCAGCAGGGCGGACTCGACGGCCGTGACCGCGTGCACGGTGGTGCGCAGGTCGAAGGTCTGGGCGCCCCGGCCGCCCGCGTCACGGTCGGCGAACTCCGAGCCGATCGCCCGCAGGACCCGCTTGTGGTCGCCCACACGGGCGCCGACGACCAGCCGCCCGGCGTCACGCAGGGTCCGGGTGATGGCCTCGCCGCCGGGCACCTCGCCCAGTCCGGTACGCCCCTCGGAGTCCTCCAGGACGACGACGTTGCGGGTGAAGTAGGGGGCGTGCGCGCCGGACAGGTTCAGGAGCATCGCGTCCCGTCCGGCGACCGGGTACACGGACATGCGGGTGACGACGGGCTGGGTCATGACGGGACGCCGTTCTGCGGGAGCTGTCTACATATGGAGACGCAGGTTACGTTCGTGGACGGCGCAGGGTCAATGGTCCTGTGGCCCCTCGGGTGATCCGTCAGCTCGCTCGGGTGATCCGTCAGCTCGCGGGCGCGGCCCGCCAGCCCGTCCAGTGCAGGACGGAGACCACGATGACCGGCCCGTGCGGCGGCCGCTCCACGTACTGCGGGTACTTGCCGCGCAGCAGCTCCACCGCCTCCGCGCGCCGCGCCCGGGTCTCCTCGTCGGTGGCGTCGGGTTCGAGGACGCGGGCGCCGCCGTCCGCCCGCACCCACCACAGTCGCTCCCAGTCGTCCTCGTACCGGTCCGCGAGCAGGCAGACCGCCGGGTGCACGGCGATGTCGTGCAGCCGCGCCGGGCGGGGGGTGCGCTTGGGCTTGTGGTCGATGGCGGTCACCACCTCGTCGCCACGCAGCGCGAAGACGACCGGCACCAGGTGCGGGCGCCCCGACGGGGCGATCGTCGCCAGCCGGGCGACCCGTGCCGCGGCGAACCGCTCGCGCGCCTCGTCCTGCTGCATGTCCGGCATGACGGCTCCTTCGGACGCGGCCTGCCCGGCCGTCGGCGCGGGCCGCGGCGTCACGTGTCGGGCGATGCCTCCGCGGTGTCGCCCGACGCGCTGTCCGAGCCCTGCGGCGCGGTCCAGTCGTACGGTCCGCCGCCGACCCACTCGATCAGTTCGGGGTCGTCGACGGCCCGGTCCTCGGCGGGCAGGCCGGCACGGTGGACCAGGTCCATCACGTCGAACAGGCTGTACGCGGTGCCCGTGGGCTCGCCACGGATCGTCACCGGACGCCCGCCGTCCGGTTCCGGCGGCTGCACCACCACGAGGGGACGCGTGCTCATGACACCACCATGCGCTCTCGACGGCCGCCGCGCAGCCCGGCGTACCGGACGGTCAGTCGGACGGCCCAGCGTCCGGTGGCGGGTCTGCTGCCAGTCATGCCGCCGCCCTACCCACGGACACGGGACCCACACCCGGCGGCGGGTGAGAATCCCGTGTGCGCGAACGGCCGAGCGGTTACGGCAGCGGGACGCCGCCCGTCGCGTTGACGATCTCCGCCGTGATGAAGCTGGCCTCCTGGGAGGCGAGGTAGACATAGGCGGGGGCGAGCTCGGCGGGCTGGGCCGGGCGGCCCATGGGGCTCTGCTTGCCGAACTCGGCCGTGTCGGGCAGCGTCGCCGGGATCAATGGCGTCCACACCGGGCCCGGCGCCACCGCGTTGACCCGGATGCCGCGCTCGACCAGCATCTGGGCCAGACCCTGGGTGAAGGTGACGATCGCGCCCTTCGTCGTGGCGTAGTCGAGCAGATGCGGGCTGGGCTTGTAGGCCTGGACCGACGTCGTGTTGATGACGCTGCCGCCCTTGGGGATGTGCGGCACGGCGAACTTGGTCAGCCAGAACATGCCATAGAGGTTGGTGCGCATCACGCGGTCGAACTGTTCGGTGCTGATCGCCTCGATGCCGTCCGGCTGGGACATCTGGTAAGCGGCGTTGTTCACCAGCACGTCGATCCGCCCGAACTCCTCGACGGCCCGGTCGATCAGGGCCCGGCAGTTCTCCTCGTCCCGGATGTCGCAGGAGACGGCGACCGCCTTGCGGCCGGCCTCCTCCACCAGCTGCGCGGTCTCGCGGGCCTCGTCGGCCTCCTCGTCCAGGTGCGTGAACAGCACATCGGCGCCCTCTCGGGCGAAGGCCAGCGCGACGGCCCGCCCGATGCCCGAGTCGCCGCCGGTGATGACGGTGGCACGGCCCTCCAGCCGCTCCGATCCGCGGTAGGTGTCCTCGCCGTGGTCCGGCGGCGGGTCCATCGGGCCGGTCCAGCCGGGGTGCGGCTGGTCCTGCTCCGGGAACTCCGGCTGCGGATGCTGGGTGGCCGGGTCTTGCTGGGTGTGCTGCGGGTCGGTCACGACGGCCTCCTGGACCGGTCGAACGGGCGTGATGGGGGACCGGGTTCCCGCTCGACCGGAACCCAAAAGCGATCAATCCGGGCGTCCCCCGGACGCACGTGTACGGCTCAGGCGTCGTCGTCCCGGTCGAGCAGTGCCCGTACGCCCTGTGCCGTCAGCGCCAGCTGTTCGGGCGAGCCGGCGTCGATGACCAGGGAGAGTTCGTCCGAGGGCCAGCCGTGGGCCAGCGCGCCGAGCCGGACCGTGTGGTGCCGGTGGGTCTGCGGCATGGCCTCCGCCAGCCGGGCCGACGAGGTGAAGACCGGCACCAGCGAGGTGCCGTCCTGCTGTTCGAACACCGGGAGCGTCAGGGCCGCCGGGCCCGGGCCCTCGCCGTCCGCCGTGGCCGGCACCAGCACGTCGCTGTCCGCCAGCGTGCTCAGCGCCGTCTGGTCGGCGCCGTTCTCCACGACCGTGCGCAGGGCGTCCTGCGTGGCCGAGGCTGAGTGGTCGAAGTCGGTCATGGCGCGTCCCCTCGCCTGGGAGTCGCCGCGGACCGGGGCGCGGGCGGCCCGTCGCCCGATACGCGGCCGGACGCACCGGGTACCCCCGGCCCGGCACCGTATGTGGCCGTGGGCGGCGCGTTCAGGCGTTTCGCCTCCGGCGGTCCGGGCACCCGGCGCCCGCGCCGACGCCGAGGAGGCACCATGTCCTTCCGCGACCGCACCCACGCCGGCCGGGAACTGGCTCTGCGGCTGACCGAGCGGGCCGGCTCCGGTGATCCCTTCGACCTCGTCGTGCTGGCCCTGCCGCCCGGCGGGGTGCCCGTGGCGGCCGAGGTGGCCCGCGCGCTGCACGCCCCGCTGGACGTCCTCGTCGCCGGGGAGATCAGCACCCCGGTCCGGCCGGAGACCACGATCGGGGCGCTCGTCGCCGACGACCCGCCGCTGTACGACCGCACGAGCCTGGCCATGATGCATCTGTCCGAGGACCGGCTCGGGGACATCGTGGTGAACGAGCGCAACGCGCTGCACCAGCGCGAGTACCGCTACCGGGGGCGGCGCCCGCTGCCGTCCGTGGAGGGCCGCACGGTCGTCCTCGTGGACGACGGGCTCACCACCGGGCTGACGGCCACCGCGGCCCTGCGGTTCGCGCACCGGCACGGGCCCGCGCGGCTGGTGCTGGCGGTGCCGGTCGGCAACCCGCGCACGGTCGCCGCGCTGGGCGCCGAGTGCGACGACCTCGTCTGCCTCGTCCAGCCGCCCCGGCTGCACGCGGTCGGCCAGTGGTACGAGGACTTCGGCGTCGTCCCCGACGAGCAGGTCACCGACACGCTGGAGGCGTTCCGCACCCCCGCCTGAGGCGGACTGGCTGCTTCCCCTGGGGCGGGCGTGGCATCGTGCCCGGTATGGAGTTCGACGTGCGCCCCGCCGAGGTCTTCGAAGACGTCCGCACCCTGATCGGCCCCAAGTCGCCCACGGCGTCGGTCTGCTGGTGCCTGAGCCACCGCCTCCCGGCCAAGGTCGAGAAACAGCTGCGCGGCCCGGAGCGCGGCGCGTACGTCGCCGAGCTGTGCCGCGCCGACCCGGCTCCCGGGGTGCTCGCCTACGACGGGGACGAGCCGGTCGGCTGGGCGGCGGTGGCCCCGCGCGCGGACACGGCGTACGCCCGCAGCCGTACGATCCCGCACCTCGACGACCTGCCGGTGTGGTCGCTGTGGTGCCTGCGGGTCCGGCCCGGCCACCGCGGGCGGGGTGTCACCCACGCCCTGATCGCGGGGGCGGTCGCGTTCGCCCGGAAGCGGGGCGCGCCGGTCCTGGAGGCCTATCCCCTCGACAACGGGGACGACGGGAGCGCCCGGGTCGACGTGACGATGGCGTACGCCGGGCTGCGCCGGAACTTCGAGCGGGCCGGCTTCGTGTACGCCGCCGACACGACCTCCGTCCTGGCCGGGCACCCCCGGGTGCTCATGCGGCTCGATCTGCGCTGAGCGCCTCAGTGGACGGAGAAGCCGCCGTCCACGAAGAGGGACTGCCCGGTGACATAGGCGGAGGCACGGCTCGCGAGGAACACGGCGGCGCCCGCGAAGTCCTCGGCGAGGCCGTTGCGGCCGATCAGGGTGCGGGCGGCGAGCGCGGCGACCTTCTCGGGGTCGGACGACAGCCGGGCGTTCAGGGGTGTCATGACGAACCCCGGCACGAGCGTGTTGCAGGTGACGCCGTACGGCGACCACGCCTCGGCCTGGGAGCGGGCCAGCGATTCCAGGCCGCCCTTGGAGACGCCGTAGGCGCCGCTCTGGACGAGGGCCCGATGGGCCTGCTGGGAGGTGATGTGGATGATCCGCCCGAAGCCCCGCTCGGCCATGCCGGGGCCGAACCGCTGCCCCAGCAGGAACGGCGCCTCCAGGTTCACGGCCATCGTGGTGTCCCAGACGTTCTCGCCGAGCTCGCTCAGCGGCGGGCGCAGATTGACGCCGGCGGAGTTGACGAGGATGTCGGGCTCGCCGAAGATCCCGGCGGCCTCCTCGGCGGCCGCCCGCACACCGTCCCGGGTGCTCAGGTCCCCGCTGACCCAGGCGGCCCGGCAGCCGTGCGCCTCCAGGTCCGCGACCGTGGCGGCGAGCTCCGCCTTCCGGCGCGCGACGACCACGACCCGGGCGCCGGCCCGGGCCAGGGCCTCGGTGATGGCGCGGCCGATGCCGGAGCTGCCCCCGGTCACGACGGCGACCCGGTCGTCCAGGGAGAACAGTGTGGAGAGGTAGGTCTGCGAGGTCATGACCGCACCCTACGGGGGCCGTGTGAGCCGGGCCGGGGCGGGCACTCGAGGTCCGCGGCGGCCCGGCCGGGGCCGCCCGTCGCGGACCGGAGGTGGAGAAGATGGGGCACGGCGGGAACGTCATCGACGAGCTGATGACCGATCACCGGGAGGTCGAGGAGCTCTTCGGCCGGATCGAGGCTCTTCCGCCCGGTGACAGCAAGCGGAAGCTGTACGCCGACCAGGTCACGATCGAGCTGGTCCGGCACTCGGTGGCCGAGGAGCAGTATCTGTACCCGGCGGTCCGGCGGCATGTGGAGGGCGGCGACGCGATCGCCGACAGGGAGATCGAGGACCACGCCGAGGCCGAGCAGATCATGAAGGACCTCGAGGGCTGCGATGTCGGGGACACCGCGTTCAACCGGCTCGTCAACCGGCTGACGACGGAGGTGCGCGCGCACATCGCGGACGAGGAGCAGAACCTCTTCCCGAAGCTGCGGGCGGCCTGCCCGCCGGAGGCGCTCGACGAGCTCGGCGACAAGGTGCGGATGGCGAAGAAGACGGCGCCGACCCGGCCGCACCCGGCGGCCCCGGACAAGCCGCCGGCGAACAAGCTGCTGGCGCCGGGGACGGGGCTGGTCGACCGGCTGCGCGACGCGCTGTCGGGCCGCGGGAAGAAGCCCTGAGCCCTCGCTCAGGCGATCAGGGCGGGACCGGTGCCGAGGCGTTCGCGCAGGGCGGCGCCGTGCAGGGCGGCCACGGGGGCCACGAGGTCGGGGTGGCGCAGCAGCGCCGCCGCCTCGCGGTCGTACGGATCGGGTGACACCAGACGGCGGAACTCGGCGGGCACCGCGGTCGCGTGACCGACCTCGGCCGTCGCGGCCACGGCCTGCCGGGCCAGTTCGGGGTCGGTGAGCAGACAGGCCGCCCAGCTCGCCACGACCTCGTCGACCCAGGTCCGCCAGGCGCTGTCCGCGTCGTCGGGGGCGGAGTCGGCGCCGGTGATCCAGTCGAGGCTGGCGGAGCCGCCGGGTCCGGCCATCGACACGAGCGCGACGTCCGTCGGGGTCGGGTAGCGCAGCCAGGCGGCGACGGTCACGGCCTGGCGGGCCTGGACCTCGCCGAGGGCGTCGGCGAGCGCGCCGCCGCAGGCGGGATAGGAGCGGATCAGCCACTGGGTGGTCGCCGCTATGAGCGGGGAGAGATCTGCGAGCACTGCCGGACCGTCCGAGACGCTGACGAGGTACGGGAACGCGCACACCGTAGCTCCGCACCCGGGCCCGGGGACATGGCGGCGGCCACGTTCCCCCCGTGGTCTCCCCCACACCTCGCGATACCGGTGAAGCCCGTCACACCCGCGGCGGGCCCGTCCGGACACGGGGATCGCCCGGGCCGGCCTGCGCGGCCGGCCCGGGCGTCCCGTCGATCGGTCCGGTGATCAGACCAGGTCGTACCGGTCGAGGTTCATGACCTTGACCCAGGCGTCGACGAAGTCCTTCACGAACTTCTCCTTGGCGTCGTCGCTCGCGTAGACCTCGGCGAGCGCACGCAGCTCGGAGTTGGAGCCGAAGACCAGGTCGGCACGGCTGCCGGCCCACTTCAGCTCACCGGTGGCGGCGTCCCGGCCCTCGAACGTGGTCTGGTCCGAGGACGTCGACTTCCACTCGGTGCCCATGTCGAGCAGGTTGACGAAGAAGTCGTTGGTCAGGGCGCCGGGGGTGTCGGTGAGGACGCCCAGCTGCGACTGCTGGTGGGTGGCGCCCAGCACGCGCAGGCCGCCGACCAGGACGGTCATCTCGGGGGCGCTCAGCGTGAGCAGGTTGGCGCGGTCCAGCAGCAGGTACTCGGCCGGCAGGCGGTTGCCCTTGCCGAGGTAGTTGCGGAACCCGTCGGCCGTCGGCTCCAGCGCGGCGAACGACTCGACGTCGGTGTGCTCCTCCGTCGCGTCCACACGACCCGCCGTGAACGGCACCTGGACGTCGAAGCCGCCGTCCTTGGCGGCCTTCTCGACCGCGGCGGAACCGCCGAGGACGATCAGGTCGGCCAGGGAGACCTTCTTGGCGCCGGTGTTGAAGTCGCGCTGGACGCCCTCCAGGACCCGCAGGACCTGCGCGAGCTGGTCCGGGTCGTTGACCTCCCAGCCGCGCTGCGGCTCGAGGCGGATACGGGCGCCGTTGGCGCCGCCGCGCTTGTCGCTGCCGCGGAACGTCGAGGCCGACGCCCAGGCGGTGCTGACGAGCTGCGAGACGCTCAGGCCGGACTCGAGGATCTTGGCCTTGAGGACCTCGACGTCCGTGGCGTCGATGGGCTGGCCCTCGGCCTCGGGCAGCGGGTCCTGCCACAGCAGCGTCTCCGCGGGGACCTCGGGGCCGAGGTAGAGCGACTTCGGGCCCAGGTCACGGTGGGTCAGCTTGTACCAGGCGCGGGCGAAGGCGTCCGCGAACTCCTGCGGGTTCTCGTGGAAGCGCTTGGAGATCGGGCCGTAGATCGGGTCGAAGCGCAGCGACAGGTCGGTGGTGAGCATCGTGGGCCGACGCTTCTTCGACGGGTCGTGGGCGTCGGGGATGATCTCCTCGGAGTCCTTGGCGACCCACTGCTTGGCGCCGGCCGGGGACTCGGTGAGCTCCCACTCGTAGCCGAAGAGGATGTCGAAGAAGTCGTTGGTCCACTGGGTCGGCTTGGTGGTCCAGGTGACCTCCAGGCCGGACGTGATCGCGTCGCCGCCCTTGCCGGTGCCGTAGGTGGACTTCCAGCCCAGGCCCTGCTCCTCCATGGAGGCGGCCTCGGGGTCGTTGCCGACGGCGTCGGCCGGGCCGGCGCCGTGGGTCTTGCCGAAGGTGTGGCCACCGGCGATGAGGGCGACGGTCTCCTCGTCGTTCATCGCCATGCGGCGGAACGTCTCACGGATGTCGCGGGCCGCGGCGATCGGGTCCGGGTTGCCGTTGGGGCCCTCGGGGTTGACGTAGATGAGGCCCATCTGGACGGCGCCGAGCGGGTTCTCCAGCTCGCGGTCGCCGCTGTAGCGCTTGTCGTCCAGCCAGGTGGTCTCGGGACCCCAGTAGACGTCCTCGTCGGCCTCCCAGACGTCGGCGCGGCCGCCGCCGAAGCCGAAGGTCTCGAAGCCCATGGTCTCCAGGGCGACGTTGCCGGTGAGGACCATGAGGTCGGCCCAGGAGATGGACTGGCCGTACTTCTTCTTCACGGGCCACAGCAGACGGCGGGCCTTGTCCAGGTTGCCGTTGTCCGGCCAGCTGTTCAGGGGGGCGAAGCGCTGCTGGCCACGGCCGGCGCCGCCGCGGCCGTCGCTGATGCGGTAGGTGCCGGCGCTGTGCCAGGCCATACGGACCATCAGCGGGCCGTAGTTGCCGAAGTCGGCGGGCCACCAGTCCTGCGACTGGGTCAGCACCTCGGCGATGTCACGCTTCACGGCGTCGAGGTCGAGGGCCTCGAAGGCCTTGCGGTAGTCGAAGTCCTCACCGAGCGGGTTGGCGACGACGGGGTCCTTGGCAAGGATCTTCAGGTTGAGCCGTTCTGGCCACCACTGGCGGTTTCCGCCGCCCTGGGTCGGGTGCGCGGCGCGATCGTGCGCGACGGGGCAGCCGCCTGTGCCCTCCGCCTTCGCATCGGTGACGATCGCATCGGAGTTCTCAGCCATGGGAAACCTTCCGGACTTGGACTGGGTGAATCACAGTGCGCGGGGCGCACCGGTGGTGGAGCAGCCGGGGCACAGGCCCCAGTAGATGACCTCGGCCTCGTCGATCGCGAAGCCGTGGTCGTCGGAGGCGGTCAGACAGGGCGCCTCGCCGACCTCGCAGTCGACGTCGGCGACGACACCGCACGAGCGGCAGACGACGTGATGGTGGTTGTCACCGACGCGGCCCTCGAACCGGGCGGGGCTGCCGGCCGGTTCGATACGGCGTATGAGTCCCGCCGCGGTGAGGGCGTGGAGTCCCTCGTACACGGCCTGGAGCGACACATGTCCCACGCGGTCGCGCACCCCCGAGGCGATGGCCTCGACGCCGAGGTGGTCTCCGGCGCGGACGGCCTCGAGCAGGGCGACGCGCGCGGCGGTCACCCGCAGGCCGGCGCCACGGAGCTCCTCGGCGGGGGTGGGAGTCTGGGCTGCGCTCATGACGCACAACCTATCGCGCTAAACACGAACGACTCAAGAAAACGAACGATGAAAGTCTAGGGGCGCGCAGGAGCCGGGGATCGGCGTCCGGAACCGGTCGGCGCGGGACCCGCGAACGGTCGGCCTTCGCGGAGCCCCACCCTGCTCCCGACCCCACCGCCACTGGTGCACATGACACGCCACGGAACCCCCCAAAGCGCTAAAAAGCATCTCTTCCGACATCTACTGATCTCTTCTCGTCAAGGCCTCCACTCGTCGCAGATGCAAGCGAACTCGATGGAGGTACTCACGCATGCTCGGCAGACCCACGGACGGCCGCCGCGCCGCCCTGACCGCTCTCGGCGTCCTCGCCGTCACCGCGATGACCACGGCCGCGGCCACCGCCCCGCCTCCCGCGCCGCTGCCCGCGTCCACCGCCGCCCAGACGGTCGGGGCCGACAAGCCCCCGGCCCCGGTGCTGCGCGCCCTGGAGCGGGACCTCAAGCTGACCCCCGCGCAGGCGGCCGAGCGCCTGGTGAACGAGGCCGAGGCGGGCGTCCGCGCGGGACGGCTGCGCCTGTCCCTCGGGCAGCGCTTCGCGGGCGCCTGGCTGACGGGGACGACCGCGGCCGAGCTGACCGTGGCGACGACGCACTCGTCGGACGTGTCGGCGATCGAGGCGCAGGGCGCGAAGGCGGCCGTCGTGCAGCGGCCCCTCGCCGACCTGCGGGCCGTCAAGGAGAAGCTGGACAAGGCGGCCGCCGAGGCCGGGACCAAGGACGCCCCCGTCTGGTACGTGGACGTGCCGTCCAACCGCGTCGTCGTCCGGGCGGCCCGGCGCGCGGCCGCCACCTCGTTCATCAAGGCCGCCGGCGCCCAGGACGCGGGCGTCGCCGTCGTCGTGTCGGCCGAGCGGCCCCGGCCGCTGACGGACCTGGTGGGCGGCGAGGCCTACTACATCGAGGGCTCCGCCCGGTGCTCGATCGGGTTCTCCGTCACCAAGGGCGACCAGCAGGGCTTCGCCTCCGCGGGCCATTGCGGCGAGCCGGGCAACAGGACCACGGGCGTCAACCAGGCCGCGCAGGGCGAGTTCCAGGCCTCGACGTTCCCCGGCAAGGACATGTCCTGGGTCGCCGCGAACGGCGACTGGACGGCGACCGCCGACGTCAAGGGCGAGGGCGGGCAGAAGACCCAGGTCACCGGGTCCGTGCAGGCGCTCGTGGGCGCGTCGATCTGCCGTTCCGGGTCCACCACCGGCTGGCACTGCGGGACGATCCAGCAGCACGACACCAGCGTCCGCTACTCCCAGGGCACGGTCGACGGGGTCACCCGGACCAGCGTGTGCGCCGAGCCCGGGGACTCCGGCGGCCCCTACCTGTCCGGGTCGCAGGCCCAGGGCGTGACGTCGGGCGGCTCGGGCGACTGCACCAGCGGCGGCACCACCTACTACCAGCCGGTCAACCCGATCCTGAGCGACTTCGGCCTGGTCCTGAAGACGGCCACCGCGCAGAAGGGCACCGAGGCCCCGCAGGACGAACCGGCGAACGACCAGTGGTCGGCGGGTCGCGTCTACGAGGCCGGCAGCACGGTGACGGTCGGCGGGGTGCGCTACCAGTGCCTGCAGAGCCACCAGGCGCAGAGCCGGTGGGCGCCGGACGGCACCCCCGCCCTCTGGCAGCGGGTGTAGCCCGTAACGCGGGACGCACCGCGGCCGGTGCGGGGCCCTCCCCCGCACCGGCCGGTGTGTGTCAGTCCTCGGCGAGGAGCGCGTACGCCGTGGGCACGAACGGGTCGCGGGCCCGGTAGCGGCGGGTGCACAGCGCGACCACCGCCGTCCCGGTGTCCGGCCGGAAGCCGAGGAACGCCTGCTGGCCGAGGGTCGCCCCACTGTGGAAGTACATCGGGCCGCCGTCGGTGGGGTGCTGGAACCACGCCACCGTGTGTACGTGGACATGCCCCCGGCCGCGCCGCAGCACGGGGGTGCGCACGGCGCGCAGCGCGCCGGCCAGCGGGGAGCCGGCCGGGTCGAGGTGCGCCTCCAGGAAGGTGAGCAGGTCGTACGGGGTGGCCCGGACGGCACCGGCCGCGTCGAAGCCGCCGGCGTCGAAGGGGAGGACGGGGGTGCGGCCGTCCTTGCCGTGCCCGGTCGCGTCGGTCTTCGGGTCCTCCGGGCGCGGCGAGGTGCCGGTCAGGCCGAGCGGACGCAGGACCTGGGCGGCGAGCAGCTCCTCCCAGGGTGTGCCGGTGACGGCGGCCAGGGCGTGCCCGAGCACGGCGACCCCGAAGTTGGAGTAGTGCCAGCGGGTGCCGGGCCGGTGCCGGGGGCGGTGGTGCAGGAAGGCGTCGACGACCTGTTCGGCGGGGTAGCGGCCGTACGGGTTGGTGCGCCAGGCGGGCAGCGCGCGGGCGTAGAAACCCGGGGGGAGGGCGGGCAGTCCGGCGGTGTGCGTGACGAGGTGCGCGAGGGTCGCGGGGTCGGCTCCGGCGGGCCGGCCCGGCCGCAGACAGGCGGCGGCCGGCTCGCCCCCGGTCAGCAGGCCGCGTTCGACGAGCCGTGCGAACAGCAGTCCGGTGAACGCCTTGGAGGCCGAGCCGATCTCGTAGCGCAGGTCCTGCCGGGGCACCGCCGGGGACACAGCGGTGCCCCCGCAGTGCAGGGTGCGGCGGCCGTCGCGGGACAGCGCTAAGACGACGTCGGGGGCGTCCACGGCGTCGACGGCCCGCACCAGCCGCTCGGTCGTGCCGTCGTCCGCGAGGGGTGCGGCGGCCCGCGGAGCGGTGTCCTGCGCCGGGCCCGGCCAGGGCGTGGCGGGCGCGGTCATGCGGTGGCGTGGGTGAGTTCGGTGAGGGCCCGGGACGTGGCCAGCACCGAGGCGAACGCGGCGACCAGCGTCGGGTGGTACACGAGGTCGAACACCTCGTCCGGGTCGCCCTCGGGCATCGACCGTACGGCCGGCATGGCGCCGTCGGCCTGCTGCGCGGCGGCGAAGCCGGTCCAGGCCCGCTCGTCCAGCGTGGGGCGGGGCAGACAGGCGTCGACGACGAGGAGTTCGCCGAGCAGGTCCCAGCGTTCCAGGTCCAGCCAGTCGTCGATCCAGACCGGCAGCCAGGCGGCGAGGTAGTCGGCGATGTGCGGCGGCAGACCTTCGGGGCGGGCGCCCCAGTCGGTCAGATGGAAGACGGTGTGGGTGACGTCGTAGGCGATGTGGCCGCTGACGGTCCACGGTTCGGGGGTGTGGCCCAGCCAGGTGGCGCCCGCGAGATCGGCCTCGGGGGTGCGGGGGGCGAGGCCGAAGCGGCGCTGGAACGCGGCCAGCCCGAGCCGCCGGTTCGGGTCCACCTCCAGGGCCGACCAGCTCTCCAGCCGGTGGTAGAGGCGCACCGCGCGCTCCACCTCGGGTTCGGTGTACCCGAGTTCCTTGTACGGCAGGTACACCTCGAACGGGATCGGCGACAGGGGTTCGATCCGCTGGCCGCGGGCCAGCATCCGGCCGCCGTCGAGGGTCTCGCGCCAGGTGTGGTCGAGGAGCCGGCGGGCCAGGTCGGCCTGCCGGGACCCGGCCACGCCCTCGCGGAACAGCACCCGGCAGATCAGGGCGAGTTCGCCGACCGGTTTGAAGCGGTCGAGGAAGCCGATCTCGGGGTCGACGTCGGTTTCGAGGCGGAAGCCGTCGCGGTGCGCCCACAGCCACTCCAGGGCGCGGACGCCGACGGTGTGCATGAGACGGGGGTCGGTCATCCGGGCACTCCTTGTCCCCTGTACCGGTGGTGTCCGCCGGTGCCGGCGGACACCTCGGCGGTCAGGCGGGTGAGGCACTGCGCGGCGGCGAAGGCGGCCATGAGCGTGGAGTGGTAGCAGTGCAGGAAGTCCGGCTCCCGGCCGTCGCCGTGCTCGGGGTGGTCCTGCTGCGGCAGGGCGCCCGACTCGCACTGGGCCCCGGCGATCCGGGGCCAGGCGGCACGCAGGGTCTCGGGGTCGGGCGGGTCCGGCAGACCGGCCGCCACGACGAGGAGTTCGCAGCTCAGGTCCCACATCCCGGCGTCCAGGCAGGTGTCGAGCCAGGCCGGCAGCCAGTGGCCGAGGTAGCCGGCCAGGTCGGCGGGGACGGCGTCGGGGGCGCGGCCCCAGTCGGTGAGGTGGAAGACGACGTGGGTGAGCGCGTATCCGGCGGAGCGCTCGAACGTCCAGGGTTCCGGCAGGCCGCCCAGCCAGGTGTGCCGCAGCACCTCCCCGGCGTCCTCGGCCCGGCGGATGCCGGCGCGCCGCTCGGCCTTGAGCACGCCGAGCCGGCGGGTCGGGTCCTGCTCGGTCAGCCGCCAGCCGCGGGTGCGGGCGGTGGTGGCGACGGCCGTCTCGTACCCGGTGTGCCGCAGCCCGGCGGAGGCGAAGACGGAGTAGATCTCCAACGGGTAGGTGGCGAAGGGCTCCAGCCGCTGCAGCCGTGGGAAGAGTTCGCCCTGGCCTGTCTGGCGCCAGGCGTACCGCAGCAGATCGGCGGCGGTCTCGTGCAGCGGGTCGCCTGCCGGGGTGTGCGCGCACACGCTCGCGCAGGTCTGGGCGAGTTCCCCGAGCGGCTTCCAGGTGGCGTCGACCTGTCCGTCGGCGGCGAGCGCGCCTTCGCCCAGGGCGAACTCGTCGCGGTGGGCGGACAGCCAGGCGAGCGCCGCGGCGCCCACCTCGCGGATGCGCGCCACGTCCGTCGGCGTCATACGAGTGCTCCGGCCGCCCGCATGACCCGCGCGGCCTGCACCTGGAGCGTGACCCGGGGGTCGGTGCCGCCCATCAGCTCCACGAAGTCCAGGCCCGCTTCGAGGCCGAGGGTGTCCGGCACCCCGTCGACGAGGGTCAGCCAGCGTCCCGCTCCGGCCGCCTGCTGCCAGTCCCGGCGGCGTACCGCACGGACGAAGCCGCGGGCGAGGTCCACGGGACGGCCGCGGGCCACGCGGAGCACCGCGCTGTCCTCGCCGGGCACGGCCAGGGCGGCCAGGACGGCGAGTTGATGGGTGAGGACCTGCCAGGTGGCCGTCTCCAGCCAGTCGGTCCCGGGTTCCCCGGCGTCCTCGCCGGGCGGGGCGGGCAGGGGGGAGCCGAGGCGCGCGAGGGTGCGGCGCATCGCCCAGTGGCTCCAGCGGACGGTGGGGGCGGCGTCGGGGCGGGGCGGATGGGCCTCCGCCGTGCGGCGGAAGGCTTCGAGTGCCTCGGGGTCGGGAGGGGCCGGGAAGAGGACGTGAGGGAGGAGCAGGTCCGCTCCGAGTACCCGCACCGCGGCGAGGGTGAGGCTCCCCTCGACGTCGTCCATGGCCGAGGTGCCGGACATGCGCACATGGTCCCCGCCCCGGAGGGCGGAGACCACGTCGGACGCAAGGTCCTGCACCGCGCCCTGCAAGAGGGCCGAAGTGCCTGACTGCTCCATTCAGCGTGCTCCTGTCGGTTCGCCGGTCCCTAGCCCTTCTTGGGGCGGGGGGTGGGCGGGGACAGCAGCAGCTGGGTGTCTGCGGAGAGCAGCGCCAGGGCGGCGCACTCCCGGCTGTCGCGGAACACTCCGTCGGGCTCGGCGGGGTCGAGTGCCGCGTCGAGGTCCGTCCGGACGCCGGTCGTGTCCTTGATCGCCTTGTCCATGGAAGGCATATCACCATCTCCTCTGGGGTCAGCCATAGCCTCCACAACCCAGATGACCACATCGCCACAGAGCGCGCATCTTTTCCCACGAGTGCACATAGGTCACTTCTTCAACATTTCGGATCATGGACGGTCGGGGCTTGGTGGACGGCCGAAGAACCCATTGATCGGCGGGAGTTGGGCACCCCGGTCGCCCAAGTGCGGCCTGTCAGGTCGGCGGTGACACACGCCACACCGCCCCCATGTCACATCCGCGGCTCCGGATCGGTCAGGGAGGTGTATCCCCTCTCTACTTCGGGAGTTCACAGTGGAACCGCGTCTCGACTTCTTCGGCAGCCCTCTGGCCGGCAAGGTGCTCCGGCACGTCAACTCCGCGAGCAAGGCGATCTCGGACTCGTCGCTGCCCGGCACCGTCCAGGAACTGGTGAAGATCCGCGCCAGCCAGATCAACGGCTGCGGCTTCTGCACCGACATGCACACCAAAGACGCCGCGCACGCCGGCGAGACCGCCCAGCGCCTCCATCTGGTCGCGGCCTGGCGCGAGGCCACGGTCTTCACGGACGCCGAGCGCGCCGCCCTCGAACTGGCGGAGCAGGGCACCCGGATCGCCGACGCGTCCGGCGGCGTCACCGACGAGGCGTGGGCCCAGGCCGCCAAGCACTTCGACGAGGAGCAACTCCTCGCGCTGATCTCGCTGATCGCCCTCATCAACGCCTACAACCGCGTCAACGTCATCAACCGGCAGCCCGCCGGGGACTACCGGCCGGGCCAGTTCGGCTGACCACCCACGCCGTGGTCCGCCGGGGCGCCCCGGCGGACCACGCCCTAGCATGGTGGTCTGGGGCTGGAGGCACGATGCGCGACCGGGACGACAGCGAACCCCTCGACCGCACCGGGGACGACCGGGACTCGCTGGAGCGCGCGATGAAGGACTTCGTCGCGGCCCGCCCCCAGCTCTTCGGGATCGCCTACCGCATGCTCGGCAGCGCGGCGGACGCCGAGGACATCCTCCAGGAGACCTGGCTGCGGTGGCAGCGCGCCGACCGCTCCGGCATCCGGGAACCCGCCGCGTTCCTGACGACGGTCACCACCCGGCTGGCCATCAACTCCACGCAGTCCGCGCGGAAGCGGCGTGAGACGTATGTGGGGCCGTGGCTTCCGGAGCCGGTCGACACGCGTGCCGATCCGCAGCTGGGCGCGGAGCGGGCCGAGGCGGTCGATCTGGCCGTGCTGCTCCTGCTGGAGAAGCTCAACCCGCACGAACGGGCCGCCTATGTGCTCCGGGAGGCCTTCGACTACCCGTACGAGCGGATCGCGGAGATCCTGGAGACGGGCGAGCCCCACACCCGTCAACTGGTCAGCCGCGCCCGGAAGCATCTGAAGGCAGCCCGCCGGGAGCCGGTGAGCGACAGTGCGCACCGGCGGCTCCTGGAAACGTTCCTGGAGGCGGCGCGCACCGGCACGCTCACCGCCCTGGAGGAACTGCTCGCCGAGGACGTCGTCAGTTACGCCGACGGCGGCGGGATGCGCGGGGCGTCCAGGGTGCCGGTCGCCGGGCGGGAGCGGGTCGCCCGGTACCTCGCCGCGTTCGCTCCGCGGTTCTGGCCGCACTCGCGGGTGCGCTGGGTGGAGGCGAACGGCAGGCCGGCGGTGCTGGTGTGGCGCGAGGGCCACCCGGTGGCGCTGCTCTGCGCGGATGTCTCGGACCGGGGCATCGAGCGGCTGATGTGGGTGATGAACCCGGCGAAGCTGGCGCCCTATGTGGCCGCGGTCGCCGACTGACGGCCCGTCCGCGCGGGCGGTGATGCGGTGGCCCGGTCTCCTGGGAGCCACACCGGGCGAAAACGTTTCGCCGCGGCCCGCCGGAGGTTACCGTTCGGTAGACATCGTCGTCCCGGAGGTGCCCCGTATGACGCCCGACCGTGCCGCAGGTCTCGTGGAGTCCGCCCGCGCGCTGGCCGAGGGGGAGATGACCTCGCAGGCTCTCGTCGCCGACGCGCTGGCGCGTATCGAGGCCACGCAGGGGTCCCTCAACGCGTTCCGGGTGGTCCGGGCGGAGGCCGCCCTCGCCGAGGCGCGGGCGGCGGACGAGCGGCTGGCGTCCGGTGAGCGGCTGCCGCTGCTGGGGGTGCCGGTCGCGGTGAAGGACGACATGGACGTGGCGGGCGAGCCGACCGCGTTCGGCTGCCGAGGGGAGTTCCCGCCGGTCGCCGAGGACGGTGAGGCGGTACGGCGGCTGCGCGCGGCCGGGGCCGTGATCGTCGGCAAGACCAACACCTGTGAGCTGGGGCAGTGGCCGTTCACGGAGGGGCCCGCCTTCGGCGCGACCCGTAATCCCTGGGACCCGGAGCACACCCCGGGCGGCTCGTCCGGCGGTTCGGCGGCGGCGGTCGCGGCAGGTCTGGTGCCGGCGGCGCTGGGCTCGGACGGCGCGGGCTCGGTGCGCATCCCGGCCTCCTGGACGCATCTCATCGGCATCAAGCCCCAGCGCGGGCGCATCTCCACCTGGCCGCGCGGCGAGTCCTTCAAGGGCATCACCGTCAACGGGACCCTCGCCCGGACGGTCGCCGACGCGGCCCTGCTGCTGGACGCGGCCGCGGGCAACCACCCGCGCGACCCGCACCGGCCGCCCGCCGTCGACGCCTCGGCGGCCGTCGGCCGCGACCCGGGCCGCTTGCGCATCGCGCTCTCCCTCAAGCCGCCGTTCACCGCCGTGCCCGCCCGGCTGCTGCCCGAGGTGCGGGCGAAGGTCGTCGAACTGGCCGCCCGGCTGGCCGAGTTGGGCCATCACGTCGAGGAGGCCGACCCGCCGTACGGCAGGATCGGGCTGACGTTCGTGCCACGTGCCACGGCGGGGATCGCCGAGTGGGCGGCCGACGTGCCCTCCCCCGCGCTCCTCGACCCGCGCACCCGGAGCGCGGTCCGGCTGGGCCGGCTCCTCGGCGGGCCCCCGCTGCGGGTGGCCCGGCGCGCCGAGGCGGTCCTGCACCGCCGGATCGGCCGGTTCTACGAGACGTACGACGTCGTCCTCGCGCCGACCACCGCCGCTCCCCCGCCCCGGATCGGCGCGCTCGCCGGTCTCGGCGGCTTCGCCACCGACCGCGCCATGATCGCGGCCTGCCCGTACGCGTGGCCGTGGAACGTGCTGGGCTGGCCCGGTGTCAACATCCCGGCCGGTTTCGTGGGCGGCCTGCCCGTCGGCGGCCAGCTCCTCGGTCCCGCGCACAGCGAGCCGCTGCTCATCTCCCTCGCCGCGCAACTGGAGTCGGAGCTGCGCTGGCACGAACTGTGGCCCCCGCAGCAGGGCGAGACGGCCCCGGTCGCAACCGGCTGACCATGCCGCGACGGACCCCCCTAGAGTGCCTGCGTGAACACGTACACCGAAGAGAACGTCCCGGGCCGTCACGGCCGTACGGCGACCACCGAGGCCGATCCGCGCGCGGTCGGCAAGGTGCGCACCGAGTACTCGCCCGCGCACGACGGCGACCCGGACCCCGGGGAGATCGTCTGGACCTGGGTGCCCTTCGAGGAGAACGACGGCCGGGGCAAGGACCGCCCGGTGCTGGTGGTGGCGCGGGAGGCCGCCGGGACGTTCCTCGCGGTGCAGCTGTCCAGCAAGCGGCACGACGGCGACCGTGAGTGGGTGGCGATAGGCAGCGGGCCCTGGGACCGCACCGGCCGGGACTCCTGGGTGGGGGTCGACCGGGTGCTGCGGCTGCACGAGGAGGGGATGCGCCGGGAGGCGTGCGCCCTGGACCGGGGCCGCTTCGACCTGGTCCGGCGCCGGCTGCACGAGCGCTACGGCTGGACCTGACGCTCCGGGAAGGTCCGGGCGAACGCCGCGCGCGTGGCGCTGTCCGGGGTGCGGTCGAGGATGCCGAACACCACGTGCTCGAACGCGGATTCGAACCGTCCGCCCGGCCCGAGCAGGCCCCGGAACGCCTCCGCGACCCGCGCCGGGTCGTTCTGGAAGACGCCGCAGCCCCAGGCGCCGAGCACCAGCCGCCGGTAGCCGTGCGCGGCGGCGACCTCCAGCACCCGCTCGGCGCGACCGGCGAGCGCGCGCGGCACCTCGCCGGCGCGCTCGGGGACCGTACGCCGTACGACGCCCGCGTTCGGGGCGGCGACGGTCAGGAAGCCGGCCTGGTACGGCTCGGCGAGCAGCCGGCCCCGGTCGTCGCGGAACACGGGCACGCCGGGCGAGTGGATCACGCGGTCCGTGTAGAACGGGTCGCGCCGGGCGCGGTGGTGGTCGTAGAAGCCGGGCGCCGCCCGCAGGCACGTGTACAGCGCGGAGGCGCGGCACAGGGCCTCCTCCTGGGCCTGCGCGCCGTTCAGGAAGCCGCCGCCGGGGTTGCGGGCGGAGGCGAAGTTCAGCACGGCGGTGCCGGCGCCGAGGCGGCGGGCCGCCTCCAGGCTGGACTCCCCGGTGACCTCGAACGACGTGGTCACCGGGGCCGCGTCCGGCACGGGGACCGGCTCGGGACCGTACATCCGCGTGCCCGCGCGGGCCGCGTCGACGGCGGCGGCGATGGACACCTCCCGGCCGTCCGGCGCGCGGTAGCCGCCCGCCGCCACGATCTGCTCGGTCTCCTTGGCGATGCCGCGCAGGCGCGCGCTCATGGCGCCACCCCCGTGCGCGCCATGAACCCGCGACCGCGCGGGCCGCTCGTGCTCTCCCCCGTCGTGCTCACGTGAGCATCCTGGGCGATGCTGGGACTGCGCCGCAACAGGAATTTCGGCGGGCCGAAGCAC
The DNA here is from genome assembly GCF_018070255.1 of Streptomyces sp. RK62. Lineage (NCBI taxonomy): Bacteria > Bacillati > Actinomycetota > Actinomycetes > Kitasatosporales > Streptomycetaceae > Streptomyces > Streptomyces sp. RK62. The sequence continues at coordinate 530,166 of NZ_JAGPYD010000001.1, read as the reverse complement.
GTCGGCGACGGCCGGGAAACCCGCTGCCCACACCGGAGAAACGGAGATTACGGACCCGGAACACGCCGAGTACGCACTCTTGTGCGAGTCGTCGTGAACGTCTTGGGTGGGACGAGTGTGCCGCCCCGGCCCGCGAGATCCGTGGGCCGGTGGCATCGTGGACTCTCAGGAGGATCCCGATATGTCCGACTCGGTCAGTGGCTGTACGGAGCGCTCCCGCGCCGCGGTCACCGAAGCCGAAGTGGAGGCCCTGGTCCGGGGCATCTGCTTCAAGACTGGCCCGCCCCGCACGCTCGGGGTGGAAGTGGAATGGATAGTTCATGAGCTGCGCGACCCGCGGCTCCCCGTGACACCGGAACGACTCGAGGCGGCCTACGCCGCAGTACGCTCCCTGCCCCTGAGCTCGGCTCTCACCGTGGAGCCCGGCGGGCAGCTGGAGCTGAGCTCACCCCCCGCCGGCTCGCTCACCGAGTGCGTCGGCCTGGTCTCCGCCGATCTGGCCGCCGTCCGCACTGTACTGCGCGGACTGGGACTCGGCCTCGCCGGACTCGGCACCGACCCCTGGCACCCCCCGCGCCGGTTCCTGCGCGAGCCGCGCTACGACGCCATGGAGAAGGTCCTGGACCGCGGGGGTCCGGCCGGCCGCGCCATGATGTGCACCTCGGCCTCCGTACAGGTCTGCCTGGACGCCGGGTACGAGGAGCCCGGCCCCTTGGGCCACGGCCGGCGCTGGTGGCTCGCCCACCAGCTGGGCGCGGTCCTCGTCGCCGCGTTCGCCAACTCCCCGCTCGCCGGGCGGGAACCGACCGGCTGGCTCTCCACCCGGCAGCGGTTCTGGATGGACATCGGCCCGGACCGCGCGGGCGCGCCCCCGCTGAACGGCGACCCGCGCGCCGGATGGGCACGGCACGTGCTGGACGCGCCCGTGATGTGCGTACGCCGCGAGGACGGTCCGTGGGAGGTGCCCGAGGGGCTGTCCTTCCGTGAGTGGACCCGCTCGGGCGCGCCGAGGCCGCCCACCCGGGAGGACCTCGACTACCACCTGACGACGCTGTTCCCGCCGGTCAGACCGCGTGGCCATCTGGAGCTGCGCATGATCGACGCACAGCCCGGCGACGACGGCTGGATCGTGCCGCTCGCCGTGACCGCAGCGCTCTTCGACGATCCGGAGGCGGCCGAGACCGCCTACCGGGCCGTGAAGCCGCTCGCCGAGCGGGCCCTGTCGCGGCCCGCGCCGCACAACCCGCTGTGGGCCCGTGCGGCCCGCTCGGGCCTGGCCGACCCGGAGCTCCACGAGGTGGCGGTGCTCTGCTTCACGGCGGCCCTGGAGGCCCTGCCCCGGCTCGGCGCCGGCACCGAGATCACGGACGCGGTGGCGGACTACCTCGACCGCTACGTCGCACGGGGCCGCTGCCCCGCCGACGACCTGCTGGACCGGCACCACGGCACGGACCACCCCCGCTCCCGGCCCCGCTCGCACGCGGGGACCCCGCACGGGAAGGACACCCCATGACCGACCCCGCCCTCGACGCCGAGACGCTCCGCGAGCGGGCCCTGACCACCCTGACCACGGCCCGTGCCCGGACGACCCTGCTGACCAGCTGCGTCGACGAACCGGACCTGACCGCCCAGCACTCGCCGCTGATGTCCCCGCTGGTGTGGGACCTCGCCCACATCGGCAACCAGGAGGAGCAGTGGCTGCTCCGGGCGGTCGCCGGACGGGACGCGATGCGCCCCGAGATCGACGGCCTCTACGACGCCTTCGAGCACCCGCGCTCCGAGCGCCCCTCGCTGCCGCTGCTCGCACCGGCCGAGGCCCGCGCCTACGCCTCCGAGGTGCGCGGCCGGGTCCTTGACCTGCTGGAGGGCACCGCGTTCCACGGGACGCGGCTGACCGAGGCCGGCTTCGCGTTCGGGATGATCGCGCAGCACGAACAGCAGCACGACGAGACCATGCTGATCACGCATCAGCTCCGCATAGGCCCGCAGGCCCTCACCGCCCCCGACCCGGACCCGGCGCCCCCGTTCACCGGGCCGTCCGAAGTCCTGGTCCCCGGCGGCCCGTTCACCATGGGCACCTCCACCGAGCCCTGGGCGCTGGACAACGAACGCCCCGCGCACCGGCGCGAGGTGGCCCCCTACTGGATCGACACGACCCCCGTGACGAACGGCGCCTACCGGGCGTTCATCGACGACGGCGGCTACGACGACGAACGCTGGTGGACACCGGACGGCTGGGCGCACATCCGCCAACATGGCATCCACGCACCCCTGTTCTGGCACCGGGACGGCGGGCATTGGCTGCGGCGGCGCTTCGGCGTCACCGAGGTGGTGCCGCCCGACGAACCGGTGCTGCACGTCTCCTGGTTCGAGGCCGACGCCTACGCCCGCTGGGCCGGACGGCGGCTGCCCACCGAGGCGGAGTGGGAGAAGGCCGCCCGGCACGACCCGGTGTCCGGCCGCTCGACCCGCTACCCGTGGGGCGACGCCGACCCGGACCCCCGGCACGCCAACCTGGGCCAGCGCCATCTGCGGCCCGCCCCGGCGGGCAGCTACCCGGAGGGCGAGTCGCCGCTCGGCGTACGGCAGTTGATCGGTGACGTGTGGGAGTGGACGGCGAGCGACTTCCTGCCGTACCCCGGCTTCCAGGTGTTCCCGTACAAGGAGTACTCGGAGGTGTTCTTCGGGCCGGAGTACAAGGTGCTGCGCGGCGGTTCGTTCGCGGTGGACGAGGTGGCCTGCCGGGGCACCTTCCGCAACTGGGACTACCCGATCCGCCGGCAGATCTTCTCCGGTTTCCGCACCGCCCGTTCCGCCGAGGGCGCCTGATGTGCCGTCACCTCGCCTACGTGGGCCCCGGGGAGCCGCTCGGCCGGCTCCTCGTGGAGCCCCCGCACGGCCTGTACCGGCAGGCCTGGGCACCCCGGCACCAGCGGTACGGCACCGTCAACGCCGACGGTTTCGGGGTCGGCTGGTACGCCGAGGAGGACCCGGTGCCGGCCCGGTACCGGCGCGCCGGGCCGATGTGGGCGGACCCGTCGTTCGCGGACCTCGCCCGGGTCGTGCGCAGCACAGCGCTGCTCGCCGCCGTACGGGACGCCACAGTTCCTGGCGCCGACCAGGAGGCCGCGGCGGCCCCGTTCGCCGCCGGCGCCTGGCTGTTCAGCCACAACGGCGCCGTGAAGGGGTGGCCCGGCTCGCTCGCGCCCCTGACGCCGACGCTGCCCGCCGTGGAGCTGCTGTCCATGGAGGCCCGCAACGACTCGGCGTTCGTCTGGGCGCTGGTTCTGGCCCGGCTGCGCGACGGCGACGACCAGGGGCAGGCGCTGGCCGACACGGTCCTGGAGGTCGCCGAGGCGGCCCCCGGCTCCCGGCTCAACCTGCTCCTCACCGACGGCGCGACCATCACCGCGACCACCTGGGGCGACACCCTCTGGTATCTGCGCCGGAGCGGCGGCGGCACCGTCGTGGCCTCCGAGCCCTACGACGACGACCCGCACTGGCAGGAGGTCCCCGACCGCACCCTGCTCGCCGCGAGCCGCACCGACGTCCTCCTCACCCCGCTCAAGGAACCCAGCGCCGCCCCGGCCCCCGCACCACGCAAGGAGCCCCGCACGTGAGCCCGTTCCGTATCACCCGCACCCTCCCCGAGGACGCCACCTCGGCCGCGCTGCGCGCCGACGTCCTCGCGGGCCTGACCAGCACCCCCAAGGCCCTGCCGCCGAAGTGGTTCTACGACGCCCAGGGCAGCGAACTCTTCGAGAAGATCACCGAGTTGCCCGAGTACTACCCGACGCGCGCCGAGCGGGAGATCCTGACCGGCCGGGCCGGTGAGATCGCCGCCGCCACCGGCGCCCGCACCCTGGTCGAGCTGGGCTCCGGCTCCTCGGAGAAGACCCGCTATCTGATCGACGCCCTGACCGGCCTGCGCACGTACGTCCCCGTCGACGTCAGCGAGAGCGCCCTCACCCAGGCCGGGCAGGCCCTCGTCGAGGAGCGGCCGGGGCTGGAGGTGCACGCCCTGATCGCCGACTTCACGGCCGGCCTGGACCTGCCCGACACACCGGGTCCCCGTCTGGTGGCGTTCCTCGGCGGCACCATCGGCAACCTCCTGCCACCGGAGCGCGCCGCGTTCCTCGCCTCCGTACGGACGCTGCTGTCCCCCGGGGACGCGCTGCTGCTCGGCACCGACCTGGTCAAGGACGAACGGGTCCTGGTCGACGCCTACGACGACGCGGCCGGGGTGACGGCCGCCTTCAACAAGAACGTCCTCACCGTGATCAACCGTGAGCTGGGCGCCGACTTCGACCCCGGCGCCTTCGACCACGTGGCGGTGTGGGACCCCCGTCAGGAGTGGATCGAGATGCGGCTGCGCGCCCGGACCGCGCAGACCGTGAAGGTGCCCGCGCTGGACCTCGCCGTGGACTTCGCGGCGGGCGAGGAGATGCGCACCGAGGTGTCGGCGAAGTTCCGCCGGGACGGGGTGCGCGCGGAACTGACGGCGGCCGGGCTCGAACTGACCCACTGGTGGACGGACGCCGCGGGCCGGTTCGCGCTCTCGCTCAGCACACCCCTGTGACGGACGGCTCGCGCGATGCCCCGCGGTGGGGCACGGTGGAGTGACGCGTGTGAGAGGAGCACCCACATGTCGAACCACACCTACCGGGTCACGGACATCGTCGGCACCTCGCCCGACGGCGTGGACCAGGCCATCCGCAACGGCATCGCGCGGGCCTCACAGACCCTGCGGAACCTGGACTGGTTCGAGGTGACCGACGTACGCGGCCAGCTCGACGACGGTGACATCGCGCACTGGCAGGTGACGATGAAGGTCGGCTTCCGCCTGGAGGAGTCCGAGTAGGAGGCATCTGCTCTCAGGTGCGTCCCTCGCGCTCCTGTGCCTCCTCCAGGGTGGTGGACGGCGCCGTCCAGCGGGCGAGCACCACCCTGAAGCCGGCCCGCCGGGCGTCCTCGCACACCAGCTCGTCGTCGTCCACCAGGACCCGGATCTCCCGGGTGCGGGCGAGACGGCGCAGGATCTCCAGCTTGGTGCGCCGGGCGGGCCTGCGGTCGTCGTCGCGGCGCATGTGCAGGTCCCCGTCGGGCAGGCCGTGTGCGGCGAGCCAGTCGAGCGTGTCGCGCCGGCAGCGGGCGGGCCGGCCGGTCAGGTAGACGATCTCGCACTCCTTCGCGCTCTCCCGGGCCAGCACGATGCCCTCCTCGAGCGGCGGGTCCTGGGGCGCGGCGGCGAAGAAGCCGTCCCAGTCGCGGGGCTTGCGCTCCAGGAAGTGCTGGCGGTGGCCGGTGTCGGCGAGGGTGTTGTCCAGGTCGAACACGGCGAGCGGACGTCGGCTGCTGTCGGTCACGTCCGACAGCGTACGGTCCGGGTGTGACACGGTGCCGCCCGGCAGGAATCTCCGGCGCCGGCGTGTGTTGAACCTCGTATGAGCTCCGTGATCGCCTCGACCCGTTTCTCCGTCCTCGACCGTTCCCGCACCCGGGAGGGCCACACGGCCCCGGAGGCGCTGCGGGACACCGTGGCGCTGGCGCGGGTGGCCGAGGAGCTCGGCTTCCATCGTTTCTGGGTGTCGGAGCACCACGGGGTGCCCGGGGTCGCGGGCTCGGCGCCGACGGTGCTGGCCGCCGCCGTGGCCGGGGCGACGCGCACGATCCGGGTCGGCACCGGCGGGGTGATGCTGCCGAACCACCGGCCGCTCGTGGTGGCCGAGCAGTTCGGTGTGCTGGAGTCGCTGTTCCCGGGGCGTATCGACATGGGACTGGGCCGTTCGGTGGGCTTCACCGGCGGGGTGCGCAAGGCGCTCGGCCGGGACAAGGAGGACGCCGAGGACTTCGCGGGCCAGCTGGAGGAGCTGCTGGGCTGGTTCCGCGGGACCTCGCCGACGGGGGTGCACGCCCGGCCGCCGGAGGGTCTGACGGTGCCGCCGTTCGTGCTGGCCATGGGCGAGGGCGCGGACATCGCGGCTCGCGCCGGGCTGCCGATGGTGATCGGTGATCTGCGCGACCGGGAGCGGATGCGGCGCGGCGTCGACCGGTACCGGGAGCGGTTCCGGCCGTCGCAGTGGGCGTCTGAGCCGTACGTGGTCATCTCCGGCACCGTGGCGGTGGCCGCGACGCCCGAGGAGGCGCGCCGGCTGCTCGTGCCGGAGGCGTGGTCGATGGCGTACTCCCGGACGCACGGCACCTTCCCGCCGCTGCCGCCCGCCGAGCGCGTGGAGGCGCTGTCCCTGTCCGGCCGGGAGCGCGAGTTCTACGAGCGGGGGCTCACCGGGCATGTGGCGGGCACCGAGGAGCAGGTCGCGCACGAGCTGGAGACGCTGCTGAAGGAGACCGGCGCCCAGGAGGTGCTGGTGACGACGAGCACGTACGACCGGGAGGCGCTGGTGGACTCCTACCGGCGGCTCGCCCGGATCGTCCACGCGTGACGGGTTGCCCAAGGGCTGTCCCGTAATTCCCGGTGGATCAGCGCGCGGCGTCAGATGCGGTGCATCGCAAGGCGGAGGGCCGTCCGCATACTGGATGTATGCGGACGGCCCGACAACGCGGCGAGGTGCCGTAGCTGTCGTCGCGCGCCCGCCGGGAGGTACGGGACAGCCCTTTAGGCTGAGGAGCCCTGTCCTCGCCCTTCTCCCGGAGCACCGCCCCATGCACTCCCCGCACGACCCCTACGTCCGCGTCCGCGGCGCCCGCGAGCACAACCTCCAGGGGGTGGACGTCGACATCCCGCGCGATGTGCTGGCCGTGTTCACGGGGGTGTCCGGCTCCGGGAAGTCGTCGCTGGCCTTCGGCACGATCTACGCCGAGGCGCAGCGCCGCTACTTCGAGTCGGTCGCCCCGTACGCCCGCCGGCTGATCCACCAGGTCGGCGCGCCGAAGGTCGGGGAGATCACCGGGCTGCCGCCCGCCGTCTCGCTCCAGCAGCGCCGCTCCGCGCCGACGTCGCGGTCCTCCGTCGGCACGGTCACCAACCTCTCCAACTCCCTGCGGATGCTGTACTCCCGGGCCGGCGACTATCCGCCGGGCGCGGAGCGGCTCGACTCGGACTCCTTCTCGCCGAACACCGCGGCCGGGGCGTGCCCGGAGTGCCATGGGCTGGGCCGGGTGCACCGGACGACCGAGGAGTCGCTGGTGCCCGACCCGTCGCTGTCGATCCGGGAGGGCGCGATCGCCGCGTGGCCGGGGGCGTGGCAGGGCAAGAACCTGCGCGACATCCTCGACGCGCTGGGCTACGACGTGGACCGGCCGTGGCGGGAGCTGCCGGCCGAGCAGCGGCAATGGATCCTGTTCACCGACGAGCAGCCGGTCGTCACCGTGCACCCGGTGCGCGACGCCGACCGCATCCAACGCCCGTACCAGGGCACGTACATGAGCGCCCGGCGCTATGTCATGAAGACCTTCGCGGACTCGCGGAGCGCGACGCTGCGGGCCAGGGCGGAGCGGTTCCTGACCGCCGCGCCCTGCCCGGCGTGCGGGGGCAGCAGGCTGCGGCCGGAGGCGCTGGCGGTCACTTTCGCGGGCCGGACGATCGCCGAGCTGGCCGCGCTGCCGCTGGTCGAGCTGGCGCGGACGCTGGACGGCGGTGGGTCGGAGACCGCGCGGGTGCTGACCGGCGATCTGAAGGCCAGGATCGCGCCCGTGCTCGAGCTGGGCCTCGGCTATCTCAGCCTCGACCGGGCCACGCCCATCCTGTCGGCGGGCGAGCTGCAACGCCTGCGGCTGGCTACGCAGTTGCGGTCCGGGCTGTTCGGGGTGGTGTACGTCCTCGACGAGCCGTCGGCGGGGCTGCACCCGGCGGACACGGAGGCGCTGCTGCGGGTGCTGGCCCGGCTGAAGGAGTCCGGGAACTCGGTGTTCGTGGTCGAGCACCACCTCGATGTGATGCGGGGCGCGGACTGGCTGGTGGACGTGGGGCCGCGGGCCGGCGAGCACGGCGGGCGGGTGCTGCACAGCGGGCCGGTGGCCGAGCTGGCGTCGGTCGCCGACTCGGCCACGGCACGGTTCCTGTTCGACGACGCCCCGGCGGCGAGGCGCGAGGTGCGGGCGGCGCGGGGCCGTCTCACGGTCGGGCCGGTCACCCGGCACAATCTGCGCGAGGTGACGGCCGCGTTCCCGCTCGGGGTGTTCACCGCGGTCACCGGTGTGTCGGGGTCGGGCAAGTCCACGCTCATCGGCGAGATCACCGAGGAGCTGCCGGGCGTCGGCCGGCTCGTCTCGGTCGACCAGCGGCCCATCGGCCGTACGCCGCGCTCCAACCTCGCCACCTATACGGGTCTGTTCGACGTCGTGCGCAAGCTGTTCGCGGCCACCGACGAGGCCCGCGCGCGGGGGTACGGCGCCGGGCGGTTCTCCTTCAACGTGGCGGGCGGGCGCTGCGAGACCTGTCAGGGCGAGGGGTTCGTCAGCGTGGAGCTGCTGTTCCTGCCGAGCACGTACGCGCCGTGCCCGGAGTGCGGCGGCGCCCGCTACAACGCGGAGACGCTTCAGGTGCGGTACCGGGGGCGCAGTGTCGCCGAGGTGCTGGACCTGACGGTGGAGGCCGCCGCGGACTTCTTCGCGGACACCCCGGCCGTGGCCCGGAGTCTGGCCACGCTGCTGGACGTCGGGCTCGGCTATCTCCGGCTGGGCCAGCCCGCGACCGAGCTGTCCGGCGGCGAGGCGCAGCGCATCAAGCTGGCGAGCGAGCTGCAGCGCGGTCGGCGCGGGCACACCCTGTATCTCCTGGACGAGCCGACGACCGGACTGCACCCGGCCGACGTCGAGGTGCTGATGCGTCAGCTGCACGGCCTGGTCGACGCCGGGAACACCGTGATCGTGGTCGAGCACGACATGTCCGTCGTCGCGGGCGCCGACTGGGTCATCGACCTGGGTCCGGGCGGCGGTGACGCGGGCGGCCGGATCGTGGCGGCGGGCACCCCGGCGGAGGTGGCGGCGACGGCCGACAGCGCCACGGCGCCGTATCTGGCGCGCGTCATGCCGTGACTCCCACGCGGGGCATCCCGTCTCCCGCCGGGACGGCCTCCCCGGCGAGGACGGCGTCCCCCGGTGTCCCCACCGCCCTCTCGGCCGCCCCTGCCAGCGCGCGGCGGTCGGTCGTGGCGCCCGGCACGAGGGGCGCCCGTACCTCCACCTCCGCGCTCAGACCCCGGGCCCGGACCACCCGCCAGACCGAGGCGAGCAGTGTGTCGTCGCCGACGAAGGCCGGGAGCGTGGCGGCCGGGCCGCCGGTGACCCGGTAGCGCAGACGTACGGGCAGGACGGGGACGTCCGCGTCCAGGGCGGCCTGGAACGCGGCCCGGCGGAAGCGGCCACCGCTCCGGCCGCACCAGGTGCTGCCCTCGGGGAACACGACGACCGCCGCGCCGGAGCGCAGTGCCGCGGCGATCCGGGCGACCGTGCCGTGCAGCGCGCGGATCCGGTCCCGGTCGATGAACAGGGCACCGCCGAGGACGGCCAGCCGGCCGGCGACCGGCCAGGAGCGGATCTCCGACTTGGCGAGCATCCGTGCCGGGCGGACGGCGGCCAGCAGGGGGATGTCCAGCCACGACACGTGCCGGGCGACGATCAGCACGCCGGTGCCGGTCGTGGCCGCGCCGTCGATCCGGACCCGCAAGCCTGCGGCCCGGACCACCCAGCGGCACCAGTGGCGGACGGGGCCCGGCGGCACGCGGGCGCCGAGCGGCGCGGTGGCCAGACGCACGGTCAGGCCGGCGGCCAGCAGGAGCAGCAGGGCCGTCACCCGCAGAACGGCCCACGGCAGGGCCCGCGTCCGTGCCGCGGGCTCGACGCAGACGCGCGGGGTGCAGGGGGCGCTCGGACGCCACACGGTCCCGGTGTCGGCGGCGTGCGCGTGGGCAGGGGCGGCTCCGCCCGTCGGGGTCGTCATGCCGGGACGAGGGAGAGGAAGTGCCGCAGATAGCGCGGGTCCATCCGGCGCATCGACAGCAGCACGTACAGGTCGGCCACCCCGAACTCGGGGTCGTGTGCGGGTTCACCGCACACCTGGGCGCCCAGGCGCAGGTATCCGCGCAGGAGGGCGGGGAGTTCGACGCGCCGGGCGGGTGCCGGGGCGACCGGCCGCCAGGGCCGCAGCGGCCGTACACGGTGCTCCTCGGGGGCGAGGTGCCGGGTGCGGACCCGGTCCCAGGTGGCGGCGGCGAGGGTGCCGCCGTCGGCGAGCGGGATCGAGCAGCAGCCCGCCAGCCACTCGTGGCCGCGGTCCACCATGTAGCGGGCGATGCCCGCCCAGATCAGGCCGATCACGGCGCCGTCGCGGTGGCCGGGGTGGACGCAGGAGCGGCCGACCTCGACCAGGTCCGGGCGGATCGCGTCGATCGCGGTGAGGTCGAACTCGGTCTCCGAGTAGAGCCGTCCGGCGACGGCGGCCCGCTCGGGCGGCAGCAGCCGGTAGGTGCCCACGACCTGCCCGGACGACTCCTCGTGGACGAGCAGGTGGTCGCAGTAGGCGTCGAAGGCGTCGATGTCGAGCCCCGGCAGCGGGGTGGACAGCGAGGCCCCCAGCTCGCCGGCGAAGACGTCGTGCCGCAACCGCTGGGCGGCGCGGACGTCCTCCTCGTCGCGGGCGAGCCGGACGGTGTAGCGGGTGGGTGCCGTGGGCTGCGGGGGACGGGCGAGCGTGGAAGCGCCGGTCATGGCTCTCTCCTGGTCACGGGGCCGGTGCGGCGGGGACGGCCGCGCGGTGTCGCGCGGTGCGCCGACCCCGTTCTCCCGAGCGCGGCTGACCTGCGTGTGTCCTGTGCGGGGAGCCGGGATGTGGGGTGGCTGAACGGCTCGCGCCGGACCGGCGGGCCCGGACGGCGTAGCTCCGGGCGCGCGTCCGGGCCGCCTTGGCGAGAGTGGGTCCATGACCGAATCGGGAACCGGCGAGCACCGCAAGGGTTCCGCCTCGTCCGCCACGCGCCGCCGTACCGTGCGCGGTGCCGGAGGGGCCGCCCGCAGTGCCGCCGAGGCGCTCACGGAGCTGATCGGGCACCCCCTCGAAGGGGTGTCCGCCGTCTGCCGCGGTGAGGACGGCGGCTGGGTCGTCGACATCGACGTGCTCGAACTGGCGCGCATCCCCGACACCACCAGTCTGCTCGCGACCTACCAGGTGGAGCTGGACCAGGGGGGCGAACTGCAGCAGTACCGGCGGATCGCACGGTACCGGCGCGGCGCCCAGGACCAGTGACCGCGCGCACGACCGCTCGACGGGAAGGACCTCCCGCATGACCGTCCACACTGACGAGATCGTCTGCGCGCCCCGCGCCGGCAACGTCTACGACGTACTCGAGCTGATCCTCGACCGCGGCATGGTGATCGACGTCTTCGTGCGCGTCTCGCTGGTCGGCATCGAGATCCTCAAGATCGACGCCCGTATCGTCGTCGCCAGCGTCGACACCTATCTGCGTTTCGCCGAGGCCTGCAACCGCCTGGACCTGGAGCGCGACCCGCGTTCCAAGACCGTGCCGGAGCTGTTCGGCGGGCCGGTCGCCAAGACGATCGGCAAGGCCGGCGCCAAGCGCACCGCCCGCTCCCTCACCGACAAGGTGCGCGACGTGCTCAGCCCGGAGGACGAGACACCCGAGGAAGAGGCGGCGGAGGAGGCGGCGGAGGCCGCACCCGCCCGCCGGCCCGCCCGCAAGCGCCGCAGTGACGACGACCGCCCGCGGCCCAGGCGCCGCGCGGCCGAGGAGGAATGACCGTGACGGCAACCGCCGCCCCCACGACCACCGGCACGCTGTACGTCTACGGCATCGCCCCCGAGGGCGCCCGTCCGCCGCGCACCCCCGGGGTGGGCGGCGCCCCGGTGCGGCTGCTGGCCGGGTCCGGGCTGTGCGCGGCGGTCTCGGACGCGCCGGCCTCCCTGCGCGCCCGGCGCCGGGACCTGACGGCCCACCAGGCGGTGCTGACGGAACTCGCCGAGCGGGGCCCGGTGCTGCCGATGCGGTTCGCCGTGCTCAGCGCCGGCCCGGAGGAACTGCTCGACCGGCTGAGCTCGCACCGGGCCCATCTGACGGCCCAGCTGGACGGGGTGCGGGGCTGCGTCGAGATGAACGTGAAGGGTGCCGTGGTGCCCGGGCACTTCCCCGATCTCGTACGCCGGGACGGCTCGCTGCGGACGCTCGCCCGGCGGACCCGGCAGCGTCCCGGCTACGAGGCGAACGTACGGCTCGGCGAGGCACTGGCGAAGGGGGTCGCGCGGGAGGCCCGCGGCGCGGCCCGGGAGGTGCTGGCCCTGCTGTCCCCGCTCGCCGTGCGCACCGCGCAGGGTCAGGTCGACGACGAGCAGGTGCTGAGCACGTCGTTCCTGGTCCGCGCCGCCGACGAACAGCGGTTCCGGGAGGCCGTGACCGAGCGGGCCCGCGCCGTCGGCGACCGGCTGACGCTCAGCCTCACCGGCCCGCTGCCCTGCTACAGCTTCGTGGACCCGCCGTCCGCGCCGGCCGGGCGGTGACCCGGTGGGACTCCTGACCGAGATCCTGCTGCTGCCCGTGGCGCCCCTGCGCGGGACGCTGTGGGTCGCCGAGCAGTTGCGCCGGGAGGCCGAGCGCCAGGCGTGCGACCCGCGCTGGGTGCAGGCCCGGCTGGCGGCGCTGAACCGGGACCTGGACGAGGGGATCATCGACGAGGCTGCCTTCGAGGCGGAGGAGGAACGGCTGCTCGCGCGCCTCGGCGGCCCCGTCCATCACGGCGGGCTCCCGCCGCACGGAGGCGCCCGGTGACCGACCTGTCCACCTGGCCGACGGACTTCGATCCGCAGCCCGCCGGGCCGTCCGGCGGAAGCCTCGCGGATCTGCTGGAGCGCGTGCTGGACAAGGGCATCGTCATCGCGGGCGACATCAAGATCGACCTGCTCGACATCGAGCTGCTGACCATCCGGCTGCGCCTGTTCATCGCCTCGGTGGAGACCGCGAAGAAGGCGGGCATCGACTGGTGGGAGACGGACCCGGCGCTTTCCTCGCGCGCCGCGCGGGACGCCCTCGCCGAGGAGAACGCCCGGCTGCGCGCCCGCCTGGAGGCCCTGGAGGAATCCGACGCCGACACCACGGAGGTGACCCGATGAGCACGCTCCCGGCCGGCCGGGCGACGACGGCGGAACCCCGCACCCTCCTCTGCGTCTTCGCCGTGACGGACTCCCCGGTGCCGCCCGACGTGCTCGGACGGACGCCGGGCCACGAGGGCGGCGGCCCCCTGCGCAGCCTGGCCGCGGGTGAGTTCCACCTGGTCGTGCAGGACGTGCCGGCGGCGGAGTACGGCGAGGAGGCGCTGGCGGAACGGCTGAACCGGCCGGACGCGCTGGAGCGCTGCGCCCGCGCCCATCACCGGGCCGTGGAGGCGGCGGCGAGCGCGGGTCCCGCCGTACCGCTCCCGATGGCGACGCTGTATCTCGACGACCGCAACGCGGTCCGGGCCGTGACCGCCCGGGGGGCTTCCCTGCGGGACCTGCTGGAGCGGCTGCGCGACCGCACGGAGTGGGCGGTGAAGGTGCACGGCCCGACGGCCGGGGCTGCCGCCGGCGGGGAGGGCGCGGCCGACGGGCGGTCGTATCTGCGGCGGGCCAGCGCCCGGCGGCGGACCGAACGCGAGACGCGCGAGCAGGCCCTGGCACGGGCCCATGCCGTCGACCGGGAGCTGCGCCGGTACGCCGTCGCCGCGACCCGGCACCGGCCGCAGAGCGAGCGGCTGACCGGCACGAACGTGCCGCAACTGCTCAACGCCGCCTATCTGGTGGACGACGCCCGCCGCGAGGAGTTCACGCGGGCCGTCGGCCGGCTGGCCCGCGAGGCCGCCGGCACCGGTCTGGAGGTCACCGTGTCGGGGCCCTGGATCCCGTACTCCTTCGCCCGGCCGGAACCGGACGCGGTGGAGGTGGTCGCATGAGTGTGCCGGTGCCGTGGGAGGAGCCGGAGCCGTACGCGCCGGTCGGGGTGCCCCTGGTCGACCTGCTCGACCGGGTGCTGGCGACCGGGGTCGTGGTCAGCGGCGACCTGGTGCTGGCCATCGCCGACGTGCCGTTGGTGCGGATCTCCCTGCACGCCCTGCTGGCGTCGGTGAGCGAGCGGGTGCCCGCCCCCTGGCCGGACAGCGGGCCGCTGTGACCGCGCCGCGCGCCCATGCCGTGGACCTCGACCCCGAGCGGGTCACCAACGATCTGGCGGCGCTGGTCCTGACCGTGGTGGAGCTCCTGCGGCAGCTGATGGAACGGCAGGCGGTGCGCCGGTTCGACGAGGGGACGCTCAGCGCCGAGCAGGAGGACCGGCTGGGGACCGCGCTGATGCTGCTGGACGAGCGTATGGACGAGCTGTGCGAACAGCACGGGCTGCGGCGCGCGGATCTGAACCTGGACCTCGGCCCGCTGGGTCACCTGCTCGCCGATCCGGGCCGGTGACCCGCAGACCACGAGAACACCAGACGGGACCGGGAGGAGCACCTCTCCCGGTCCCGCCCGTCCGCACCGCTCGGCGAACGTCTCGTAGGGGGCCGCGCCCCGAGGGTGTTACCTCTTGGCCTTCCGGGTGGCCCGCAGCCACTCCTTGTTCATGCTGGTGATGGACATCAGCGGGATGCCCTTGGGGCAGGCCGTGGCGCACTCGCCGGTGAGGGTGCAGCCGCCGAAGCCCTCCTCGTCCATCTGCGCCACCATGTCGAGCACGCGGGTCTCGCGCTCGGGCGCGCCCTGCGGCAGCACCTTGAGGTGGTTGACCTTGGCGGAGGTGAACAGCATCGCCGCGCCGTTGGGGCAGGCCGCCACGCACGCCCCGCAGCCGATGCACTCGGCGTGCTCGAAGGCGGAGTCGGCGTCCGGCTTGGGCACGGGGGTGGCGTGCGCCTCGGGGGCCGCGCCGGTCGGCGCGGTGATGTAGCCGCCGGCCTGGATGATCCGGTCGAACGCCGTGCGGTCGACGACGAGGTCCTTGATCACCGGGAAGGCCGACGCCCGCCACGGCTCGATGTCGATGGTGTCGCCGTCCTTGAAGGACCTCA
Organism: Streptomyces sp. RK62; assembly: GCF_018070255.1. Taxonomy (NCBI): domain Bacteria; kingdom Bacillati; phylum Actinomycetota; class Actinomycetes; order Kitasatosporales; family Streptomycetaceae; genus Streptomyces; species Streptomyces sp. RK62. The sequence goes on along the minus strand of NZ_JAGPYD010000001.1, from coordinate 515,166 downwards.
TGTGCAGCTGGCAGGTGGTGGTGCGCTCGGGGCCGTGCGCGTCGCCGTTGATGACGAGCGAGCAGGCGCCGCAGATGCCCTCGCGGCAGTCGTGGTCGAAGGCGACGGGGTCCTCGCCCTTGAGGATGAGCTCCTCGTTGAGGGTGTCGAGCATCTCCAGGAAGGACATGTCGGAGGAGATGCCGTCCACCTCGTACGTGGACATGGCGCCTTCGGCTTCGGCGTTCTTCTGCCGCCAGACGCGCAGGGTGAGCTTCATGCGTAGCTCCGCTGGGTGGGGTGGACGTACTCGAAGACCAGGTCTTCCTTGTGCAGGGTCGGAGCCTCGCCGGTGCCGGTGAACTCCCAGGCGGCCGCATAGGCGAACTCGTCGTCCTTCCGGGCCGCTTCGCCGTCCCGGGTCTGGGACTCCTCGCGGAAGTGGCCGCCGCAGGACTCGGTGCGGTGCAGCGCGTCGAGGCACATCAGCTCGGCGAGCTCCAGGTAGTCGACGACGCGGTTGGCCTTCTCCAGCGACTGGTTGAACTCCTCGCCGGTGCCGGGGACCTTGATGCGGCGCCAGAACTCCTCGCGGATCTGCGGGATGCGTTCCAGGGCCTTGCGCAGTCCGGAGTCGGTGCGGGCCATGCCGCAGAACTCCCACATCAGCTCACCGAGTTCACGGTGGAAGGAGTCCGGGGTGCGGTCCCCGTCCACGGCGAGCAGCAGATTGAGCCGGTCCTCGGTCTCGGCCAGCACCTCCTGGACGGCGGGGTGGTCGTCGGTGACCCGCTCGTGGTGGGGGTTGCGGGCGAGGTAGTCGTTGATGGTGGCGGGCAGGACGAAGTAGCCGTCGGCGAGGCCCTGCATCAGCGCGGAGGCGCCGAGGCGGTTGGCGCCGTGGTCGGAGAAGTTGGCCTCGCCGATCGCGAACAGGCCGGGGATGGTCGTCTGGAGGTCGTAGTCGACCCACAGGCCGCCCATCGTGTAGTGCACGGCGGGGTAGATCCGCATGGGCACCTGGTACGGATCCTCGTCGGTGATCCGCTGGTACATGTCGAAGAGGTTGCCGTACTTGGCCTCGACGGCCTTGCGGCCCATGCGCTGGATCGCGTCGGCGAAGTCCAGGTAGACGCCCTGGCCGCCGGGGCCCACTCCCCTGCCCTCGTCGCAGACGTTCTTCGCGGCGCGGGAGGCGATGTCACGCGGGACCAGATTGCCGAAGGACGGGTAGGTGCGCTCCAGGTAGTAGTCGCGCTCGTCCTCGGGGATCTGGTGCGGCGGACGGGTGTCGCCCTTGGCCTTGGGCACCCAGATACGGCCGTCGTTGCGCAGCGACTCGCTCATCAGCGTCAGCTTGGACTGGTGGTCGCCGGTGCGCGGGATGCAGGTGGGGTGGATCTGCGTGAAGCAGGGGTTGGCGAAGTACGCGCCGCGCCGGTGCGCCCGCCAGACGGCGGTGGCGTTGGAGTTCATGGCGTTCGTCGACAGGTAGAAGACGTTGCCGTAGCCGCCGCTCGCCAGGACGACCGCGTCCGCGAAGTAGGTGCTGATCTTCCCGGTGATGAGGTCGCGGGCGACGATGCCGCGCGCCCGTCCGTCGACGACGATCAGGTCGAGCATCTCGGTACGGGGGTGCATCTCGATGTTGCCCGCGGCGATCTGCCGGCTGAGCGCCTGGTAGGCGCCGAGGAGGAGCTGCTGGCCCGTCTGGCCGCGGGCGTAGAACGTCCGCGACACCTGGACGCCGCCGAAGGAGCGGGTGTCCAGCAGACCGCCGTACTCACGAGCGAACGGCACGCCCTGCGCCACACACTGGTCGATGATCTCCACGGAGATCTGCGCGAGGCGGTGCACGTTGGACTCGCGGGCCCGGAAGTCGCCGCCCTTGACGGTGTCGTAGAAGAGCCGGTGGATGGAGTCGCCGTCGTTGCGGTAGTTCTTCGCGGCGTTGATGCCGCCCTGCGCGGCGATCGAGTGGGCGCGGCGCGGGGAGTCCTGGTAGCAGAACTGGACGACGTGGTAGCCCTGTTCGGCGAGCGTGGCGCCGGCGGAGCCGCCCGCGAGGCCGGTGCCGACGACGATGACGGTGTGCTTGCGCCGGTTGGCGGGGTTGACCAGCCTGGCCTCGAAACGGCGCTTGTCCCAGCGCTCGTTGACCGGACCGGCCGGGGCCTTGGTGTCGGCGACGGGCTCGCCGGTCGCGTAGTCGGTGTAGGTCATTCTCAGCTCACCACTCCGGTCATGACGCCCACGGGTACGGCGATGAAGCCGGCCGTGAGCAGCAGCGCGAGGACGTTGGCCGTGGCCTTCAGGGCGCGGTCGCGGGTGCGGCTGCCGGCGCCGAGGGTCTGGGCGGCGCTCCAGAAGCCGTGCCGGACGTGCAGTCCGACGGCGAGCATCGCCACGATGTAGATGACGTTGCCGTACCAGGTGGAGAAGGTGTCCACGACGTTCTGGTACGGGCGGCCCTCCTGGAAACCGCCGGAGTGCACGGAGCCGGTCGTCAGGTCCAGGAGGTGCCAGACGATGAACAGCGCGAGGATGACGCCGCCCCAGCGCATGGTGCGGGTGGCGTAGGAGGCGCGCGGCTTCCTGTGCACATAGCGGGTGGGGCGGGCCTTGATGTCGCGGCGGCTGAGCTGGTACGCCGAGACCGCGTGGGCGACGACGGCGACGACCAGGACCACGCGGACGAGCCAGAGCGTCCACTCGTAGTGCATGAACGGCTCGCCGACGGTGCGCAGCCAGTGCGCGTAGTGGTTGAAGTCGCCGGCGCCGAAGAAGATCTTCAGATTGCCGATCATATGGACGACCAGGTAGAGCAGCATGATCAGTCCGCTGACCGCCATCACGGTCTTCTTGCCGACGGTCGAGTCCCACACCGTGCGCGCGAAGGACGGCCGTCGGTCCGTCCGCGTTGCCAGAGCCATGCCTAGGACGCTAGGGCCGAACGGCCCGATCGGTCCAAGACATGGTGCGCCTCGTTTCGATAGCCGTCACCTATGATGACTGGATGCAGTTCCAGCAGCTCCAGTACTTCGTGGCGGTCGCCGAGACCCGGCACTTCACCCGCGCCGCCGATCTCGTGCACGTGGCGCAGCCCTCGCTGTCGCAGCAGATCAAGGCGCTGGAGCGGGAGCTGGGCGCGGACCTGTTCCTGCGGGCGCGGGGCAACATCACGCTGACGGACGCCGGGGAGGCCCTGCTGCCGCTGGCCCGGCGCATCCTGGCCGACGCCGACACCGCCCGGCACGAGGTGCAGGAGCTGGTGCAGCTGCGCGGCGGCCGGGTCAGGCTCGGGGCCACGCCGAGCCTGTGCACGGGTCTGCTCCCGGACGTGCTGCGCGCCTTCCACGACCGCTACCCCGGCATCCGGCTGCTGATCGAGGAGGGCGGTTCGCACGACCTGGTGCGCGAGCTGGCGCGCGGCACCCTCGACCTCGCCCTCGTCGTGCTGCCCCTGCCGACCCCCTCCCCCGCGCTGACGACGGTGGAGCTGCTCCGCGAGGACCTGGTGGTGGTGTCCTCACCGGAGGCGCCCGCCCCCGGCGGCCCCGGCCGGCGCACGGTACGCATCGCCGACCTGGAGGGCGAACGGCTCGTGATGTTCCGGCACGGCTACGACCTGCGCGAGCTGACGGTGGCCGCGTGCCGCGCCGAGGGCTTCGAACCGGACTTCGCGGTCGAGGGCGGCGAGATGGACGCCGTCCTGGGCTTCGTCCGGGCGGGGCTGGGCCTCGCCGTCGTCCCGCGCATGGTGGCGGCGCGCTCGGGCCGGGGCCTACGGGTCACCCCACTGGCCCGGCCCGGCCTGCACCGCACGATCGCCCTGGCCCACCGCAGCGACGTGGCCCCGCCCCGGGCCGCACGCGAACTGCAGCGGATGCTGCTGGAGCGCTGAGCGACCCGCACCCGCCCGCCCCTCACCACGTGGGGATGTAGCCTCCGTCGATGATCAGATCGCTGCCGGTGATGTTGCGGGAGCGGTCGCCGGCGAGGAAGACCACGAGGTCGGCGATCTCCGCGGGCTGGGAGAAGCGGCCGGTGACCGTGGACTTCGAGGCCTGGGCGACCACGTCGTCCGGGGTGATGCCCGCGGCGTCCGAGACCGTCTGCGCCACTCCCCCGCCGCCCAGCCACAGCTCCGTCTCGACCGGGCCCGGGCTGACGGTGTTGACGCGGACGCCCTTCGGGCCGACCTCCTTCGACAGCGCCTTGGAGAACGCCACCAGGGCGGCCTTGCCCGCGCTGTAGTCGATGACCAGCGGCTCCGGGAGAGTGGCGTTGACGGAGCCGACCGTGATCACCGAGCCGTCGCCGGCGTCCAGCATCACGGGCAGCGCGGCCCGGGTGACCCGTACGGCCGCCAGCAGGTTGAGGTCGATCGTGCGCCGCCACTCCTCGTCGCCGACCGACAGGAAGCCGCCGGTGCGGGCGGGTGCCGTGCCGACGTTGTTGACCAGGACGTCGACGCGTCCGCCCGCCGCGGCGACGAGTTCCCCGGCCGCCTCCGGCTCGGCGAGGTCGACCGGCACCCAGGTGACCGAGCCCTCCTCGGCCAGGGTCTTCAGCCGTTCCGAGGTCGTACGCGACCCCGCCACGACGTGGGCGCCGGCCTGGACGAGTGCCTCCACGATCGCCAGTCCGATGCCCTTGCTGGCACCCGTGACGACGGCGGTCCTGCCGTTCAGTTCGCTGCTCATGCTGTCCAACTCCTGTGCTGCGAATGCGAAGTCGCCGTGAATGCGAAGTCGCGGGAGGGGGTGCGATGTCGCTGGGGACATGAGGTCAGGCGTGTGCGGTGTCGTGGCCCTGGATGCCCTGCCGGTCCAGCCAGTCCAGCGCGTACTCGGCGACGGCCCGCCAGCCGTGGTCCACGGTGAGCGAGTGGCCGCGGTCGGGGAACTGCTTGAGTTCGGTGACGGCCGGCGAGTCGCCGTAGAGCTTGTAGGCGGAGCGGGTCACCACGTCCGGGACGGTGTGGTCGGCCTGTCCGGAGATCAGCAGCAGCGGGCCCCGGTCGGGGTTACGGGTGGCGACCTCGGCGGGTGAGTGCCGGGTGAAGGCCGCGAAGGCGGCTTCGAAAAGGGGGCGCCCCGGCGAGGGGATGGTGAACCGCTCGTGCAGGGCGTCGGACTCGGCCGGCTCCAGCGCGTTGCCGAAGCCGAAGCGGAACTGCGCCGGGGTCAGGGACACCGAGCGCTTGCGGTTCGCCGGGTTGCCCAGTACCGGGAAGCCGGCCCGCAGCTGGGCCGGGGGAAGCGCCCTGACGCCCTTGATCTGCGCCGGGTCGACGGCGACCGCGGCCCGGGCCAGGCCCTTCCCGAGCAGCTTCTGCGCGATCAGCCCGCCGAAGGAGTGGCCGATCAGCACGGGCGAGGCGTCGAGGGAGCGGATGATCCCGGCGTAATGGTCCGTGACGTCGTCGATGCCGAGCCCGGCGACGGCCTCGGGGTGCCGGCGCGCCTCCGCGACGGTGGCCGCCTCGCCCGGCCAGCCGGGGGCCAGCGGCGCGTACCCGCGTCCGGTCGCGAGGTCGGCCCAGGGCTGCCAGGACGAGGCATGCAGCCACAGTCCGTGGATGAGGACGAGGGGGATGCGCGAGGTGGCCATGACCGGCTCCTGGGACGTCGGAACCGCCGGGGGCGGTGCGTTGTCTCCACCGTGCCGCGACGGTCACCCGGACCGATTGAGTCGAATGACTGTCGTCGGTGACCGCGGCCCGGCGCGCACGGGGTCAGGTCCCTTCGAGGGCGTCCCGCAGGGAGGCGCGGGAGGAGATGCCGAGCTTGGGGAAGACCCGGTAGAGATGGGCGCCGACCGTGCGCGGGGAGAGGTAGAGCCGGGCGCCTATCTGCTTGTTGCTCAAGCCGCTCGCCGCGAGTTCGGCGATCTGCCGCTCCTGGGGGGTGAGGGCCGCGCCGGTGGCGGCGCTCCCGCCGGGCAGCCCGGCGGCGCGCAGCTCGGCCCGGGCGCGGTGCAGCCAGGGGGTGGCACCGAGCCGTTCGAAGGTGTCGGCGGCCAGGCCGAGAGCCGTCCGGGCCGCCACGCGTTCGCGGGCGCGGCGCAGCCACATGCCCTGCTCCAGCCGGATCCGGGCCAGCTCGAAGGGGAAGTCGGCCCCGCCCGGATGGGTGACCGCCCGCTCGAACAGCGGTCCGGCGTCGGAGTCGTCGCCCGTCATCGCCAGCGCCGCGGTGGTCACGAGGTCCAGGCGCGGGGAGACGGCCGGGAGGCCCTGGTCGCGGGCGGCGAGGGCGTGCCGGCGGGCCTGGTCGTGGCGTCCGCTGTGCACGGCGGCCTCCACCAGGTCCAGCAGGGTGCGCAGGGCCTGCTGGGAGTACGGGGTGAAGGTGCCGGGGACGGTGAGGCCGCTCGCGTAGGTGTACGCGCTCTCGTAGTCGCCGGTGGACAGGCCCAGGGCCGCGCCGATCGCCTCGGCGAGCTGGGTGAGGTGGCCGACGCCGCGCGGGCGGGCCCAGCGGTCGACGCGGTCGAGGGCCGCGCGGGCGGTGCCGCCGTCCCCGCGCCAGGCCGCGAGCAGACCGAGGAAGCCGTGGTACTGGTGCTCGAACAGCCGGTAGCCGTGGGTGACGGTGAGGGCGAGCCCGCGGCGGCCGGTCTCCTCGGCGGCGTCCCACTCGCCGCTGGAGATCTGGTCGAGCATGACGAGCTGCAGCAGCGTCATCGCGTTGGTGACGGCGCCGCTGCCCGTCTCGCGTTCGGCGACCCGGCGTACCAGCGTCCGGTGGTCGGCGAGCGCGTCCAGATAGTACGCGGCCACGCCGTGCCGCATCACGTCCCACGGCTGGCCGTCGCCGAGCTCGCCGAACGCGGCCAGCACCCGCTCGCGCGCCCCGGCCCCCGTGCGGGCCACGTCGCCCCAGGCGTCCCGGTAGAGCGGGGTGGCTCCGCCGACGCGGTCCCCGTCCCGGTCCGTCAGCGCGTCGCTCACCCGCCACAGGGCGGGGTCGGCGGAGAACATGCTGACGCCGAGCAGCAGGTTCAGCAGCCGTGCGCGGATCCCGTCGTCGGCGTCCGGCGGGAGCGCCCTCAGTTCCGCGGCCAGCCTGCGGTGGGCGGAGCGGACGTCGCCGTCCTCGTAGAGCACGCTGTAGGCGTACGTGATCACGGCGGTCGGTGAGGCGTCCGTGCCGGCCAGCTGGTCGGAGGCCGCGCGCAGTTCGCGCGCCTGGTCCAGCAGCGCGGACTGGGCGGCGACGAAGGCGGCCTCGCCGAGGCGGCGGGAACGCTCGGCCACGGTGGGACTGAGCTCGGCGGCCCGGGTCAGCAGGGTGAGGGCGGCCGCCGAGCCGCCGCGCGCGGTGGCGGAACGGGCGGCGCGCTCCAGGACGACGGCGACCGATTCGTCCGGGTCGACGGTGGCCGCCGCGAGGTGGGTGGCGTGGCGTTCGAGTTCCCCGCGGTGCAGCCGGGCCAGGTCGGCGTGGGCGGCCCGGCGTTCGTTGGGCGTGGCGGACTGCAGCAGGGCGGAGCGGACGAGCGGGTGGCGGAAGACCAGGTCGCCGGTACCGGCGTCGGTGGTGAGCAGGCCGAGTGCCACGGCGTCGTCGACGGCGCGCAGCGGGCGGCGGGCCCGGCCCGGCAGTGCGCCGGTGCCGTCGAGCGCGGCCCGCAGCAGCTCCGCGCGCTCGGCCCGGCCGAGGCCGGCGATCCGGTCGCCGTACAGCCGCTCCAGCCGCCGGGACAGCGGAAGTTCGGGCCCGTCGGCGGGGCCCGCGGCGGCGGGCAGCTCCAGCAGGGCGAGGGGGTTGCCGCTGGCCTCGTCGAGGATCCGGCGGCGGACCGGCGCGGTCAGGCCGGGGCTGGTGGTGTCCAGCAGCCGTGCCGAGGCCTCGGCCGACAACGGGGGCACGGTGAGTTCGGGAAGCCCGGCGCCGTCCCACGGTGACGGTGTGTCGGCCCGTGTCCCGACCGCCATGTGCACGGCGTGTCCGGACAGCCGCCGGGCGATGAACCGCGCCACCTCCGCGCTCTGCGGATCCAGCCAGTGCGCGTCGTCGGCCACGAGCAGCAGCGGTACGTCACCGGAGGCCAGGGCCAGCAGATCCAGGACGGCGACGCCCAGGGTCATCACGGACGGCGGCTCACCCGTGCTCCTCCCGAAGACGATGTCGAACGCGGCCCGCGTCGCCGGCTCGAGCGCGCCGGCGTCGGCCAGCAGCGGATGCAGCAGCTGGTGCAGCCCCGCGAACGCCAGTCCGGCCTCGGCCTCCACTCCGGCGGCGCGGACGACGCGCTGCCCCAGGTCGGCCGCCCGCTCCGCCGCCACGTCCAGCAGCGCGCTCTTGCCCACCCCGGGCTCGCCACGCAGCACGAGCGCCCGCCCCTCGGCGGCGGCGACGAACGCCGTCAGCTCGCCGATCTCCCGCTCCCGCCCCACGATCGGACCCGCATGCCCCATGCGCTCATGCTGCCCCTTGTGAGGCCGGGCCGCCGCCCGAACGGCCGCGGCCTTCGCGGTGGGCGTCAGACGCGGGGGGTCAGCAGGTCCGGCATGCCGATGCGGGCGTAGAACTCGGCGCGGACGGTGTCGGCGACGTCGCTGACCCGCTGGGAGCCGTCGTCGGCCGGGTCGATGGTGGTCCGGAACGGCCGCTCGCCCTTGGGTGTGCCGACGATGCGGACGATGGCGCGGGCGACGTCCTGGACGTCGGCGTCGGCCGGGGCCAGTGCGGCGAGAGCCTTGCCGACGTCGTCCATCAGCCCGCCGTACAGGGCGTCGTAGGCCTCGGCCGTGGCCGTGTCCGACGGGTGCATGGCGTGGGCGAAGTGATTGGTTCCGGAGGTGAAGGAACCGGGGACCACGAGGGCCGTGTCGATGCCGAAGCGGCTCAGTTCGACGGCGTAGCTCTTGGCGAGGTGGTCCATGGCGGCCTTGGCGCCGAAGTAGGGGCCGAGGTAGGGCGGGGTCCCGCCGTAGGTGCTGGACGAGCCCACCCACACCAGCAGCCCGTCGCGGCGCTCGCGCATCTGCGGGAGCACGGCCCGGTTGACGCGCTGGGTGGAGACGACGTTGGTGTCGTAGATCTCGGCGATCTGCTCCGGGGTGAAGGACTCCGTCGGGCCGAGGACCATGTGCCCGGCGTTGTGGACGACGACATCGATCCGGCCGGCCTCGGCGACGGCCGCGTCCACGGACTCCTGGCTGGACACGTCGAGTTCGAGGGGGCGCAGGTCGACGCCGTGCTGTGCGGCGTAGGCGCGGGCGTCGGCGACGGCCGGGGCGTTGCGGCCGGTGGTCTGCCGGATCCCGGCATGCACGGTGTGGCCGGCGTCGGCGAGGGCGCGGGCGGTCAGGGCACCGAAACCGCTGGAGGCGCCTGTGACGAGGACGGTGTACGGCATGGCTGACTCCTTGGGACGGGGGGCCGGTCAGGCGAAGGTGATCACGCTGCGGCCGTGGGCGGAGCCGTCGGCCATCGCGTCGAGGACGCCCGGCGCCTGGTCGAGGGTGATCGGGGTGACCTCGGGGAGGATGTCGTGGGCCGCCGAGAACGCCAGGGTGTCGCGCAGATCGTGCGGGGAGCCGGACGGCGAGGCGGCCACGTGCAGCCGGTTGAGGATCATGGGCTGGGTGGGCAGGGTCAGCGGCTCGGGGCCGTAGCCGAGCAGCAGCAGGGTGCCGTCGGGGGCGATGCCGCCGAGGGTCGCGGCGGCCGCCTCCGTGGAGGGGGCGGCGTTGAGGACGACGTCGGCGCCGCCCCACGCCTTCAGGGCGTCCGCCGGGTCGGAGTCGGCGGTGGCGACGAACAGGTCGGCGCCGAGCGCCTTCGCCTGGTCCTCGCCGCGCCGGGACCGGCCGATCACGGCGACGCTCGCGCCCATGGCGACGGCGTAGCGCACGGCGAGGGCGCCCACACCGCCGAGACCGACGACCGCGACCCGCGAGTTCGCGGTGGTCCCGGCCTGCCGCAGCCCGTTGAAGGCGGTGAGGCCGGCGCACATCAGCGGGGCCGCGGCCACCGGGTCGAGGCCGTCCGGCAGCGGGGTGACGAACCCGGCCTTGAGCAGCACGTACTCGGCGTAACCGCCGTCGGCCACCACACCGGTGACCCGCTTGCGCGGGCACAGGATCTGGTCGCCGCGCACGCAGTAGTCGCAGTGGCCGCAGGAGTCGTACAGGAACTGTCCGCCGACGGCCGTGCCGACCTCGGGGAAGGTGACGCCCTCCCCGACGGCGGTGACGACGCCGGTGATCTCGTGCCCGGGCACCACGGGGAACCGGGCGAAGGGGTAGTGGCCGCGCAGCAGGCTCAGATCGGAGAAGCAGACGCCGCAGGCGGTGACCTTGACGAGGACCTCACCGGCGGCGGGGTGCGGGAGGTCGAGGTCGTCCAGGGTGAGGGGGAGATTCGCGCCGGTCGCTACGGCAGCACGCATGGCGGGCTCCAAGGGGGTTCGGGAGGGAGGACGCCGGTGAGGTCCCGGCCCTTCCGAGTCTTGGGGCCCGTCTCCGGGACGTCCAATGCCGGTCCTGACGGGATTGATGCCGAGGTTGCATCGCCGCAGGTCAGGGTGCGTGCCCGGCGGCACGTGCCCGCGATGACCACACCGCACGGCTCGGCGGGATGCCGGCCCGCGACCGCGATGCCGCGGGTCTACGCCGGATGCCGGCCCGCGACGGCGGCGCGGGCCGTCTCCACGAAACCGCTCACCACGGGTGAGCGTCGCCGGGTCGGCCAGGCCAGTGCGACCTGGCCGGGTGGTACGCCGGTGACCGGCACGTAGGCGATGTCGGACCGGGGGAACGCGGCCGCCGCGGACCCGGGGACGAAGGCGATCCCGCGTCCGCCCCGGACGTAGCCCAGCAGTTCCTCCATGTCGTGGAAGGCGGGGCCGTGGTCGGGCCGGGTGCCGTCGGGGCGGGGGTCGGCGTTCCAGACGGCCGACCACGCCTCGCTCGCCTCGGCGTACTCCAGGACCCGTTCGCCGGCGAGGTCCGCGAGGGCGATCTCGCCGTCCCGCGCCCGGGGGTGGCCGGCGGGCAGGACGGCGTTCAGGCGTTCGGTGTAGAGCGGCAGGAGGTCCACGCCGTCGGTCTCCAGCGGCGGCCGGACGAACCCGACGTCGACGCCGCCGTCCAGCAGGGTCCGCGCCTGGCTCCACCAGCGCAGCCGCACCAGTTCGACGGAGACGTGCGGGAAGCGTCCGGAGAACGCGTTGAGCGCCGGGCCGACGTCCGTGCCCAGCATGAAGCCGACGACCAGCGCGTCGGATCCGGCGCCGATCCGGCGGGCCCGTTCCTGGGCGGCCTCGGACGCGGCGAGCAGCGCCTTGGCGTCGTGCAGGAACTGCTCGCCGGCCGGGGTGAGCGCGACCTCGCGGGTGCTGCGGGTGAACAGCTCGACGCGCAGCTCGTGTTCCAGCTGGCGCACCTGGCGGGACAGGGCGGGCTGGGTGACGTGCAGGGCGACGGCCGCCTGCCCGAAGTGCCGGCGCTCGGCCACCGCCACGAAGTAGCGCACCTTGCGCAGGTCCAGATCGATCGGCCTGTCGCGCATGGCCGGACCCGCCTTTCCGGCGGCCTCCTCGGACCCGGCGCCGCCGTCCGCCTCTTCCCGTTCACGCTATACGACGGCGGGATGCCGGGCCGACGGGCGTCCGGCAGCCCCGCGGCGCCAGGAACGGCACCGGCACCGGCGCCGGATCACCCCGTGGCGTCGACCAGCGCCAGTTCGTGCAGCCGGTCCGGCGGGCCCGGGCGGGCGTAGTACCAGCCCTGGGCGGTGTCGCAGCCCAGGATGCGCAGCTGCTCGGCCTGCGCGCCGGTCTCCACGCCCTCCACCGTCACCGCGAGGTCCAGGCTGTGCGCCAAGGACACGATCCCCTCGACGATCTTGAGGTCGACGGGGTCGGCGGGGAAGCGCTGCATGCTCTGGGTGAACGAGCGGTCCAGCTTGAGGACGCTCACCGGCAGCCGGCGCAGATTGGCGAGGTTGGAGTAGCCGGTGCCGAAGTCGTCGAGGGCGATGTCGACGCCCATCTCGGCCAGCCGGCGCAGCGGCTTGAGCAGGGCGTCGTCGGCGCCGATGAGGGCCGACTCGGTGACCTCCAGGCAGAGCGCGTCGGGCTGCACACCCGCGCGCTCCAGGATCTCGACGGTGTCCTGGACCAGTCCGGGGTGGGTGAGCTGGCACGGCGACAGATTGACGTTGATGCGGAGCGGTCCGTCGTCGTGGTACCGCTCCCGCCAGGCGCGTGCCTGACGGACCGACTGCTCCAGCACCCACCGGCCGAGCGGCACGATCAGGCCGGTGTGCTCGGCGAGCGGGATGAACCGGTCCGGGCCGAGGATGCCGTGCTGCGGATGCAGCCAGCGCACCAGGGCCTCCGCGCCGCGCACACTGCCGTCGCCGAGGTGGACCAGCGGCTGGTACTCGATGAAGAACTCGCCCCGGTCCAGGGCCGTCGGCAGCGCCGTGGTCAGCCCGTGCCGGGTGATGGCGCGGGCGTCGGCCTCCGGGTCCGCCAGTTCGAAGCGGTTGCCGCCCGCCGACTTGGCCCGGTACATGGTGATGTCGGCGCTGCGCAGCACCTCCGCCGCGCTGCGCTCCCCGGCCGGGCCCTCGACGATGCCGATGCTGCCGCGCACGGTCAGCTCCCGGCCGTCGACGCTGATCGGCGCGAGCAGGGCGTTCATGATCCGGGCGGCGAGCTCGTCGACCTCGCGTTCGGTGCCGGGGCCGGTCGTGAGCGCCACGAACTCGTCGCCGCCGAGCCGCGCGACCATCTCGCCGGGCGCGGTGGCGCAGGACTGGAGCCGGTCGGCGACCTCGACGAGCAGCCGGTCGCCGGCCGCGTGGCCGAGGCTGTCGTTGACGGTCTTGAAGCCGTCCAGGTCGAGGTAGCACAGGCCGAACCGCTGGCCCTCGCCCGCGGCCAGCGCCTTCTCCAGGCGCTCGAAGAAGAACGTGCGGTTGGGCAGACCGGTCAGGGCGTCGTGGGTGGCCTCGTAGCGCAGCCGCAGATTGAGCAGCCGGCGCTCGGTGGTGTCCTCCATGAGGGCCAGCTGGTACTGGGGCGCGCCGTCCGCGTCTCGCAGCAGCGAGACCGTGAGGTTGGTCCACAGGACGGTGCCGTCGGGGCGGTAGAACGCCTTCTCGAGGTGGTAGTGCTCGCGTTCGCCGCGGACGAGTTCCTCGTAGAGCTTCCAGGTCTGCGGGGCGTCCTCGGGGTGGGTCCAGTCCCGTACCTTGCGGGACTGCATGGACTGCGCGGAGACGCCGAACATCCGCAGCAGCGCGCCGTTCACCTGGAGGATGTTGCCGTCCAGGTCGGCGATGCCGATCCCTATGGCCGCGCCCTCGAAGACCGCGCGGAACCGGGCCTCGGTGGCGTGCAGGGCCTGCGCGACGACGCCCTGGGCCTTGAGGGCGGCCGCGGAGATCGCCTCCTGCTCGGCGAGGGTGCGGGCGCGCAGCGCCTGGGCGTATCCGGCGGCCATGGCGTGCTGGAGCCGTGCCGAGCGGGCCCTGAGGTCCTCCTGGTCGCCGTCGCCGCCGCAGTAGAGCACCAGGTAAGCGTCGACGCAGTCCAGTGAGCGGCTGAGCGCCTCCGGGTCGGTGCAGTGCGCGTCGACCAGGGCGGCGCCGACCGCCTTGCCCTCGTCGGCGTCGAAGGAACGCGCCCGCAGGGCGTCGCTCAACCGCCGCGCGAGCGGCATCAGTTGTTCCTCGAACTCCGGCCGGGTCGACGACGTCGAGGTCACCGGGAAGACGGCCCGGCTCCAGATCGTCGCGAACCGGCGCAGTCTGTCCTCCGGCTCGTCGGCCCCCGCGCTCACGCCGTACGCCCCACGCCGGCGAACCCGGAACGGGCCCATCGGTCGTCGTCCTCCGGTTCGGTGTCCGGGCGCCAGAGCGGCATCGGCACCAGTCCGGGTTCCACCATGTCGTACCCCTCGAAGAACCGCGCGATCCCGTCGCGCGAACGCATGATCAGCGGGTTGCGGATGTCCTCGTACACGTCGACCGTGCCCTTGGCCCGCTCCTGGGACAGCGGGATGTTCTCGTACGAGGCGTGCGTGAGCACCAGCATGCTGCCGGGCGCGAGCGCGTCGCGCAGTTCGGCCACCGCTCCGTACGGATCGTCCTCGTCCTCCACGAAGTGCAGTATGGCAACGAGAAGCAGCGCGACCGGCCGGTTCAGGTCGATCAGTCGCCCGACCTCGGAACTGGACAGGATGTCCTGGGGCTTGCGCAGGTCCGCGGCGACGACTCCGGTGTCGTCGTTGCCGGCCAGGACGGCCTCGCTGTGGGCGACGGCGACCGGGTCGTGGTCGACGTAGACCACGCGGGCTCCGGGACTCGCCGCCTGGGCGACCTCGTGGACGTTGCCGAACGTCGGGATGCCGGAGCCGATGTCGAGGAACTGCGTGATGCCCTCGTCGACGGCGAAGCGCACCGCGCGCCGCATGAACGCCCGGTTGGCCTGCATGATCTTGGGCAGGCCCGGCATGAACTCCATGGCCTTGCGGGCCGCTTCCCGGTCGACCTCGAAGTTGTACGACCCGCCCAGGTAGAAGTCGTAGATGCGCGAGACGCTGGGCACCGTGATGTCGATGCTCCGGGGGGCCCAGGCGGGGCGCTCCATCTTTTCTCCAACACGTAGGCGATCCGGTGTTCGAGCTGAGGCTACTGATCGCCCGCCAATGGAGCGAGCAGAAACGGAAATTGACCATCCGTTCCCGGTCACTGCCGCTGGCACGTGCCGTGCCGGGGCCCCACGCACTTCCCCTGAAAACGACCGAAGCACGGCACACGGGTCCGCCCCCTGAGCGGTGGGCTTCAGGGGGCGGACCGGGGCCGTGCGCGCGGATCAACCCTGGGGAGGTCTGATCCTCACTTCTCCGACGCGCCGACCGGCTTGCCGTCGGGGCGGATGGCGAACCAGGTGCCGCCGACGCCCTGACCGTTGGTGTCGCCGGGCTTCTTGTCGCCGGCGAAGGTGTAGATCGGCACGCAGTCGATGGTCTGCTGCCTGATCCCGTCGGGCCGGTCGAAGACGACGTAGCCCTGGCCGCGCGGACCGGAGCCCTTCAGGTCGATGCCCTTGGTGTCCTTGGCGTCCACCGGCTTGATGACCGGCCACTTCTTCAGGCACTCGCCGGTGCAGGCCGTCTTCATCGGCCAGGGCGAGTCCTTCATGAAGCGGTAGACCGTGTGCCCGTTGCCGTCTATGACGATCTCACCGAGCTTGGGGTCCTTGCGGGTGGACAGGCCCGGCAGATCGCTGGTCTGCGCACCGGCGCCGCCCTGCGCCTTCTTGCCGTCGGGGGCGAGCGCGTACCAGGTGCCGCCGACGCCCTGGCCGTTGACGTCACCGGCGTTGATGTCCTTGGCGAAGCGGTACGCCGGCCAGCCGTCGACGGTGAGCTGCTTGGTGCCGTCGGACCGGGTGACCGAGCCCAGGAGGGCCTTGTCGATGCCGGCGCCGGCCTCGACGTCGTCGGCGGGGACCGGGGGCCACTTCTTGGCGCACTCGCCGTCGCAGTTGGACTTGGCCGGGTCGGCGGTGTCCTTGTCGAACCGGTAGAGGGTCAGACCGCCGCTGTCGGTCAGCACCTTGCCGAGCTCGGCGTTGGTGGACACGGACAGTTCACCGGCGGTGGAGGTCTGCGCGCCGATGCCCTCCTGGCCGGGCGCGCCGGCGTCGGCACCGCCGAGGCCGGTGCCCGCGGAACCGTAACCGCCGCCCGTGGCGGCCGTGGCTCCCACGTTCTGACTCGCCGGCGGGGTGGTCTCCTGGCCGCATGCCGTCGTCAGCGCCAGCAGCGCCACGGCGCTCACCGCGAGCGAGGCGCTCCGCCACGAGGTCTTCATCGTCAACTCCCCAGACTCACAAGGGTGTCGCAGCGCCCTGCTGCGCCGCCGCACGACGAGGAGTACGCAGCGGAACCCCGTCCGTGTTCAACGAGCGGCCGAAATTCTTTCGGGAACCTGTGAAACCCGGTCGGGCCGCCCGTCCCCCGTTCGGGGCAATCCCTCCGTTCCTCGGCGTGTGGCGGTCGACGGCGACTCATGATCTTCGTCGTGCACGGACCCGAACCCAGACAATCCACCCTTGCCGCACGGTTGTTGCCCGTGGTGGCGCTGACCTGGCTGCTGGTGACGGCGCCGGCCGGGACGGCGGTGGCCGACGCCTGCGCCTACGCCGACACCGGGCCCGGCGGCGTCCAGGCGGTGGCGGTCGCCGGAAGCCTCACCTGGCCGACCCCGCCGCAGTGCCCCCCGCCGACACCGACCCCCACTCCGACGCCGACGCCGACACCGACGCCCGAGCCACCGCCCCCGCCTCCTCCGCCCGAGCCGAAACCCGAGCCCAAGCCGAAGCCGACACCCAAGCCGACGCCCAAGCCGGAACCGACGCCCCGGCCCGCGCCCCCGCGGCCGGCGCCCCCACCGACCCCAACGCCCACACCCCCTCCGGCGCCCGCTCCCGCGCCGCCGAAGCCGAAACCGAAACCCCCGCCGCCCGCGCCCGAGCCCAGCCCGACCCGCGTCCACTACCCGCCGCACCGCGCCACCCCGCGACAGCAGGCGGCGAGCGGCGCCACGTCGCCTCTGACCTTCGTCCTGCTCATCGCGGTTCCCGCCATCGCCGCGGTCGCCGCCCTGCGCCCACGCTGACTTCTGGAGGATCCCCTTGCCGGAATGGCTTGTTCTCACCCTCGCGATGCTCGCCGCCTGCGGTGTGGTGGTGATCATCACCCTCGTGCGGCACCGGAGGGCCCCCGAGGACGAGGACCCCTCCGAGACCCCCGACGTCATCGAGTACATGACGATGTGGATCGGCGTCGTCTACGCCATCGTCCTGGGCTTGGCCATCGCGGGCGTCTGGGAGGGCCGCAGCGCCGCCCAGGACCACGTCCAGGCGGAGGCGGTGGCGCTGCACGAGATCTCGGAACGGGTCCGGGTCTACCCGCCCGAGATCCGCGACCGCATTCGGGACGATGTCAACGCCTATGTCGGACACGTCGTCACCACCGAGTGGAAGACCATGGCGGACGACGGCGACCTCACCGACCGCGGCACCGCGCTGCTCCAGCGCCTCCGTGAGGACGTCACCGACTACGAACCGCGGACTGACTTCGAGGCGCAGGCCTACCAGCCGCTGGTCGACCAGGTGACGGCGGCCGACCAGGCGCGGATCGCCCGCGGCGACTCCACCGGCGCGACCATGCCGGGCGTGGTGTGGTTCGGGCTGCTGGCCGGGGCGGTGGTCACCATCGGCATGGTGTTCGCCCTGCAGATCCGGCGCACCCCACGGGAACTGGTGCTCGCCGGGCTGTTCTCCGCGCTGATCGCCTTCCTGCTCTTCCTGATCTGGGACTTCGACTCCCCGTACAACCACGGGGCGGCCGACGCGGCACAGCCGTTCCTCGATCTCTTCCCGGACGCGAGGGACTGACGCGCCCTCGTCCCGCAGCACGCCGGGGGACGCACGCCGCCGCACCGGCAGCGTCGCCCGGCCGCAGCAACGCGTTCCCCTGCCCGGCCCACACGGTTGCCCCATTCGTACGACAGCGATCGCGCGCGTGTGCGCCCGTTCCTAGCGTTCCGGACATCGAGGCGCATGTCCGGCGCCTCGGGGACGGGAGGAACACCATGCGAGCGATACGCGTCGCGTCGGCCGCACTGCTGGGCGTCAGCGCCCTCGTCGCGTCCGCGCCCGCCGCCCACGCGAGCGGCGACAGTTCCGGCTTCTGGGCGAGGGTGGTGCCCGACACGGTGGAGCCCGGCGGGCGGGTGCGGCTGCACGCCAACGGCTGCGACCAGAGCGTGACGGTGTCCTCCGGAGTGTTCGACACGGTCGTGATCCCCCGGTGGCGGACCACCGCCAGGGTCACCGTCGACCGGGACGCGAGGCGGGGCGCGGTGTACGAGGTGTCCTTCTACTGCGGCACGTTCTGGCAGAGCGCGGACCTGCGGATCGCCGGCGGCCGGCCCGATCCTGATCACCGTCCGGACCACCCGGACCACCCGGACCACCCGGACAAGGGGGTCAAGGCCGGTGCGGGCGGGAGCCTCGCCGGGTTCGACCTCAAGGAGATCGGTCTGGGGGCCGCCCTGATCACCGGTGCGATCGGCACCGCGTACCACCTCTCCCGCCGTCGCGCCGACGAGAGCGACGCCTGACCCCGCTCCCCCGTCACGGCCTTCGCCCCGGTCCCCTCTGGTGGGGGGCCGGGGCGAAGGTCTGTGGACGTGCGTACGGCGGTCGAGGGGGTGGCCGGTCAGATCTGCCTCTCCGCCCGGCGCCGCATCCAGAACAGGCCGCCGCCCGCGAGGGCCGCGGCGATCAGCCCGCCGCCGATGGCCATGTCGGTGGGCGTGGCGCCCGTCGACGAGCTGCCGCCGAGACCGCCGCGGACACCGCCGACGACGGTGAAGGCGGCCGGGTTGGTCAGGGTCCGCCCACCGCAGTTGACGGTGATGCTGTGCGAGCCCGGACGGGCCTTGTGGTCGACGGTCGCGGTGCCCCGGGCGGTGCCGCCGCCGGTGGGCGACAGCGTCGTGGGCCGGAACGCGTCCGAGGTCGCGGTGCCGCCGGAGTGGCAGCCGTCGACGGTGATGGTGAGCTGTCCGCCGCGGGCGATGACGCTGGGCAGCGCCCTGATGTTGCTGGGGCCGGGCATGCCGTCCCGCGCGACGGCCGCCGGGGCGGCGACGCCGAGAGCGACGACCGCGGTGGCAGCGGCCGCCAGGGTACGTGTGGTACGCATGTGATCCTCCGCGGAAGACGCCCCGGGTCCCGTCCCCGGTCCGATCGGCGAGAAAGCGCCTCCCAGAAAGACCCTCAGTTGCCGTGCGCAGGGCCGCATTTCGGCGCTGGTCCGTCCTGGTGAGGGGACACGCCGGGCGACAGCCCCGCACAGTGGATCACCGCAGGTCACGCACCGTCAGAATTTTCCGGGGGCCCGCACCCCGTATGGCGCACCGAAAATCGCCGGGCCACCCGTTCGTCTCTGCCCCGTCGCCGGGCGGCCGCGCGGGACTTAGCGTTCCGGTATGCGCGAAGGACGCGGCGACGGCCGGGTCGAGAGGGGTTGTACCGATGTCTGGGTCCGAGCAGCAGGAAGAGGAGGAGCGGCGCAGGACGCGCGCGCCGTGGGGCGTGATAGCGCTGGTGCTGCTGACCGGTCTCGCGCTGATCCGCAACGGGTCCGGGGAGTTCGACGTCGGCCCGCCCCAGCCGGCCTCGGCGGCGGCGGCCGACAACCGGCTGCCCGGCCGGCTCGCGCAGTCCGTGAAGCCGCTGCCGTACGCCATGCCGAACCAGGTGCGGATCCCGGGCATCCGGGTGGACGCGCCGATCATCCCGGTCGGCCTGGACGCGGACGGCTGGGTCGCCGCGCCCCCGCCGGAGGACCCGAACCTGGCGGGCTGGTTCACCGGCTCCGTGACACCGGGCGAGAAGGGCACCGCCGTGGTCGTCGGCCATGTCGACAACACGAAGGGGCCCGCGGTGTTCTACGGGCTGGGCTCGCTGGAGAAGGGCAAGCGCGTCGAGATCGTCCGCGAGGACGGCAAGACGGCCGTGTTCCAGATCTACGGCATCGAGGTGTTCGAGAAGAACGACTTCCCGGGCGACCGGGTGTACGCCTCGAAGGGCACGGCCGAGCTGCGGGTCATCACCTGCGGCGGCGGCTTCTCCAAGCAGACCGGCTACGACGGGAACGTGGTCGTCTTCGCCGGCCTGGTCGGGGTCCGCTGAGCGGTCCCGGCCCGGGCCGGCCGGCGGACCGGCGGTGTCACACGAGCCGCCGGTCGGGGACGGTCAGGTGGTACCCGGAGTCCAGCAGTGCCGGCAGATAGGCGCGCAGGGCGGCGACGCTCTGCGAACGGTCGCCCCCGGCGTCGTGCGAGAGCACCACGACGCCGGGGGCGGCGCCGTCCCGGACCCGGTGGACGATGCGACGGGTGCCCGGCTCGGTCCAGTCGAGGGTGTCCACGGTCCACGCCAGCGGTTCCATGCCCAGGTCGGCGCCGAGCTGGAAGGCGGTGCGGTTCCAGGCGCCGTAGGGGGCGCGGAACCAGGCGGGGCGCTCGCCGCAGGCCTCCTCGACGACATCGCTGGTGCGCTCCATCTCGGCGCGCATCCGGCGGCGGCCGAGCCGGGTGAGCAGGGGGTGCGACCAGGTGTGGTTGCCGACGACATGGCCCTCGTCGGCCATGCGGGCCACGAGGCCCTTGTTGTAGTCGGCCATCTCGCCGCACACGAAGAACGTGGCCCGGACGTCGTAGGCGCGCAGGGTGTCCAGGATGTACGGGGTGTAACGGGGGTCGGGGCCGTCGTCGAAGGTCAGCAGCATGGTGCGGCCGCGTGCCGGCATCCGCAGCAGCGGCGCGCTCCGTACCAGGGGCCGGAGGGGCGCGGCCTGGGGTGCGCCGTAGCCGGTGAGGGGCTGGAGGCGGTAGGAGTTCGGCTTCCGGGCGGGGTGCGCCTGGGGGCCGGCGGCCGGGGCGGCGGCCCGGACGGGGTCGTCGTCGCCCGCGACGGCCGCGAGAACTCCGGCGGTGCCGGCGGCCGAGACGGCGGCGGCGCCGGCGACGAGCAGACGGCGGCGGGTGAGCAGACGCGGGGGCAGCTGATCCTTCGTCATGACTCATGGGTCGCCCGGCCGCGGACCGGCGCACCAGTGCGGCACCGGGACGGCGGCATCGAAGCACCCGGGCGGCGGAGCCCTTTGGGATGAGACACCCCGGACCCGGTCAGCGGCGGCGGACGAGCGGGAAGGGCAGGGTCTCACGGATCGTGAGGCCGGTGAGGAACATGACGAGCCGGTCCACGCCGATGCCGAGCCCTCCGGTGGGCGGCATGGCGTACTCCAGGGCGTCGAGGAACTCCTCGTCGAGCTCCATCGCCTCGGGGTCGCCGCCGGCGGCGAGCAGCGACTGGGCGGTGAGGCGCCGGCGCTGTTCGACGGGGTCGGTGAGTTCGGAGTAGGCGGTGCCGAGTTCGGTGCCGAAGGCGACGAGGTCCCAGCGTTCGGCGAGCCGGGGATCCTCGCGGTGCTGGCGGGTGAGCGGGGAGACGTCGGTCGGGAAGTCCTTGTAGAAGGTGGGCAGCTGTGTCCTCTCCTCGACCAGCCGTTCGTACATCTCCAGGACGACGTCGCCGTGGCCGTCGTCGGCCGTGTAGGGCACGCCGACGCGGTCGCAGTGCCGGTGCAGCCGGAGCAGTTCGGTGCCGGGGGCGATCTCCTCGCCGAGCACCTCGGAGATCGCGCTGTACACCGTCTTGACCGGCCAGCGCCCGGAGATGTCGTACTCCTCGCCGTCCTTGCGGGCGATCTCCGAGCCGAAGGCGGCGCGGGCGCAGCCCTGGATGAGGTCGCGGACGAGGTCGAGCATCACGTCGTAGTCGGCGTACGCCTGGTAGGCCTCCAGGATGGTGAACTCGGGGTTGTGCTTGTAGTCGACGCCCTCGTTGCGGAAGGTGCGGCCCATCTCGAAGACCTTCTCGACGCCGCCGACACAGAGCCGTTTCAGGTACAGCTCGGGCGCGATGCGCAGATAGAGGTCGAGGTCGTAGGCGTTGATGTGGGTGGTGAAGGGGCGGGCGTTGGCGCCGCCGTGGATCTGCTGGAGGACCGGTGTCTCGACCTCCAGATAGCCACGGTCGAGCAGGCCCTGGCGCAGCGCCTGGACGGCGGTGGAGCGGGCGCGGACGGTGTCGCGGGCGGTGGGGCTGGAGACCAGGTCGAGGTAGCGCATCCGGACCTTGGTCTCGGGGTCGGCGAGGCCGCGGCGCTTGTCGGGCAGCGGGCGCAGGCATTTGCCGATGAGCTGCCAGGAGGTGACGAAGACGGTGGGTTCGCCCTTGTCGCTGACGCCGGCCCGGCCGGTGGCGCTGATCAGGTCGCCCATGTCGCAGTCGGCGGTGAAGCGGTCGAGGGCGGCGCCGGACCCGGACCGGGTGAGGGCGAGTTGGTGGTCGCCGGACCAGTCGCGCAGCACGGCGAAGACCAGTCCGCCGAAGTCGCGTACCAGCATGACCCGGCCGGCGACGGTGACCTGCTGGCCGGGCGGGACGTCGGCGAGGGCGTGGGTGCGCTCGGGGATGCCGACGGGGTAGGGGTCGACGCCCGCCGCGCGCAGCCGGTCGAGGGTGCGGTGCCGGACGCGGACCTGTTCGGGGAGTCCGGCGTCGGGCGCGGCCGCGGCGGCCTCGTCCCCTCCTTCGAGACCGAGTGCCGCGAGCGAGGGCAGACCTTCGGTGGTCGCCGGGCGGGGCTCGTGCCGGGGGCGCCCCTTGCGGTGCAGCTTGCGCAGCGACGGTACGGAGACGAAGCCCTCGGCGATCCCGGAGGCCAGGCCGATCCGGGCGAGGGAGGCGGCCTCGCCGTAGCAGAGGAAGCGCGGGTACCACTGGGGGCGGTACTTGGCGTTGGAGCGGTACAGCGCCTCCAGCTGCCACCAGCGGGAGAGGAGCAGCAGCAGGCGCCGCCACATCCGCAGCACGGGTCCGGCGCCGATCCGGGCGCCCTCCTCGAAGACGGAGCGGAAGACGGCGAAGTTCAGGGAGATCCGGCGGATGCCGAGCTTGGGGGCGGCCGCGCACAGCTCGGCGACCATGAACTCCATGACGCCGTTGGGTGCGCGGCGGCGGTCGCGGCGCATGAGGTCCAGGGAGACGCCGTCGCGGCCCCAGGGCACGAAGGAGAGCAGCGCGATCAGGTCGCCGTCCTCGTCGAGGGCCTCCACGAGGAGGCAGTCGCCGTCGGCGGGGTCGCCGAGCCGGTCCAGGGCCATGGAGAAGCCGCGTTCGGTCTCGGTGTCCCGCCAGGCGTCGGCCTTCCCGGTGATGGCGGCCATCTCGGCGGCGCTCAGGGTGGAGTGGCGGCGGACCCGGCAGTGGGCGCCGGTGCGCCGGACGCGGTGGACGGCCTGCCGGGTGACGCGCATGTCGCGGCCGTCGAGGTCGAAGTCCTGGACGCGCAGGACCGCCTCGTCGCCGAGCTGGAGGGCGCCGAGTCCGGCGCGGGCGTAGGCGGTGGCGCCGTCCTCGGAGGCGCCCATGACGGCGGGCGCCCAGGCGTAGCGGCGGGCGAGGTCCTGCCAGGCGGCGATGGCGTGCGGCCAGGCCTCCCGGTCGCCGACCGGGTCCCCGCTGGCGAGGCAGACGCCGGCCTCGACGCGGTAGGTGACGGCGGCCTTGCCGCTGGGCGAGAAGACGACGGCCTTGTCGCGGCGGGTGGCGAAGTAGCCGAGGGAGTCCTGGTCGCCGTAGGCCCGCAGCAGGGCGCGGATGCGTTCCTCCTCGTCGCCGTGCAGGGCGGCCTCCATCCGCTGCGAACGGAACAGGGTGGCGGCGGCGTTGAGGAGGGCGAGCGCGCCGAACAGGCCGAGCACGAAGGACAGGGGGCGGGGCGGCCGGCCGTCGTAGCTGGTGCCGGAGACGAGGCCGCCGCAGACCCGGTCGGCGGCCCAGGCGAGCCGCTGCCCCTGCGGGAGGGTGCCAGGGAACAGCTCGACCAGGCCCCAGCCGATGAGGATGCCGACGGCGAGTCCGGCGACGAGGACGCCGAGGGCGCGGCGGACGGCGGCGCGGCGGGACTCGGCGTAGAACTCCCCGCGGGCGGCGATCAGCAGCGCCAGGGCGAGCGCGCACACGACGAGGGAGGGGACGGAGTCGGCGTAGTCGCCGACGACCGTGCCGATGAGGTCGCTGAGGACGAGCAGGCCCAGATAGACGACGACCAGCCACCAGGCGACCTTCTTGCGGGCGGCGGTGGCGGCGGCGAGCAGGAAGAGGAAGACGGCGTAGGCCAGGTTGGCGCTGACGGGGACGATGTTCTGGTCGAGGGCGCGGACGACGGGGCGGAGCGCGGTGCGCAGCGGCGGGATGAGGGCCAGCAGTACGCAGAACAGGCCGAGGGCGCCGAAGAAGGTCGCGAAGCCTTGCGGGACCTTGCCGAGAACCCGGTGTGCGGGGGGCCTCGTCGAGTCCGTGGCGCCCTTCCCCCGGGCGGTCTCCACGGTGGCAGTCATTCTTCGACTCTAGGAACGCGGCGGGCTCCTCGCCCGTCGAGCGGCCTGCCCGGCGGCCGGAGCGGGGGCTTCCGATAGCCTCCGTGGCGTGACGGAACAGCACGCGCACCAATTCGAGCGGGGCACCGACGGTCCCAAGGTCATCGTGGTCGGCGTGGACGGCTCGGAGTCGTCGCTGCGCGCCGCGGCCTACGCGGCCGGGCTGGCCAGGCGGCAGCGGGCGCTGCTGGCCCTGGTGTACGTGCAGCCGGTGGTGACGGCGGGGGTCGCGCTCGGGGCGCCGGTCGCGGAGACGACGGACGAGATCGCCGAGGAGCTGATCGCCTATCTGCGGGAGGCGACCGAGCGGGTGAAGGGGATATTCGATCTGCGCTGGGAGTTCCACACGTTCCGCGGCGACCCGTACGGCGGCCTGGTGAAGGCGGCGGACGAACTGAAGGCGGACGCCGTGGTGGTGGGCGCCTCGGAGCAGGCCGGGCACCGGATCGTCGGCTCGGTGGCGGTACGGCTGGTCAAGGCCGGGCGCTGGCCGGTGACCGTGGTGCCGTAGCGCCACCCGTGGCCGCCGTGCCGTAGCCGCCGTGCCGGGCCGCTGTCAGGGGGCGCGCAGGAAGTCGAGGACGATCGCGTTGAAGTCGTCCGGCTTCTCCATGTTGAGGTAGTGGCCGACGCCGTCGATGGTGGCGGTGCGGCCGTGCGGGACGGCCCGTGCGAGCCGTTCGGCGGCGTCGAGCATGTCGGCGGGTTCCAGGGAGCCGTTGAGGGCCAGGAGCGGGACGTCGAGCTTCGGCAGCCGGGCCCAGGAGCCGGTGACCGGGACGAGTCGGTCCTTCTCGTCCGGCGTGTGCTTGGAGATCGTGTGCAGGGCCATCTCGCGCAGCCGCCGGGCGATCTCGGGGTCGACGTCGGAGGCGTCGCGGTGTTCGCCGGGGAGCACCCGCAGGAAGGCGGTCAGCCAGCCCTCGATGTCGCCGGCGCCGAGGGTGCGCGCGTACTCGGCCTGGATGCCCCGCGTCCACGGGTCCGTGTAGGTGAAGTCGCCGGTGGCGGCGCCGCAGGTGACCACGGCCCGGACCAGGTCCGGGTGTTCCAGCGCGGTGTCGGTGGCGACGACGCCGCCCATGGAGACGCCGACGAGGACCGCGGGGCCGGTGCCGAGGTGGCGCAGCAGGGCGGCGAGGTCATCGGCCCAGCGGAAGGGCTTGGTGGCGTTGGCGGAGAGGCCGTGGCCGCGTACGTCGGGGGCGATCACCCGGTGGTGGGCGGCGAGTGCCGGTATCTGATCGGCGAAGGCGCGGTGGTCGACGTATCCGGGGTGGATCAGGACGACGGGGTCGCCGGAGCCGGTGTCGAGGTAGGCGAGGTCGCCGTCGGCCGAGGGGAAGAAGCTGGGTTCCACAGCAGCTGTCATGACAACCAAGGTGTCATCTTCTCGCGATTTTGACAACCGAGGTGTCATGATGGGCGGGTGAACGACACCGGCAAGCCCCTTCCCCCCGACGAGCTGGGCCACCGGCTCACCGAGGTCTTCGACCTGGTGGGCCCGCTGTACCGGCTGACCCAGCGCAAGGTCGAGCAGGGCGAGTCCGTCGAGGGCCTGTCCGTCACGGTCCGGGCGGTCCTGGACCTGCTGCACAAACGGGGGCCGCTGACGGTCCCCTCGATGGGCCGCGCCCTGGCGGTGAGCCGCCAGTTCTTGCAGCGCACCGTGAACGAGGCGGCCGCGCAGGGGCTGGTGGAGAGCATCCCCAACCCGGCCCACCAGCGCTCCTCGCTCATCCGGCTCACGGACCCGGGCCGCGAGGCGATCACGGCCGTGCTCGCGCGTGAGCACCGGGCTCTGCGCGAGACCGGCGGCGAGCTGACGGACGCCGAGGTGACGGCGTGCGTACGGGTGCTCGGCGAGCTGCTGCGGCTGATGGAGCGCGCCGACGGCGGCTGACCCGGGCCACTCCGCCATGGCCGGGCCGCCCTCCACCCGACCCGGCCACTTCCCCATCGTCGGACCGTCCCTCGCCGCGCCCCGGCTACTTCCCCATCTCCAGGCCGTCCTCCGCCGCGCCCCGGCTGAGGACGACGTCCCGGATGCGGTCGCGCACCCCCCGCAGGTCCGCGCCGCCCGCGATGGCCCGGTTGAGGTCGACCGTGCGGCCGGCGTCGACGTCGAAGAGCTGCGGGAGGAACTCCGCCTTCGCCACCTCCCAGCGACCGCCCTTCTCCTCGGGCGGCTCGAAGGTGAACCGGCCGAGCGTGGACTCGTTGCCGCGCGGGTCCTGCACGCCCTGGTCGTTGTACATCGGGCCGGCGATCTGGTCGCCCATGCCATAGACCACCCAGGTGCCGTTGACCTTCTCGTAGGCCTGCGGGACATGGGCGTGGGTGCCGAGGATCAGGTCGATGTCGGGGCGGTCGCCGGTGCGCGCGGCGGTGAGGTCGCGGGCCAGGGTCAGCTGCTCCTCGTCGGGGGCGTCCTGCCACTCGGTGCCCCAGTGCAGGGACACCACGACGACGTCGGCGCCGGCCTTCCGGGCGGCGCGGGCGTCCGAGACGACCTTCTCCTTGTCGATCAGGTTCACCGCCCAGGGCTGGCCGGCCGGCAGCGGCAGATCGTTCACCCCGTAGGTGTACGACAGATGCGCGACCCGGGCCGGTCCTGCCCGGAACACGGTCGCGGTGCGGGACTCGCCCTCGGAGCGGGCGGTGCCGGCGTGCTTCACCTTCGCCTCGTCGAGGGCGTTCAGTGTGCGCAGGATGCCGGCGGCGCCGTCGTCCAGGCTGTGGTTGGAGGCCGTGGAGCAGCCGTCGTAGCCGGTGGTGGCGAGAGCGCGGGCGACCTCCGGCGGTGACTTGAACAGGGGGTAGCCGGTGTACTCGCCGTTCTCGCCGTAGACGGTCTCCATGTGACACAGCGCCAGGTCGGCGGCGGAGACGACGGGCTTCACCCCGGCGAGCATCGGACGGAAGTCGTACCCCTTGCCTCCGGCGTCGAAGCGCGCGCGGTCGATGACGGGCGTGTGCGGCAGCACGTCGCCGGTGGCGACGAGCGTGAAGCCGCGGGGACCGGCGGAGGGGCCCGGTCGGCCCGCGACCTCGCGGTTGTGGGCCTGGCAGGCGGCGCCTGCGGCGAGGACGGCTGTGACAGCGATGGCCACAAGCCGACTGCGTGCGATCATCAGCTCACCCCTTGTGGTCGTATATACGCATCAAATAGGTACGAAGCGGGACACCATCGCAAACAATTCGGCCACTCCGATTAGCCCGTCCGCGCATCGGCCGCAGGCGGAAGGGACCGTTCACCGCACCGTTCACCGACGCGATCGACCGTCCGCCGCAGGCCCGTGCGCACGCCCTGTCCCCCGTCGCGGGCCTGCGCTGCGATACGGCCATGACGGCCGGAACGACCCTCACGAACAGGACGACCGCCGAGCACGAGCTCGCCGCACTGCAGCGGGAGCACGGCCGGCCCCTCTTCGCGCTTCTGCTCCGGCTCTGCGACGGAGACCGGCAGCGGGCCGAGGATCTGGTGCAGGAGACGCTGGTGCGCGCCTGGCAGCATCCCGAGGCCCTGCGCGCCGACGACTTCGACTCCGTCCGACCCTGGCTGATGACCGTCGCCCGGCGGCTCGCCATCGACGCGCGACGGGCGCGGCAGGCGCGGCCGGCCGAGGTCGGCGACGCGGTCCTGGAGAACGCCCGCGTCATGTCCGACCACGCCGAGCGGGCCGCCGAGGTGCTCGACGTCCGCGAGGCTGTGAAGACTCTCACTCGCGAGCACCGTGACGTCCTGGTGCTCGTGTACTTCCAGGGGGCGAGTGTGGCGGAAGCGGCGCAAACCCTCGGTATTCCGCCCGGTACGGTGAAGTCGCGCGCCTACTACGCGCTCCGCGCCCTGCGCAGGGTGCTTCCGGGATACGCGCCCGACCTGCGGTGAAACCGAAGGCCGAGTCAAACCTCCGTAAAGCGCCTTGCTGAACACCCCGGTTGAGTAATCGGCTGTCCCCATCCGTGTTCCGGATAGGGCAACGGCCCACGACCCCGGGGTGGGGCGACGCACCCACCGGAGGAAGGCAGGAAGGGATGCTGCACACAGGTCAGGAGAGCACGGACGGCACAGGCGGCGGTGAACTCACCGTCCCCATGGCGTGGTTGTACGCCGAGTACATCGCCGACGAGCTGCTGCGCACCGGTGACCTCATGCCACCGACGTCCTTCGAGTTCCGCGCCGGCCGTGACGCCCTGGCGCTGACCATCTTCCTGTCGGACACCGAGGGCGAGCTGTCCGGCATCCGGGTCGTCACCCAGCTGGAGACCTGGCTCTCCCTGACCGCCTACGACCAGCCGTGGCAGTACTGGGTGCGTGAGCGGATGGCCGAGCTGGCGGCGCAGGCCGCCGAGTCCGGCGCTCCCGCACCCGATCTGCTGCTCGCCGAGGCGGCCTGGCGCTGGCTGCAGGAGACCGAGCTGCTCGCACCCGATCTGAACGCGGTGCCGGGGGGCGGCAGCGTGTCCGGCGAGGACGAGGGACCCAAGGTCTGGACGCCCGCCTGGCAGCTCGGACTGCCCCTGGGACACCTGGCCATCCACCTTTTCTGAGAAGTTCTCCCCCGGGACCAATCCTCGGCGCCGACCGCTCCGAATCCCTTGGTTGCGATTCTGCGTGTGGCTT
The DNA here is from genome assembly GCF_018070255.1 of Streptomyces sp. RK62. Taxonomy (NCBI): domain Bacteria; kingdom Bacillati; phylum Actinomycetota; class Actinomycetes; order Kitasatosporales; family Streptomycetaceae; genus Streptomyces; species Streptomyces sp. RK62. The sequence continues at coordinate 486,498 of NZ_JAGPYD010000001.1, read as the reverse complement.
GAGTGTTTCGGCCGTCCGGTGCGTACCAATGGGCGCACGGAGTAACACACCCCACACCCAACGGCACGAGGATTCGGCATGAGGTCCCTGGAGAGGCATCGCGACGTCGCCGCGTACGCGCTCGGCGTGCTCAGCGAGGCGGAGGCGTTCCGCTTCGAGGACCACCTCATGGAGTGCCCGCAGTGCACGGCACACGTGACCGAGTTCGGGCCCGTCACCCGCCAGTTGATGCTGTACCGGCGGTCGACGCCGCGGTTCGTGCACCCCATGGCGCAGCCCGGCCCGCAGATGCTGAACCGGCTGCTCGACGCGGTGGCCGTCCGGCACCGCGCGGCGCGCCGGCGCACCGTGTACGCGCTGGCCGCCTCGGTGGTGATCGCGCTGGTCGGACCGGGCGTCGCGCTCATGGCGAGCGGCGAGGAGCACACCCGTCAGGTCGTCGAGGCCACCGACGCCCGCTCCGGCGTGTGGGCGCAGGTCAGGACGGAGAACGAGGTCTACGGCACCCAGGTCGAGCTCAAGGTGAAGGACGGCGCCGGCCCGCGCGCCTGCCATCTGATCGCCGTCGGCCGTGACGGCGCGGAGGAGACGGTGACCAGCTGGTCGGCCGCCCACCACGACGCCCGCGAGAACACCATGAAGGGCGCCTCGGCGATGCACGCCGACGAGATCGCGCGCTACGAGGTACGGACGGCGGACGGCGAACACCTGGTGACGCTGAAGGCCGGATGACACCGGTTGAACGGTGAAGTTCCGTCAGCCCGGTGCCCCGCGCGTGCAGTTGCCGCACCCCTGTGAGCAGCGGAAACTGTAAGAAGGACGGGGAGCCACCGTTCGCTGTGAACACCGCGAAGGGGCTGATCCGGTGGAACGCACCGTGCGCATCGACCTCAGCGACGACGAAGCCGATCCCGAGCGGGTGGCGGAGCTGACCGGCTATCTGCGCGAGGAACTGCTCCAGCTCGACGTGGACCGGGTGACGGCCGTCCCCGGCGGACCGGCGCCGCCCGGCGCGCGGGCCGTGGACGCCGCCCAGCTCGGGGCCCTGCTCGTCACCCTCGGCACCTCCGTCACCGCCCTGAACCAGGTGGTCACCGTGCTGCGGGACTGGTTCGGCCGGGTCCGGCGCGGCCCCCGCGCGCAGAGCCGTCCGGCGCTGCGGCTGGTCATGGACGACGACGTCCTGGAGATCTCGGAGGCCTCCGACGAGCAGGTCGCCCAGGCCCTCGAGGCCTTCGTACGGCGCCACTCCGCCACCACGGAGGCCCGGCCATGACGGACACCCGGCACGCGCTGATCATCGCCAACGAGCGGTACGACGACCGGGCCCTGAAGCAGCTCAAGGCGCCCGGACACGACGCCGACGCGCTCGCCGAGGTCCTCGGCGACCCCCAGATCGGCGACTTCGACGTGGACGTCGTCAGCAACCAGCCCTCGTACGTCCTGCGCCGGCGCATCGAGCACTTCTTCTCCGACCGGCGCCGCGACGACACCCTGGTGGTGCACTTCTCCTGCCACGGGATCAAGAGCGAGTCCGGCGAGCTGTACTTCGCCGCCAGCGACACCGAGCCGCTGCTGCTGGAGGCGACCGCGGTGCCCGCGCAGTTCGTACGCCGGTGCATGTCCCGCAGCCGGGCGGGCCGGACCGTGCTGTTCCTGGACTGCTGCTACGGCGGGGCGTTCTCCCGGAGCTCGTCCGGCGTACGGTCCACCGGAGACGTGAACGTCCTGGACTCCTTCGCCACGGACAAGCCGGCCGGGGGGCGGGGCTGGGCCGTCATCACGGCGTCCAGCTCCATGGAGTACGCCGTCGAGGGCGGCGACCTCACCGAGGACACCGCACCGCGGCCCTCGGTGTTCACCGGGGCCGTGGTGCAGGGCCTCGACACCGGCGAGGCGGACCTCGACGCGGACGGCGAGATCTCCCTGGACGACCTGTACGACTACGTCTACGACCGGGTGCGGGGGCAGAACCCGCACCAGACGCCGGGCAAGACCGTCGAGATGCAGGGCGAGCTGCACCTCGCGCACAGCCGGCGTCGGCGCCGGGTCGAGATCGCGCCCGAGCCCATACCGGCGTCCTGGCGGACCGCCCTGCACAGCAAGAACCACTTCACCCGGCTGGGCGCGGTCGCCGAGCTGCGCTACCGCCTGCAGAGCGAGACCCTGCCCGTCGCCGAGGGCGCGCGGCAGGCGCTCCTCGACGTCGCCCACAACGACATGCGCCAGGTCGCGGACACCGCGAGCGCCCATCTGCGGGAGATCCGGCTCCAGCCGTCGACCGGCCGCCTCGACTTCGGCCGGCTGCTCCGGGACGCGCCCGTGCCGCACAAGACGGTGACCCTCGGAGGCCTGCCCCTCGCCCGCGCGTTCGTGGCCCAGCCGACGGAACCCTGGCTGCGGCTCACGGAGACCGACGACGGCCTGGACATCACCGTCGACCCGGCGGCCGAGGGCCGGCTGAGCGCGGACATCCTGCTGAAGGGGGTGGCCGACGAGACGGTGGTCCACGTCGAGGCGGAGCTGGCGGCGGCACCGGACGACGCGGAGGCATCCGGTCAGGGGCACGCCCGGGCGACGGCAGCCCCGGCCCCGGCACCCGCCCATTCGGGGGTGACCCCTGATGAGCGGCGCGTCCCGTCCACCGCCCACGCCCCGCACGAGGCCCCCGCGCACCCGGCCGCCGAGACCCGGGTGATCCCGTCCCCCGATGCGCCGCCCTCCCCACCCGCCGGCCCGGAGGCGGCACACGCACGCGCGGCCGACGAGACACGGCTCGCCCCGTCCCCCGACACCCCGCCCCAGACACGGCCCCGACCGGCCGATGACGCCCCGCACACCCGGCCCCCCGGCAGCACTGATCGTCACAACGCCGAGACGCAGGTCGCCCCGGCCGGCATCCGTCCGCGGCCCGAGGAGGCGCCGCGGAGGCCGGAGGGGGCGCCGCGGAGGCCGGAGGGGGCGCCGCGGAGGCCGGAGGGGGCGCCGCGGAGGCCCGAGGGGGCGCCGCGGAGGCAGGAGAGGGCTCGCGCCCCGGCGCCCTCCCGGCGGGCCGTCGTGGTGGGCGGAGGCGCGTTGGTGGCCGCCCTGGCCGGGGTGGGCACCTTTGTCGCGGCCGCGCTCTCGGGGGTGCGGGCCGTACGGGACTTCGCCGACGCCGGTACCGGGGACTCGCGGTCGCTGGGCTCGTTCGTCGAGGGGACCGGCGCCGTGCCGTTGCTCGTCGCCTCGGTCCTCACCGCCGTCGTCGCGCTCGTCCTGAGCTCCGTCGCACGCCATGACCTGCGGGCCCGGCCGGAGCGGTACACGCAGGGCTCCACCGCGCTCACGAAGGCCCTCACCTCCCTGGCGCGCTGGCTGGCCGTCCCGGCCCTGGTCCTGGCCGTCCTCGCCTTCATCGCATGGCTGGCCACACGCAGCCTGACCTGAGGTGGGGGCTACTTCAGGAGGCGGGACAGGCGGCGGTCCGCCAGGGGTTTTCCGCCGGTCTGGCAGGTCGGGCAGTACTGGAGCGAGGAATCGCTGAAGGACACCTCGCGGATGGTGTCGCCGCACACCGGGCAGGGCTCACCCGTGCGGCCGTGGACGCGCAGGCCGGTCTTCTTCTCCGCCTTCAGCCGTCCGGCCGCGATCCCTCGTGAGCGTTCGACCGCCTCGGAGAGCGTGGTGCGCAGCGCCTCGTACAGGCGGGTGACGTCCTCGGGCGTCAGCGAGGCCGCCAGCTTGAACGGTGACATCTTCGCCGCGTGCAGGATCTCGTCGCTGTAGGCGTTGCCGACCCCGGCGATGAGGCTCTGGTCGCGCAGGGCGCCCTTGATCTGGCGGCGCTCGCCCTCCAGCAGGGCGGCGAAGCGTGCCTCGTCGAAGTCGTCCGCGAGCGGGTCGGGGCCGAGCCGGCTGACGCCGGGCACCTCCTGCGGGTCCCGGACGACGTACACCGCGAGCCGCTTCTGGGTGCCGGCCTCGGTCAGGTCGAACCCGGCGCCGGTCTCCAGCGCGACGCGCAGGGCGAGCGGCCCCTTGCCGGGGCGGGGCACACCGCTGGGCAATGGGTCCTTCCAGTGCAGCCAGCCCGCCCGCGCCAGATGGGTGACGAGACGGGGCCCGCCGTCCGTCTCCAGGTCGAGGAACTTGCCGTACCGGTGCACGGCGGTGACGCGGTGGCCCTGCAGCGCGTCGACGGGCGGGTCGTAGGTCTTCAGGACGCTGATCGCGACGGGCAGCACCCGGACGATCTCATGACCGACCAGGTGCTCGGTGAGGAAGTCCTTGAGCGCTTCCACCTCGGGGAGTTCCGGCATACGTCCAGAGTGCCATCCGCCGCCGACAACACGGTCAGTCCCGCTCCGGCACCACGAACTCGCACCAGACGGCCTTGCCGCCGCCCCGCGCCTCCACGCCCCACACGTCGGTCAGCAGGTCGACCAGGAGCAGGCCCCGGCCGGACACCCCGGACTCCCCCGCCTCGCGGCGCCGGGGCAGCGCGCTGGAGGAGTCCTCGACCTCGACGCGCAGCCGGCGTTCGGTGCCGGCGAGGACCCGCAGGGTGACCACGGCGGCGCCCTCGGTGTGCATGAGGGCGTTGGTGATCAGCTCGTCGGCGACCAGTTCGATCTCGTCGGCGCGGTCCCCGGCGCTCCAGGCGCGCACGGCGGCGCGGATCATGTGCCGGGCGCCGGTGAGGGCCTCGGGGTCGCCGGGGGCGACGTGCTGCTGGAGCCGTCCGCCGGCCTGCGGGGTGTCCAGGACGCGGCGGCGCAGCAGGAGCAGGGCCACGTCGTCGTCGCCGCCGCGTTCCTCGGCCACGTCGATGAGCCGGTCGGCGAGTTCCCGTACGTCGAGCGGTCCGGCGCTGATGAGGCCGGTGAGGGCGTGCATGCCGTCGTCGAGGTCGTCGCCCGGCAGTTCGACCAGGCCGTCGGTGCAGAGCAGGAGGGTGTGGTCGGCGTCGAGCTCCAGGGTGCCGACCGGGTACTCCAGGCTGCCGAACTCGGCGGACAGGCCGAGCGGCAGCCCGCCCTCGATGGCCACGCGCCGGCAGGTGCCGTCGGGGCCGCGCAGCATCGGGTCGATATGGCCGGCGCGGACGACCTGGACGACCCCGGTGGACAGGTCGGCCTCGGCGTACAGGCAGGTCGCGAAGCGGTCGGTGTCGAGTTCGTGCAGGAAGACGGAGGCGCGGGCCATGACAGTGGCCGGGGTGTGGCCCTCGGCGGCGTAGGCGCGCAGCACGATGCGGAGCTGGCCCATGACGGCGGCGGCGTGCGTGTCGTGCCCCTGGACATCGCCGATGACGGCGCCGACCCGGCCGCCGGGCAGCGGGATCAGGTCGTACCAGTCGCCGCCGATGTCCCGGCCGAGGCTGCCGGCGGCGCCGGCCGCGCGGTAGCGGACGGCGACCTCGGCGCCGGGCACGCTGGGGATGGTGCGCGGCAGCATGGCCTGCTGGAGGCCGGTGGCGAGGTCCTTCTCCTGTTCGTAGAGCATGGCCCGCTGGAGGCTCTGCGCGATGCTGCTGCCGAGCGCGACGAGGACGTTGCGGTCCTCGGCGGAGAAGCCCGCCCGGTCGCTGTAGAGGAGGCCGATGGCGCCGATCGGGCGGGCCTGCGCGATGAGCGGCATGTACGCGGCGGAGGTGATGTGCAGATCGGTGATGTGCGGCCAGAGGATCGGGTAGCTCTGGGCGAACTCCTCCGGCGACTCGATGAATCGGGGGCTGAGGGTCCGGACGACCTCGCTCATCGGGTACTGCTCGTCGATCCGGGTGACGAGGGTCCCCGGGACGAAGCTGCCCGACGGGCCCTCGGCGACGAGCCGGATGCGGCTGCCGGCCTCGAGGAGCCCCATGACGAGGCTGGTGGCCCCGAGGTGGGTGAGGCCCTGGGTGTCCTTGAGGATGTCGATGACGTCCTGGACGGTGCGCGCGTGCGCGAGGGCGGCGGTGGTGAGCTGGACGACGTTGGTCTGCTGCCGGCGCGCCTCGTCCGCCGCGGCCTGTTCGCGCCGTTCCTCGCTCTCGGCGAGCTCCTCGGTGGCGTCGCGGACGATGCCGATGATGCGGCGCGGCCGGCCGGTCGCGTCGCGCCGGATGTAGCCCTGGGTGTGGGTCCAGCGGAGCCTGCCGGAGCGGGTGCGGATGCGGAAGTAGGCGCCGTAGTTCTCGCTGCCGTCCTTCAGGGCCTGGGAGACCAGGGTGTCGAGGCGGAAGCCCTCGGTGGGCGGGACGCGGGAGGCGAGGCTCTCGGGGTGGCCGTCGTACTCGTCGGGGCGCAGGTCGAAGACCTCGTGGGCCTGGGCGTCCATGTGGAACAGCCCGTTGTCCAGGTCCCAGTCGAAGCTGCCCATGCGGTTGAGCGCCAGGATCGGTTCCGGGTGGGTGGGCCAGTCGTCCGGGAGTGACAGGGCGCTCGCTCCCCGATCAACCATGCGCCCACCTTGCCAGTATTTGCCCGATTCTTCGACCGGGGCGGCGGGAGGGGGCCGCGGGCGGCTGGCGAAGGAGTGACAGGCGGGGCGGCAGGTGTGGCGCGGGCGCCACCATGGCAGGGCGAGAGCATGGCGGGGCACGGGGACCGGGAGAGGAGGGCGCGGCCGTGGACTGGTTCGTGGCACCGGAGTACGAGACGAGTCGGCTGGTGTTCCAGCGCACCCTGGCCGGGGTGTATCTGGTCGCGTTCCTGACGGCGGCGCTGCAGTTCCGGGCGCTGCTGGGCGAGCGCGGTCTGCTGCCCGTGCCCCGGTTCGTGGCGCGGGTGCCGTTCAGGGCGGCGCCGAGCCTGTTCCAACTGCACTACTCGGACCGTTTCTTCGCCGGCTGCGCCTGGGCGGGGTGCGCGGTGTCGGCGGCGCTGCTCGCCGGTGTGGACTCCCTGGTGCCGCTGTGGGCGGCCCTGCTGCTGTGGCTGGTGCCGTGGCTCCTGTATCTGTCGATCGTGAACGTCGGCCAGACCTGGTACTCCTTCGGCTGGGAGTCCCTGCTCCTGGAGGTCGGCTTCGCGGCGGTCTGGCTGGGCAACGACGAGGTGGCGCCGCCGGTCGTGGTGCTGTTCCTGCTGCGCTGGATCCTGTTCCGCGTCGAGTTCGGCGCGGGGCTGATCAAGATGCGCGGCGACGAGTGCTGGCGGAAGCTGACCTGTCTGGACCACCACCATGAGACCCAGCCGATGCCGGGGCCGCTGAGCTGGTTCTTCCACCATCTGCCGAAGCCGCTGCACCGGGTCGAGGTGGCCGCCAACCACGTCACCCAGCTGGTGGTGCCCTTCCTTCTCTTCACCCCGCAGCCGGTCGCGACGGCCGCGGCGGCCCTGATGATCGTCACCCAGCTGTGGCTGGTGCTGTCCGGGAACTTCGCCTGGCTGAACTGGATCACCATCGTGCTGGCCCTGTCGGCGGTCGCGTTCCCCGCCGATCCGCCGGACCGGCCGGGCGCGCCGCTCTGGTACGAGGTCACGGTCCTCGTGGTGGCCGCCCTGCTGGTCGGCCTCAGCTACCACCCGGTGGCCAACATGATCTCCCGCCGCCAGGTCATGAACCGCTCCTTCGACCCGCTGCACCTGGTCAACACCTACGGCGCCTTCGGCAGTGTCAGCCGGGTCCGCCACGAGGTCGTGATCGAGGGCACCCTCGACGAGACTCCGCGCGAGGACTCGGACTGGCGGGAGTACGAGTTCAAGGGCAAGCCCGGTGATCCGCGCCGCTGGCCCCGCCAGTTCGCCCCCTACCATCTGCGGCTGGACTGGCTGATGTGGTTCGCCGCGCTGTCGCCGTCGTACGCGGGGTCGTGGTTCGGGACGCTGATTGAGCGGCTGCTCGAGAACGACCGCGCCACGCTGCGGCTGCTGCGCCGCTCGCCGTTCCCGCCGGACGAGCCGCCGCGCTTCGTGCGGGCCCGGCTCTTCCGCTATCGCTACACGACGTGGCGGGAGCTGCGGGAGACGGGCGCCTGCTGGGAGCGGACGTTCGTGCGCGAGTACCTGCCGCCGACCCGGCTCGCGGGCAGCGCTCACAGGCCGTAGACGCGGACGGCCGTGCGTTCGAAGATCCGGGTGTGGTCGGCCGGGCCGGTGAGGGCGCGCGCCGCGTCGAGCACCTGCCCGTAGGAAGCCGCCAGGGTGCACACGGGCCAGTCCGAGCCGTACATCAGCCGCGCGGGCCCGAAGGCGTCGAGGACCGTGTCGGCGTACGGGCGCAGGTCCTCGACGGCCCAGCGGGCGTGGTCGGCCTCGGTGACCATGCCGGAAAGCTTGCAGACGGTGTTCGGCAGCGCGGCGAGCGCCCGCACCGCCGACTCCCACGGCTCGCGGGCGCCGGAGGCGATCGGGGGTTTGCCCAGGTGGTCGAGGACGAAGGTCAGGCCGGGGTGGCGGGCGGCCGCCTCGACACAGGCCGGGAGCTGATGGGGCAGGACGACCAGGTCGTGGACCAGCCCGGCCTCCTCCAGGGCGGTGAGGCCGCGCCGGACGTCCGGGCGCAGCAGCCACCCCGGATCGGGTTCGCCCTGCACCTGATGCCGTATCCCCTTCAGATACCGGCCGCCGGGCAGCTCCCGCAGCCGGGCCAGTTCCGCGGCGACGTCCGGCCGGGTGAGGTCGGTCCAGCCGACGACCCCGGCGACCAGCTCGTTCCGCTCGGCGAGCGCGAGCAGCTCGGGGGTCTCCTCGGGGACGGTCACGGTCTGGACGACGACGGTACGGCCGACCCCGGCGGCCCGTGCCTCGGGAAGCAGGTCGCCGACGCCGAAGTCCCGGCGCAGCGGCGCCAGTTCGGGGCCAGTGATCCAGTCCTGGTCGCGTACGGACAGGTCCCAGACGTGGTGGTGGGCGTCGACGATCGTCACGGCAGCTCCCACACCACCGGGAGGCCCGCGCCGGTGCCGTGGCGGGAGTAGTCGTGCACCACGTCGAGGAGTTGGGTCATACGGGCCTGCCAGGCCACGTTGACGGGCAGCTCCTCCAGTTCGGCGAGGAGACGGCCGTAGTCCTCGCACTCCAGGACGTGGAAGAGGTCCTGCCCGCTGCGCCAGATCGTCCAGGAGGTCGCGCCGGCCGCCCGGATGGCGTCCGTCAGCTCCTTCGGGACCTCGCGGTGGGCGGCTTCGTAGGCGTCGACGCGATCGGCGCGGACCCGGGTGTGCAGGGCGACTCTCATGGGGATGCCTCCTCGGACAGCAGACCGGACTCCAGCAGTTCCCGCCAGAAATCCCCCGGCACGGGCGTCGCGAACTGCTCGGCGCAGTCCGCCACTTCGGCGGCGGACCGGGCGCCCACGAGCACGCAGGCGACGGCCGGGTGGGCGGCGCAGAAGGCCAGGGCGGCGGCCCGCACGGTGATGCCGTGGCGCCCGGCGAGTTCCTTGATGCGCAGCGCCCGCTCGACCAGGGGCGGCGGTGCCTGGGCGTAGTCGTAGGTCGCGCCGGGCCTCGGGTCGGCCAGGAGGCCGGAGTTGAACGGGCCGCCGACGACGACGGAGGTACGGCACTCGACGGCCAGCGGCAGCAGGTCGTCCAGGGCGCTCTGGTCCAGCAGCGTGTAGCGGCCGGCGCACAGCACCACGTCGACGTCGGTGTCCATGACGAAGCGGGTCAGCATGGCGGTCTGGTTCATCCCGGCGCCGATCGCGCCCACGACGCCTTCGGAGCGCAGCTTCTCCAGCGCCGGATAGCCCTCGCGGAAGGCCTGTTCGCCGTGGTCGTCGGGGTCGTGGAGGTAGACGACGTCGACCCGGTCGAGGCCGAGCCGTTCCAGACTGGACTCCAGGGTGCGCCGTACGCCGTCGGCGCTGAAGTCCCACACGCGGCGCCGGTCGGCGGGGACGGCGAACCCGTCGGCGAGGTCGTCGCCGGTGGCGCCGGGGACGGGCTCCAGCCGGCGGCCGACCTTGGTCGAGATCGTGTACGCGTCGCGCGGGTACTGCCGCAGGGCGGCGCCGAGACGGCGTTCGGACAGGCCGAGTCCGTAGTGGGGGGCGGTGTCGAAGTAGCGGATGCCCGCGTCCCAGGCGGCGGCCACCGCCTCGTGCGCCTCCCCCTCGCCGACCTCGCGGTAGAGGTTGCCGATGGCGGCCCCGCCGAAGCCGAGGGGGCTGACCCGGACGCCGGTGCGGCCGAGCCGGTTCACCGGGCCACCGGCCTGAGGCGCAGTCCCTGCATGCCGCCGTCGACGGCGAGGGCGGTGCCGGTGGTGGCGCCGGACAGCGGGCTCGCCAGATAGGCGATGGCACCGGCCACCTGGGCGGCGGAGACGAGCCGTCCGGTGGGCTGGCGGGCCTCCAGCGCGGCGCGTTCGGCGGCCGGGTCGGGTGCCGCGTCGAGCAGCCGCCCGACCCACGGGGTGCCCACGGTGCCGGGGTTGACGCAGTTCACGCGGACGCCCTCGCGGACGTGGTCGGCGGCCATGGCGAGGGTGAGGGCGTGCACGGCGCCCTTGGACGCGCTGTAGAGGGCGCGCTGCGGAAGCCCGGCGGTGGCCGCGACGGAGCAGGTGTTGACGATCGCCGCGTGCGCGGAGGCCCGTAGATGCGGGAGCGCGGCGCGGGCCACCCGGACCATGCCGAGGACGTTGACGTCCAGGACCCGGTGCCATTCGGTGTCGTCGTTGTCCTCGACGGTGCCCTGGGCTCCGACGCCCGCGTTGTTGACCAGCACGTCGAGTCCGCCGAGCGCGGCCACGGCGTCCGCGACGGCCGCCTGTACGGAGGTGTCGTCGGTGACGTCGGCGCGGTACGCGAGGAGCGGCTTGTCGACGGAGGACGGGTCGAGGTCGAGGACGGCGACGCGGGCGCCGCGTTCGGCGAGGAGGTCGGCCGTGGCCCGGCCGATGCCGGAGGCGCCTCCCGTCACCAGCGCCGTGAGTCCCTCGAAGTCGCTCATGCCGCGTGCCCCTTCCGCTGCGTCTGGAGGTCGGCGGCCCAGAAGGCGCCGCCCGGGTAGGAGTACCGCGCCAGGGACTCGGGCCGCATGGCCGCGGAGAATCCCGGCGCGGCGGGTGCCGCGTAGTGACCTTCCCTGATCACCACCGGGTCGAGGAAGTGGTCGTGCAGATGGTCGACGTACTCGATGACGCGGTCCTCGGTGGTGCCGCTGACCGCGATGTAGTCGAACATCGACAGATGCTGGACGAGTTCGCACAGTCCGACCCCGCCGGCGTGCGGGCAGACGGGGACGCCGAACTTGGCGGCGAGCAGCAGGATGGCGAGGTTCTCGTTGACGCCGCCGACGCGGGCCGCGTCGATCTGGAGGACGTCGATCGCCCCGGCCTGGAGGAGCTGTTTGAAGACGACCCGGTTCTGGACGTGTTCGCCGGTGGCGACCTTCACCGGGGTGACGCCCTCGCGGATCGCGGCGTGGCCGAGGACGTCGTCGGGGCTGGTGGGCTCCTCGATCCAGTACGGGTCGAACTCGGCGAGCGCCCGGGTCCAGCGGATCGCCTCGGCCACGTCCCAGCGCTGGTTGGCGTCGATGGCCATGCGGACGTCCGGTCCGATCACCGAGCGGGCGACCCGGCAGCGCCGTACGTCGTCGTCCAGGTCGGCGCCGACCTTCAGCTTGATCTGCCGGAAGCCGTCGGCGACGGCCGCGGCGGCGAGCCGGCTCAGCTTGTCGTCGTCGTAGCCGAGCCAGCCGGCGGACGTGGTGTACGCGGGGTAGCCGCGCTCCAGGAGCCGGGCCGTGCGCTCGTCCGCGCCCTGCCGTCCCCGGCGCAGGAGGGCCAGGGCCTCCTCGGGGGCGAGGGCGTCGGTGAGGTAGCGGAAGTCGACCTGCCGGACGATCCACTCCGGTTCGGCGTCGGCGAGGAGCCGCCACAAAGGCTTCCCGGCGCGCTTCGCCGCGAGGTCCCAGACGGCGTTGACGACCGCGCCGATCGCCATGTGCATCACGCCCTTCTCGGGGCCGAGCCAGCGTAGTTGGCTGTCGCCGACCAGGGCCCGGCTGAGGCCGCCCGGGTCGGCGCACAGCTCGTCCACGGACCGGCCCACGACATGTCCGCGCAGGGCGTCGATCGCGGCGACCTGCACCTCGTTGCCCCGCCCGATGGTGAAGGTGAACCCGTGCCCCTCGTGTCCGTCGGCGTCGTCGGTGCGCAGGACGACATAGGCGGCCGAGTAGTCGGGGTCCGGGTTCATGGCGTCGGAGCCGTCGAGCTCGCGCGAGGTGGGGAAGCGGATGTCATGGGTGTCGACCGCGGTGACGCGGGCGGGGGTGCCGGGGGCCTGGGACACGGAAGTCCTTTCCGTCGGGAAGGCAGGGGGTCGGCCGCGGTCAGTCCTGGGCCCGGCCCGTCGTCACACGGGCGATCATGAGCGCGACCAGGATGATGCCGCCGTAGATGGCCTGGATCCAGAACGACGGGACCTGGGCGAGGGTGAGCAGGTTCTGGACGACGCCCAGGAGGAGGACGCCGGTCAGGGCGCCGAACATGGTGCCCCGGCCGCCGTCGAGGCTGATGCCGCCGATGACGGCCGCCGCGAACACCGTGAAGATCATGTTGTTGCCCTGGTTGGCGCTGATGGCGCCGACGTACCCGGTCTGGATGATGCCGCCGGCGGCGGCGAGGGTGCCCGCGACGACGAACACGCCGAGCATGACCCGCTCCACCCGGATTCCGGCCGCCCGGGCGGCCTCGGCGTTGCCTCCGATGGCGTACAGGGCGCGTCCGACCCGGTGGTACTTGAGCATGAAGCCGGTGACGGCGAACGCGGCGGCCGCGAGCCACACCGACATCGGCACGGTCAGAAAGGTGGTCGTGGCCAGCGAGTAGAAGCTGTCGGGCATCCCGAACAGCGTCTTGCCCTTGGTGGCGCCGACGAGCAGTCCGCGCAGCACGATCAGCATCGCGAGCGTCACGATGAACGCGTTGAGCCGGAACTTCACCACGAGGACGCCGTTGAAGGCGCCGACCGCCGCGCCGACCACGAGGACCGCCAACAGGGCCAGGGCGGGAGGGAGTTCGACGCCCCAACCGGACTGGGCGGCGGGCAGCACGAGCAGCGCTCCCACGGCGGGCGCGATCCCGACGACCGACTCCAGGGACAGATCGAACTTGCCGGTGATGAGGACCAGCGACTCGGCGAGTACCACCATGGCCAGCGCGGCGGAGGCGCCGAGGATGGAGATCAGATTGCGTTCGGTGAGGAACGAGTCGTTGACCACCGCGCCGAGGACCAGCAGCAGCACCAGGGCGGGGACCAGGGCGAGTTCACGGGCGCGGCGGAGCAGGACCGTCCGGGCGGAGCGGGCGTCCGGCAGCTTGGCGGGCAGGGCCGGCGCGGCCTTGGTGTCAGCCATGGTGGTCCATTCCTTCGATGGAGGCGATCAGCTCGTGGTCGCGCCAGCCCGCCGGGTGTTCGGCGACGACACGGCCGTGGAACAGGACGAGGACGCGGTCGCAGCGGCGCAGGTCGTCGAGTTCGTCGGAGACGACGAGCACGGCGACGCCGTCCCGGCGGGCGCTGTCGACCCGGGCCAGCAGGGACTCCTTGGACTTCACGTCGACGCCCGCGGTGGGGTTGATCAGGACGAGCAGCCGGGGGTCGGAGGCGAGGGCGCGGGCCATGACGACCTTCTGCGCGTTGCCGCCGGACAGGTCCGACACGGGCTGGTCGGGGCCCTCGGTGTGGATGCCGAGGCGTTCGATCAACGCCGTGGCGACGCCACGTCTGCGGTCGGTGCCGACGAACCCGGAACGGCCGAGCCGGTCCAGGACGCTCAGGGTGGCGTTGTCGCCGACGCTCATACCGGAGACCAGCCCCTGGTCGTGCCGGTCGCGCGGCACACAGGCGACGCCGGCGTCGAGGGCGGCCCGCACATCGCCGAACGGAAGCCGCTCAGCGTCGAGTTGGGCGGTGCCGCCGGTCGGCGTGTGCAGCCCCGCGAAGGACTCCGCGAGTTCGACCTTGCCGCTGCCGCTGATCCCGGCGAGTCCGACGACCTCGCCGCGGCGGACGGTCAGGTCGACGTCCGTGTACGCGGGTGAGGTGAGCCCGCGCGCTTCGAGCAGGACGGGGGCGTCCCGGTCGAACTCGCCGACCGTGACAGCCTGTTCGGACAGGGACTCCAGGGACTCCCCCGCCATCGCCTCCACCAGGGCCCGGCGCGGCAGTTCGGCGACCGGGGCGGTGGTGATCCAGCGGGCGTCGCGCAGGACCGTGACGGTCTGGCAGACCTCGTACACCTCCTGGAGGTGGTGCGAGATGAACAGGAAGGTGACACCGGAGTCCTGCAGGGCCCGCATCCTGGTGAACAGCCGCTCGATCTCCCGCTTGTCGAGCTGTGCGGTGGGCTCGTCGAGGATGATGAAGCGGGCGCCGAAGCTGAGCGCCCGGGCGATCTCCACCATCTGGCGGTCCTCGACCGCGAGGTCGGCGGTGCGGGCGTCGGGGTCGACGCGCACGTCCCAGGTGGCGAGGAGGTCGGCGGCCTCGGCGCGCAGCCGGCGCCAGCTGATGAAGCCGCGCCGCAGGGGCTGCCGGTCGATGAACAGGTTCTCGGCGACGGTGAGTTCGGGGACGACGGTGGGCTTCTGGTAGACGCAGGCCACCTTCCGGCGCCAGGCGTCGCGGTCGGCGAGCGGCGGTGCGGGCTCGCCGTCGAAGCGGACCTCGCCGCCGTCGGCGGCCTGGAGTCCGGTCAGGATGCCGACCAGGGTCGACTTCCCGGCGCCGTTGCGGCCGACGAGGGCGTGGGACTCGCCGGGCAGGACGGTGATCCTGCCGTCGGCGAGGGCGGTGGTGGGGCCGTAGCGCTTGACGATGCCCCGCGCGTCGACGAGTGGTGTCGTCATCCGACCGTGTTTCCCCAGAGCTTGGGGTCGTCGACGTTGTCCTTGGTCACCAGCGGCGCGGGCAGCTGGTCCTCCAGGATGCCGCTGGGCAGCTTGACGATGGTGGAGTCGTGGTCGGTGGGGCCCGGCTCGAAGCTCTTCCCTTCCATCGCGGCCCGGATGTAGTACATGCCGTACTTGGCGTACAGGTCGGCGGGCTGGGAGACGGTCGCGTCGATCTCGCCCTTGCGGATGGCGTCGTACTCCTGCGGGATGCCGTCGTTGGAGACGATCGCGATGTGCCCGTCCCGCCCGGCCTTCTTCAGCATCCCCTTGGACTTGAGGGTCTGCAGGGTGGGGGCGAGGTAGACGCCTCCGGCCTGGAGGTAGATGCCCTTGATGTCGGGGTTGGCGTTCAGGAGGGTGTCCAGCTTGGAGGCCGCGGTGTCGGACTCCCACTTGGCCGGGATCTCCAGCACCTCGAGCTTCGGGAAGTTCTTCTTCACGCAGGCCCGGAACGCCTCGGAGCGGTCGCGGCCGTTGACCGAGGCGAGGTCGCCCATGATCTGCACGACCTTGCCGCTGGTCACGTTCTTGCCCAGGTAGTCGCAGGCCTTCTCGCCGTACGCCACGTTGTCGGCGCGCACCACCATGGCGACCTTGCCCTGCTCGGGGGCCACGTCCACGGCGACGACCGGGACGCCCTTGCGTTCGGCCTGGTCGAGTCCGGCCTCGATGGCGGCGCTGTCCAGCGGGGCGACGACGAGCCCCTTGACCCCTTGGTTCAGCTGGTTGTTGATGTCGGTGATCTGCTGGGAGGGGTCACTGTTGGAGTTGACCGTCTTCAGCGCGTCCACGCCCTCGGACTCGGCCATCTTCGGCACATAGTCGTTGTACGACTGCCAGAACGGCGAGGTGAGCAGGGGCAGGATCACCCCGACCCGGCCGCTCCCGCCGCCGTCGGCGCCCGCCGCGCCGGTGTCCTTCGTACTGCCGCAGGCGGCGAGGAGGAGCGTGGCGCCCGCTACGGCACCCACCGCCCTCGCCGTGCGTGACCTGTTCTGCTTCCGCGCTGGTGTGCCGGGCATCTGGCGGCTCCTCGTCGAGCGTGTTCGAGCACATGGGTCGAGCAGATGTCCGCATATTTATCAGACCACTTCGGCCGCACAACACCCTGCGAACGCGAGTTTCGCATGATCCGCACGGTAGTGGTCGGACCACCTCGATGATTACACTGCCGGACAAGCAGGTGCCCGCAGGTGCCTGGCGGCGACGGGAGGAACGGCGTGGACGACGAGACGGCGCCGCAGAAGGGCACCGTGACCCAGCGGGCCATCGAAGAGATCAAGGCGATGATCGGTGAGGGCCGGCTGGAGCCCGGCCAGCGGCTGCCGACCGAACGCGACCTGGCCGCGAGCCTCGGCATCTCCCGCAGTTCGATGCGCGAGGCGATCCGCGCGCTGACGGTGATGGGGGTGCTGGAGGCCCGGCACGGCTCCGGCATCTACGTCACCCAGCTGGAGGCCGGCGACCTGCTGGAGACGTTCGGGGTGGTCGCCGACCTCTCCCGCGGCCCGCGTCTGGTGGAGCTGCTGGAGGTGCGGCGGGTCCTGGAGTCGACGGCGACGGCCCTGGCGGCGGCGCGCATCACCCCGGACCAACTAGCCGCGGTCGAGAAGCACTTGACCGCGATGAACGCCACCGACGACCCGGAGGAGATCCTCGCCCACGACCTCGCCTTCCACCGCGAGATCGCGGCCGCCGCCGGCAACGACACCATGGCCGCCATCCTGGAAGGGCTGTCGTCCCGCACCTTCCGCGCCCGGGTCTGGCGCGGCTACCAGGAGGAGGGCGCGTTCGAGCGGACCCGGCGCGAACACGCCGCGATCCACCGGGCGCTGGTCGCCCACGACCCGGAGGCGGCCCGCGCCGCCGCGGCGGCGCACGTGGGCGAGGTCGAGCAGTGGCTGCGCTCCCAACTCGGGCCGCCGCAGCGGCCGTAGGGCCTTCCGACGCGCACTGGACACCGGCGGCCGCCTCACCACCCTCGGTAGGCAGGAGTACGACTCGTCCGCGGAACGGTCCCGTCGGTGACCTGGCGCGTGGCATCGAGCTGACCGGCCCGGAGCTCGCCGAGCGCCTCTCCGTCTCCGGCACCCCCGTCGAGTGCCGGGACAAGATCCGGCGGGAGATCGCGCCGAGCGGCGTCAACCACATGATCCGCGCCATCACCGACCGCACCCTCGTCAAGGCCTTCACGGGCCGTGATCTGGACGGCGTGGCCGACGTGGACGCAGCTGCGGCTCATCCACGACGCGATCATGCCCGCCTTCGGCTGACACCTCCCGCCGGAACCGGTGTCACGCCCGCCGCAGCCGCAGCGTCACCAGCTCGAAGGGCCGCAGCCGCAGCGCCACCCGACGGCCCTCGTACGACGGTGACTCGGGCAGCGGGCGTTCCAGCAGGTCCGTCGCCGTCACGCCGGCCACCTCGAAGCCGGCCGTCAGCGTGGCCCGGACCCGGCCGCCGTGCGCCTCGTGGAGCCGGACCACCACGTCCCCGCTGCCGTCGTCGGCCAGCTTGACGGCCGTGAGCACCACGGCGTCCCGGTCGACGGTCACCAGCGGTGCCACCTCCCCGGCTCCGGCGAGGCGCCGCTCGGGCAGGTTGATCCGCCAGCCCTCCCGTACGGCCTCCCCGATCCCGGCCCCCGGGACCAGCGCGTGCCGGAAGCGGTGCACGCCCTGGTCGGTCTCCGGGTCGGGGAAGCGCGGGGCGCGCAGCAGCGAGACCCGGACGGTCGTGGTCGTCCCCAGGTCGCCGTCGGTGCGGACCGTCCGGGTGACGTCGTGGCCGTACGTCGAGTCGTTGACGACGGCCACGCCCCAGCCGGGCTCCTCGACGTGCACGAACCGGTGGTTGCACGCCTCGAACTTGGCGGCCTCCCAGCTGGTGTTGGTGTGGGTGGGCCGGTGGAAGTGCCCGAACTGCGTCTCGGACGCGTAGCGTTCGGCGTGCACGTCGAGCGGGAACGCCAGCTTCAGGAACTTCTCCGTCTCGTGCCAGTCGACCTCGGTGTCGAACAGCACCCGCCGCTCCCCCGGCGCCAGGGTCAGCCGCTGGGTGACGCGGGAGTCGCCGAAGGACCGCACGATCCGCACCCCGCCGTCGACGGCGGTGATCTCGTCCACGTCGGTGAGGTCGGTGACGGTGTGCCGGTAGAACGCGTCGACGTCCCAGGCGTCCCACATGTTGGGGAAGTCGGGGTGGAGCTGGAGGAGTCCGGCGGCCCCGCCCGGCGCGACCGTCTCGCGGTCGGCCTCGACGTCGTACGCGGAGACGACGAGTCCGCGTGGGTCGATCTCCACGCGCAGCAGGCCGTTGTCGAGGACGAACCCGCCGTCAGGGCGCGGAGTGACGGCCGTGCGGCCCTCGGTCGCCGGGGTCCGCGCGCCGCCCGCCGGCACCCCGGCGCGGTCGTGCGGCGCGGCGTTGAAGACGAGGTCGGCCGTGCCCTCTCCGGCGAGCGCGCGCTGGGCGCCGTCGATGATCGCCTCCAGCTCACCGGCGATCCGGGCGTAGGTGGCGCGGGCCTCGCGGTGCACCCAGGCGATGGAGGAGCCGGGCAGGATGTCGTGGAACTGGTGCAGCAGCACCGTCTTCCAGATCCGGTCCAGCTCCTCGTAGGGGTAGGGGAAGCCGGTGCGCACCGCGGCCGTCGCGGCCCACAGCTCCGCCTCGCGCAGCAGGTGCTCGCTGCGCCGGTTGCCCTGCTTCGTCTGCGCCTGGCTGGTGAGGGTGGCCCGGTGCAGCTCCAGGTACAGCTCGCCGACCCAGACCGGGGCGTCCGGGTACTCGGCCTCGGCCTTGCGGAAGAACGCGTCCGGGGTCTCCCAGACGACGGTCGCCGAG
The DNA here is from genome assembly GCF_018070255.1 of Streptomyces sp. RK62. Lineage (NCBI taxonomy): Bacteria > Bacillati > Actinomycetota > Actinomycetes > Kitasatosporales > Streptomycetaceae > Streptomyces > Streptomyces sp. RK62. The sequence continues at coordinate 467,830 of NZ_JAGPYD010000001.1, read as the reverse complement.
CCCTCCAGGTCGCGCAGCCGGGCCGCCTTGGCGATCATCTCGCGGGTCGTGCCGCCGCCTCCGTCGCCCCAGCCGGTCGGGGCCAGCGAGTGCCGGGCGCGGCCCTTGTCCTTGAAGTTGCGGGCCGCGTGGGCGATCTCGCTGCCCTTCATGGAGCAGTTGTAGGTGTCGACGGGCGGGAAGTGCGTGAAGATCCGGGTGCCGTCGATGCCCTCCCACCAGAACGTGTGATGCGGGAACTTGTTGGTCTGACTCCAGGAGATCTTCTGCGTCAGCAGCCACTTGGAGCCCGCCGCCTTGATGATCTGGGGCAGTCCGGCGGCGAAGCCGAAGGTGTCGGGCAGCCACGCCTCGTCGTTCTCGATGCCGAACTCGTCGAGGAAGAACCGCTTCCCGTGCACGAACTGCCGGGCCATCGCCTCGGACCCGGGCATGTTGGTGTCGGACTCCACCCACATCCCGCCCGCCGGTACGAACCGTCCGTCGGCGACGGCCTTCTTCACCCGCGCCCACACCTCGGGCCGGTGCTCCTTCACCCACGCCCACTGCTGCGCCTGGGACATGGCGAAGACGAAGTCGGGTTCGTCCTCGACGAGCGCGGTCATGTTGGAGGTCGTCCGGGCCACCTTGCGCACGGTCTCGCGCAGCGGCCACAGCCACGCCGAGTCGATGTGCGCGTGCCCGACGGCGCTGACGCGGTGGGCGGAGGGCACGGCGGGCGCGGCGAGGACGTCGGTGAGGCGGGCGCGGGCGGCGGCCGCGGTGCCGTTGACGTTCTGGAGGTCCACGGCGTCCAGGGCCCGCTCCACCGCCCGCAGGAGGTCCCAGCGCCGGGCCGAGTCGACCGGCAGCTCGGCCATCAGCTCGCCGAGCACCTCCAGGTCGACGACCAGCTGCCAGACCTCCTCGTCGAGGACGGCGAGGTCCATCCGGGTCAGGGTGTACTGCGGTTCGCCGCCCGCGGTCTCCTTGTCGCCCAACTGGGTGGGCAGGAAGGGGTGGTAGTCGAGGATGACGGGGTTGGAGGCGGCCTCGATGTGCAGGCGGACCTCCTCGCCGCCTTCGGCGGGCGCGGCGACGCGCACCCACTGGTTGCGGGGGTTGAGGCCCTTCACCGGGGTGCCGTCGGGCCGGTACACCAGGCCCTCGCACTGGAAGCCGGGCATGTTCTCGTCGAAGCCGAGGTCCAGCAGAGCCTCGACGGTCCGTCCCGCCCATGCCTCGGGGACGGTGCCGGTGACCCGGAACCAGCTGGTGCCCCAGGGGGCGCCCCAGCGGGAGCCGACCTCGATCGGCTCGGGCGTTGCGGCGAGCCCCTCGGCGACGGGCACCGGCTCGTCCGGCGCGTGCCACACGGCCACGTCCAGCGGCAAGGACTCCGGGTACACGGCGGGGCGGATGCGCTCGTCGAGGACGCGCTTCAGGCGGGCTTCGACCAGGGTGCGGTCGTCATGCATGGGGGATGCTCCATCGGTAGGTCGTCCGGGCGGGTGTCACCAGCGGTGGGTCACGGTCACGGGGGCCGACGTGGTGTACAGCTCCCCTACGGCGCGCAGTTCGAACCGTGCCGCCGTCTCGCCCGGTTCGGGCCGCAGCCCTCCCGCGAAGAAGGCGCGCTGGCAGGTGCCGCCGAGGAAGCGCCGGGTGCCGTCGGGCAGCACGCGGTGCAGGGTGTGGTGGCGCATCTCGCCGGGCCCGGTGTTCCAGGCGAAGCGCAGATCGCCGCCGGACGCCGCGGTGACGCGGAAGCCGGAGGGGGCGGCGGGCGTCGGTGCCGTGTCGTGCACGGCGATGCCGCCGAGCCGCCAGCGCACGGGACCGCCACCGGCCGGGGTGAGCCGCACCCCGAGGGCGTGCAGGGTGCCCTTGAGCCCGGTGAGCCGTACGGTCGTGGTCGTCCAGCCGCCGGCGGTGGGCACGGAGTGGTAGGTGTACGGCGGTGGCGCCCCCGGGGTGGCGGGGTCGGCCGTGGCGACGGCGAGTTCCACGTCGACGCTCCCGGCGTCGGTGCGGTGGGTCAGCTCGACGACCGTGTCCCGGGCCAGCGGCAGCCGGGTCGCGTACAGGTCGAGGACGGCGGGCCGGTCGAGGTCGCCTGCGACGAGCACGCTGGAGCCGCCGTGCCAGGCGTCCTCGAAGTCGAAGGCCACGGTGGGCCGTTGCCCGTCGGTGCGGACGACCCAGCGGCGGGAGGGCAGCCGGTCCTGGAGGCCCAGATGGTTCCAGGGCGCCTCCGAGGTGACCGTTCCCTTGTCGTACCAGCGCAGTCCGTGCCCGGTGTTGAAGACGCTGGCGAACGGCAGCCGGGTCACCGTGGACCGGTCGGCGACGGAGACGGCCGGGGCCCGCCAGCCGTCGGTGGCGTCGGGGCGGGACGGGTCGAGGGAACGCCCGGTCCAGAAGCGGTCGTCGGCGGCGTGGAAGTCGCCGGGCGTCCTGCGGTCGGCGGGCAGGTGGTTGCGGGTCCACTCGGGCCGGTAGAAGCCGAGCGACACGACGTGGGAGCGGTCGCGGGGCACGATGGCGTCCCAGTCGACGGACGTGTTCCAGCCGTTGGACTCGACGTCGACGCCCGCCCACAACTCATGCCGGTCGCGCCCCAGTTGTTCCGCCCGCCGCCCGGACGCGTCGAGCTTGGCGGCGGTCCAGCGGAAGTCGACGAACATGTCGTCGGCGGCCCGGAAGAACGGCTCGTTCTGGGCGTTGAGCGCGCCCTGCCAGCTCACCGAGCCGTTCACGGTCATCGAGTCGTACCAGGTGACCCGCTGTCCCTCGGCGTGGGCCCGGGTCCGCAGCTCCCGCAGGAAGCCGAGCATGTCCGCGCCCAGCGCCGGGTCGCCGCCGCCGGTCTCGGCGTTGACGAACCAGCCGTCGAAGCCGTACGCCTTCGCGACCTCGACGAGCTTCGCGGCCAGGGGGTACCGCCCGGCCGCGTCCTTCTGCACCAGGTCGCGGGTCCACCGCAACTGGCCGCCGTAGGCGACGGGCGGCAGGAAGACGTTGCCGAGGACGGGCACGCCGTGCCGGTGGGCGGCGTCCACGATCGGGGCGTTCGGCGCGAGGATCAGGCCCTCGCCGGAGGAGCCGCCCCAGAACACCAGTTCGTCGATGTACGCCCAGTGCGTGAGGGCGTAGTAGTCCGCGGTGGGCGAACCCTGGGACGGGTTGCTCGCGGTGGGTCCGAAGGACACCAGGGACTGGATGCGGGCCTGGTCGGCGCGGGCGGTCGGGTTGGCCGGGGCCGGGGTGAACCGAGGGGCGAGCGGGACGGTGGAGGCGTTGAAGGCGAGGTCGGCGTCGTCGGCCGGGCGCCAGGACTTCAGGCTGCGCCAGGTGATCCCGGGGCCGGGTGTCCCGGCGGGCAGGGAGTCCGGGTACCAGTAGGACGCGTACGGCGGGCCCGCGGGGGCCTTCCCGGCGGCCTGGGCGGGGAGCGACGGCAGGAGTGCGGCCGCGGCGCCGGCGATGAGGACGGTGCGTCTGGTGGGGTTCACGAGCGGGTGCCTCCTTGGGGGGTGGGGAGTACCTGATCGGGGGCGACGACCTCGGTGATGCCGCGTGCGCCGAGATGGGCGGGGTCGTCCGCGCGGGTGTCGAGGACGGTGGTGGGGCGGGCGCCGTCGGCGGTGAGCTGGAAGAAGGCGTCGAAGACGGGGCCGCCCGGGGCGCAGAGCGAGCGGCGGGCCGGATCGGCGGGGACGATCAGGGCCGTCGTACGGGGCTCGGGTGTGCGGGGCGTCGCGCGGGCCGCGCGCTCCAGCACCCGGGCGGTGTCCTTCGGCGCGCGGTCGTTGGTCAGCAGACCGAGGCCGTACTCGAGGTCGGGGAAGTCGGCGAGATCGCGGGACACGTCGTGGGAGCACCACCAGGTGACGCCCCACAGGCCGGGGCAGTCCAGGGCGTTGGCGACGGTTGCCTCGGTGAACGCGGCGGCGTGCTCGGGCGGCACGAGGGGCGCGGGCGCGCCGACCTCCTGGAGCCACACGGGGCGGTGCGGGTCGTCGGCCCACGCCTTGCTGAGCTCGATCAGATAGGCGGCGTGGTGCTCGGACGGCACGGAGGCGCGGCCGTGCCGCTGGGCGGTGCCGTTGAACACCCAGGAGTGCACGGCGGTGACGGCGCCGTGCCGGGCGGCCTGGCCGGGGGTGAACGGCTGGTCGTCCTGGTACCAGGTGGCGTCGTACTCGGCGTGCAGGTGCAGCCGGCCGGGGGCGCCCTCCTCGCAGGCGGCGAGCATCCGGGTGAGCCAGCGGTCGATGTCGTCCTCGGTGGCCCGGTCGGGGTCGGGGTGAGGGCCCGCGGAGAACTGGTTGACCTCGTTGCCGAGGGTCATGCCGAGGAAGTTCGGCCGGTCGGCGAGGGCGGCGGCGAGGGCGCGCAGGTAGGCGGCCTGGCCGTCGAGGACGTCGGGGTCGGTGAAGAGGTTGCGGCGGTGCCAGGTGCGGGTCCAGGCGGGCAGGAAGTCGAAGCTGCTGAGGTGGCCCTGCAGACCGTCGACGTTGACGTCGAGGCCGCGTTCGGCGGCGGCGTCGACCAGCTGGACCAGATGCTCGACGGCGCGCCCGCGGATCAGGGTGCGGTTGGGCTGGAAGTAGGGCCACAGCGGGAAGACGCGGATGTGGTCCAGGCCGAGCGCGGCGATGGAGTCGAGGTCGGCGCGCACGGAGTCCGGGTCGAAGTCCAGCCAGTGGTGGAACCACCCTTCGCTCGGGGTGTAGTTGACGCCGAAGCGGACGGCAGAAGGCATGCGTGTCCTTGTGACGGAGGTGCGAGGGCGGTCGTGGTCAGCCCTTGACGGCGCCCTCGCCGACCCCGCGGAAGAAGTACCGCTGGAGGCAGGCGAACAGGGCGATCAGCGGGGCGACGGCGATGATCGTGCCGGCGGCGACGAGGCGTTCGTCGTTGGCGAAGGTGCCGTGCAGATAGTTGAGGCCGATGGTCAGGGTGAACTTGGACGGGTCGCTGAGCACGATGAGCGGCCACAGGAAGTCGTCCCATGCGCCCATGAAGGCGAAGATCGCGACGACCGCGAGGGTGCCCTTGACGGACGGCACGGCGACACGCAGGAAGCGCTGCCAGACGTTGGCGCCGTCGACGAAGGCCGCCTCCTCGATCTCGTACGGCAGGTTGAGGAAGGCGTTGCGCATCAGCAGCACGTTGAGGGCGCTGACGCAGCCGGGCAGGACGACCCCGATGAGGGTGTTGTTCAGGCCGAGGTCCCGCATGGTGGTGAACTGGGCGATGATGATGCCCTCCACCGGCACCAGCATCGCGAGGATGAACGCGAGCGTCGCGGCCGTACGGCCCCGGTAGCGCAGCCGGGCCAGCGCGTAGCCGGCGAGGGCCGCGCCGACGCAGTTGGTGACGACGTTGGCGGCGGCGACCTTCAGCGAGTTGAGGGCGTAGTCCCAGACGGGGATGGTGTCGGCGACCCGTTCGTAGTTGTGCAGGGTGGGGTCGGCGGGCAGGAACCGGGGCGGGGAACTGAAGATGTCCTCGGTGGGGCCCTTGAGGGACGTCGACAGCTGCCACAGGAACGGTCCGACGGTGAGCGCGAGCACCCCCAGCAGCAGCAGATAGCGCAGGGCGAGTTCCCAGACGCGGACGCGCCGGCCGTGCTCGTCGGTGATCCGGGGTTCGCGCGGGGCGGCCGGCCGTACGGGGGCGGGGGGCGCCTTGTCGACGACGGTCATGACGCGTCCTTCCGGTCGGCGCGCAGCACGAGCAGCATCAGGGCGACGGTGACGACGAAGACGACGACGGAGATCGCCGAGGCGTAGCCGACCCGGCCGGTCAGACCGGTGCCGGTGCGCTGCACGAGCATCACGAGGGTGGTGTCCTCGCCCGCGGGGCCGCCGCTCGGCCCGGCCATCAGATACACCTCGGAGAACACCTTGAACGCGGCGACCGAGGACAGCGCGCCGACCAGCACCATGGTGGAGCGGACGGCGGGCACGGTGACGGTGACGAAGCGCCGGACGGCACCGGCCCCGTCGACGGCGGCGGCCTCGTGCAGCTCGCGCGGCACGTTGGCGAGCGCGGCCAGGTAGATGATCATGTAGTAGCCGAGGCCCTTCCAGACCGTGACGGCCATGGCGGACAGCAGGAGCAGCCACTGGTCGCTGAGGAAGCCGACCCGGCCCACGCCGACGGCCTCCAGCAGGGAGTTCACCAGGCCGCGTTCGTCGAGCAGCCACACCCAGATCAGTCCCACGACGACGATCGAGGCGACGACCGGGGTGTAGAAGGCGGACCGGAAGAAGGTGATGCCGGGAATGTTCTTCTGTACGAGCAGCGCGAGCAGCAGGGGCAGGACGACGAGGGCGGGGACGACGCCGAGGACGTACAGCGTGCTGTTGCGCAGCCCGATCCAGAACATGTCGTCGTGGAGCAGTTCGCGGAAGTTGGCGAGCCCGACGAACTCCCCCGGGATGAGCGTGCGCCGGTCGGTGAAGGCGTTGACCAGGGTGGAGACGAACGGGTACAGGATGAACGCGCCGATGATCAGCAGGCCCGGGGCGGCGAACAGCCAGGGGCTGGACGGCAGTTGGCGCCGCACCCGGGAGACGGTCGGACCGGTCATGGTCGGCTAGCCCTGCTGCTGGAGGAGCCGGTCGCAGGCCGCGACAGCGTTGTCGAGTGCCTCCTCGGGGCTCTCCTTGCCCTGGAGCGCCTTGGCGACCTCGTTGCGCAGCGCGGTCTTCATCTGCTCGCTGAACAGCACGGGCGTGTAGTTGACCGCGTTCTTCAGGGACTTGGCGGCGGCGACCCGCACCCGGGTCTCGTCGGTGCCGTCCTCCTTGGTGAAGTACGGGTCGTCGAGGGAGCCCGCGGTGCTGGGGAAGATGGCGACCTTCTTGGCGAACGACATCTGGTGCTCGGCGTCGGTGACGTAGTGCGCGAAGGCGACCGCGGCCGGGGTGCGCTTGGTCTGCGCGTTGACCATCACGCCCATCACGTACATGTTGACGTGCCCGGTGCTGGTGATCTGGTCGGTGATGCCGATGTTCTTGTACAGGTTCGGCGCCTGCTTCTTGAAGTTGCCGAGGTCGAGCGCGCTGCCCGGGTTCATGGCGACGGCGCCGGTGAGGAACTTCTTGCCGGACGACTCGGGGGTCGCGGTCAGCGCCTGCGGGTCGAGCGCCTTGGCGTCGTACAGCTCCTTGTACCTGGTGAGGAGCTGTACGCCCTTGGTGTCGTTGAACGCGAAGGCGGTGCCCTCCTTGTTCATCAGCGGGACGCCGTAGCGGCCGAAGTCCTCGATGGTGGGGACGTTGGCGAGGGTGGCGACCTTGCCGTCCGTCTTCTGCGCCATGGTGAGGGCGGCGTCGAAGACCTCGTCGTACGTCTTCGGCGGCTGCTCGGGGTCGAGCCCGGCCTCCTTGAACAGGGTCTTGTTGTAGAACAGCGGGCCGGTGTTGAGGTACCAGGGGAAGGCGTACGTGCCCTTGAGGCCCGGCACCTGGTGGCTGGCCCACGCTCCGTCCAGGTACTCCTTCCGGTACTTCCCGGCGGCCTTGTCCAGGTCGAGGGCGAGGCCCGCCTTGGCGAGCGGGGCGACGAGGTCGGGCGAGACGTTGACGACGTCGGGGAGGGTGCCGCCCGCCGCGTCGGCGCTGATCTTGTCGGCGTAGCCCTCGGCGGGCTGGTCGATCCACTTGACCTCGGTGCCGGGGTACTTCTTCTCGAAGTCGGCGATCAGGCCCTCGAAGTAGTCCTTGAAGTTGGCGCGCAGGTTCCAGGTCTGGAAGGTGATGTTCCCTTCGACCTTGCCGGAGGCGTCGTCGCCGGCGCTGTCGCCCCCTGACGAACCGCAGGCGCTGAGGGGCAGCGCGACACAGACGGCGAATGCGGCAGCGAGGGCTCTACGGGAGAGGGGCACCGTGAACCGGCCTCCTTGATGGGCGGGTTGGTGGGACGAGGCAGACCCTGCACGCCGTCGCGCGGGAGCGTCAATGGCTCTCGCACAGCTAATTGCATTAGTGACTAATGCGCATTAGACGTTCCGAGCTGAACCGCATTAGGATCACCGCACTGAACCGCATTAGTGCCCACGGTCGCGCGAAGTGCGCACTCTGGCGATGGCAATGGATGGGGGGATCACGATGACGGCGACTCCGGGCAGACGGTCACCGGCCCGGCGGCCGACGATGAAGGACATCGCGCGGCATGCCGGGGTCTCGCAGAGCGCCGTCTCCTTCGCGCTGAACGGGCGGCCCGGGGTGGCCGACGACACCCGTGAGCGGGTGCGCCGGGTCGCCGAGGAGCTGGGCTGGCGGCCCAGCACGGCGGCGCGTGCCCTGTCCGGGGAGGGCGCGGCGACGGTCGGCTTCGTGCTGGCGCGCCCCGCCGACAAGCTGGGCGTGGACTCGTTCTTCCTGCATCTGGTCTCGGGTATCCAGGAGGTGCTGGCGGAGCGGCATCTGGGGCTGCTGTTCCAGGTGGTGGAGGACGTCGCCGACGAGTGCGCGGTGTACCGGCGCTGGTGGGCCGAGCACCGGGTCGACGGTGTCCTGGTGGTCGACCCGCGCACCGACGACCCCCGTCCCGGCCTGCTGGACGAACTCGGCCTGCCGGCCGTGGTGATCGGCGGCGCTCCGGACGACCGGCATCCCGGTCTGTCGACGGTGTGGGCGGACGACGCGGCCGCGATGGCGTCCGTGGTGGAGGGGCTGTACGCCCTCGGCCATCGGCGGATCGTGCATATCGCCGGGCTGCCGGGGCTGGCCCACACCGAGCGCCGGATCCGCACACTGCGGGCCGAGGCCGGGCGGCTGGGTCTGTCCGGGGTGCGGTCGGTGACGACGGACTACTCCGACGCCGAGGGCGCGGCCGTCACGCGCCGGGTGCTGGAGGGCCCCACTCCCCCGACGGCGCTCATCTACGACAACGACGTGATGGCCGTGGCGGGCACCGCCGCCGCGGCCGAACTCGGCTTCTCCGTCCCGGCGGACGTCTCGGTGGTGTCGTGGGAGGACTCCGCGCTGTGCCGCATGGTCAAGCCGTGGCTGTCGGCCCTGTCGCGGGACAGCGTCGCGTTCGGCCGTACGGCGGCCCGCGAACTGATCGCCCTGCTGGACGGGGGGTCGGCGCGGGCGGTGGGGGTGCCGGTGCCGCGTCTGATCCCGAGGGAGAGCACAGCGGCGGCGCGGGGCGTGTGACTCAGCGGCGCAGCCCCTGAAGCCCCTCGTACGCCGCCGTCACGATCTCCATCCCCCGGGTGTCCTCGGCGGGTTCCCGCATCTGGTGGGTCACGTAGGCCACGACCAGCCGGCTGTCGGGCTCGATCATCACCAGTGACCCGCCCCAGCCGCCCCACCCGCACGCGTTCCCGAACAGGCCGTACCCGAGTCCCCAGCGCGTCGGCATCCCCAGCACCCGGTCGTCGCCGTCGAACTGCACCTCGCGGGCGCGGTCGCAGCCGGCCCGGGACAGCACCCGTACGCCGTTCACCTCTCCCCCGCAGGCCAGGACCGACTGCACCAGCGCGACCGAGCGGGCGTTGCCGTAGCCGCTCGCGGCGGGGATCTGCGCGCGGCGCCAGGCCGTGCTGTTGCCGTCCCGGACGCGCATGCCGTTCCCCGCCTCGGAGCCCGCCGGATTGCCGGGCGCGCTCGAGGTGTAGTCCTCGTCCCGCCCCGCCGGAGGGATCGCCGGGGCGACCCGGTGGTCGTGCTCGGCGGGGAGGCCGATGTGGAAGTCGGCGCCCAGCGGCCCGGTCACCTCGGCGGCGAGGAACTCCCCCACGCTGCGGCCGGTGATCCGGCGCAGCACCTCGCCGACGAGGAAGCCCTGGGTGAGCGAGTGGTATCCGGCCGCGGTGCCCGGCTCCCACCGGGGCGGACGCGCCGCCAGCCGCGCGGTGACGGCGGGCCAGTCGTAGAGGTCCTCGACCGACCCGTCCCAGTCGGGCAGCCCGGCGGTGTGCGAGAGCAGATGCCGTACGAGCACCTTGTCCTTGCCCGCCGCCGCGAACTCCGGCCAGTACGTGGCCACCGGCGCGTCCGGGTCGAGGGCGCCCCGGTCGATCAGGACGAGGGCGCACAGGGCCGTCATCGTCTTGGTCACCGAGAAGACGTTGACGAGGGTGTCCCGTTCCCAGGGGGCGGTGCGGTCCGCGTCCGCGTATCCGCCCCAGACGTCCACCACCGGTTCGCCGTCCACGAAGACGGCGACGGAGCCGCCCGCGTCACCGGCGTCCAGCATCGCGGCGAGCGCGTTGGGGACGGCGAGGAAGAGACGGTCGTATGTGCCCTGGATGTCGGCCATGCCCTCCATCCACCCGCACGGCACGGCTCCGGTCAACCGGATTTCGGACCGGCCACCTCCTCAGGAAGCGGGCTCCAGCACCACGCAGCAGCGGCCCGGGGCCGGCGCCAGGCACGCCTCGTAGCCGGTGTCGCCGGAGGTGGCGAGCGCCCCGCGCAGCAGATGCAGGTTCATGCCGCACACCGTCTCGACGTGCTTGCGCGCCAGGAGGTGGAAGGGGCAGTTCCCGAGGACGACGGTGTCGCCCTCGCGGCGCGGCTCGAAGCCGTGGCGCTCCAGCAGGTCGACGACACCCGCCGCGGCCTCGGCGCCCAGCCGTTCGCCCAGCTCGGCGGCCTTGCGGAACAGGACCGCGCGGACCGGCTCGCCGGTGCTGTCGGACTCCTCCACCGCGTCGGCCAGCAGTTGTCCGGCCAGCTCGTACTGCCGGGCCGGCACGCTCACGCCGACCTCGCGCTCCGAGCGGCGGTACAGCTTGGCGGGCCGCCCGGCGCCCGGTCCGGTCCGCCCGCTGCGCCGCTCGTAGACGACGTCCAGCAGCCCTTCGGCGGCCAGGCGGTCCAGATGGAACGCGGCGGTCTGCCGGGCGAGCCCCAGCGCCTCGGCGGCCTCGTCCCGGCCGACGGGTCCGGTACCGCGGGCCACGAGTTCGTACAGCCGTCGCCGTGTCGGCTCGTCCAGCGCAGCCACCGCGGAGAGGTCGTCGTGGGGTGCTTCCTTCGAGTGATCCACGAACACCAGTGTAAAACCAATCCCCGTTGACTAAAGAGACAGGGTGCGCTTCTATCGACAAGAGACATTGTTCATAGAAGGAGGGCGTCATGTCGTCCGCACCCGCACCCACCCCTGCCCCCGCTCCCGCCGCGCCCGGCACCGCGCGGCAGGCCCTCACCTCCGACCCCGGCTACCAGGCCTTCTGGATCCTGCGCGTCGGATTCACGGTCGCCCCCGTGCTGTTCGGGCTCGACAAGTTCGCCAACCTGCTCGTCGACTGGCCGGGCTATCTCGCCCCGTGGATCGACGACGTCGTGCCCGGCAGCGCACAGGGCGCCATGTACGCCGTCGGCGTGATCGAGATCGTCGCCGGGCTGGCCGTCGCGGTGGCCCCCCGCTTCGGCGCCTGGCTGGTGGCCGGCTGGCTCGCGGGGATCATCGTCAACCTGCTGACCATTCCCGACTACTACGACATCGCGCTGCGCGACTTCGGCCTGCTGCTCGGCGCGGTCGCCCTGGCCCGCCTCGCCCAGCGCTACCACGGCACCGGGCGGCGCTGACACGCCGAAGGGCGGTCACCTGGGCCGGAGTCCTGGTGACCGCCCTGAACGCCGTGACCTTCAGACGGTGCCCGAATCGCCGTTCGCCGAGGTGGGCCTGGGCAGGACCGCCAGGGCGGTGTCCGCGACACGGCTCAGCGTCCGCGGGTCCAGGCCCGCCTTGCCCACCGCCTCCAGACCGCGGACCACGGTCAGCAGAAGCGCCGCCAACTCGTCCGGTTCCGCCGCACCGTCGATGTCGCCGTGCCGCTGGGCGGCGGCGATCTCCGTGCGCAGCAGCGCCTGCAGCGCCGTCATCGTCTCGGCCGACCGCGCGGCCACCACCGGGTCCTGTCCGGCCAGTTCGGCGACGCTCTTGGCCAGCAGGCACCCGCGCCGCTCGGCGTCGGACGCGGCGTTCTCCGCCATCAGCCGCACATACGCCGACAGCCGGCCCATGGCCTCCGCGTCGGGGCCGCCCGCCAGCACCCCCTCGGCCACCTCGACGACCGCGGCGCACCAGTCCCCGAACACCCGGTGGAACAGCTTGCCCTTGTCGCCGAACGCGCCGTACAGGCTGCCCTTGCCGAGGCCGGTGACCCGGGCGATGTCGTCCATCCGGGTCCCCGCGAAGCCGGTCGCCCAGAACTGCTCCCGGGCCCGCTCCAGGACCTGGCGTTCATCGAAAGCGCGTGGTCTGGCCATGACCCCAGCCTAGCCATTCTTGACCCGATCGTCCATTACCCCCTACGTTGTGGACGATCCATTCCACAACTCATTCCGCAACTGAAGGGGTTCGCCATGCCTGGCGTGCTGCAGGAGAAGGTGGCCGTGATCACCGGGGGGACGAGCGGGATCGGGCTGGCCATCGCCCACCGTTTCGTACGGGAGGGCGCCCGGGTCTTCGTGACCGGCAGGGACGCCGACCGCCTGGAGGCGGCGGTGAAGGAGCTGGGCCCGGCGGCCGTCGGCGTACGGTCCGACGTCTCGGTCCTGGCCGACCTGGACGCGCTCTACGCACGGGTGCGCGAGGACGCCGGACGCGTCGACGTACTGGTGGCCAACGCCGGGATCGTCGCGGACGCCACGCTGGGGAACCACACCGAGGCGAACGTCGACCTGACGCTCGCCGTCAACGTCAAGGGACCGCTGTTCACCGTGCAGAAGGCGCTCCCGCTGCTGGCGGAGAACGCCTCCGTCCTGGTCGTCGGTTCGAGCAACAGCGTGCGGCCGAACGAGCAGCTGGAGGTCTACAGCGCCTCGAAGGCGGCGCTGAGCAACCTCGTGCACAACTGGTCGCGGCAGTCCCGGGCCCGCCGGTTCCGGGTCAATCTGCTGAGCCCGGGACCGACGCGGACCCCCGGTCTGCTCGGCGCCGCGGGCGGGGACGCCGACGGGTTCGCGGAGGCCTTCGTGCCGCTGGGGCGGCTGGCCGACGCCGACGAGATCGCCGAGGCCGCCCTCTTCCTGGCCTCGGACGCCTCGTCGTTCGTCACCGGCGCCGAACTCTTCGCGGACGGCGGCTACACGCGGGCCTGAAGCGGGCTCAGACCCGCGACCGGTACAGGCCGAACTCCGCGAGCCTCGGGGTCGCGCGGGAGGCGGTCACCCGGACCCGCCAGCGCCGTGCCCGCACCGGGGCCGGGAGCAGCAGGATGCGGGAGGCGCCGATCACCCCGGCCCGGGTCACCTGCGTCCAGGTGCCGTCGCGGTGGGCCTCGACGACGAAGCCCTCCACCTGCTGCCCGTGACGGAGGTCCTCGGCCAGCCGGATCCGGTCCACCTCGCGCTCCCGGCCGAGGTCGACGGTGAGGGTGCCCGGGCCGGTGCTCCTGCGGGCGTCACGGCCCAGGTCCGCGGGGAGTTCCCGGTCCACACGTTCGCGGAACTCCCGCAGCCGGGTCACGTCGGCGGCGGGCAGCAGGCCGTCCGTGCCGGGCGGGACGTTGAGCAGCAGCACAGAGTTCCGGCCCACGGAGCGGAAGTAGAGGTCCGTCAACTGCTCCACGCTCTTGGGCTGTTGATCGGCGTGATAGAACCAGCCGTCCCGGATCGACACATCGCACTCGGCCGGCCACCACTGAAGGTGGTCGGCCACCGGCCGGGCCTTCAGCAGAGCGGCACGACTGCCCATGTCGGGCGCGTCGTACGCGAGGGCGTAGTCGGTGCGGCCGTACTCCTTCTCCTGGACCGGTACGACGCTCCACTCGTCCTCGCGGGCCAGTCCGCCCTCGTTGCCGACCCAGCGCACGTCCGGTCCGGACACGGCGATCAGGGCGTCGGGCGCGAGGGAGCGGACGAGGGTGTACCAGCTGTCCCAGTCGTACTGCTCGACCTGGTCCGGCGGGATACGGCCCTGCGCGCCGTCGAACCACACCTCGTCGATCGGCCCGTACTCGGTCAGCACCTCGTACAGCTGGTCGAGCATATGCGCGCCGTAGTCCGTGGCGGGGAGCGTGTATGTGCGCGACGGGGTGCGGTCGTCGCCCTCGACGGGGGTGGGGATCGTCCGGGCGGTGCGGGCGCTGCCGTTGGCGTAGACGCCGTGCAGGTACTGGTTCTCGTCGGCCGGCGAGATGTAGACGCCCACCTTGATGCCGTGCGCGCGCATCGAGTCGGCGAAGGCGCGCAGTACGTCGCCCCGGCCGTCGCGCCAGCTGCTGGAGGCCACGGTGTGGCCGGTGTACCGGGAGGGGTACAGGACGAAGCCGTCGTGGTGCTTGACGGTGAGGATGGCGAGGGTGAACCCGCCGTCGCGCAGGGCGCGGGCCCACTGGTCGGTGGCGAGGCCGGTCGGCTGGAAGACGTCGGGGTCCTCGTCGCCGGTGCCCCACTCCAGCCCGGTGAAGGTGTTCACGCCGAAGTGCAGGAACGCCGTGCGCTCCCGCTTCTGCCAGGCGATCTGCGGGACGGTGGGGCGGACTTGGGACGCCTTGCGGACGAGATCCGCCTCGGTGTCGTCGGGGCTCACGGGGATGCGGTTGCGGGGGTTTCCGGGTGCCGCGAGGGCGGGTGCGGGGGCGCCGGCCGCGCCGGTCACGAACACGCGTCGGGATACGGCCATTCGGGCGCTCCTAAGGTCGGGTGCTCAGGTGCCACAGGGTGGGGGTGCGGCGGTCCGGCGAGTACTGGGCGAGCCGGCCGCCGGCGGTGGCGCTCAGGGTCATCCGAGGAGCTGGAGGATCGTGCGGGTGCCGTAGAAGGCGCCGGTCTCGGTGGCGGCGGTCACCGCGAGGACTTCGGCCGCTCTCCAGCGTCCCCTCATCGGACAACCCCCATTCGTCGGATGTCTGATCCTTGAACCGGGCCCTGGGGCTGTCAATGAGGGTCGGAGGGCGTCGAGTTGACGGATTGGTCGGAGGACAGGCAGGTCAGCGGGGCACCGGCCGCGGGTGCCGCCGCGAAAAGTCCAACAACACCCTCGCGAATATCCAAGCCCGGGACCCTCTCGACGCCGGGCCCGGGGAGGGGCAGAGTTCTCCTGAATACTCGCGAGTAAGCAGGAGGAGCGCCCGTGACCAGCTGGGTCGGCCGGACCGCCGCCGAGATCGCCGCCGCCGTACGCGAGAAGCAGGCCACACCCCGGGAGGTGGTGGCCGAGCATCTGGCCAGGATCGAGCGGCTGGACGGGCGGGTGGGCGCCTTCCGGGTGGTCCGCGCGGAGGCGGCGCTCGCCGAGGCCGACGAGGTGGCCGCCCAGCCCGACCTCGCCGAACTGCCCCTGGCCGGGGTGCCGGTGGCCGTCAAGGACAACCTCGCGGTGCGCGGCGAGTCGCTGCGGGTGGGGTCGGCGGCGACACCGGACACCCCGGCCGGCGAGGACCATGTCACCGTGACCCGGCTGCGCGCCGCCGGCGCGGTGGTGGTGGGTCTGACGAACGTGCCGGAGCTGTGCGTCTTCGGCACCACCGAGGGCGTGCACGGCACGGCCCGCAACCCCTGGGACACCACCCGCACGGCGGGCGGTTCGTCGGGCGGCAGCGCGGCCGCGGTCGCCGCGGGCCTGGTGCCGCTCGCCCTCGGCAACGACGGCATGGGGTCCCTGCGCATCCCGGCGGCCAACTGCGGTCTGGTCACCATCAAGCCCGGCACCGGAGTGGTCCCGGCGGGGATCGGCGACGGCGACTGGTTCGGGATGTCGGAGAACGGCCCGCTCGCCACGACCGTCGAGGACGCCCGGCTGATGCTGTCGGTCCTCGCCGGCCATGAGTCGCCGGCCCCCGAGGCGGCATCTCCCGAGACGCCGGACACGTACCGGATCGCGGTGTCGCTGCGCAGCCCGATCGCCGGGGTCGCGATCAGCAAGCCGTACGCGAGTGCCGCCCGGGAGGCGGCGGCGCTGCTGATGAAGGCCGGCCATCAGGTGCGCCGGGCCGATCCGCCGTACCCGATGTCGCTGGGCGTCACCGCGCTGACGCACTGGACGGCGGGCACGTCCGTGGACGCCCAGGGTCTCGACGCCGGGCTCCTCACCCGCCGGACGCGGGTGCACGCGGCCGTGGGCCGGCGCTTCGTCGGCCGGGCCCGCACCGGCGGGGACCGGGAGCGGCTGCGCACCCGGCTGGAGCCGTTCTTCGCCGAGTACGACGTCCTGCTCACCCCGGCCCTGGCCCGCCGGTCCCCGCGGTCCGTGCCGTGGCACGAGCGGGGCTGGCTGCGCAATGTGCTGGCCAACACGAACTACTCGCCGCTGACCCCGCCGTGGAACCTCACGGGCTGGCCGGCGATGGCCGTGCCGTTCGGCACCCTGCCGTCCGGAGCGCCCACCGCGGTGCAGCTGGTGGGGCGCCCCGGCTCCGAGGCGGCACTGCTGGCGCTCGCGGAGCAGGTGGAGCGGCTGCACCCCTGGCGCAGGACGGCCCCGCTGGACTGAACGGGCTCACACCTCCCGAGCGAACGGCCCGTCGTCGCCGAAGGCCAGCTTCGCGAAGCGCTCGCCGATCCGGCGGTGGGTCGTCGCGTCGGGGTGCAGATCGTCGGGCAGGGGCAGCTCGGCGAAGTCGGCCTCGCCGTACAGCTCACGGCCGTCGAGGTAGTGCAGGTGCGGGTCGTCGGCGGCCCGCTCCCGCACGATCCGGGACAGCTCGTCCCGGATGACGTTCAGCGTCAGCTTGCCGGACGCGCGTTCCGCCGGGTCGCCCATCGCCACGAACCGCAGCCGGCCCTCGCGCAGCCCCTCGACGTCCGGGGCGCAGGGCCCGGGCGTGTCCTCGTGGATCGGGCACAGGATGGGCGAGACGACCAGCAGCGGTGTCGTCGGGTGCCCTTCGCGCACGGTGTCTAGGAAGCCGTGCACGGCGGGCCCGAAGGCACGCGAGCGCATCAGGTCGAGGTTGACCAGGTTGATGCCGATCTTGAGGCTGATGAAGTCGGCCGGGGTGTCGCGCAGGGCGCGGGCGGTGAACGGGTCGAGCAGGGCGCTCCCGGCCAGCCCCAGGTTGACCAGCTCCACGTCGCCGAGGGCGGCGGCGGTGGCGGGCCAGATCCCGGTGGGGCTCGCGGCGTCGGAGCCGTGGCTGATGGAACTGCCGTGGTGCAGCCACACCTTGCGGCCGGGGTCGCGCGCGGGCTCGACGGGGGCGTCGGTGCGCAGGGCGATCAGTTCGGTGGTCTCGTTGTGCGGGAGCCAGATCTCGACGTCCTTGTCGCCCTCGGGCAGCGGTTCGAAGCGCACGGTGCCGGCCGGTCCCGGCCGGTGCTCGTCGGTGCCCGTGGTCATGTCGACCACCACGACGTTGCCGCCGTCGACACTGCCCTGGGCGGCCAGCCGGCCGTCGACGAGCAGGTCGTACACACCGGCGGGACGCTCGGGCACACCGACGTAGCTGCGCCGGGTGCGCAGGGCGTCGAGTTCGACCCGGGTGGCCCGGGTACGGAAGACGAGCCGTACGCCGGACGGATGCGACTCGGCCATGGCCAGCTGCCCGTCGGTGTTCTGCGCCCGGGCCCGGGCGGGCAGCCGGTGCGGCAGCAGCCCCTGCTCGGTCCGCTCGGTGTCGAGGGCGCCGCGCAGCAGGTCCGCGGTGACGGTGGTGGTGATCCAGTCGTGCTCGGTGGTCATGTCCTCAGCCTGTCGATCAGGAGGTGGGCTCGGTGGGCCAGTTGCGCAGCAAGGAGTCCAGGGCGTCCAGGATCCGGTTCCAGGTCTCCTCGGAGTCGGGCGCGCTGTGCCGGAAGCCGCCCGCCGACTCCAGGCTGGAGTACCCGTGGAAGACGCTTCCGAGCAGCCGGACGGCGTGTGTCGCGTCCGGTTCGGTCAGGTCGTAGCCGCGCAGGATGGCCCGGGTCATCTGGGCGTGCCGGGGGCCGGCGCTCGCGGCGGCCGTCTCGGGGTCCAGCGGCATCCGGGCGGCGGCGGCCCGGCCGGGGTGCTCGCGCTCGTAGTCGCGGTAGACGTTGGCGAAGGCGACCAGGGCGTCCTTGCCGGCGCGTCCGGCGACGGCGTCGGCGGCCCGGTCGGCCATCTCCTCCAGCGCGAACAGGGCGATCCTCGTCCGCAGGTCCTGGGTGTTCCGCACATGCGAGTACAGGCTCGCCACCTTGACGCCGAAGCGCCGTGCCAGTTCCGACGCGGTGACCTGGTCGAAGCCGATCTCGTCGGCCAGCTCGGCGCCGGCGCGGACCAGCCGGTCCGGGGTGAGTCCTACGCGTGCCACAACGATCCCTCCGCTTGCCTTAATCGAGTATGCATCTGCCTAAATCTTTTAGGCAAATGGATGCGCGATGAAGGAAACGGAAGGAGTGGTGAATCGGCGCCGGACATGCCGGAGCCGCGGCCGGTCGTCGGCCGCGGCTCTCCGCGTTCGGTGGGTGGTCCCGCCCCGTCAGTCGACGCTGGGCAGGATGTGGGGTTCGGCGAGGTCGTCCTCGTAGCCCGCCAGCCGGATGGGGGCGGACCGGGCCCACACGTCCAGGCTGCCGATCTCCTTGGTCCCGCGGCCCGCGCGCTCCGCACGTTCCTTCGGGCGCTGTTCGCCGTTCGTCTTCTCAGGTGTCACCGCGCACTCCTTCTGTGTCGGATCACCCTCGGGGGCGGGCCGGACTGACTGCCATCCGGTTCCTGACACCCCTTCGGGTCCAGCTCAACGTCGACTCGGACGCGGTGGCGTCGGTAACTGGTGTGCAAGCAGGCCGTTGTGCACCGGCTTGTCCCGGGACGGACCATGGGTGTGGGTTGGGACCCTGTGGCGCTGTCCGTCCGCTCCAGATTAACCAAATGAGCGCATGCCTGCTCGATGGGGCTGCAAACAACGTGTAAATCTCCGGAGTCGACCGGTAGTCACCCGCCCGGCATCCTCTGTTTCGCTGCCGTACACGGCATTTGCCCGTCACCCGTTCGGCGCAACGCGGCCCCGATCCGGGGCCGCTCGCACCTCGAGCCCGGGGAGGACCCGCCCGGATCAGGCCAACCCGCCCCGAATCACCGCGATTCGATGCGGGGCCGGGATCACCACTTGCCGGGCGCGTAGTCCTTGAGGAAGACGCCGTACACGTCCTCGCCCGCCTCGCCGCGCACGATCGGGTCGTAGACCCGGGCCGCGCCGTCGACCAGGTCGAGCGGGGCGTGGAAGCCGGCCTCGGCGAGCCGCAGCTTGTCGTAGTGCGGGCGCTCGTCGGTGATCCAGCCGGTGTCGACGGAGGTCATGAGGATGCCGTCGGCCTCGAACATCTCGTGCGCGCTGGTGCGGGTCACCATGTTCATCGCGGCCTTGGCGGCGTTGGTGTTGGGGTGCCCTGCGCCCTTGTAGCCACGCCCGAAGACGCCCTCCATCGCGGAGACATTCACCACGTACGCCCGTCCGCTCGACGCCTTCCGCGCCGCCTCGGCCATGCTCGGCCGCAGCGCGCTGATCAGGATGAACGGCGAGGTGTAGTTGCAGAGCTGGGTCTCCAGCAGCTCGACCGGGGAGATCTGGTCGATCGTCTGCACCCAGGTGTTGGAGTCCACGACGTCGGGGACCAGACCGCCGGCGTCGATGGCGGTGCCGTCCAGGTGCCGGGCGACGCTGGCGTTGCCCGCGACCAGGGCGAGGTCGGCGACCTTCTGGGCGTCCAGGCCGCTCACGCCGACCGGCAGCGCGGTGAGACCGTCGACCGCGCCCGAATTGAAGGCGCCGATCACATGGTGGGCGGGCAGCTCGCCGGCGGGCAGCGGGGCGCTCTCGCCCTCGACCAGCGCGGCGTACGCGGAGGGCAGCCGGCGCACGGTCTGGGTGGCGTTGTTCACGAGGATGTCGAGCGGGCCCGCCTCGGCGACCTGCTCGGCGAGGGCCACGGCCTGCGCCGGGTCGCGCAGGTCGATGCCGACGACCTCCAGGCGGTGGATCCAGTCCGCGGAGTCGTCCATCGCCTTGAAGCGGCGGATGGCGTCCTTCGGGAAGCGCGTGGTGATCGTGGTGTGGGCGCCGTCCCGCAGCAGCCGCAGCGCGATGTACATGCCGATCTTGGCGCGGCCGCCGGTGAGCAGGGCGCGCTTGCCGGTGAGGTCGGCCCGCGCGTCCCGCTTCGAGCGGTTCAGCCGGGCGCAGTCCTGGCAGAGCTGGTGGTAGAAGTAGTCGACCTCGACGTACCGGGTCTTGCAGGTGTAGCAGGAGCGCGGGCGCTGGAGTATCCCCGCGATCCGGCCCTCCTCGGTGCGGGAGGACGGCAGCAGGCCCTCGGTCTCGTCGTCGATGCGCTGGGCCGAGCCGGTCGCGGTGGCCTCGGTGACCGCCTTGTCGTGCGCGGTCTTCGCCGCCCGGCGCTCCTGACGGCGGCGCTGCTTGACCGTGCGGTAGAGGCCCGCGGTGGCCCGGCGCACGGCGATCGCGTCGGGGTGGTCGACCTCCAGCTTGTCGAGCTCCTCGAGCACGCCGAGGCAGACCGCCAGCCGCTCCGGGTCGATGCCGGGGCCGTAGACGACGTCGCCGCCGGGCTCCTCCCCGGCCCCGGTCCTGATCGCCGTCGAGCCGTCCTCTGTCACCGTCATCGCCGCTGCCGTTCCCTGATCACCCGCGGCGCTCCGGTCGCGCTCGCTTTCGAACGCGGAATTGTACGGAGCGCCGGGCCCCTCCTCCAAAATTCCGGCCCCTCGACCGGAATCCGGCGAAGCGGGCGGGGTGCGAACGATCAGGGATCGCAGGCGGCGATCAGCCCGGCGACCTCGTCGGACACGGCCCGGGCGAGCACGTCGAGGTCCGGTACGGCCTGCGCGTCGGCGACCAGACCGAAGTGCACACCGCCCCGGTACGTCGAGATCGCGACGGCCAGGGACTGGCCGCGGGCCAGCGGGGCGAAGGGGTAGACCTCGGTGACGGCGTGGCCGCCGAGCTTCAGCGGGATGCCGGGCAGCGGGACGCTGGTGACGAGGATGTCGAACCAGAGCCGGGCGGCCTGGGCGACCAGCGGCCCGCCGAAGCGGTGCCCGAGCGCCGGCACATGGTCGGCGAGCAGGGCGACGGCGCCCGCGCCCCGGTGGGGGCCTGCGTCCTTGTTGCGGTCCATCGCGGTACGGACCGTGGCGAGGCGGCGCAGTGGGTCCGGCTCGTCCACGGGGAGCGGCATCAGATAGCCGGAGAGCCGGTTGCCCTGCGGGTGCGCGGTGCGCGGGCGGCGCCGGGAGACCGGGATGAGGGCGCGGGGCGCGACGCCCTCGCTGCCGTCGCCGCGCTCGTCGAGCCAGCGGCGCAGCGCTCCGGCGACGACGGCGATGAGGACGTCGTTGACGGTGCCGCCGACCGCCTTGCGGACGAGGTGCACATCGTCGATGTCGAGGACCACCCCGGCGGTACGGCGGGTGCCGCTCGGCTCGGCGGTGAACGCGGCCGAGGAGCGGGTGGCGAGGCTGGACACGGCGACGGACGCCCCGATGTCCAGGGCCCGGCCCACGTCGGACACGGCGCCGCGCACCAGGTCGGGCAGCCTGCGCACATCGGGCACCCGGCTGCGCGCGGGCTCCTCGGGGCGGGGCCGGCGTGCGGGCAGATCCATCGGGTCGAGGACGGCGGCGGCGAGCGTCAGCGCCCGCAGCCCGTCGGCGAGGGCGTGGTGGAACTTGAACAGCACGGCGAACGACACCCCGTCCTCGCCGGGCAGCACATGCGCCTCCCAGGGGGGCCGGCCGCGCTCCAGGGGGCGCTCCATCAGCCGTCCGGCCGCCGCCTGGAAGTCGGCGGTCGGGGCGTGCAGCCGGACGTGGTCGAGCGGGTCGAAGTCGGGTGCGGGCTCGCGGGTGGCGCCGCCGAAGGAGAACGGCGCCCGCAGCAGCCCGCTCGGCCGCCAGGCGTCACGGATGCGCATGCGCAGCCCCGGCACGGCGGCGGCCCGAGCGGCGAGCAGGTCGGCCGCGTGGGCGCCCGCGGTCGGCGTGTGCGCCGCGAACACACCGAGCGCCCCCAGGTGCATCGGATGTTCGGCGGACTCGATGTTCCAGAACGCCAGGTCGAGAGGTGCGAGCAGGTCGGAAGTCAATGGCTTGCCTCGCGTCGGCGAAGGGTGGATCTGAAGTCAATCGCTGACTGACGATTACAGTCAAGTACGATCAGGCTACGCACAGTTAACAGCAGATTAAGTCCCGCCTCTCAGGAAGGTGGCGGACAGCACGGAACAGCAGCGGACTCATGGTGCATATGACGTCACTCCACCACAGGGAGCGGCACCGGGCATCCCGTGCGCGTCACCCGGGAGGCGTCATGAGGCGGCCGTCGCGGCCGTCGGCCAGGGTCTTTCGTTTGGATCAGGCCGGATCAGGGAGCGGGGTCCGGCGCCGTGCATCGCAAGGCGGAGGAGGGCGCCATGGCGGAGCCATGGCAACCGACGACAACGCGGCGAGGTGCGGCGCCAGACCCCGCGAGCCCGGCATGATCCAAACGAGAGGCCCTAGGACACCCGCTGGCCCTTGCCGAGCGCGATCACACCGCCCTGCGAGACCGTGTACAGCTCCACGTCCCGGTCCGGGTTGACCCCGATCGTGGCGCCGGGCGGGACGTCGACGTTCTTGTCGAGGACCGCGCCGCGCACCACCGCGCCCCGCCCGATGTGCACGTTGTCGTGCAGCACCGACCCCTGCACGACCGCCCCCGGGTCGACCACCACCCCCGGCGACAGCACCGACCGGGTGACCTGGCCCCGGATGAGGCAGCCCGCGCTGATGATGGACTCGCCGGCGATGCCGCCCGCGTTGAACCGGGCCGGCGACAGCTGGCCCGAGTGGGTGTAGATGGGCCAGCTGCGGTTGTAGAGGTTGAACGCGGGGCGCTCCGCGATCAGGTCCATGTGCGCGTCGTAGTACGCGTCCAGGGTGCCGACGTCCCGCCAGTAGCCGCGGTCGCGGCTGGTCTCGCCCGGGACGTGGTTGGCGCTGAAGTCGTACAGCTGGGCCTCGCCGCGCTCGGTGAGCTGCGGCAGGATCGAGCCGCCCATGTCGTGCACGGAGTGCTCGTCCTCGGCGTCCCGCTGGAGCGCCTCGATGAGGGCCTTCGTGGTGAAGACGTAGTTGCCCATCGAGGCGAAGACCTGCTCGGGGTCGTCCGCGAGGCCCGGCGGGTCGGCCGGCTTCTCCAGGAAGCGGCGCACGGTCTGCCCGTCCGGCCCGGCGCTGATCACCCCGAAGGACGAGGACTGCGCGCGCGGCACCCGGATGCCCGCCACGGTGACGCCCGCGCCGCTCTCCACGTGCTGGGCCAGCATCTGGCGGGGGTCCATGCGGTACACGTGGTCGGCGCCGAAGACGGCGACGTACTCGGGGCGTTCGTCGTGGATCAGGTTCAGCGACTGCAGGATCGCGTCGGCGCTGCCCAGGTACCAGCGCGGGCCGAGCCGCTGCTGCGCGGGGACCGGCGTGACGTAGTTGCCGAGCAGGCTCGACATCCGCCAGGTCGTGGTGATGTGCCGGTCCAGCGAGTGCGACTTGTACTGCGTGAGGACGCAGATGCGCAGGATGCCGGCGTTGACGAGGTTGGACAGGACGAAGTCGACGAGCCGGTAGGTGCCGCCGAAGGTGACCGCCGGTTTCGCGCGGTCCGCGGTCAGGGGCATCAGGCGTTTGCCCTCCCCGCCTGCCAGAACGATGCCGAGTACCGAAGGTCCACCACCACGCATGGCCGCTCCCCTCACCCCTGGTTGATCCCAGCCTGCCCGGAGCCGCGCGCGCTAAGCCTGTTTCAGGATCTCCCCGTACAGCCGGACCGTGCGGCGGGCCACGGCGTCCCAGCCGAACTCCCCCACCGCGCGCTCCCGCCCGGCCTCGCCCATCCGCCGGGCCGCCTCCGGGTCCCCCGCCACGGCGTCCAGGGCCCGTGCGAGCCCCGACTCGAAGTCGTCGTCCAGCGGGACGAGAAGGCCCGTCACCCCGTCCTCGACGACCTCCGGTATGCCGCCGACCCGCGAGGCCACGACCGGCGTCCCGCAGGCCATCGCCTCCAGGTTGACGATGCCCAGCGGCTCGTACACCGAGGGGCAGACGAACACGGTCGCGTGCGTGAGGAGTTGGATGACCTCCGGACGCGGCAGCATCTGCGGGATCCAGTGCACGCCCGCCCGCACCCGGCTCAGCTCCTCGTACAGATCGCGGAACTCCCGGTCGATCTCCGGGGTGTCGGGGGCGCCCGCGCACAGCACGACCTGGACGGCCGGGTCGATGTGCCGGACCGCGCGCAGCAGTTGCGGCACGCCCTTCTGGCGGGTGATACGGCCGACGAACAGCACGTACGGGCGGTCGGCGTCGAGTCCGAAACGGGCCAGGGCGTCGGTGCGCGGGTCGGGCCGGTACAGGGCGGTGTCGATGCCGTTGTGCACGACGTGGACGCGGTCCGGGTCGAGCGCCGGATAGCAGCCGAGGATGTCCTCGCGCATGGCGCCGGAGACGGCGATCACCGCGTCGGCGGACTCGACGGCGGTACGCTCGGCCCAGCTGGACAGGGCGTAGCCGCCGCCCAGTTGCTCGGCCTTCCAGGGCCGCAGCGGCTCCAGGGAGTGCGCGGTCAGCACGTGCGGGATGCCGTACTGCAGCTTGCCGAGGTGACCGGCGAGGTTGGCGTACCAGGTGTGGGAGTGGATGAGTTCACGGCCGTCGAGGGCGGCGGCCATCGCCAGGTCCACGGAGAAGGTGCGCAGCGCGTCGTTGGCGGTGTCGAGCACCGGCCAGGGGCGGTGCCGGCGGACGCCGACCGTGCGGCCCTCGCCCCAGCAGTGCACCTCGAGGTCGACGAGCTCCCGCAACTCACGGGCCAGGAACTCGACATGGACGCCCGCGCCGCCGTACACGTCCGGCGGGTACTCCCGGGTCAGCAGTCCCACTCGCACCCGGAACCCCCTGTCTCAGCGGCTGGTCGTCCCCATGGTCACCCAGATGGGGCGTGCGGGGAAGAGCGCGGGGGCCGGGTGAGGCAGCAGTCGCCGCACAGGCCGCCGCCGGGCACCCGGTAGTAGAGGCAGCAGCTGTGGCGCCGGAAGGAGATCCCGGTGAGGGTGCCGGTGCCGGCGAGGAGGGGGTGTTCGAGGAGCCGGGCGGTCAGGTCGCGGGTCCGGGCGGCGGCGTCGGGGCGGCCGTGGGCGCGGGCCCAGCCGTCGAGCTGCCGGGCGGCGCCCGCGAGAGCCGACCCCGCGTTCCCCCACAGCAGCCCCCGGGCCACCCGGTGCCGCCGGCCCAGCGCGTCCGCCAGGGGCTCCAGATGCCCGTGCAGGACGACGGCGGCGACCGTGTCCGGGTCGGCGGGCCGGGCGCGCACCTCGCCGAGCCACAGGTCGTCGGGGGCGCCCGCCCCGGGGTCCCAGTGCAGCGTCTCGGGGTCGAGGTCGGGGACGGCCCCGTACAGCGCGGCGCAGCCCAGAGCGACCGACCACAGGCGGGCGGCCAGGCCCTGCTGCGCGACGGACGCGGCGACCCGTTCCTCCGGGATGCGCAGGGCGTTCGCGACATGCCGGATCCGCAGGTCCAGGGCGTCGCCGTCGGCGTACGCGCGGGCCAGGGCGGTCCCGGTGCGGGGCGCGGTGGCACGGGTGCGCAGCACGGAGAAACCGCCGAGCGGGCGGAGCGCGGCGAGGCCGGGGTCGAGGTCCACGAGGAGCAGTAGTACCAAGCCCGCCCGGGGTCCCCGGCTCCGGGTGTCTCCGGGTGTCCCTCACACGGACACCCGACCCGAGGATGACTCCGGCCCTCTCGTACTCCATCAGCAGTACGACACAGTGGGTGCTCTGGGACGACGACGGGAAGAGCCGCGCACGGCATCGTGTTGGTCATGATGGCCGACCGTTCGCCGTGCCGGGGTCACGGCCCCCGCCCTCCGCAGAGGAGCTGCCCATGAGCGCCCTCGCGTTGTCCGTGCTGCTCTCCCTGGTCTCGGCCGTCGCCTACGCGGGCGGCGCGATCGTGCAGGAGCGGGTCGCGGTCTCCTCCCCGGGTGAGCAGTTCGCGCCGATGCGCCGGCCGGGCTGGTGGGCCGCGGTCGGGCTGAACGGTCTCGGCGGTCTGCTGCACGTGGTGGCGCTGGCGTTCGGTCCGCTGAGCCTGGTGCAGCCCCTGGGCGCCCTGACGATCGTGTTCGCGCTGCCGATGGCGGCGCTCTTCGTGGGCCGCAGGGCCGGTGCGACGGCCTGGCGGGGCGCCGTGATGGCGACCGTGGGCCTCGCGGGCCTGCTGTCCCTGGTCACCGCCTCCCCCGCGCAGTCGCTGGCGACGGCCGAGCGGGTGGCCGTGGCCCTGGTGACCGGCGGGCTCGTGGTGGCGCTGATGATCGCGGGCCGGGCCGCGCACCGGCACCCGGCGGTGCGCAGCACCCTGCTCGCGACCGGGTCCGGCATCGCGTTCGGCATGTCCTCGGTGTTCACCAAGGTCGTCGCCGTCGACTGGGACGGCGGGGTGTCCTTCGGCGACGTTCCCGCGCTGGCGACCATCGGCGTCTTCGCCACGGCCGGACTGCTGCTGTCGCAGGCCGCCTACCGGGGCGCGGGCCTGGCGGCGCCGCTGGCCACGCTGACCGTGGTGAACCCGGTGGTGGCGGCCGCCGTCGGCCTCACCCTGTTCGGCGAGGCCTTCCGGTACGGCACGACGGGGACCGTGCTCGCGCTCGGCTGCGGTGTGGTCGCCGCGGGCGGCCTGATCCTGCTGACCACCGAACGCCTGACGCACACGCCCGCCGCGGTCCCCTCGCCGGCGCGCGAAGAGGTCGTCGTCCCCGAGGTGCTCGAGGACCTGCTCGTCCCGGCCGAGGCGGCCCGGGCGTCGTACGGCGACGCCGGCGCGCCGCCGGTCTGCCTCTACGGCCTCGTCCACGGCCCCTACGACCCGCCGCCCGGCCTGGAGCGGCAGCGGGTCCGGGTCACATCCTGACGCCGCCCGCGCGCAGATAGGCGACCGGGTCGACGTCCGAGCCCCAGCCGGGCCCCGTGCGCACCTCGAAGTGCAGATGGGGGCCCGTGCTGTTGCCGGTGGACCCCGAGCGCCCGATGCGCTGGCCCGCGGTGACGGACTGCCCGTCCTTGACGGAGATCGCGGAGAGATGGGCGTACTGGGTGTAGCGGCCGTCGCCGTGCCGGATCACCACCTGGTAGCCGAACGAGCCCTCCCAGCCGGCGCTCACCACCGTCCCGGCGCCGACGGACCGCACGGAGGTGCCGGTCGGGACGGGGAAGTCGACGCCCGTGTGGTAGCCCTTCGACCAGGACGAGCCCGCCTTGCGGTAGGGCGTGCCGGTGCTCGCGCCGACGGGGGCGACCATCGAGCCGCCGGTGACGCGTTCCTTGCGGTCGGTGGAGGCCTTGTCCCGGGTGGTGGAGGACTTCTCCCGGTCGGTGGCGGGCTTCTCGCGCTTCTCCCGCTTGTCGCGCGACGGTTCGGCGGCGGGCCCGCGGGCCGGGGCCTTCGGCTTCGGGGCCGCCTTGCCGCGCAGCGCGAGGCGCTGGCCGGGCAGGATCAGGTCGGGGTCCGCGCCGACGGTCTGGCGGTTCGCGGCGTACAGGCCGCGCCAGCCGCCCCGCACCTTCCGCTCCTCCGCGATCCGGGACAGCGTGTCCCCCGGCACCACCGTGTACATCTCCGCCCTGCCCGCGCGGGACTGGGGCGTGGTCTGCGGCTGGACGTCCCGGACGGACGTCCTCTCGGCGGTGGCGGCCGGGCGGACGTCCGGGCTCTCCCCGCCCCGGGTCAGCCCCGCGCGGCCGGAGCACTCCGGCCAGGCGCCGGGCCCCTGTCCGTCGAGCACCTTCTCGGCCACGGCTATCTGCTGGTCCCTGGTGGCCAGATCGGCGCGGGCCGCGTACCGGGTGCCGCCGTACGCCTCCCAGGTGGACTGGGCGAACTGGAGGCCGCCGAAGTAGCCGTTGCCGGTGTTGACGTGCCATCGGCCGGTGGACTCGCAGGCGGCGACCTTGTTCCAGGTGTCCAGGTCGGCGGCCTGGGCGACGCCGGTGCCGATGAGCGGGAGGGCGATCCCCGCGCCGCCCGCGGTGACGGAGAGCGAGGCGCGGTTGATCCTGTTCGGCTGGTACCGGCGGTGCCGGCCGCGTACGGCCATGGAGGAGCCCCCCTCGACGTGCGTCAGGAGGGGCAAAAGTAAGCGCCGCGAACAGGCCATGACAAGACGGCAAATCAGCCGCCTGTTCACGCCAAGTGGCGCGGAAGGGGCGCTCTTTGGGGAACAGGCGGTATGGCTGAGTGCGCCGGGGCGTTCCGTGCGTATGTGCCTGCGACATCGCGCCACCCGGATGTGCGGTCGCCGTACCGGCACGTCAGGATGGACGAGGGGCAATACTGGCGGGCGTGAGTGGCACCGCTGCCATATCGAGATCACTAGGAGCCAACGGCATGAGCACTTCGGCGCAGATCGGCGTCACGGGTCTCGCGGTCATGGGCCGCAACCTCGCCCGCAACTTCGCCCGCAACGGCTACACGGTCGCGGTGCACAACCGTACGCCGGCGCGTACCCGGGCTCTGGTGGACGAGTTCGGCGGCGAGGGCGACTTCATCGCGGCCGAGACCGCCAAGGAGTTCGTGGCGGCGCTGGAGCGCCCGCGGCGGCTCGTCATCATGGTGAAGGCCGGTGAGCCGACCGACGCCGTGATCCAGGAGTTCGCGCCGCTGCTCGAGCCCGGCGACATGATCATCGACGGCGGCAACGCGCACTTCGCGGACACCCGCCGCCGCGAGCGCGACCTGCGCGAGCAGGGCATCCACTTCGTCGGCATGGGCGTCTCCGGCGGTGAGGAGGGCGCTCTCAACGGGCCCAGCATCATGCCGGGCGGCCCGAAGGAGTCGTACGACTCGCTGGGCCCGATGCTGGAGAAGATCTCCGCGAAGGCGAAGGACGGAGCGCCCTGTGTGACGCACGTCGGCCCCGACGGCGCCGGGCACTTCGTGAAGATGGTGCACAACGGCATCGAGTACGCCGACATGCAGCTCATCGGTGAGGCGTACCAGTTGCTGCGGGACGTCGCCGGGTACGAGCCCGCGCAGATCGCGGAGATCTTCCGCACCTGGAACCAGGGCCGCCTGGACTCCTACCTGATCGAGATCACCGCCGAGGTGCTGTCCCACGTGGACGCGGCGACCGGCAAGCCGTTCGTGGACGTCGTCGTCGACCAGGCCGAGCAGAAGGGCACGGGCCGCTGGACCGTGCAGATCGCCCTCGACCTCGGCGTGCCGGTGTCGGGCATCGCCGAGGCCGTCTTCGCCCGGTCGCTGTCCGGGCACGCGGCGCTGCGCGAGGCGTCGCGCGGACTGGCCGGACCGAAGGCCGCCCCGCTGGGCGAGTCGGAGGCCGCCGCGTTCGCCGACCGGGTCGAGCAGGCGCTGTACGCCTCGAAGATCGTGTCGTACACGCAGGGCTTCCACGAGATCGACGCGGCCCGCGACGAGTACGACTGGGACATCGACCTGGGCGCCGTCTCGGCGATCTGGCGCGGCGGCTGCATCATCCGCGCCGCGTTCCTGGACCGTATCCGGGCCGCCTACGACACCCGCCCGGACCTGCCGAGCCTGCTGTCGGACGAGACGTTCGCGCAGGAGATCGCCGACGCGCAGGACGACTGGCGCGAGGTCCTGATCGCCGCGACCCGCCAGGGCGTGCCCACGCCGGGCTTCGCGGCGGCCCTCGCCTACTACGACGCGCTGCGCGCGGAGCGGCTGCCGGCCGCCCTCACCCAGGGGCAGCGGGACTTCTTCGGCGCCCACACCTACCGCCGCGTCGACCGGGACGGCTCCTTCCACACGCTGTGGGGCGGGGACCGCTCGGAGGTGCCGGCCTAGGTCGTGTCCGCAAAGTCGCGTCGTCCGCCCGTAGGGCGGGCCGAGCGGCGTCCGGTGCGTGCTCTCGGCGCGCCGGACGGGCTTCCGCGTACTGGTTGTACGCGGGTGGCCGGCCGGTGCGGCGAGAGTGCGTGCCGGGCGTCGAACGGCAGGCGGGACTTTGCGGACACGACCTAGCCGCGACCGATTCCGTCGCGTCGTCCGCCCCGCCCCCGGTCTCGGCCCGGGGGCGGGGCGGACGGCTGTCCGGGTGAGGCCGACTGCCCCAAGTGGCGTTCCCGGGTGGTGGGCGCCCGGCCGTCCGCCGAGGCTGGCCTACGCCGTGCCCGCCACGATCCATGAGGGCGGACGGCGCCCTCCGGTGTCCTCGACGCCGGTGTGGCCGGGACGTTCCAGAGACGGGATCACATGGCGGAACAGGACTTCGGAACGGGCTGCCCGGCGCCGCGCGGCCGGACCCGGCACCGGGGACGCGCGCGCTCAGGCGCGGCCCTCGTCACGGCGGGACTGGCCTTCCTCGCCGTCCTCGCCCCCACCCCGAGCGCCGCAGGCGGGGGTGAACCCCGGCCGCTGGTGCCGGCGCGCTTCGTGCCCGGCCCCTGCCCCACGACACCGGAGCCGGTGCCCGGCCGGTGCGGGTATCTGGAGGTGCCGGAGAACCGTGCCCGGCGCGGCGGCCGTACCGTCCGGCTGACCGTGGCGATCGTCCCGGCCGCCTCGGGTCGGCCCGCCGCGGACCCGGTGGTCTTCATGACGGGCGGCCCCGGGGCCGACGCGATCAGCGACATCCCGTTCCTGATCGACTCGGGCGTGAACCGGGACCGCGACCTGATCGTCATGGCCCAGCGCGGCACCCTCCACTCCCGGCCGAACCTGGCCTGCCCGGAGGTCGACCGGTTCTACGCCGAGGCGGTCGGGCTGCGCTACGACGCACCCTCGACCGGCCGCCGCCTGGTGCGGGCGACCCGGGCGTGCCGGGACCGCCTCACGGCCTCGGGCGTCGACCTGAGCGCCTACAACACCACCGAGAACGCCGCCGACTTCGCCGATCTGCGCCGGGCGCTGGGCATCGAGCGGTGGAACGTCTACGGCTACTCCTACGGCACCGATCTCGCACTCACCTATCTGCGCCGGCACCCCTGGGGTGTCCGCTCGGTCGCGATCGACTCCGTGGTCCCGCCGCAGGTCGTCAGCCTGCCGTGGACGTGGGACAGCGCCCGCGAGGGCATCACCACGATCTTCGCCGCGTGCGCGGCCCAGCCCCGGTGCGCGCACCGCTACCCCGACCTGCGGCGCACGCTCACCGAGCAGGTCCGGCGACTGGAGGCGCGGCCGCTCACGGTGATGGCGGCACCGCCGTCCGGGGGTGCGCCGGTGCGGGTCGTCCTCGACGGGGGCGCGCTGGTCAATCTGCTCGTCGCCAACGCCGTACCGGCCGTCGACGTGCCCGCGGCCCTGGACGAGCTGGCGCACGGGAACCCGGAGCGGTTCGCGCGGGCCCGCGCGGCGGGCGCCACCCCGGTCGTCGGCGAGTTCGCGCACGGGCTCACGCAGTCGGTGGCCTGCGCCGAGTGGGTCCCCGGGTACTCGCGGGCGGACCTGCTGCGGGCGGGCCGGCGGGCGTTCCCCGGCTGGCCGGACAGCGTGCTGGCGCAGGCACCGCAGCTGCCGTTCGAGCACGACGTGTGCCGCGTGTGGGACGTCCCGGACCGGACCGCCGTCCAGCGGGTCACGACGACGAGCGCGGTACCGGCGCTGGTCCTGTCGGGCACGTTCGACGCGAAGACCGGGGCCCGCTGGGGCGCCTACGCGGCCCGCACCCTGTCCCGCTCGACGACGGTCCGCATCCCCGGCATCGGGCACTGGGTCGTCCCGCAGTCGCCGTGCGCGCAACGCGTCCTCGCGTCCTTCCTGACCCGCCCGACCGGGCCCGACACCCGCTGCGTGTCGGGGCTCGCCCCGAAGCCGTTCACCATCACTCCCCCACCGGAGACCGCATGACCACCACCCGTCCCCACCCCTGGCTGCCGGCCGCCCTCGCCGCCGGCGCCCTCGTCACCGGTCTCGCGGTGCCGCCCGCCCATGCCGGCGGCGACGGGCCGGCCCCGCTCGGCACGGTCGCCCGCACCGCCGGGCACGCCCGCTTCACGCCGGGCCCCTGCCCGAGGACCGCCGACCCGGTGCCCGCCCTGGAAGGCGCCCGCTGCGGCACACTGACGGTGCCGGAGAACCGGTCGCGGCCCGGTGGACGCCGGATCACGCTCGGGGTGGCGATCGTCCCGGCGGTCGAACGGCGGGCGTCCGACCCGATCGTGTGGTTCGCGGGCGGCCCCGGCGACGACGCGGTGTCCGAGGCGCAGCTCGCCGTGAACGGCGGCCTGAACCGCGACCGGGACGTCATCTTCATGTCCCAGCGCGGCACCTACTCCGCCGAACCTGCCCTCACCTGCCCGAACATCGACGAGTTCAACGCCCGCGCGGTCGGCCTCGTCTACAACGCCCCCTCCACCGGCCGGCTGCACGTCCGGGCGACCCGGGAGTGCCGGGACCGGCTGGCCCGCCTCGGAGCCGACCTGCCCGCCTACGACACCTCCGAGAGCGCCGCCGACTACGCGGACCTGCGGGCGGCCCTCGGCCTGCGCTGGTGGAACGTCTTCGGGATCTCCTACGGCACCGACCTCGCGCTCACCTATATGCGCCGGTACCCGCAGGGCCTGCGGTCCGTCGGCATCGACGGCGTCCTGCCGCCGTCCCTGGCCGGCGCGAGCCTCACCTGGAGCGCGGCACGGCAGGGCTTCGACGGCCTGTTCCGCGCCTGCGCCCAGCAGCCGGCCTGCGCCCGCCGCTACCCGAACCTGCAGGCGACGTTCGAGCGTCTCGTACGTCAGTTGGAGGCCCGCCCGATCACCACGACCGTACGGGTCCCGGACCGGCCGTCCCCGGTGAAGGTCGTCCTCGACGGCGGCGTCCTGGTCAACTGGCTGACCTCCGCCACGCACCTGGCGGCGGGCGTACCGCGCTCCATCGACGCGCTGGCCCACGGCGACCCGTCGCGGATCGCCGAGCAGTGGGCTGGCGGCAAGCTCAGCCCGCAGGCCGTCGGACGGCTGGCCCACGGCCTGGCCTACGGCGTCTTCTGCCGGGAGTGGACGCCGTACGAGACGGAGGCCGACGTGATCCGCGCGGGCCGCCAGGCCTTCCCGTCGTTCCCGCGCTCGGTGCTGGCCAACGCGCCCCAGCTGCCGTTCCTGCACGACGACTGCCGTGCCTGGAACGTGCCACCGGCGCCCCCGTCGATCCGGAACGTGACACGCAGCTCCATCCCGACGCTCGTGATGTCGGCCGGTTTCGACGCGCAGACCGGCGCGAGCAACGGCGCGTACGTCGCCCGCACACTGAGCCGGTCCACGGTGGTCACGGTGCCCTACGTCGCCCATGTCGCGTTCGCGGAGTCGCCGTGCGCGCAGTCCATCACCGTGTCGTTCTTCCGGTCCCCGACCGCGGCGGACCGGTCGTGCCTGGCGACCGTACGCCCGCCGCGGTTCGAGATCGCGCCGCTGCCCTCGTAGGGTCGGCGGTCAGCTGAGCGGCGGCCCGGGCTCGGGGTTCGGCACCGGCTCGGGCCCCGGCGGAACGGGCGACGGGGACGGACCCGGCGGAACGGGGTCCGGTGGAGTCGGCGGCCCCGGCGGCACCGGATCGGGTCCCGGCGGCGGGCCCGGCGTGGGCGGAGGCGGCGGCCCGGGGGTCGGGGGCGGCGGCCCAGGTGTGGGGGGCGGCGGCCCGGGCGTGGGCGGCTGGGGAACCGGCGGGGGCTCCGGGGGCGGGACCGGATGGGGCTCGGGGTGCTGGGGCTCCGGGTCCGGCGCCGGTCCGGGGACCGGGTCCGGATGCGGGTTCGTCATGGCGTCCTCCAGGGACTCGACGCACGTCGGCTCTGGACTACTGCCCCGCGTACCCGGGCCCGGCGCGGGCAGTCACCCGCCCGCACCACGCCCGCCCTCAGAACCGCCCGGGATGATCCCGCAGCCAGCGCTTCGCGGCCGCGAGCAGCTGGGGATCGGCGGCCGGGGCCTCGTCCGGGTGCCGCTCGGCCCACTTGACGACGTACGGGCAGAGCGGCGCCACGACGACGCCCTCGCGCTCCGCCGTCCGGTACAGCTCGCGGGCGAGGGAGCCGGCGATGCCCTTGCCCTCGTGGGCGGGCTCCACGACGGTGTGGACGGGGACGAGGGCACGGGCAGGTTCGTCGAGGACGAAGTACTCGACACGGCCGACGACCTCGTCGCCCTGCACGGCCTCCAAGCGGCCCGCCGCCCGGTCGTCGCGGATCTCGATGTCGCTCATCGCACGCTCCTGGGGTTCAGGACACTGGCACGGCTTGCGGGCTGCGCTCCTGGTCGGAGCCCGGCACCGGCTCGGACGGGTCGGCGCCGAGGGCGACGATCCGGTTGGCGCCGTCCACGTGCACGACCCGCGGCTCGAACTCCCGCGCCTCGGCGTCGGTCATCTGAGCGTAACTGATGATGATCACGAGGTCGCCGGGGTGCACGAGATGGGCGGCGGCCCCGTTGATCCCGATGACGCCGGACCCGCGCTCGCCCTCGATGACGTACGTCTCCAGCCGGGCGCCGTTGGTGATGTCGACGATGTGGACGAGCTCACCGGGCAGCAGATCGGCGGCGTCGAGCAGCTCCGCGTCGATGGTCACCGACCCCACGTAGTGCAGGTCGGCCTGGGTGACGGTGGCACGGTGGATCTTGGACTTGAACATGGTGCGCAGCATTTTCAACTCCTGGAAGACGGCTCCCTGCCGGCTTTGTGCAGGTCAAGGGCGGTCTTCACTGTACACGGGCACACGTCTGAGAGGACGGTTGTGAGGAACATCGCCCAGCGGGTGTGACGGGGGGCAAACACTCCGGCCAACACCTTCCGGGTGGTGATCCATTGTTCCCCCCGCCGGCGCAGAACGGGGGCGGGTGCGGCCCCCGCCTGCCGGACGACCGTCTCGCCGTGGTCAAGGATCAGCAGGGTCGGTACGGCCTGGACCTCGAACCGCCGGCCAGGCGTGGGTTCTTGTCGATGTCGACCTTGACGAGTTTGATGCGGCCGGCGAGTTCGGTGGCGACTTTCTCCAGTGCGGGACTGACCATGCGGCAGGGGCCGCACCATACGGCCCACAGGTCGACGACGGGCACGTCGGCCCGCTCGACGACCTCGGCGAAGTCGTCGTCGCCCGCGTCCACCAGCCAGGGCAGGGGTTGTTTGCGGTTGCCGCACTCGGGGCGGCCCTCGGCTGCCACCGGGATCCGGTTGGTGCGCCCGCAGTTGGGGCGCGTCACGGTGATGGCCTGCATCGTGCTCATGCCGCCTGCGCTCCCTTCCCGTCCTCGGGCTGGTCAGCGGCTTGACCGCGGCGCGGGCCTCTCCCATCTCCGGGCCCTGTCCGCCCGGCTTCGAAACTCGTTCAGCCGGCGGACCGGGTGGCCGCCCCCGGGAGGGGGCACCCTCCGTGTTCGCGCCGGCCCCGCGACCAGCCGGACGGCCTCGTCGGCGACGTCCCGGCCACTCGTTCCGCCGTCGGACCTCCGAGCGGTCCCTACAGGCCCCGACGTGGCTGTTCACCGTCATCCCGCCTGCGCCCCGCGGGTCGAAAAGCGGAACCGACGTCGCTCCGCGAGGACAGGAGACGGGTCGCCGACCGGGTTCGCGCCTCGGGGCGGGGCGCCTCAGGGTCGGCCCGGGAACGAGGCGGCGGGGCTCACGCATGTGCTGAGGCACGTGCGCCGGCGCCGTTCCCTGCCCGTCGGTTCAGCCGGGCATGGGGTGGTGCGCCCGGGCGAACTGCTCGACGATGGCGGCGCAGAAGGCAGGCAGGTCGGCCGGGCCGCGGCTGGTGATCAGCTGCCCGTCGACGACCACCTCCTGATCGGTGACGACCTCCGCGCCGGCGTTGCGCAGGTCGGTGCGGATGCTGGGCCAGGACGTCAGGCGGCGGCCGCGCACGGCGTCGGCTTCCACCAGGGTCCAGGGGCCGTGGCAGATCGACGCGACCGGCTTCCCGCTGGCCATGAAGTCCTTGACGAACCGCACCGCGTCGCGGTCCATGCGCAGCTGGTCGGGGTTCATGGTGCCGCCGGGCAGGAGCAGGGCGTGGTAGTCGCCGACGGAGGCGTCGGTGACCAGGCGGTCCACCGGGAAGGTTCCCGCCCCGTTGAGGTCGAACTGGCGGGCCTGGATCTCTCCGGGACGGAGCGAGATGATCTCGGTCTTCGCCCCCGCGCCCTGCAGCGCACCGCGCGGCAGGTCGAGTTCCACGCGCTCGACGCCGTCGGTGGCCAGAATCGCCACCCGCATCCCGTGCAGTTCCTGTGTCATGGTGTGGCTCCGCTCACGATTCGCTGGTGGTACGACAAGAGGGGCAGGGACACCCGGCAGCGCCCACCCGGATCGCTGGTCCGGCGACTTCGGCCCGGACCCCGCAGGCGCCGCCATCGGCTGTTACCGATCGAGATTCGCAGAGCCCACCCGCCGGCCGCCTCCGCACCCCAGGCCGAAGAAGAACTCCCTTTCCTGCCCCGGCAGAACAGCCTGCCCCCGTGGTCCACCGACCTCGGGGGGCTGACGGACATCGCCCGACCGCTCGGGCCGTCGCACGCTCTCGACGCGGAAGGGGCACTACGGGCAGGGCGCCGTGACGCCCGTCCGGCAGAGCGGCGGCGGTGTCCGCGCTGCCGTGGCGGCGGCCGTCCGCACCTGTGCCCGGAGGTCCACGGAGTCCGCCGTATTTCCGCCCGTCGGGAGCAGGCAGGGAGCGGCCCGCGTCCCGAGCATGGAAGTGACCTGTGCTGAGGCGCACGCACCATGACGGGCATCAGCCCGCAGCCACCACGCGCACGACGCACCCCGCGGTGCCTCTCCCGGGTCTTACGCCACGCCGTCGCGGAGCTTCAGACTTCAGAAGGGGAACGGCTCATGGACTACGACACCTTCCTCGACACCGTCACCCGGCGCGCCCCCGTCCCGCCGGAGAAGGCGGAGCCCCTCACCCGTGCCACCCTGGAAACCCTGGCCGAACGGCTCACCCGGGGTGAGGCCGCGGACCTCGCGTCCGAACTGCCCGAGCAGCTGAAGGAACCGATGGTCTCCCCCACTCCGGAGGCCGAGTCCTTCGGACTCGACGAGTTCATCGATCGGGTGAGCAGGCGGGCGAACGTGAGCCCGGACGAGGCCCGCGAGGGCGTACGGGCGGAGCTGAGCACCCTGCGGGACGCGGTCAGTGAGGGCGAGTTCCGCCAGGTGATGTCCCAGTTGCCCCGGGACTTCGAGGCTCTCGTCGGCGCTCCGCGCCAGTGACACGTCCGACGCGCACTCGGACTCCCGGCCTCGCACCCTCACCCGCACCCGTATCCGGACCCGGACTCGGGCTCGGATCCGAGCCCGGACTCGCACTCCGTATGGCATCGCCGGAGATCGCATGACACAGTCGCCAGTTCCCTCAGCCGGCGCATCCGTGGACGTCGAAGGCGGGGCGCAACGGCCGTTCCGACAGGACGTCCGGTGGATCGCCGACAACACGGACCGCGCGCTCGGACGTGTAGAAACGGGAGACGCGGCCGCTTGAGGTCGAGCGTCCGGGTGTAGGCGCCCGCGTCGGCCGCCCCCTCGACGGCCACACGCAGTGCGGTGAGGCTGGTCGACGGGGTGCGCAGCGAACCTCCCAATCCGACGACGAGCGGGCGCGTCGTCCTGTCCACTCCTTCAGAGCATCTCCAGGGGTGTGGCCGCGGTGGGCGGCGGGAACGCCTCGTCGAGGACTTCGAGCGCCTCGGTGGGAAGGCGGAGGTCCACCGCGCCGCGGTTCTCCCGTACGTGGTCGGGCGATCCGGAACGCGGGATCGCCGACACCCCCTGTTCCAGCACCCAGGCCAGTGCCACCTGGGCCGGTGTAGCTCCGAGGGCCCGGGCCACGGCACCCAGTGCCTCGGCCCCCAGGATCCGCCCCTGCTCGATCGGGGAGTAGGCCATGACCGCCACCTCGGCCTCGCGGCACCAGGGGAGCAGATCCCACTCGATGCCGCGCCGGGAGAGGTTGTACAGCACCTGGTCGACGGCCACGGCGTCGCCGCCGGGGAGGGTGGCCAGTTCGGTCATGTCGGCGACGTCCAGATTGCTCACGCCCCAGTACCGGATCTTCCCCGCCTCCATCAGGTCGGTGAATCCCGCCAGGGTCTCCTCGAGGGGCCACCGCCCCCGCCAGTGCAGCAGGTACAGGTCCAGCCGGTCCGTACCGAGCCGCCGCAGGCTGCCCTCGCAGGCGGCGACGGTGCCCTTCCGGTCGGCGTGGCCGGGCAGCACCTTGCTGACGAGGAAGACCTCGTCCCGCCGTCCGCGGAGGGCCTCACCGACGAGTTCCTCGGCCGCTCCGTCGCCGTACATCTCCGCCGTGTCGACGACGGTCATCCCCAGGTCCACGCCCAGCCGCAGCGCGGCGATCTCCTGTTCACGCCGGCCCGGGTCCTCGCCCAGGTACCAGGTGCCCTGTCCTGCAGCGGCGATCTCCTCACCGGAGGGGAGCGCGATCGTTCCGGCCGATTCCGCAGACATCTGGGGCCTCCCGTCTGCCGCGGATCCGTGGCCCGCGCACCCGCACCGGGTGCCCAGCCGCACGCCCCCCAGACAGCCGCGCCGCATACGCCGCGGGGAGGTCAGGAGGGGTGTGCGGACCTCGCCGGGAGCTCGCCCGGACCTGGTGCCCGATCCCGCAACGCGACGACCACCGACACGACGGCGCCGCAGGAGAGGACCGTCGCGAAACCGATCATCGCGTTCTGCACGTCCTCGCCCTGTGACGCCCGGGCCCCGGTGTGCCCCTCACGCCACGACGGCCGCGAGGGACCGACGATCCGCGGATGTCACCCGGCGGATTCGACGGCCTGGGAGAAGTCCGTTCCGAGCTGCGACATCAGGTCGGTGAACTCCTTCTCGCTGATCGCCTCGCGGAGCACGGCCAGGACGGTGCGCACACCCCGGTCGGCCTCCTCCTCCTTGAGCATGGTGCGTTGGGCGACGCGTTGCACGCTGTCGGTGTGCCCGAAGCGCTCGATCCGATCCGTGGTTCCCCGGCGCACCGCGTCTGCGAGGCCCTCGGGGAGTTCGATGACCAGGTCCCTGGCCTCCCCCGGGCTCAGCCGGTGGGCCAGCGTCTCGAGCGTGGCCCGGGTCAGGTCGGCCGCCTCCTCGCGGCCCAGTCCGGTGCGCTCGGCGACGGTACGGACGAATTCCCGCTCATCCATGGGTCGCCCTCCTTCCCTGCTGTGTTGCGACGATCGGCGCGGACCCCTGCAAGCCTGGCACGCCGGCCCGGCCCGCGCCCGCCCACGGACGGCGGTGACCACGACGGCCCGCGCCGGGACATGGGACCGGACCTGCGCGTGTGAGCGGGTCCGGGCGGGGGGACCCGAGGTACCCCGACCCCAGGGAGGCGTCATGGACGCCCACGCCACTGCCCAGGGAAGCCCCATCGCCACGGTCAACCCGTACACCGGTGAAAGGGTCCGTGAGTTCCCGCCGCTGAGCACGGAGGACGTGGCGCGCGCGATCGACGCGGCGCACTCCGGCTATCCGGACTGGCGTGCCCGGTCGACGGCCGACCGGGGAGCCCTCGTGCAGCGCGCCGGCCGGCTGATGAGGGAGCGCAAGGAGGAACTGGCGCACCTCCTGACCCTCGAGGTCGGCAAGCTGATCGACTCGAGCCGTGCGGAGGTCGACCTCGCGTCCGACATCCTCGTCCACTACGGCGAGCACGGCCCCGAGCTGCTGGAGGAACGCCCCCTGCCGGTGACCGGGGGCACGGCCGTCCTGGTGAACGAGCCACTCGGCGTCCTTCTCGGTGTGATGCCGTGGAACTTCCCGCTGTACCAGGTCGTCCGATTCGCGGGTCCGAACCTCGTCCTCGGCAACACGATCCTCCTCAAGCACGCGAGCAGTTGCCCCCAGTCCGCGATGGCGGTCGAGCAGTTGTTCAGGGATGCGGGGGTGCCGCCGGGGGTCTACACGAACCTCTTCGTGCGGGGCAGGGACGTCGGGAAGATCATCGACGACTCGCGGGTGCAGGGAGCGTCGCTGACCGGAAGCGAGCGGGCGGGCGTGAGTCTGGGCGAGATCGCCGGCCGGAACGTCAAGAAGTCCGTCCTCGAGCTGGGTGGCAGTGATCCCTTCGTCGTGCTGGACGGTCACAACCTCGAGCGCACGGTGTACGCCGCGTTCCTCGGCCGGATGGGCAACACCGGGCAGTGCTGCGTGGCGGCCAAGCGCTTCATCGTCCTTGCCGACGTCTACGACGCGTTCGTCGCCGGGCTGCGTGACCGGATGAGCGAGGTGCGACCGGGAGATCCGGCCGACCCCGCCACCACGCTCGGCCCGCTGTCCTCCGAGGCCGCGGCCGACCTGCTGATGGAGCAGGTCCGTGACGCGGTGGACAAGGGAGCCACGGTGGTGCTGGGCGGCGGGCGGCCCGACCTGCCGGGCGCCTTCGTCGAGCCAACCCTTCTCACCGACGTCACACCGGACATGCGGGCCTACCGGGAAGAGCTCTTCGGTCCCGTGGCCACGGTCTACCGGGTCGCCGACGAGGACGAGGCCGTGGCACTGGCCAACACCTCCCCCTACGGCCTGGGAGGCGCGGTCTTCGCCGCCGACCCGGAACGTGCTCGCGGAGTCGCGGACCGGTTGGAGGCGGGCATGGTGTGGATCAACCACCCGACCGCGTCCCGGCCGGAGCTGCCCTTCGGCGGCATCAAGCGCTCCGGCTACGGGCGCGAACTCGGCGACGTGGGCATCGTGGAGTTCGCGAACCGCAAGCTCGTGCGCTCCGTGGACGCCGACGCCCCGATCGAGGAGGTACTGGGCTGATCCGCGAGCCGGTCGACCGGCAAAGCCGCGCCGAATGAACGCCCGGGGGGCGCCACACCTTGACCTGGCGCCCCCTGACTGCGGTGGGTCCGGTCGGTCGAGGGGCGCGGTCGGCTCCCGGAGCCGTCAGCCGTCCAGCTGCCGCAAAGCGCTTCTGGCCGTCAGGAGCGCGTGAGCCGGGCCGCGAGATAGGGCGCGGTGGCGCTGCGGCGGGCTTTCGCCACCTTGGCGGGCGGGCCCGCCGCGACGACCCGGCCGCCCGCGTCGCCGCCGCCCGGGCCGAGGTCGATGACCCAGTCGGCGGTGACGATCGTGTCCAGGTCGTGCTCGACGAGGACGACCGTGTTGCCCGCGTCGACGAGGCGGTGCAGCTGTCGCAGCAGCAGCGCGATGTCAGCGGGGTGCAGCCCCGCCGTCGGCTCGTCCAGCAGGTAGAGCGCGTGCCCGCGGCGGGCCCGCTGCAGTTCGGTGGCCAGTTTGATGCGTTGCGCCTCACCGCCGCTGAGTTCCGTCGCGGGCTGGCCCAGCCGCAGGTACCCCAGCCCCACCTCACGCAGCGTCTCCAGACTGCGGGAGGCGGCCGGGACGGAGGAGAGGAAGGTGGCGGCGGCGTCGACGGACAGCGCCAGCACTTCCGCGATGTTCTTGCCGCGGTAGGTGACTTCCAACGTCTCGGCGTTGTACCGGGCACCCTGGCAGGTCGGGCACGGCGCGTAGGTGCCGGGGAGGAACAGCAGTTCCACGGCGACGAATCCTTCGCCCTGGCAGGTCTCGCAGCGCCCTTCCGGCACGTTGAAGGAGAACCGCCCGGCCGAATACCCGCGCGCCCTGGCCTCGTCCGTCGCCGCGTACAGCTTGCGCACCGCGTCGAACATTCCCGTGTACGTGGCCAGGTTGGACCGGGGAGTCCGGCCGATGGGCCGCTGGTCGACCAGGACCAGCCGGTCGAACGACTCGACCCCCGACGCGTCCTGGACGTCGACCTCCAACTGCGCCTCGTCGGGCTCCTCGGGCACGAGTCCGAGGTGGCCGCGGACGACCTCGGCGAGCACCTGCGTCACCAGCGTCGACTTCCCGGAACCGGACACGCCCGTCACCGCCGTCAGTACGCAGAGCGGTACGTCGACGGACACGTCGCGCAGATTGTGGCGGGAGACGCCGCGCAGGTGCAGCCAGCCGTGCGGTGTGCGCGGGCGGTGATCGACCGGTTGGGCGCGCCCGAACAGGTACTGGCTCGTGGCCGACTCCCCGACCTGCTCGAGACCGGCCACCGGGCCGCTGTACAGCACGCGTCCGCCGCCCTCGCCCGCACCGGGGCCGATGTCGACCACCCAGTCCGCCCGCCGTACGACGTCCATGTCGTGCTCCACGACGAAGAGCGAGTTGCCCGCCGCCTTGAGGCGGTCCAGCACGTCCAGCAGCGGTTCCGCGTCGGCCGGGTGCAGGCCCGCGGAGGGTTCGTCGAGGACGTAGACGACCCCGAACAGCCCCGAGCGCAGCTGGGTGGCGATCCGCAGGCGCTGCGCCTCGCCTGGCGACAGGGTCGTCGAGCGGCGCCCGAGGCTGAGATAGCCGAGGCCCAGGTCGAGCAGTACGTCGATCCGCGCGACCAGGTCGCCGCAGATCCGGACCGCGACCTCGGTCGTCTCCCCGGATCGGGCGGTCGGGGTGGTGGCGTCTGCCTCGGACCGCCCGGCGACGGGCCGCAGCAGCGCCACGACCTCGGTGAGTGGCATCGCGTTGATCTCGGCGATGGAACGTCCGGCGAAGGTCACGGCGAGCGCCTCGGGCCGCAGCCCGCTGCCGTGACAC
Source organism: Streptomyces sp. RK62 (assembly GCF_018070255.1). Lineage (NCBI taxonomy): Bacteria > Bacillati > Actinomycetota > Actinomycetes > Kitasatosporales > Streptomycetaceae > Streptomyces > Streptomyces sp. RK62. Next base: position 425,362 of record NZ_JAGPYD010000001.1, on the reverse strand, counting down.
TCGGGGCAGGGCACACTCCTGACGAACCGGAGCGCCCGTTCGCGCATCTTCTCGCTCTTGGAGTCGGCGAGGACGTGCATGACGTGCTTGCGGGCACTCCAGAACTTGCCCTGATAGCCGTAGTCGACGCGGTCCTCCTCCGGCTCGATGTACACGGAGGGCTGCTCGTCCGTGTACAGCAGCCAGTCGCGGTCCTTCTTCCGGAGTCTGCGCCAGGGCCGGTCGATGTCGATTCCCAGGCCGTTCACGACACTGCGCAGGTTGGCGCCCTGCCAGGCGCCCGGCCAGGCGGCGATCGCCCCCTCGCGAATGCTCAGCGAGGGGTCCGGGACGAGCAGGTCCTCGGCGACGTCGTGCACGACGCCCAGACCGTGGCACTGCGGGCAGGCGCCGGCCGCGGTGTTGGGTGAGAACGACTCGGCGTCCAGCCGTGCGGCCCCGGGCGGGTAGGTGCCGGCGCGGGAGTACAGGATGCGCAGCAGATTGGACAGGGTGGTGATGGTGCCCACCGTCGAGCGCGAGCTGGGCGATCCGCGGCGCTGCTGCAGGGCCACGGCCGGGGGCAGTCCGGTGATCTCCTGCACGTGTGGTGCGCCGACCTGCTGCAACAGCCTTCGGGCGTACGGTGCCACGGACTCGAAGTAGCGACGCTGGGCCTCCGCGTAGAGCGTGCCGAACGCGAGCGAGGACTTGCCCGAGCCGGAGACCCCGGTGAAGGCGACCATGGCGTCCCGTGGAACGTCGACGTCGATGTTCCGCAGGTTGTTCTCGCCGGCGCCCCGGACATGCACGTAGGGGTCGGTCGCGTCCTCGTCCACCGTTACTGATTACCTGATCGCGCCGGGAACCGCGCGACAGGCGGCGTCACCGGGCCCGGCTCACCCGCAGGTCCTGCATGGACGAGGACGCGGAGATCTGACCTTGCCGCCTGCGCCTGCCGACAGTGTCAGCGTGTCACGGGGCGGCCGCGTCACCTCGGGGGCGATGCTGTGGGCACGTGCGATCGCGGGGGGGGCAGCCGACGAGAAGGAGTCATGCGGGTGTCGTTCCAGGGCGTTACGGTCGTGGCTCTTCTGGCGGATCCGTACGCGCCGACGGAGATCGCGCAGCGCTTGGCCCGGACGCTTCCTGATCGGCTCGCCGACAAGTCGGGCCAGGCACGACGGTTCGACGTCGAGGTGGTCAGTGAGCCCTTCACCGCAAGAACCGAGGATCCGCCCACCTTGATGCAGCGAATCATGGACCGTGGAAGGGAGGGGAACTGGGACATCGTCGTGGCCCTCACCGACCTTCCGCTGCACTCGCACGGGCGCGAGATCGTGGTGGATCTGAGCCACGAACACGGCTTGGCGCTGGTGTCTCTTCCTCCGCTGGGGGGCTTCCGGCTGCAGACAAGGGCCCAGCAGGCCGTGGAAGAAGCAGTGCTCAGCTTGACGAGCCCACGGGCCACCGGGCCTGAGGGGGCTCCGGGAGGTCAGCCGCTGCGTGGGCCCTTCATCGGTCGTCTCACGCCTATCCATCCGGGTCAGGTCGGTGCGGAGGACATGGCCGATCTGCGGTACGTCGTCAGCGGGCCGCGCGGTTACCTGAGGGTGCTCCTCGGTATGGTCCGCGCCAACCGGCCCTGGCGGTTGGTGCCGGACTTGTCGAAAGCCCTGGCGGCCGCACTCGCCACGGGGGCCATCGCCACCCTGGACTCCACCATCTGGAGCCTGGCCACCTCCCTGGGCACGCCACGCCTGGTGATCGCCATGGTCGGGTCCGTCGCTCTCATGATCGGCTGGCTGATCGTGGACGCGAACCTGTGGCATCGAACGGACGAGGTTTCGCCGGAGGCGAGGAAGACAGCGGTCCTCTACAACACCTCCACGGTCCTGACCGTGGGTATCGGGGTGCTGGTCTGCTACGCGGGTCTGATGGTCATCAACTTGGTGTGGGCGCTGTTCATCCTCACCGATCGTGTGTTCACTTCCGCGACACAGACCCCGCTGCACACCACGGATTACTGGACGCTGACCTGGTTCGTCGCTTCGGTCGCCACGGTGGGCGGCGCGCTGGGATCGGGCCTGGAGAGTGACGAGGCGATCCGGGCAGCGGCCTACTCCAAGCGCGAACAGGAGCGTCGCATCCTGCTGCAGGACGGCCACGGTGACTAGCGGGTGACCTCAGCCAGAGATGTGCCCTCGGTCGGTGGTCGTCCGGGTCCGGAGATTCGCTGATCGGTCGGTGCGTGGTTGTTTCGCCTCGGGCGCACAGGGGGACGCGGACGAACGCCGCCTGAGCGCCGAAGCTCCGCCTGTGTGGGAGGTTTCCATGCACGAGGGCTGCCGCACCTCGACCAGGCCGACGCGACCCGGCAGGGCGTTCCGGCCGGGCGGACACCCGTGACGTGGCTGCGGGCCTTCGGGGAGGTCGTGCGATCCGGGCTCAAGATCGAGGAAACGCGGCTGGAGCCCTTGCTCGCGCTGCGCGCCGCCGCTGGGCTGGCGATCGTCATCGGGGCGACGCTGTGGCTGGCCTCCCCCGCGTATGCCGCGTCCGCCGCCCTCGGCGCCTACTCCGCGGGTGGGGCCACCTTCCAGCGGACCTGGCGCCCGCGCAAGGTGATCGCGCTGGGCACGGGCGCGGCTCTCGCGCTCAGCACCTTCGTGGGTTACCTGGCGGCGGGGCGGCTCGTGACGTTCCTCCCGCTGCTGGCCGTGTGGGCCTTCGCCGCGGGGATGGCGTGGGCCGTCGGCTCGACCGCCGGGATCGTCGCAGCAACGACCGTGGGCAGCATGCTGGTGACCATCACCTTGCCCACGAGCACCGGGCGGGCTCTGGAGCACGCCGGGATCATCGCACTCGGAGGCGTGATCCAGGCCGTGCTAATCCTGCTGTTCCCGATCCGGCGCTGGGGGGCGCATCGTGACGCGCTCGCCGACGCCCTGGCCGCCATGGCGGACTACGCCCGCCGGTTGCGGCACGACCCGACCGCCCCGTTCGACCCGGAGCCGTTGATGACGGCCCGGGACGCGGCTGCCGTGACGCCGTCACAGGCTCGCACCCGTCCCCTCGTCCTGCACGGCCCCCGGGGACTCGCGGAGCGCATTCGGCCGGTGGTCGCGGCGCTCGCCGATCCGGACGTGGGCGCCCCGGCGGAGGGACCCGGGCGGGACCGCGCGCGGGAGTTGCTCGACGCGGCCGCCGACGTCCTGGACGCGGTCGCCCGTTCGATCCGCCGCGGCACTCCCGTCGAGGTGCGGCCCGAGAGCATGGACGTCCTGCGCCTCAACGAGGAGCACGAGGTGCTGGAGGGCCCCGCGCGGCAAGCCGCCGAGCGGCTCGTGGAACTGCTCGGCGAGGCGTTGGAGATCGCCGGGAGCGGCTGCCCGCCCGGGAGGACGCCCACGCCGCCCGGCCTCGCCGGCGACCGGTTCATGGTGCGCCCGACAATGCTCCGGCTGGTCCCGGTCGTCGTCCGGGCGGTCCGCCGCGAACTCCGCCCGGACTCGCCCGTGTTCCGGCACGCCGTCCGCCTGGCGGCGGTGGCCACGGTCGGCTATCTGATCGCCGCCCGGCTGCCCCTGGGGCACGGCTACTGGGCGCCCATCGCCTCGGTGATGGTGATGCGGCCGGACTTCCACCGGACGTACGCGCGTGCTGTGGCCCGTCTCGCCGGGACCCTGGTGGGGGTGGCGCTCGCCACCGGTGTGGTGCGGGCATTGGGCACGGACGCCCACCTGTCCGCCGTGCCGGCGATCGTCTCGGCGGGCCTGTCGTACACGCTGAACCGTACCGGCTACGCCTACTCCCAGTGCTTCACGGCCGCGTACGTCGTCTTCCTGCTCGGCATGGGCGGCCAGGCATGGGAGCAGACCGTCCCGGAGCGGGTGGTGCTCACCCTGCTCGGCGGGGCCCTGGCCATGCTGGCGTACGTGGTGTACCCCGCGTGGGAGACCCCCCGGCTGCCGGGCCGGCTGGCGGACTGGCTCGCCGCCGACGGCCGCTACGCGGCCGCCGTGCTCCGCAGCCACGCCCGACCGACCCGGGAACATCGCGCGGACATGCGCAGGGCGCTGCTGGCGAGCAGGGATGCACAGGCCGCCTGGCAGAAGGCCTATGAACAGGCAAGACGCGAACCGGTCGGCCCCCGCGGCCTGACGTCGCGCGAGGCGGAGGACGCGCAGGAGGCGCTCAAGCGGTTCGGCCGGGCGGCGATGCTCATGGAGAGCCACGTCCCGCGGGCCGACAGCCGTTTCGCCTCGGAGGCGGAGCGGCTCGCCGAGGCCCTGGAGTCGGACACCGAGCAGGCGGCCGAGGATGTGCGCGAGCACAGGAACCCGGACTGGGGGCGCGTGGAGGAGGCGCTCCACGCCTGGCAGGGCAGCGCCCTCGGCACCGGAAGCCCGGTCGTGCGGCGCGAGGCTGAACTTGAGAAACGGGCCTTGGAGGACCTCGCGACAGCCGTGAGCCGCACGCCGCTGGAACGGGACGTCGGCCCGGCTCGAGAGGAGCAGCGGGTGCGGGCGACCCTGGCTGCGGAAGATGACGGACCAGGGCCCGCGCACCGGGGCGGGTGACGGCGCGGCGACGGACAGCGCCCGGGAGTCGGCTCTGTGCGCCGACCGGACCCCTGGACGGGCCGCCGCCCTCACGACGGCGGCCCCGGGCCATGTGGCTGAAGGCCCGTGTCTCAGGTGCGGGTCCAGCGCTGGTTGGAGCCGCCCGAGCAGGCGTAGAGCTGGATCCTGGCGCCGTTGCCGCTGCCGGCCGCGTCCAGGCAGCGGCCCGACTGGACGCCGACGATCGAACCGTCGGAGTTCAGCCGCCACTTCTGGTTGTCGCCGCCCCAGCAGCTGTAGATCTGGACCGAGGCGCCGTTGCCGGTGCCGGCGGCGTCCAGGCACTTGTTGCCGTAGACCCGGATCTCACCGGAGTCGGTCACGGCCCACTGCTGGTTGCTGTTGGAGTGGCAGTCGTACAGCTGGACGCCTGTGCCGTCGGTGGTGGAGGCGTTGGGGACGTCCAGGCAGCGGCCCGAGGCGACGCCCTTGATCTGGCCGCCGTCACCGGTCGGCGGGGGCGTGGTGGTGCCGCCGTTGAGCGCGTTGAGGACGGCGGAGTACGCGGCCTTCTTGCTGCCGTCGTTGTTGAACAGCAGCGGCGTGTCACTGGCGCGCCAGGAGTCGCTGTCGCGGACGCCCCAGACGGTGACGCCGAGGCAGCGGGAGACGGCCAGGCAGTCGTTGACCACGGCGGCGTATGTCGAGGACGAGGCGCCCTGGATGTCGAGCTCGGTGACGGCGACGTCGACGCCGAGGGCCGCGAAGTTCTGCAGCGTGGTGCGGAAGTTGCTGTCGTACGGGCTGCCGCTGTTGAAGTGCGACTGGAAGCCGACGCAGTCGATCGGCACGCCGCGCGACTTGAAGTCCTTGACCATGTTGTACATGGCCTGGGTCTTCGCCCAGTTCCAGTTCTCGACGTTGTAGTCGTTGTAGCAGAGCTTGGCGGACGGGTCGGCGGCGCGCGCGGTGCGGAAGGCGACCTCGATCCAGTCGTTGCCGGTGCGCTGGAGGTTGGAGTCGCGGCGGGCGCCCGAACTGCCGTCGGCGAAGGCCTCGTTCACGACGTCCCACTGGGCGATCTTGCCCTTGTAGTGGTTCATCACGCCGTTGATGTGGTCGATCATGGCCTGGCGCAGCGAGCTGCCGCTGAGGCTCTGCATCCAGCCGGGCTGCTGGGAGTGCCAGGCGAGGGTGTGGCCGCGGACCTCCTTGCCGTTCTGCACGGCCCAGTTGTAGACGCGGTCGGCCGAACTGAAGTTGAACTGGCCCCGGTTCGGCTCGGTGGCGTCGATCTTCATCTCGTTCTCGGCGGTCACCGAGTTGAACTCGCGGTTCGCGATCGAGGTGTACGTCGAGTCGCCGAGCTTGCCCGAGGCGATGGCGACGCCGAAGTAGCGGCCGCTCTGCGCCGCGGCGGCGCCGAGGGTGCTCTCGGCGGCGTCCGCGTTCGTGGGCGGGACGAGTGCGGCCGTCAGCCCGAGGACGCCGGCGGCCAGCGCCAGCAGCGGGGTTCGGAGCTTCTGACGGACGGCGGCTCTGGGAAGGGCTTGGATGCCCATGGGGGGTGCCTCCTTAGCGGTTCTCACGGAACGACCGAAGAGCAGGGGAAACCGAGGAGCGGACGTGCTGGGGGGCGGAGCGGCCTGGGCCGGTCGGCGGGGCGGTCCACGGCGGCTGGTGCGGGGATCCGGTGGTGCGGCTCGGACCTCGGGAACCGAGGTGTTCGATATTTCGCTCCTCGGTCGGTTGCCCAGACAGATCATTGGGGGCTTGACAGTGAATCGTCAACCCATGCGGCATGGATTTTTTCCGACTGTCAAACGAAAGTTTCGCCCCTGACTTTCCGTCGACTATCGCCCTTTCGTACGCGCGGCGAACAGCCCTCGCCCCATGGGCGCCGGGTCGCGACCGGACTCCCCCACCTCCTGGTCAGAGCACCCAACTCCCGCTTCGACACCGGTGATCCGGCGGCCCGGGGGCCGCCTCCGAGCATGGCCGCCCCCGCACCTCCAGACCCACGAACGCGACAGCGTTTTGCAGCCAGATCGGCGAAACACCTTGACCGCGGAGCGTCGCATTCCTAGCTTGTGGCGCCGGAGATCCTGGGAGCGTTCGAAAGTTTCGAATCGTTTGCGCGCTCCCGCACCATGGCTCGGCGGTTCGTCGGCGGCATCCCCACTTCCCCCCTCAAGGAGGCTCTCCGATGTGGTCACGCATCCTGCCCGCGGTGCGCCCGAGACGCCTGCTCGGCGTCCTGGCGCCCTTGTTGCTGCTGACGGCGTTTCTCGGCGCTGAGCCGGCCGCGGCGGCGACCGTCGACACGAACGCCTGGTACGTCCTGGTCAACCGCAACAGCGGCAAGGCGCTCGACGTGTACAACCTGGCCACGAACGACGGCGCCCGGATCACCCAGTGGTCGAGGAACGACCAGAACCAGCAGCAGTGGCGCTTCATCGACTCCGGCAACGGCTCCTACCGCATCGCCTCGCGCCACTCCGGCAAGGTGCTGGACGTCTACAACTGGTCGACCGCGAACGGCGGTTCGATCGTCCAGTGGTCCGACCTGAACGCCGCCAACCAGCAGTGGCGGCTGGCCGACAGCTCGGACGGCTACGTACGCCTCGTCTCGCTCCACAGCGGCAAGGCCCTCGAGGTGCAGGGCGCCTCCACCGCCGACAACGCGAACATCGTCCAGTACGACGACTGGGGCGGGGCCAACCAGCAGTGGCAGCTCGTCAAGGTCGGCTCGGACAGCGGGGGCGGTGATCCCGGCGATCCCGATTCCTGCGACCTGCCGTCCAGCTACCGCTGGAACTCGACCGGCGCACTGGCCCAGCCCCGGCAGGGATGGGTCTCGCTGAAGGACTTCACCGTCGCCCCCTACAACGGCAAGCAGCTCGTCTACGCGACCACGCACGACACCGGGACCCGCTGGGGTTCGATGAACTTCGGTCTGTTCGGGGCCTGGTCGGAGATGGGCTCGGCGAGCCAGAACGCGATGAACAGCTCCACGGTCGCCCCCAGCCTCTTCTACTTCGCGCCGAAGAACATCTGGGTGCTGGCGTACCAGTGGGGCGGCACCGCCTTCTCCTACCGGACGTCGAGCGATCCCACCAACCCCAACGGCTGGTCGTCCGAGCAGGTGCTCTTCTCCGGGAGCATCTCCGGCTCCAACACGGGACCCATCGACCAGACGCTCATCGGTGACGGCACGAACATGTACCTGTTCTTCGCCGGCGACAACGGCAAGATCTACCGGGCGAGCATGCCGATCGGGAACTTCCCCGGCAGCTTCGGCTCGACCTCGACCGTGGTCATGAGCGACACGACGAACAACCTGTTCGAGGCGCCGCAGGTCTACAAGCTCCAGGGCCAGAACCGCTACCTCATGATCGTCGAGGCGATCGGCTCACAGGGCCGGTACTTCCGGTCCTTCACCGCCACCAGTCTCAGCGGCTCCTGGACCCCGCAGGCCGCCACCGAGAGCAACCCCTTCGCCGGCAAGGCCAACAGCGGCGCCACCTGGACGAACGACATCAGCCACGGCGAGCTGCTGCGCACCAGCGCCGACCAGACGATGACCGTCGACCCCTGCCATCTGCAGCTGCTCTACCAGGGCCGCAGCCCGAACTCCGGAGGTGACTACGGCCTGCTGCCCTACCGCCCGGGCCTGCTGACCTTGCAGCGCTGAGAAAGCCCTCTCCGAGAGGGAAGGCGGTGCGGCGGGTCCGGTGTCAGGCCGGGCCCGCCGCACCGTCCTGGGGAGCGAGGCAGCGGCGGACCAGGTCCAGCGTGCGCTCCGTGACCGTGTCGAGGGGAGCGCCGAGGCCGGCCCGGGCACCGACGGCCGCCGGGGCGCCGGCCCGGCGCCCGTGTCAGGACAGCCCGCCGTCGACCATGCGCGTGCCCCGCGGCCGGGCGAAGATCAGCGACTCGAGCGCGTCGGCCGCGAGCCCGGCGTACCGGTCGAAGTCGGTGTCGTCGCCGGCGGCCGCAGCCACGCGGAAGGCGTCGGTGAGCGCCCGGCCCATGACGGCGATGTCGTGCGCGAGTTCCGCCGCCACCTCGTCCGGCACCCCCTGGAGGGAGGAGCGCAATGAAGTCCGGTGCGAATTCTTGTACTTGATCACTTCGATCACCACGGTGTGTGAAGCTTCCCCCATGGAATCCTCGGAATCTTCGCCTGCCGACGTCGTGGCCAGGCTGCAGACCGACCGCCCGCACTCGGCGCGGGTGTGGAACTACCTGCTCGGCGGCAAGGACAACTACCCCGTCGACAGCGAGGTCGGGGACGTCATCCTGTCGACGTTCCCCGAATTCGCCGCCGTCGCCCGGCTGCAACGGCGGTTCCTCGCGCGTGCCGTGCGCTTCCTGGTGCGGGAGGCCGGCGTCCGGCAGTTCCTGGACATCGGGACGGGCCTGCCCACCGCGGACAACACGCACGAGCTGGCCCAGCGCATCGCGCCCGAGAGCCGCATCGTGTACGTGGACAACGACCCGCTCGTCCTGGTGCACGCCGAAGCGCTGCTCACCAGCAGCGAGGAGGGGGCCTGCGCCTACGTCGACGCGGACGTCCGCGACCCCGAGCGGATCCTGGCCCAGGCCGCCAATACGCTCGACTTCAGCCGCCCGGTCGCCCTCACCCTGCTGGGCATCATGGGGCAGATCTCGGACGACGACCGGCCGGGTGACCTGGTGAGCGCCCTGCTGGCGGGGCTGCCCGCGGGCAGCTGGCTGGCGCTGAGCGACGGCACGAACACCAACGAGGCGCTGAACACGGCGGTCGCGGCGTACAACCACCAGTCGGCGAACACCTACCACCTCCGGTCGCCGCAGGAGATCTCCTCCTACTTCGACGGCCTGGACCTGGTCGAGCCAGGGGTCGTCGCCACGGCCTCCTGGCGCCCGGACCCGGACGCGCCCGAGACGGACGCGCCCGATGTCTCCGTCGCCGGGGTCGCGGCCAAGCACTGATCGGACGGACAGCGAGTCCGAAGAAAGAAAGAGGGGCGCCGGCCACAGGCCGACGCCCCTCCGCGCTTCACCTCGGCGGGATCAGCCGCCGCTCTTGCGGCGGAACGACCGCTGGCTCGCGGCCGGGCCGTGGGCCGACCGCACCTTCGACGCGTTCGCGTGCCCGGCGGCCTCGGCCGCGTCGGCCTGCGCACCGTGCTTGCGCGCCAGGGCCTCACGGAACTTGCGCTTCAGGTCGTAGGCGCCGTCGGCGTCCGGCGTCAGGGAGGACTTCTCGGCGTCGGCCGGTTCCGAACCTTCCGTGGCGGGCTGCTCTGCGGTCATGGTGACCTCCTGGGTTCGGGGGGACGGGCGAGCCCAGCTTGTCATGCCGGGACACCCCGAGGTGCGCTCCCCTGGCCGGACGAGGCCATGCCCCGTCATTCCGGCCACACAGCAGGGGCGTTCAGGTCACCGGGCCCCGTAGCGGCCGCCGACGAGCCCGCGCATCACCGCGACGACGTACGAGCGGTGCGGCACCCCGGGCCGTCTCCGGGCTGCGTCCGCCCGGTGACCTGGTCCGGCGGCCGTCCGGGCAGTGCGCCGCCACGTTTCATCTCCGACCCGCCGGGTCACCCGGCGCTGGCGGGCGCCCCGCCCGGGAACTGCGCGAGGCGGGCGCGACCGGCGTCGAGACGTTGGTGGCGGATCTCGCGAACCCTGCCGACCTGGCCCGCGTGGCGGAACGGGCATCCGCCTCCGACGTGGACCTGCTGGTGAACAACGCCGGCATCAACGGCTACGGACCGTTCACCGAGGTCGACGCCGACCTCCTCGACCGCGTACTGGCCGTGAACGTCGTGGCCCTGACGGCGCTGACCCGTGCCGCGGTGCCGGGCATGCCGGCGCGCGGCCGGGGCGCCGTGATCAACGTGGCGTCACTCCTGGCGTTCGCCGGCGATCTGGAGGCGGTGACCCGCCTGGCGACGGCGGAACTGGACCTGCGCCGGGGGTCGGGCGGGCGGGTGGCAGCGCGCTATCGGGAAGCAGGTGCGGAAGCGCGCGAGGCTTCCTAGCCCCAACCTCCCGTGACCACTCGGCCGCTCACGGCTTCCGCCATGGCACCTCATAGCGTACGAGCGCCCGGGCGAAGGGCTCGCCCGTGCGGCGGGCGTACGTCAGGCGCGCGCGTACCTCCCGCAGGGTGCGCGGCCGGTATCCCGGCCCGCCGCAGCAGCTCTTGTGGAAGCCGACGCCCGCGTTGAGCAGAACGCTGAGCACGCGCCACGCGTCACGGTCGCGGCGCGGCGGCGGGGCGAAGGCCGATCCCGCGTGGATCAGCGGCCTGGCGCAGCGCGGGCAGATCCGCTGAGGCCGGTCCCGGTCGTAGGGCTGCTTGTACGAGGCCCTGCAGGGGAGGCATACGAAGGCGGTTTTGCCGTGGGACATGCCGTCAGGGTAGGCGCCTCCACCTGACGTACTCGACAGGTTTTCGGGCCGGCGACCCGCGTCAGGAGGGGAGTCGCCACAACGCTCAACTCCCTTTGACGCGGTGCAAGTTCTTTCATCCGCCTTGCAACGGTGTTACGTTCAACGGCACTTCCGGTCCGGCGGGCCGGAGGGACGGGGCGCCTCCGTACCCTTACGCGCCCGGCCCGCCGGACCGGTTGCCGCGTCGATGACCTCGGCGGGTCAAGGCCCCTGTGCCGGATCCCTTTACGGCGATGTCATGCACAGGTAACCTCCCAGCGCCTGCAAGACGTTGCTGAAGCTTTCAGCGGCCTCACGGCATCTGCAGGTACCCATGCATCGGGATTCCGAGGCGCGTCGGGTCTGCGGTGTGCGTCCACGAGGAGCGGTCACGCTCCCCTGACCTCACTGGAGACGCACATGAGACGACGTCACCGGCCGCACGTCCGCGGCTGGACCGCCGGCGCCCTGTCGGCGGGACTCCTCGCCCTGGCCGCCGTCACCCCTGAACCGGCGGTCACGGCCCTCGCGGAGACGGCCGCCACCGCCGACAACACCGCCACCGTCTTCTACTCCACCAAGACCCGCAACTGGTCCACGACCTACCTCCACTACGCCCCCGACGGCGGTTCCTGGACGACCGTGCCCGGCACCCGTATGGAGGCCGCCTGCGCGGACTGGGTGAAGCTGACCGTCGGCCTCGGTTCCGCCACCGGGCTGCAGGCCACCTTCAACGACGGCTCCGGCACCTGGGACAACAACTCCGGCCGCAACTACGCCCTCGGCACGGGGAACATCACCGTCAAGGACGGTGTGATCGCCCACTCCGACCCCTGCGCCGGCGGCGGGGAGCCGGGTGACGGCAACCAGGCGACCGTCTACTACTCCACCCGCACCCTCGGCTGGACCACCGCCAACCTCCACTACCAGCCGTCCGGCGGCACGTGGACGACCGTTCCCGGCGTCGGTATGCAGGCCGCGTGCACGGGCTGGTGGCGGAAGGACGTCGACCTCGGGACGGCCACCTCCATGAAGGCGGCGTTCAACAACGGCAATGGCGTCTGGGACAACAACGGCGGCGCCGACTACACCCTGCCCACCGGTGTCACCACGGTCGCCGAGAACAAGGTCACCCCGGACGCGGACGACCCCTGTGCCGACGAGGCGCCCGATACGCAGGCCCCGACCGCGCCCACCGGAGTGACCGCCCGTGCCGACGGCGTCTCCGTCGTCCTCACCTGGGAGCCGTCCACCGACGACACGGGGGTCACCGGGTACCAGGTCACCCGTACCGGCGGCACCCGGGGCGAGGTCGTGTCCGACGTCGGGTCCACCGTCTTCTCCGACACAGGGCTCGAGGAGAACACCGCCTACTCCTACACCGTCCGGGCCGCGGACGCCGCCGGCAACGTCTCCGCGGCCTCGCCCGCCGCGAGGGCCACCACCGGCACCAAGCCCTCAACTCCCGCCACCGGCACGCCCCTCGGCACCGACCCGCGCAAGGACCCCATCTACTTCGTCCTCACCGCCCGCTTCAACGACGGCGACCCCGCCAACAACCGCGGCGGCAGCCAGCACGTGAAATCCGGCAACGCGGCCAACGACGACCCGATGTTCCGCGGTGACTTCAAGGGGCTGGTCGAAAAGCTCGACTACATCAAGGGGCTCGGCTTCTCCGCCGTCTGGATCACCCCGGTCGTCCTCAACCGCTCCGACTACGACTACCACGGCTACCACGGCTGGGACTTCTACAAGGTCGACCCGCGCCTTGAGTCCGCCGGGGCCTCCTACCAGGACCTCATCGACGCGGCCCACGCCAAGGGCATGAAGATCTACCAGGACGTCGTCTACAACCACTCCTCCCGCTGGGGCGCCAAGGGCCTCTTCACGCCGACCGTGTACGGGGTGCGGGACGCGCAGTGGAGTTGGTACTACGACGAGAAGCAGGCCGGGTTCGAGTACGACGGGCTCACCGTCGAGCCCAAGAGCGGCAAGTCGTACTACAACGGCGACCTGTGGTCGACGGCCGAGCCGTCCGGCAACACATGCCTCAACTGGGGCGTCCTCACGGGCGGAAAGAGCCCGGAGGGCTACACGCTCTACAACTGCCAGTGGCCCAGCCCGACGTCCGGCATGTTCCCCAAGGCGCTCTACCACCAGTGCTGGATCGGCAACTGGGAGGGCGAGGACTCCCGTTCCTGCTGGCTGCACGAGGACCTGGCCGACTTCAACACGGAGAACGCGCAGGTGCAGAACTACCTCATCGGCGCCTACGACAAGTACATCGACATGGGCGTCGACGGCTTCCGTGTCGACACCGCCGTCCACATCCCGCGCACCACCTGGAACCGCCGCTTCCTGCCCGCCATCCAGGAACGGGTCGCTCAACGACACGGCACCGAAGCCGCCCGCAATTTCTTCGTCTTCGGCGAGGTCGCCGCCTTCGTGAACGACAAGTGGAACCGGGGCTCGGTCAACCACTCCGCGCAGTTCTACACATGGAAGGAGCGCAAGGAGTACAGCGCCGACGACGCGAAGGCGGCGCTGGAGATGTACGACTACGAACAGCAACAGGGCACCGGCAACCAGCCCACATCCACGAACGCGTTCCTGGACGGCAACAGCTACCACGCCCCCGACCACAGCCGCGCCTCCGGCATGAACGTCATCGACATGCGGATGCACATGAACTTCGGCGACGCGAGCAACGCCTTCCACAACGGCAGGGACTCGGACGACAGTTACAACGACGCCACGTACAACGTGGTCTACGTCGACAGCCACGACTACGGACCCAACAAGAGCAGCGAGCGCTACACGGGCGGCACCGACGCCTGGGCCGAGAACATGTCCCTGATGTGGACCTTCCGGGGCATCCCCACCCTCTATTACGGCTCGGAGATCGAGTTCCAGAAGGGGAAGAAGATCGACTGCGGTCCGAGCTGCCCGTTGGCCACGACCGGCCGGGCGTACTACGGCGCCCACCTCGCCGGCGAGGTGAAGGCGTCCGGCTTCTCGCAGATCGAGTCCGCGTCCGGAACAGTCGCCACCACGCTCCAACAGCCCCTGGCCAAGCACGTCCAGCGACTCAACCAGATCCGCCGAGCCGTCCCGGCACTGCAGATGGGCCAGTACTCCACCGCCGGCATCAGCGGCGACATGGCCTTCAAACGCCGGTACACCAGCGGCGGCACCGACAGCTTCGCCCTCGTCACCGTCTCGGGCGGCGCCACCTTCACCGCCATCCCGAACGGCACCTACCGCGACGCGATCACCGGCGACACCCGCACGGTGACCACCGGCACCCTCACGGTGCCCGCCCCGGGCAAGGCCAACCTCCGCGTCTACGTCCTCGACGGCCCGGGCAGGATCGGAGTCGACGGGCCCTACCTGAAGTGAGCCGGGTGGCCGGCGGGGTCTCCCGCCGGCCACACCGCCCCGTCACTCCAGTGCGGTCGGTCGGCGCGCTGCACGCATGGCCTCCGATACGTCCGCCAGCGGGCGCAGGCGGTATGTGTAGGAGTAGTCCCGGTCGGCGAACAGCTTGTACTCGTCGTGGGTGTGGGCGCCCCAGCTGTTGTCGCCGCCGACGCCCATCTGGCGGTGGGCGATGCGCAGGACGACCTCGTCGCGCGGAGTCAGCTGGTAGGCGTGGCGGACGCCGGTCGAGAGGTCCTCGGGGGTGAAGTGCGAGGCGTTGACCTCGACGAGGGGTTCGCCGGTGACGAGGAGGCCCGGGCCGTGGCCGCCGGTGAGGGCGATCCAGCGGACGTCGGTCCGGTTGCCGTTCTCCTGCGGGCGCAGATAGGGGGTGCCCTGGCCGGAGACGGTGCCCGAGTGGAGGCCGACGTCGGTGGCGTGGCTGCGGTCCCAGTGGTTCTCCTCGGGGCCGCGGCCGTAGTACCGCAGCTTCTCCAGCCGGGCGGGCAGGAGAAGCAGGGTGCCGACCTCCGGGATGTACGGCAGGGCGGCCGCGCCCGGGTGCAGGGTGTTGTCGACCTTGATCTCGCCGTTGCCGAAGACCGTGTAGGTGGTCGTGTAGGTCGAGGGCGTTGTCGTGGGCAGGGTGCCGGTCACCTTGATCTGCAGCGCTCGGTCCTGCACCGTGCGCACGGTCACGTCCGTGACCTCGCGGCGGGCGCCCGCGTCGCGCCAGGTCTGGTTGCGGGTGTGCTGGCCGTTGCCGCGGTCGTTGTCGGTGGGGGCGCGCCAGAAGTTCGGGGCGGGGCCGGAGACGATCAGCGGGGCGCCGTCCGCCTCGTAGGAGGTGATGACGCCGGTCGATTTGTCGATGGTGAGTGAGAAGCCGCGGCCCGTGGCCGAGATGGTCTTCTCGTCTTCTGTGTGGCGTACAGCGGGGACCTTCGCCAGCGGGACCGGGGTCACCTCGGGGGCGCCCGCGTCGACCGGGATCTGCTTCTTGGCGATCTCGAAGCCGGGGGCCGCCCATTTCGTGCGTTCCCGGGTCGTGAAGGAGAGGCGCAGGAAGTACTCGGTGCCGGGGGCCGGGGTGCGCGGTACCTCGAAGGGCACGGTGATGCTCTTGCTGGAGAGCGGGGCCACGTCCAGTTGGGACCGGCTCAGGCGGCCGTGCTGGACCACCTCGCCGTCGGCCAGCAGGTCCCAGCGGCCCTCGAAGGCGCGGAGGTTGGTGAACAGGTACTCGTTGGTGAGGGTGAGCGCGGCGCCGGGGGTGAGCGTGTCTCCGTCGGCGGGGGCGGCGTCGATGGCCTGGTAGACCTGCTTGACCTCGGCCGACTTGCCGGTGAGCTGCCGGTCGGCGGTGACGATGCCGTCCCCGGAGAACGCCCCGTCATTGGGGATGTCGCCCCAGTCGCCGCCGTACGCGAGGAACGTCTTCTCGCGGGGCCGGCGTTCGGTGACCTGGACGGTGGCCGCGTCGAACCAGAACCGTACGCCGTCGTCGCCGCTCCCCCTACCCCCATCGGCCAGTTCGGCGGTGCTGAGGGCGCGGGCGTACACGCGGGCCCGGCGTACGGTGCCGCTGAACTCGCGGGTCGGGTTGTCGACGTCGGTGCACAGGGAGAGCGGCGCGGTGTTGTTCGCGGGGCGGCGGGTCGTCGTGCGGGTGGCACGGACCTGTCCGTCTACGTACAGGGTGAGGGTGCCGGCGGTCGCTTCGAAGACGCCCGCGATGTGGTGTTCCCGGCCGGTCCAGTCGTCGGGGAGTGCCCAGTTCACCGTGACCCACTGGCCGTCGGCGTGGAGGAAGAACTCCAGGGTGCGGTCGGTCTGTTTGAGGGCGTACTGGGTGTCGCCCTTGGCGACGACCGGCTGGTGGCCGCCGGTGTGGCGGGGCGTGATCCACGCTTCCAGGGTGAGCGAGCCGGTGAGGTCGAGGCTCGCGTCGCGGGCGAAGACGGTGCCGCCGGAGACGCCCTCGGTGCGCGTGAACGTGCCTGCAGGGGCCATGAGTTGTCCCCGCAGGGCCGTCGGGCCGGATTCCGTGAACAGGGTGCGTACCGGGGTGGGCCAGGTCAGGGCCTGGTCGGCGAAGTCCCAGATCCAGCCGCCCTGCAGGACGTCGTGGCGGCGTACGACGTCCCAGTACTTCTTGAAGTTGCCGTTGGAGTTCCCCATGGCGTGGGAGTACTCGATCATCACGTACGGCCGCCGGTCGGCGGTGTCCGCGGCGCGGGCCTCGACGCGTGCGGGGCTCTCGTACATGGCGGAGCGGATGTCGCTGACGCCGGGCCGGTCGTCGCCCTCGTACTGGATGACGCGGGTGGGGTCGTAGGGGCGGATCCAGTCGTGCATGGCGCGGAAGGTGCTGCCGCCGCCGGCCTCGTTGCCGAGCGACCAGATGACCACGGAGGCGTGGTTCTTGTCGCGGTGGACCATGGCGCGGGCGCGGGCCACGCAGGCCGTCGTCCACTCGGGGTGGTCTCCGGGGTAGCGGTCGCGGATGCCGTGGGTCTCCAGGTTGGTCTCGTCGACGAGGTACAGGCCGTACTCGTCGGCGAGTTCGAGCCACTGGGGGTTGTTGGGGTAGTGCGAGGTGCGGACGCTGTTGATGTTCAGGCGCTTGATGATCTCGATGTCCCTGACCATGTCGGCGCGGGTGAGGGCCGAGCCGTGGACGGGGTGCATCTCGTGGCGGTTGGTGCCGCGGAAGGAGACCGGTCGGCCGTTGACGCGCATCAGGCCGTCCTTCAGCGCGAACTCCCGTACGCCGACTCGGTGGGAGAGGGTCTCGACCACCTTGCCCGCGGGGTCGCGCAGACGGAGCACGGCCGTGTAGAGGTACGGGTCCTCGGCGGACCAGAGGCGCGGGCGGGGTACGGACTTCGCGGCCTCCACGGTCTGTTCTCCGCCTGCGTCGACGGTGACGGTCTGCCGTAGCGGCCGTGTCCACACCGGGTGCCCGTCGGCGTCGTAGAGCTGGGTCTCCACGGTGTGCTCGGCGGCGCCCTGTCCGCCGTAGTCCCGCACGCTCGCGGTGACGGACAGCTCGGCCGCCGTGTAGCCGTCGCTCAGCGGTGTCGTGAGGCGGAAGTCGCGCAGGTGGACGGGCGGGGTGGAGTACAGGTACACGGACCGGAAGATGCCGCTGAGGCGGATCATGTCCTGGTCCTCGAGCCAGTCGCCGTCGGAGTAGCGGTAGACCTCGACGGCGATCTGGTTGGCGCCCGGCTTCAGATACGGCGTGATGTCGTACTCGGCGGGGTCGTAGGAGTCCTCGTGGTAGCCGACGAGCTTGCCGTTGATCCATACGTAGTGGGCGGACTTGACGCCCTCGAAGTGCAGGAACGTACGGCGTCCCGTCCAGTCGCGGGGGACGGTGAAGGTGCGCCGGTACTGGCCCACCGGGTTGTAACGGGTGGGGGCGGCGGGTGGCTGCGCGTCCTCGCCGAGGCCGTTGGGGCCCCACCAGGGGTAGGTGATGTTGACGTAGATCGGCCGGTCGTAGCCGTGCAGTTGCCAGGCCGACGGGACGGGGATCGTGTCCCAGTCGCGGTCGTCGAGGTCGGTGCGGTGGAAGTCGGTGTCCCGGTCCTCGGGCCGCTCGGCGTGGGCGAACTTCCAGGTGCCGTCGAGGCTCAGCCGGTACGGCGACCTGGTGCGGTCGGCGGCGAGGGCCTGCCGGACGTCGGCGTACGGCATGAGCGTGGTGTGCGGGGGCTCGGCGCCGACCTGGAAGAGGCCCATGGCGCCGTTCCACTCCGGTGACTCGGCGTCGGCGCCGCCCCCGTCGGCCGCGTACGCCGCGGCGGAGGAGCCGGAGACGGTGAGCGCGCCGAGCAGGGCTGCGCCGCCCTCCAGCAGTCGGCGGCGGCTGACCGGGACACGGGACAGGGGCGACGGGCCGGCGGGAGTGGGGGGCGTGATCGGCATCGACGGCGGCCTTCCTCTGGACGACGGTGCGGCGCTGCACGGTGGTGAGGGAGCGTCAGATCATGTGCGGTGCTGTGGGGAAACCGAACGCACACTAGGTCGCGGACCCCGTGGAAGCAATGATGCTGTCGATGTCTGTTGGTTCCTGAGGGGTGTGTGCGCCGACCTTGGCCGAAAGCGGTTGCTGGAACTGGGTGCGGTACAGCTCGGCGTAACGCCCGTCGGCCGCCAACAGCTCCTCGTGCGTGCCGCGTTCGGCGATCCGGCCGTCCTCGACGACGAGGATGAGGTCCGCGGTGCGCACGGTGGACAGCCGGTGGGCGATGACGAGGGCCGTGCGTCCCTCCAGCGCCTCGGCGAGGGCCTCCTGGACCGCTGCCTCGGAGGTGTTGTCGAGGTGGGCGGTGGCCTCGTCGAGGACGACGACGCGCTGACCGGCCAGGAGCAGCCGGGCGATCGTCATGCGCTGCCGTTCGCCGCCGGACAGCCGGTAGCCGCGCTCGCCGACGACGGTGTCGAGGCCGTCGGGCAGGGAGCGGACGAGGGCGTCGAGGCGGGCGCGGCGCAGGGCGTCCCAGAGCAGGGTGTCGTCGGCGGAGGGGCGGGCCAGCAGCAGGTTGGCGCGGACGGTGTCGTGGAAGAGGTGGCCGTCCTGGGTGACCATGCCGAGTGTGGCGCGCAGCGACGGGGCGCTGAGGTCGCGCACGTCGACCCCGCCGATGCGCACGGCGCCCTCGTCGACGTCGTACAGACGCGGCAGGAGCTGGGCGATGGTGGATTTGCCGGCGCCGGACGAGCCGACCAGGGCGACGGTCTGGCCGGGTTCGGCGCGGAAGGAGACGCCGTGCAGGACCTCCTCGCCACCACGCGTGTCGAGGGTCGCGACCTCCTCCAGGGAGGCGAGGGAGACCTTGTCGGCGGCGGGGTAGGCGAAGCGCACGTCGTCGAACTCGACCGCGACCGGGCCCTCGGGGACGTCCCGTGCGTCGGGCTTCTCCTCGATGAGCGGCCGCAGGTCGAGCACTTCGAAGACGCGCTCGAAGCTGACGAGGGCGCTCATGACCTCGACCCGGGCGCCGGCGAGCGCGGTCAGCGGCGCGTACATCCGGGTCAGCAGCAGGGCGAGGGAGACGACGGCGCCGGCGTCGAGGGTCCCGCGCAGCGCGAACCAGCCGCCGAGGCCGTAGACGAGGGCGAGGGCCAGGGCGGAGACCAGGGTGAGCGCGGTGATGAACACGGACTGGGCGGTGGCCGTGCGCACGCCGATCTCGGCGACGCGGCGGGCGCGGGCGGCGAACTCCTCCGACTCCTGCTCCGGGCGTCCGAACAGCTTGACCAGGGTGGCGCCGGGCGCCGAGAACCGCTCGGTCATGCGGGTGCCCATGGCGGCGTTGAGCGTGGCGGCCTCCCGCTGCATCCGGGCCATGCGGCGGCCCATGCGCCGGGCCGGGATCACAAAGACGGGGAGGAGGACGAGGGAGAGCAGGGTGATCTGCCAGGACAGGGTGAGCATGACGGCGAGGGTGAGGACCAGGGTGACGAGGTTGCTGACCACGCCGGACAAGGTGTTGCTGAACGCGCGTTGGGCACCGATCACGTCGTTGTTGAGGCGGGAGACGAGCGCTCCGGTGCGGGTGCGGGTGAAGAAGGCGACCGGCATGCGCTGGACGTGGTCGAAGACGGCCGTCCGCAGATCGAGGATGAGGCCCTCCCCCAGCTGTGCCGACAGGCGTCGCCCGAGGATGCCGAGGGCGGCCTCGGCGACCGCGATGAGGGCGATCAGCAGCGCGAGCCGGACGACGGCGGCCTCGTCCCCGCCGCGGACGATGGTGTCGACGACATGCCCGGCGAGGACGGGGGTGGCGACGGCGAGCAGCGCGGTCAGCACCCCGAGGACGACGAAGAGCGCGATCCGGCGGCGGTGCGGGCGGGCGAAGGCGGCGATGCGGCGCAGCGTGACGCGACTGAAGGGGCGGCGTTCCCGTTCGGCGTTCATGACGCTGTGCAGCTGGGTCCAGGCGGTGGTTTCCATGCTCATAACGGGGAACCGTAGGACCTCGACCAATGTTGAGGTCAACGCCGACACAGGACGGGACGGGTGTGCGGGTCCCCGGTGGTAGGCGGCCGGAGGGCTCAGTACCGTACGAGATCCGTTGCCAGGGACAGGGAAAGGACCCCGCCATGCCGGTCCGCGTCGAGCGTCAGGGGCACGTCACCACCGTCGTCCTCTCCCGTCCGGAGGTGCGCAACGCCGTGGACGGGCCCACGGCCGCCGAGCTCGCCGCGGCGTTCCGGGAGTTCGAGGCGGACGACGGGGCGCGGGTGGCGGTGCTGTGGGGTGAGGGCGGCACGTTCTGCGCGGGCGCGGATCTGAAGGCGATGGGCACCGAGCGGGGCAACCGGGTCGCCGAGGACGGCGACGGCCCGATGGGGCCGACCCGGCTCAGGCTGTCGAAGCCGGTGATCGCGGCGATCTCGGGGCACGCCGTGGCGGGCGGGCTCGAACTGGCCCTGTGGTGCGATCTGCGGGTCGCCGAGGAGGACGCGGTGTTCGGGGTGTTCTGCCGCCGCTGGGGCGTCCCGCTGATCGACGGTGGCACGGTACGGCTGCCCCGGCTGATCGGCACGAGCCGCGCGATGGACCTGATCCTGACGGGGCGCCCGGTGCCGGCGGCGGAGGCCCACGCCATCGGACTGGCCAACCGGGTCGTGCCGGTGGGGCGGGCCCGCGCCGAGGCCGAGGAACTGGCCGCCGCGCTCGCCGCGTTCCCGCAGGAGTGCCTGCGGTCCGACCGTGCCTCGGTGCTCGACCAGGAGGGGCTCGACGAGGAGGCCGCGATGCGGGGTGAACTGCGGTACGGCACGGACGTGTTGGCGCGGGGCATGGAGGGCGCGGCCCGCTTCGCGGCGGGCGCCGGGCGGCACGGGTCGTTCACGGAGCACTGACGGGCACGGGCGTCGGGCGCGCGCCCCCGCGTGCCCACTGTGCGAGGGGCGTACCCCCTCGAAGGCGGCGGGCCTTCCGGGGAGAATGCCCGGAAACGGCCGGTGCGACCGCCGCCCGGCGCGAACTGGTGTGCGTGATACGGCAGGATGAGCCCGCGCGCCGGACACGGGGGACGGGGTGGACGGCGCGACGGCACATCGCGGAATCGAGCAGGGGACAACGTGACGACACCTCATATCGCGCCGTCTGGGACGGCGTTCGCCGCAGCCTTTCTCCCCGGGGGTGACCGGTGAACCGCACGCTCACGGTGGACGACCTGGTGATGGGCGGGATCGCGCTCACGGCGGGCCTGCTGGCGGCCCTCGCGCTGCGGGTCCTGTTCCGCTGGCTGCGCAAGCACGCCGACCGCACCCGCTGGAGCGGTGACGACCTGATCGTGGACGTGCTGCGGACCGTGGTGCCGTGGGCGGCGTTCCTCGGCGGCGCGGCCTCCGCGGGAGCGGCGCTGCCGCTCACCCGGACCGTGCAGCGGCACGTCAATCAGTCGCTGACGGTGGTGCTCATCTTCGTGGTGACGCTGGCGGCGGCGCGCGGGATCGCCGGGGTGATGCGGTCGGTCACACAGTCCCGCCCGGGGGTCGCCGGCTCGGCCACGATCTTCGTCAACATCACCCGGGTGCTGGTCCTGGCCATCGGGTTCCTGGTGGTGCTGCAGACGCTGGGCATCTCCATAGCGCCGATGCTGACCGCGCTGGGCGTCGGTGGTCTCGCGGTGGCGCTGGCCCTGCAGGACACCCTGGCCAACCTGTTCGCGGGCATCCACATCCTCGCCTCGAAGACCGTCCAGCCGGGCGACTACATCCGGCTCGCGAGCGGTGAGGAAGGCTATGTCGAGGACATCAACTGGCGCCAGACGACCGTCCGGGCGCTCTCGAACAACCTGATCGTCGTTCCCAACGGGGAGCTCGCCAGGACGAACATGACCAACTTCATGCGTCCCGAGCAGGAGTTGACGATCCTGGTCCAGGTCGGTGTGGCCTACGACAGCGATCTCGACCAGGTCGAGCGGGTGACCGCCGAGGTGGTCGCCGAGGTGATGAAGGACGTCGAGGGCGCGCTGCCGGACCATGAGCCAGTGATCCGCTTCCACACCTTCGGCGACTCGCGGATCGGCTTCACCGTGATCCTGGGCGTCGGCGAGTTCAGCGACCAGTACCGGATCAAGCACGAGTTCATCAAGCGGCTGCACCGGCGCTACCGCCGGGAGGGCATCCGCATCCCGGCGCCCACGCGGACGGTGGCGATCCAGCAGGGCACGGTGTCCATCCCGCAGCAGCGGGTGCCCGGGGAGGCGGACGAGATCGCTCCCGTCCGCCTCGACTGACCGGCGATTACCTACAGGGTGGCGGAGTTGTCGTGGCTCCGGGCCGTCGAGCGGCGGCCCGGGGCGAGCGAGGCGCTCACCGGCGTGACCGTCCAGTCCGGATGGCCGGGCATCCTCGGCGTCTTCGTGCCGTACAGCCAGTCGCGCAGGAAGCCGCTCAGGTCCCTGCCCGCGACCTCGGAGGCGACCGCGATGTAGTCGTCCGTGGACGCCGTGGCGTTGCGGTACCGGTCGAGGAAGGTGCGCTCCAGGGCGTTGAAGGTGTCCTCACCGACGAGGTTGCGCAGCGCGTACAGCACGAGGACGCCGCCGAGGTAGCGCTGGCTGTCGAAGAGATTGGCGGCGTTCGGGGCCGCGACCGGCCCGGAGTCGCGGCGCCACTGGTCGCCCTGGGCGTAGGTGTGCTTCATCCGGGCCTCCAGGGTGGTCAGCCCCAGGGAGTCGGCCCAGCCGCGCTCGTAGCGGTAGAGCAGGCCGTAGAAGTCGGCGTGGCCCTCGTTGATCCAGAGGTCGGCCCAGGTGGCGGGGCTGACGCTGTTGCCGAAGTAGGAGTGGACCAGCTCGTGCATCATGTGCGAGCCGATCTTGGACTCCTCCTGCAGGAGGTAGTTCGGCTTGTAGATCGTGAGGGTCTGGGTCTCCAGGCCGGTGAAGTCGAAGGCGTTCGGGGCGTCGGAGTTGCAGGGCAGCAGCCCGTACGTCTCGAAGGGGTACGCCCCGAGGCGGGCCTCCAGCCACTCGACCAGCCCCGGGGTCAGCGCGAGGGCCGGCTCCAGCGCGGCGGCACGGGCGACCGGGACGACGTCGCGCAGCGGCAGCCCGTGCGGGCCCTGCCGCTCCTTGACCACATAGTCGCCGACCGTGATCTGCACCAGCTCGGTGGCCATGGGCTCGCGCGAGCGGTACGTGTACGCCGTACGGCCGCCGGACAGCGTCTCGGTGCGGACGAGCAGGCCGCTCGCGACGCCGCGCAGACCGGCCGGGACGGTGAGGCGGAAGGTGAAGTCGGCCTTGTCCAGCGGGTGGTCGTTGCAGGGGAAGACGGTGTGGGCCAGGTTGGGCTGGCCGCAGACCGCGAACCCGTCCAGCGTGTCGACCCAGCCGGTGAGCGGCTGCGGGATCCGGCGCGGGTCCGCCGTGTACTCGACGCACACGGTCGTCCAGGTCTTGTCCGGCAGCGGCCGGGCGGGCGTCACACGCAGCTTCTCGGCCACCTGCTCGAACGTGGCCGTACGACCGCCGACGCGGACGGAGCGGATGTCCAGGCCGTGCGAGTCCAGGGAGAGGCGGGACAGCGCCTGGGTGGTGCGGATCCTCAGGGTGGCCTTCGCGTCGACCAGGCGGGTCGCGGCGTCGTAGGAGAAGTCCAGGTCGTACGTGGCGACGCGGTAGCCGTCGTTGCCCAGGGCCGGGTAGACGGGGTCGCCGAGGGTCTCAGGGCCCGGTGTGCCGGTCCTCTTCGTGGCCGCCGGCTCCCCCGCCGTCGGTGCGGCCTGGGCCGAGGGCGCGCCGGCCAGGGCCGCCGCGGTGCCGATGAGGGCGGCCGCGGGGGCCGTCACTCGGGTGCGATATCTCATGGTCCGCCTTCGCTCGGGCGGCCGGGTGGTCAAGACCGGCCGCCGTTCGGTGATCTCCCTACATGACTGCCGGATCATGCGATCGGGTTGCACGGAGCGCATCCGTCCGTTTGCGTGGATCCGGACGGGGACCGCACGGGCCCCGCACCGGCATCCGGCGCCCGTGGCCGGACCCCTGTCGAGGACGGGTCGGTCACGAGATATCTTGATGTCGAGCAATGTTGCAGACGTGGAGCGGAGCACCGGTGACTGACTCGACCATCATCTATACGCACACTGACGAGGCCCCGGCCCTGGCGACGTATTCCTTCCTGCCGGTGGTCCAGGCGTACGCCTCGCAGGCGGGCGTCCCCGTGGAGACGCGGGACATCTCGCTGGCCGGACGCATCATCGCGGTGTTCCCGGAGTACCTGACCGAGGACCAGCGCATCCCGGACGCCCTCGCCGAGCTCGGTGAGCTCGCCAAGACGCCCGCCGCCAACATCATCAAGCTGCCGAACATCTCGGCGTCGATCCCGCAGCTCAAGGCCGCCATCGCCGAGCTCCAGGGCCAGGGCTACGCGCTCCCGAACTACCCGGACGACCCGAAGACCGACGAGGAGCGGGAGATCCAGGCCCGCTACGACAAGGTCAAGGGCTCCGCGGTGAACCCGGTCCTGCGCGAGGGCAACTCCGACCGCCGCGCCCCCGCCTCGGTCAAGAACTACGCCAAGACCCACCCGCACCGCATGGGCGCCTGGACCCCCGAGTCCAAGACCAACGTGGCGACCATGGGCGAGGACGACTTCCGCTCCACCGAGAAGTCCACCGTGATCTCCGAGGCCGGCGCGCTGCGCATCGAGCACGTCACCGAGGACGGCACCACCACCGTCCTGCGCACGTCGGTGCCCGTCCTGGAGGGCGAGGTCGTCGACGCGTCCGTGCTGCACGTGGCCCGGCTGCGCGAGTTCCTCACCGCGCAGATCGCCGAGGCCAAGGCCCAGGGCGTGCTGTTCTCCGTGCACCTGAAGGCCACGATGATGAAGGTCTCCGACCCGATCATCTTCGGTCACGTGGTGCGCGCCTTCTTCCCGAAGACCTTCGAGCGCTATGGCGCCGACCTCGCCGCCGCCGGCCTGTCCCCCAACGACGGCCTGGGCGGCATCTTCAAGGGCCTGGAGTCGCTGGCGAACGGCGCCGAGATCAAGGCGTCCTTCGACGCCGAGCTGGCCGAGGGCCCGGCCCTGGCGATGGTCGACTCCGACAAGGGCATCACCAACCTGCACGTGCCGTCCGACGTCATCGTCGACGCCTCGATGCCGGCCATGATCCGCACGTCCGGCCACATGTGGGGCCCGGACGGCCAGGAGGCCGACACCCTCGCGGTGCTGCCGGACTCGTCGTACGCCGGTGTCTACCAGGCCGTGATCGACGACTGCCGTGCCAACGGCGCCTACGACCCGTCGACGATGGGCTCGGTCCCGAACGTCGGCCTCATGGCGCAGAAGGCCGAGGAGTACGGCTCCCACGACAAGACCTTCGAGGTCAAGGCCGCCGGCACGGTCCGTCTCGTGGACGAGAACGGCAACGTCGTCCTCGAGCAGCCGGTCGCCGAGGGCGACATCTTCCGCGCCTGCCAGACCAAGGACGCGCCGATCCGCGACTGGGTGAAGCTGGCCGTCACCCGCGCCCGCGCCACCGGCGACCCGGCCGTGTTCTGGCTGGACGAGGACCGCGCCCACGACGCGCAGCTGATCGCCAAGGTCCGGGAGTACCTCCAGGAGCACGACACCGAGGGCCTGGACATCCGCATCATGTCCCCGGTCGAGGCGACCAAGCTGTCGGTCGAGCGCATCCGCCGTGGCGAGAACACCATCTCCGTCACCGGCAACGTCCTGCGTGACTACCTGACCGACCTCTTCCCCATCCTGGAGCTGGGCACCAGCGCCAAGATGCTGTCGGTCGTCCCGCTGATGGCGGGCGGCGGCCTGTTCGAGACGGGCGCCGGCGGCTCCGCGCCGAAGCACGTCCAGCAGCTCATCAAGGAGAACTACCTGCGCTGGGACTCCCTCGGTGAGTTCTTCGCGCTGGTGCCGTCCCTGGAGCAGTTCGCGACGGCGACGAACACCCCGAAGGCGAAGGTCCTCGCCGACACCCTGGACCGCGCCACGGCGACCTTCCTCAACGAGGACAAGTCCCCGACCCGTCGCCTCGGCGGCATCGACAACCGCGGCAGCCACTTCTACCTGTCCCTGTACTGGGCGCAGGAGCTGGCGGCCCAGACCGACGACGCCGACCTCGCCAAGGCCTTCGCCCCGCTCGCCGAGACCCTCGCGGCGAACGAGCAGAAGATCGTCGAGGAGCTGAACTCGGTCCAGGGCAAGCCGGTCGACATCGGCGGCTACTACCAGCCCGACCCGGCCAAGGCCGCCGCGGTCATGCGCCCGTCCGCCACGTGGAACGAGGCGCTGGCGTCCCTCAGCTGACGCACCCGCCGTACCGATTCCGCCCCGGCCGGTCCTCCGGCCGGGGCGGAGCCGTGTCCGCAGGCGAAGGGCTCGAAGGGGCCAGGCCGTGACGGGCGCACTGGGGCCGTTGTCAGTGGCGTATGGCACCTTGATCGTCGTACCCACCGACAGCACCTTTGGAGCAAGCGCATGACCGTCGTGCCGCCCGCCTTCGACCACCTCCCCGGCGACCCGGGGTCCCCGGTGATCCTCCATATACCGCACTCGTCCCGGCGGATACCCGCCGACGTGCGGTCCGGGATCGTCCTGGAGGACGCCGCCCTGGAGCGGGAGCTGGACCACATCACCGACTCCCACACCGCGTCGATCGCCGAGGCGGCGGCCGCGGCGGCCGGTGTCACCCCCTGGCGGTTCGTGAACGGGCTGTCCCGGCTGGTCGTCGACCCCGAGAGGTTCCCGGACGACCGGGAGGAGATGCTGGCCGTCGGCATGGGGGCCGTGTACACGCGGACCACGCACCGGGAGCCGCTGCGGCCCGCCGGCACCGACCCCGAGCCGCTGATCGAGCGGTACTTCCGCCCGTACGCGCAGGCGATGACGGAGGCGGTCGCGGGGCGGCTCGCCGCCACCGGGCGGGCCGTGATCATCGACGTGCACTCGTACCCCACCGACCCGCTGCCCTACGAGCTGCACGGCGACGGCCCCCGGCCGCCGGTGTGCCTGGGCACCGACGAGTTCCACACGCCGCCCGAGTTGCTCGCCGCCGCGCGCGAGGCGTTCGCGCCCTGCGGCGAGACCGGGCTGGACAGCCCGTTCGCGGGGACGTACGTGCCGCTGGAGTTCTACGGCAAGGATGCGCGGGTGTCCGCCCTGATGGTGGAGATCCGCCGGGACACGTACATGACGGAGCCGGGCGGTCCGGCGGGTCCCGGACTCACCCGGCTCGCGGGCGCGCTGGCGGCGCTGGTGGACGCCGTGGCGCGCTGATCCGCCGGCTCAGGCCCGCGTCCACTCCGTGACGACGACCTCCGCGCCGGTCCGCAGCCGCAGGGCGAACGGGCCGGTGAGGGGGGTGTCGGCGGCGAAGCGGCCCATGGCGTCGGCGTCGAGCGGTGCGGCCGTCCGCGGGCCGCCCAGCACCTCGATGCGGGCCGGCTGCGGCGGCAGCACCTGGCCCATGAGGCCGTGCGCGGTCACCTCCACGTCGACGGTCACCTCGCCGGCCCGGAAGGTCAGCATCCGTGGTACGTCCGTGGCGCCCCGCACCGGGATGGCGTCGACCACCGAGTCGAACGTCAACTCGGCGATCCGGGCGTCGAGATCGTGCAGCGCGAAGGCCGCGACGGCGATCTCCCGCAGCTGCGCGGGCACGGGGTCGAGGATGGCGGCCGCCTCGCGCAGCTCGGCCTCCAGCGCGCTCTCGTCGAACCCGTCGTCGCCGAACGCGCCGTCCTCGAAGGGCTCGTCGTCCCGCGTCTCGTCGTGCAGGTCGTCGTTCACAGCGCCCCCCGTGCGTCGAGTCGGGCCCGCAGCCGGCGCAGACAGCGCTGGCGCAGCGGTCCGATGCTGCCGACGGCGATGCCCACCGCCGCCGACACCTCCTGATAGCTCGGCGGTGGCGACGCCATCAGCACCCGCAGCAACTGGCGGCAGCGGTCGCCGAGTTTCTCGAACTCCTGCCACATCCGGCGGATCCGCTCGCTCTCGGCGGCCGCCTCCTCCGAGTCGAGGACCGACTGCTCGGGCGTGCGCTCCTCGCTGACCCGGTCGAGCAGCTGGGGATCGCTGGTCACGGTCAGCCGCCGCAAGCTCTTGAGGACCTTCAGGCTCTCGTGCCGCGCGGTGCTGGCGAGCCAGGACCCGGCCTTCTCCGGCTCCCGGATCCGCCCAAGGTTCTGGGCGAACCGGAACCACACCGTCTGGTACACCTCGTGGGCGTCGGCGTCCCCCAGCCGGTGTGCGCGCACCACCGACCACACCAGTGGGCTCAGCCCTTCCACGAGCGCCTTCCAGGCCGCCGCGTCGCCGTCCACGGCGGACCGGACCAACGCGCCGACGTCTGCACGGTCCACAACCCCACCCCTCGTGTACGACACGTCATCGTACGCCGCGGAGGGGGCCGTTCCGACCGTCATGACCGGGCGGCCGGAGGGCCGACGGGCACGGGGCGCCAGGTCGCGGGACGCAGGGCGGGCACGTGCGCCCCCCGCACCTCCGCGTAGCCGGCGGCGGCCGCGAGCATCTTGTACCGGGCGACGCGGGGGTCGTTCTCCGCTTGCGCGGACATGTGCGCGGAGATCATCCCGGCGACGAGCGGTGTGGCGAACGAGGTGCCGCTCCAGTACGCGTGGCCGTCGAACATCACCTGGTCGGGCTTGGCGCCGGGGTCCTGCTCGCTGAGCACGCCGGTGTGGCGGGGCGACTGGCAGGTGCAGGAGTAGCCGAAACCGTAGCGGCAGGCGTCGTAGGTGGAGTGCTGGTAGACGTACGGCACGGGCCGGTCGAAGCCGGTGAGCACGCTGGTGAGGCGCTCGCCGGGCGCGTATGCCTTCACCCAGGCGCCGTGGTTGCTGAAGCAGGCGCCGAACTCGCCGTCGGCGCGCAGCGCTCCGACCGACAGCACCGCGTCCTGGTAGTCGGGCAGGTCGGCGTAGGCGGCGGGCCAGAAGGGCGTGGCGCTGCCGTTGTTGCCGGCGGCGGCGACGAGCAGGGTGCGCTGCTCGCGCAGTTCACGCATGAACGCCTCGATGCCGAGCAGTCCGTCGGTGCGGCCGTTGGAGGTGCCGGCGGAGAGGCTGAGGATGTCGGGCCAGCCGCCCTCGTCGACGGCCTCGAACAGCTTCTCGCCGAACTCGGACTCCAGGATGGCGCCGGCGTCGTTGAGGGTGTTGCGCACGGTGATGGAGGTGTTGGGGGCGACGGCGGCGACGAGTCCGGCGATGAACGTGCCGTGTCCGACGTACTGCTGCAGGACGCCGTCGCCGTCGCACTCCTGGATCTGGAGGTCGCCGTCGGTGTGGGCGAGCAGCGCGGAGGACCGGAAGTCGTTCATGAGCCCGGTGTCGACCACCAGCACCCCGACGGCGCTGTCCCCGTCCCAATTCCCCTCCGCCGGGGCGGGGTTGAGCGCCTCACTGCGATCGACCGGCACGGGTTCGTCGCCCGGGCAGGAGTTGACCGCGATCGACACCAGGTGGTTGCGGCTGACGAGGCGGCGTCCGGCACGGCCCTCGACCTCCCGCAGGGCGCGCAGGGCGTGCGCCACGGGCCGGTCGGCGCCGCGGTCGCCCTCGCCCGGGTCGCCGACCTGGATACGGGTGATGCCGGAGCGGTTGGTGCGCGGGCCCGCGCGGCGCACATGGTCCTGCACCAGCTCGGGTTCGGCGGTGAAGTGCGCGCGCACGGTGTCCTCGACGAGGGCGGCGTCCTCGCCGTCCCGGACCAGCACATAGCCCTTCTCGTAGATGAACTCGGCCGAGTCGTCCGGTCCCATCGCGAGGGGGACGTCGGGCATGGAGCGCTGGATCTGCTCGAACTGCTCGTGGAATCGCTGTGGTGCCATGGATGTCCTCCCGAGGGGCGACGGTCGTCAGTCAGAGCGAAGGGGCGGCTGATTGATACAGCGACAAACCGTGTGGCACGGTTCCGGGGCAACTACCATCCGTGGAGTGACAGCGGGAAGCGACTCGGTTCTCGAACTGCTGCCGATGGTGTTCGCCGCCCCGAACGACGCGCTGGCGAGGGCGGAGGGTGTGCTCGACGCCGATCCGTCGCCGTTGCACGCCTCCGTGGCCCATCAGGTCATCGGTATCTGGCAGCGCGACTGGGGCGACATGCGGATCGCCCTGCACCACCTTCGGCGTGCCCGGGATCTCGCGGCGCGCGCGGAGTCCGCCGAACGCGAGGCCGACGTCCTGGCGGCGCTCGGGGTCGCGTTGGTGCACGCGGGGCGCACTCAGCAGGGGCTGGCCGCGCTGGAGCGCGGGGTGGAGCGTGTCAGCGGGCATCCGCGCGCCCGCGTGCTGTTCCGGCGCGCGTACGCCCGCTGGGTGCTGGGGCACCACCGGGAGGCGCTGGAGGACGTCCGCCGGGCGGTCCCCGTACTGCGGCAGGCCGACGACGTCATCTGGACGGCGCGGGCGCTGACGCTGCGGGCGACGGTGCATCTGGCGCTCGGCGCGGTGGACCGTGCGGACGCCGACTTCACGGCGGCCGAGGCGCTGTGGGACACCACCGGCCAGGAGCACGACAAGGCGGACGCGGTGGAGAGCCGGGGCCTGGCGGCGTTCCGGTCGGGCGACATACCGGCGGCGCTGCGGCTGCTGGACGAGGCCGAGGAGCGCTACGCCAAGCTCGGCACGCCGACGTTCATGCTCAGCATCCGGCGCTGCGAGGTGCTGATGGCGGCCGGTCTTGCGCCGGAGGCCCTCGCCGAGGCGGACGCGGCGATCGCCGTACTCGACGGTATCGGCGGCCAGTCCACCCGCAAGGCCGAACTGCTCCTCGCGGCGGCGACGGCGGCCCGGCTCGCGGGTGACGCGCACACCGCCATCGCCCGCGCCGACATGGCCGTACGGCTGTTCACGGGGCAGCGGCGGCCCTGGTGGGAGGCGCACGCGCGGCTGGTGCTGATCGAGGCGCGGGTGGCCGCCGGACGCAGTTCGGGCCGGCTGGTCGCCGACACGGCGGCGGTCGCCGAGCGGCTGGCCTCGTTCGGGGCGCCCGCCGCCCCGGAGGCGTCGCTGCTCGCGGGCCGGATCGCGCTGGGCCTCGGCTGGCGGGCCGACGCGGAACGGCATCTGGCGCTCGCCGCCCGCAGCCGGCGCAGCGGGCCACCGCTGGCCCGGATGACGGGCTGGGCGGCGCAGGCGCTGCGGGCCCGGGCCGCCGGGTCCGGACGCGGGGTACTCGAAGCGTGCCGGCGGGGGCTGGACGTGCTGGACGCGCACCGGATGACGCTGGGCGCGTCGGAGCTGCGGGCCCGCGCGAGCGCGCAGGGCGCGGAACTCGCGGCGCTGGCGCAGGAGGCCAGCCTGGAGACCGGGGGGCCGCGGCGGCTCCTGGTGTGGAGCGAGCGCTGGCGGGCGACGGCGCTGTCGGCGCCCCCGACCCGACCGCCCGCCGACCCCCAGTTGCAGAGCGACCTGACCGCGTTCCGGGAGATCGCTGCGCGCGCCGAGTCCGCCCGGATGGACGCCCGCCCGATACCGGCGCTGGAACGCGAACAGCGGCGCCTGGAACGGGAGATCCGCGCCCGGACGCTGCACATGCGGGGCGACGCCCCGGGCGACGGGCACCGCTTCGACCCGGGGCGGCTGCTGGACCGGCTCGGCGACGACGTACGGCTGGTGGAGCTGGCCGTACTGGACGGGCGGGTCCAGGTGCTGCTGTGCGGGCAGGGGCGGGTGCGCCGGTTCGAGGCCGGGCTGCTCGCGGAGGCGGAGGTGGAGGCCGAGCACGTCCAGGCCGGGCTGCGCCGGCTCGCGCATCCGGGCGCGGAGGCGCGACTGCCGGTGGTGGAGGCCGCCGGGCGGCGCCTGGAGGAACTGCTGCTGGGGCCCGCCGCGGCCCAGCTCGGCGACGGCCCCGTGGTGGTCGTGCCGCCGGCCCGGCTGCACCGGGTGCCGTGGGCACTGCTGCCGTCACTGCGGGAGCGGGTGGTGAGCGTGTCGCCGTCGGCGACGAGCTGGCTGCGCGCCCGGGAGACCGAACCGCCGCGGCGGGGCCGGCATGTGCTGGTACGCGGGCCGGGACTGGCGACGGGCGGCGCCGAGGTGCCCCACCTGGCCGTCCGCTACGGCGGCGCGGTCGTCCTCGAACACGCGGACGCGCGGGTGCCGCGGGTGCTGGAGGAACTGGACGGGGCGGAGCTGGCGCACATCGCGGCGCACGGCGCCTTCCGGGCCGACAGCCCGCTGTTCTCGTCGCTGCGGATGGCGGACGGCCCGATCGTCGTGCACGACTTCGAGCGGCTGGACCGCAGCCCGTACCGGATCATCCTGTCCTGCTGCGACACCGCCCGCTTCGCGTCGGTCGGCGCGGACGAACTGCTGGGCCTGGTCACGGCGTTGCTGCCGCTCGGCACGGCGGGCGTGGTGGCGT
Organism: Streptomyces sp. RK62; assembly: GCF_018070255.1. Lineage (NCBI taxonomy): Bacteria > Bacillati > Actinomycetota > Actinomycetes > Kitasatosporales > Streptomycetaceae > Streptomyces > Streptomyces sp. RK62. The sequence goes on along the minus strand of NZ_JAGPYD010000001.1, from coordinate 392,579 downwards.
GCAGCGCACCGGTGAACGACGCGGCGGTGGTGCCGCTGATGCTGGCCCTGCACAAGGGCCTGGGCGCCGGACTGTCCTTGGCGGAGGCGCTGCGCGACGCACGGGCGGCACTGCCGGACGACGCGTTGCACCGGGCGACGGGGTGGGCGTTCACGGCGTTCGGGGCGGCGTGAGGGCGGAGCCGGTTCAGGCCGAGCACGCGCCCCGCGCCGACACCAGCCACGGCAGGGCGCCCCGGTCGCCGGCGCCGAGGCGGGCGTAGGCGCTGTAGAGGTGGTTGCCCACCGTGCGGACGGACAGGGTGAGTTTCTCGGCGATCTCGCGGTTGCTGAGACCGACGGCCGCCAGGTCCACGATCTGCCGTTGCCGGGCGGTCAGTTCACCGAGGGCCAGCCCGGACAGCGCCGGTGTCCGGGCGCCCTGGCACCGGCGGGCGAGCGTGACCGCGCGGGTGCGTGCGGTGCGGGCGTCACGGGGATCCCGGTGCAGCCGCGCCGCCTGCGCGTGCGCCTCGGCCGCGAACAGCAGGAAGCCGCGCGCCTCCAACCGCTCGGCCACCCGGTCCAGCGCCTCTCCGTCACCGCGCGCCAGCGCGTCGGCGTGCGCGGCGAAGACCCCGGTGAGACGGCCGGCGGCCCGCCCGGGAGCGCCGAGGCGTACGGCGTCGTACGCGTCGTCCTCGACGGCTCCGGGCGGGCCGGCCGCCGCCGGACGGGTGACCGCCCCACCCCCGTGGGGGCGGCCACCCGCGATCGTGGGCACGGCCGGGACGTCGCCCGACTGTGCCATTGCGAGAGCCAGTTCGCGCCGGCAGGCCGGGGCGTCCCCGGCGCCGCGCAGCCCTTCCCTGGCCCAGGCCGCCGCCTCCCGCAGCTCGCCGCGCAGGCGCGCGTAGCGGGCGCGTACGGCCGCGTATCCGGCCGGCAGCGGCGCGTCCTCCGCGACCAGCCACTCCCCCACCGGGGCGGCGGCGGTCCGGACGTCCGCCCGCTCGATCCGGGCGAGGAGCGCCACGCGCTCGGCCTCCAGGGCGGGGCCCCAGTGGTCCGGCCTACGGGACAGGCGCCGCGCCCTCAGCCGTCCCGCCGTGGCCCGCAGGACGGCACCGTGCAGGGGGTGCGCCAGCCGGACGGCACCGCCGTCGTCCACGTGGGCCAGCCCGTCGGCCTCCAACTGCTCCAGCGTGTGCGGATCGAGGCCGTCCCGCTCCGGGTCGAGCGGCGACGGCTCGGCGAACGCGAGGCGCTCCAGCGTCTCCCGCTCCCCGGGGCACGACCGGTCCAGGACCTTGGCCGCGCGCTCGCGCACGGTCGCGGTGACCGGCAGCGGCCCGCGCCACGCCCAGGTGTCCGTGCCGTCGACCCGGCTGAGCAGACCGCGCTCGCGCAGCGCTTCTAGCAGGTCGCGCAGCAGCCGCAGGTCTCCCTGGCACAGGTGGTGCAGCCGGTTCACGGTGAGCGTTCCAGGTCGGCGCCGCCGGGCACGCCCGCCAGCAGCCGGGCGGTGTCCTCCCGGTGCAGCGGCTCCAGGGTGAGGCGGGGCAGCAGGTCGCCGGTCCACAGCCGGGAGACGGCGGCCGGTGCGGGCGCGCCCTCGGTGGTGACGACGACGAGCCGGGTGCGGCCGTGGACGGCCAGTTGGTGGACGAGGGCGGCGGAGGCGTCGTCCAGCAGATGCGCGTCGTCGACGACGAGCAGCCGTATGCCGGTCAGATGCCGGTGGGCGCCGTGCAGGGAGGCCGTCTCGGGGACGAGGTGTGCGAAGGCGGCGAAGCGCAGATGCCGGGTCGCGGGGGTGCCGGCCACGCGGGCGCACCCGGTTGCGCGGGTGGCCTCGGCGACGAGCCGGGACTTGCCGCAGCCGACCGGGCCGCTGACGACGAGACCGTCCCGGCCGGCACCCAGGGAGGCGCGCACCAGGTCGAGTTCGCTCTCCCGGCCCGTGAACGGCCAGGGCGGATCCAGGGTCCTCGCCGCGCGTTCGTAGCTCGTCACGGTATGAGGAGCACGATGACTCAGGTCTGATACAGGGGTACTTGAGTAGCCCTCGACTCAGGCGCCCGGGGCGCCGCGCCGGGCACTCTGGGGCGCATGACCGCTCGCTACTGCTCCCTCGCGCAGCAGTCGGCGCCCGCCTTCGCACCGGGGCTGGCCGCCGGGCGGCTCCACGCGCTCGTCAACGGGCACCGTATGTGGGTGAACGGCACGGTGCTGCACTACCACTTCTTCGACCGGGACTCCGACACGTCCGTGATCCCGGACCCCGGCACGGGCCGGAACCGGCCGGTGTCGTGGGTGGGCGGCAAGGACCAGCGGGACGTCGTGCGCGAGTGCTTCCAGGAGTGGAGCGACCTCGGGATCGGGCTGTCGTTCGTGGAGGTGGCCGACCGGTCGGAGGCGGAGCTGCGGATCGGGTTCCAGAGCGGCGACGGCTCCTGGTCGACGGTCGGCCGGGACGCGCTGCGGGTCGGTGTCGACGAGCGCACCATGAATTTCGGCTGGGATCTGACGGCGCCCGGGGAACGCGGGACGGCCCTGCACGAGATCGGTCACGCGCTGGGCATGCTGCACGAGCACCAGAGCCCGTTCGCCGGGATCCACTGGGACGACGAGGCGGTCTACACGGATCTGGCGGGGCCGCCGAACTTCTGGAGCCGGGACAAGACGTACTTCAACATCCTGCGCAAGCTGGACGCGAGCGAGGTCAACGGCTCGGTCTGGGACCCGCACTCGATCATGGAGTATCCGTTCTCGGCGGGGCTGATCCTGGAGCCCGAGCAGTTCCGCGCGGGTCTGAACCCGCCGGGGGTGCTGTCGGCCGCCGACAAGGAGTTCGTCCGCCGCTGGTATCCGCCGGCCCGGGTACGCGAGCCCCGTGAGCTGGTGCCGTTCCGCTCGGTCCCGCTCCGGCTCGGGCCCGGCGAGCAGGCCGACTTCACCGTCGAGCCCCCGGAGACCCGCGCGTACACGGTGGGCACCTTCGGGGACGCCGACACGGTCGTCGTCCTGTTCGAGGAACGCGATGGCCGCCCCCGCTATCTCGCGGGCACGGACGATGGTGGCACCCCACACAACGCCACCGTGCGGACCCGTCTGGTCAAGGGCCGCCGCTATGTGGTCCGGGTCCGTATGTACTCGACCTGGGGATCCGGCGGGACAGCCGTCATGTGCTGGTGACCCATAGGTGAACCACCCACAGTCCAGCGCCGGGGGGAACGGGCCGGACGCCGCCTTCGGGGGAGGGCGACGTCCGGTCCGACCGGTGCCGGGCGGGTCAGGACGCCCGGCGTTCCTCCGTCTCCGTGTCCGGGTGGGCGAGGCCCAGGTGGTCGCGGAGGGTCGGGCCCTCGTAGTCGGTGCGGAAGACGCCCTGCTCCTGGAGGAGGGGGACGACCTTGTCGGCGAACTCGTCGAGGCCGGTCGGGGTGAGGTGCGGGACCAGGATGAAGCCGTCGCTCGCGTTGCTCTGGACGTACTCGTTGATCGTGCGGGCCAGTGTGGCCGGGGAGCCCACGAAGTTCTGCCGGTTGCCGGTGTGGATGACCAGGTCGCGGATGGACCAGTTGTTGGCCTCGGCGAGGGCGCGCCACTCGCGGGCGGTGGCTATGGGGTCCCGGTACATACGGACCTGGGCGCGGCCCTGGGCGATGTGGTTCTCGCCGACATCCGGGTCGACGTCGGGCAGGGGACCGTCCGGGTCGTACGCGGAGAGGTCGCGGTTCCAGACGAATTCGAGGTGCTTGAGGGCGGTGGCGCCGCTGACCTGCTGGCGGCGTACCTCTCGGGCGAGTTCCTCCGCCTCGGCGTCCATGTCGGCGAGGGCGAAGGTCGCCGCGGGAAGGATGAGCAACTGGTCCCTGCGGCGGCCGTACTTGGCGAGGCGGGACTTGACGTCGGTGTAGAAGGCGCGGCCCGCCTCCAGGGTGCCGTGCCGGCTGAAGATGGCGTCCGCCTCGGCGGCGGCGAACTCGCGGCCCTCCTCGGAGTCGCCGGCCTGGAAGATGACGGGCCGGCCCTGGGGTGAGCGCGGGACGTTGAACTGCCCATGGATGTCGAAGTGCTGCCCGGTGTGGGTGAACGAGCCGGCCTTGGCGTCCTTGAGGAACGTCCCGGTGTCCTGGTCCGCGATGATCTCGTCGCCGTGCCAGGAGTCGAAGAGCTCCTTGGCGGTGGCGAGGAACTCCTTGGCGCGGGAGTAGCGCTCCTCCTGCGGCAGGAAGCCGCCGCGGCGGAAGTTCTCGCCGGTGAAGGCGTCCCAGGAGGTCACGACGTTCCAGGCGGCGCGTCCGTCGGAGAGATGGTCCAGGCCGGCGAACTGGCGGGCGACCTCGTAGGGCTCGTTGAAGGTGGAGTTGATGGTGCCGGTGAGCCCGATGCGTTCGGTGACGGCGGCGAGCGCGGCCAGCACGGTGAAGGTGTCGGGGCGTCCGACGACGTCGAGGTCGTAGATGTGGCCGCCCTGTTCGCGGAGCCTGAGGCCTTCGGCGAGGAACAGGAAGTCGAACTTGGCGCGTTCGGCGGTCCGGGCGAAGTGCGCGAAGGAGCTGAACTCGATATGGCTGCCGGCCCGGGGGTCGCTCCACACGGTCGTGTTGTTGACGCCGGGGAAGTGGGCCGCCAGATGGATCTGCTTCACCGGGCGCCTAGGCTTCGAGGAGGTGGTGGGGCTGGTCATCGGTGGGTCCTTCCGGCTCAGGCGGCGGCGTAGCGGTTGGCGGGCCGGACGAGCCCGAGCAGGCCGCGCAGCGTGTCGGCCTCGTAGGCGCGGCGGAAGGCGCCCCGGCGCTGGAGTTCGGGCACGAGGCCACGGGTGATCGCAGGGAGGTCGTGGCCGGCGACGGCCGGGCGCAGCCGGAAGCCGGTGAGGCCGGCGGTCTGGAACTCCTGGAGGAGGTCGGCGAGTCCGGCGGGGGTGCCTGCGAAGATCAGGGCGTCGCTGGTGTACGGCTCCCCGGCGAGCGTGTCGAGGCGTTCTTGGCGGGCGCGTGCGGCGGCCGGGTCGTCGTCGAGGAACACGACGAGGTCGCCGAAGATGTGCAGGGGCTCGTCGGCCCGGCCCGCCGCCCGCTGTTCGGCGCGGACCTCGGTGACGATGGCCCGGGCGCCGTCGGTGTCGTGCGGGGTGACATAGCCGATGTCGGCGGAGCGGGCCACGAGCCGGTAGGGCACGGTCTCGTGGGCGAGGGCGCTGACGATCGGCTGGCCCTGGGGCGGGCGCGGGGTGATGGAGGGGCCCTTGACGCTGAAATGGCGGCCCTCGAAGTCGATGTAGTGGAGCTTGTCGCGGTCGATGAAGCGCCCGGTGGCGGTGTCGCGGATCTCGGCGTCGTCCTCCCAGCTGTCCCAGAGACGGCGGACGACCTCGACGTGGTCGGCGGCCTCGTCGAAGAGCTCGTGGACGGCGGGGGTGTCGTACCGGTCGATGCGTCCGAGGGTGCGGCGGCCGAAGTGGGCGGCCTCGTTGGGGCGCGCGGTGATCTGGACGCGCAGGCCGGCCCGGCCGGAGCTCACATAGTCGAGGGTGGCGATGGCTTTGGATATGTGGAACGGCTCTGTGTGGGTGGCCACGACGGTCGGCACCAGACCTATGTGCTGGGTCAGTGGGGCCACACGGGAGGCGATGAGGACGGCGTCGAGCCTCCCGCGTACCTGGTCGGTGCGCCCGTCCGGGTCGAGGAAGTGCGAGGACTGCAGGCCCAGGCCGTCCTCGAGGGTGACGAGGTCGAGCAGGCCCCGTTCGGCCTCGGTGATCAGGTCGGTCCAGTAGGCGGCGGTGAACAGGTCCCGGGGGCGGGACACCGGCTCCCGCCAGGAGGCGGGGTGCCAGCCGGTGCCGTCCAGGGCGACGGCGAGATGCAGGGGTGTGGGGTTCGCGGACACGGTCGGTGCCTTCCTGGTGGTCCGTACGACGGCGCCGGGCCCTCCGCCGCGGAGGAGGGGAGGGCCTGGCGCCCCGGGGATGGGTCGTCAGGAGTTGTCGAGCGGCAGGCCGGGCGGGTTCACCTCCGCCTTCTCCACGGCCTCGCCGGAGAGGTTCCACGCGGCGAGCCACTTCGCGTACTGGCCGTTGTCGATGAGGTGGTTGATCGCCTCGGCGAGGGGCTCGGCGAGGCCGCTGTCCTTCTTCGCGGTCGCGGCGATCAGTCCCTGCAGGGTCGCCCCGGCGCCGGAGAACTGCCCGGCGATCCTGGTCGCCTGCGGCGTGCCGCTGGTCTGGGTGACGTGGTACGAGAGGTTGGGGCTGGGCCCGAAGTAGGCGTCGATCTTGCCGCTGCTCAGGGCCAGGTAGGTGCTGTTGGTCTCCTGGAAGTACTTGACCGTCAGTTTCTTGCCCTCCTTCTCCAGGCGGTTCTTCCACTCCAGCAGGATGCGTTCCTGGTTGGTGCCGGCGCCGACCGAGACGGTTGTGCCGGCGAGCGTCCGGTAGTCGCCGTCGAAGCGGAACTTCGAGTCCTTCGGCGCCTCGAAGGCCAGGTCGTCCTTGCGGTAGGAGGCGAACTCGTACTTGCGCTTGCGCTCCTCGGTGTCGGTGATGTTCGAGAAGCCGACGTCGACCTTGCCGCTGTCGATGCCGACGAAGAGGTTCTCCCAGGTGAACCGCTTGACCTCGGGCTTCAGTCCGAACACGGCGGCGACCAGGCGGGCGAGGTCGATCTCGGAGCCGGTGAGGGTCTTCTGGTCGCTGCCCACGAAGCCCAGGGGCGGCGACCCGGAGGGCAGCGTGCCGGAGCCTATGACGAGTCGTCCGCTCTTTCTCAGGTCTGCGGGGAGCTTGGCGCTGATGGACTTCACCTCCGACACCTTGAGAGTGGTCTCCTTGGCGGCGCCGTTGGAGAGCCGGCCGACGGTGACCGTGCCGGCGGCGTCGGAGGTCGCCGTCGCCGCGTCGCTGTCTCCGCCGCAGGCGGTGAGCCCGGTGGCGAGGGTGGCGGCGGCGGTCGCCGCGGTGATGCCGCGGAGCAGGGCACGACGGGTGACGTGGTGGCGCATGACTGTCCTTACGTGATGGGTGAACAAGGGGCGGGGGTCAGAGGACCTTGCTGAGGAAGTCCCTGGTCCGTTCGTGCCGGGGGGCGTCGAGGACCTCGGAGGGCGGGCCCTGTTCGACGATCCGGCCGCCGTCCATGAAGACGACGCGGTCGGCGATCTCGCGGGCGAAACCGATCTCGTGGGTGACGATGACGAGGGTGGTGCCGCTGGTCGCCAGGTCCTTGATGACGGCGAGCACCTCGCCGACGAGTTCCGGGTCGAGGGCGGAGGTCGGCTCGTCGAAGAGGATGACGCCGGGACGCAGCGCGAGGGCACGGGCGATGGCCACCCGCTGCTGCTGCCCGCCGGACAACTGCCGTGGGTAGGCGCCGGCCTTGTCGGCGAGGCCGACCCGGGCGAGCAGGTCGCGGGCGAGTTCGAGGGCGGCGGGTTTGGCGAGCCGGCGGGTGGCGACGGGGGCGGCGGCCACGTTGTCGAGGACCGTCAGATGCGGGAAGAGGTTGAAGTTCTGGAAGACGAAGCCGATCCGGCCGCGCTGGGCGAGGATGGCCCGCTCGCCGAGTTCCTTGAGGCGAGTGCCGTGCCGGCGGACGCCGATCGGTTCGCCGTTGAGGCTGACGTGCCCGATCTCCGGTTTCTCCAGGTGGTTGATGACCCGCAGGAGGGTGGACTTGCCGGAGCCGGACGGGCCGAGGATCACGGTGACCTCGCCGGGCCGTACGGTCAGGTCGACTCCGTTGAGCACGCGGTGGGCTCCGTACCACTTGTGCACGTCGTGCACCTCGACGGTGGCGGGCGCGTGGTCGTCGACGGCGGTGCTCATACGGCGGCCTCCCGGCGGACGCGAGCCCTCAACTCGGTGGCGGAGGACCGCAGTTTCTGGAGCGGGGTCGGCGGCAGGGAGCGGGTGGCGCCCCGGGCGTAGTACCGCTCGACGTAGAACTGGACGACGGAGACGACGCTGGTCAGGACGAGGTACCAGACGGTGGCGACCATCAGCAGCGGCACGATGTCGCCCGGGTAGGTGGAGCCCATGGACTGCGCGGCGCCGAACAGGTCGAGCAGGGACACGTAGAACACCAGCGAGGTGCCCTTGATGAGGCCGATGAGCTGGTTGACGTAGTTCGGCACGATGGACCGCAGGGCCTGCGGGAACACGATCCGGCGGAACTGGTAGCCCTTGGGCAGCCCGAGCGCGGCGGCGGCCTCGTGCTGGCCCTGGTCGACGGAGAGGATGCCGCCGCGGACGACCTCGGCGGCATACGCGGACTCGTGGAGGCTGATGCCGACGACCGCGATGACGAGGTCGGTGGCGAGCGCCGACTCGTCGAAGGTGAGGAAGGCGGGCCCGAAGGGGACGCCGAGGCTGAGCGTCTTGTAGAGGGCGCTGAAGTTGTACAGGAACAGCAGGACGACGATGAGCGGGATGGAGCGGAACGCCCAGACGTACACCCAGCTGACGGCGCGCAGCACGGGGCTGCGGGAGAGCCGGGCGAGCGCGAGCAGGACGCCGCCGAGAAGGCCCAGTACGGCGCTGTAGGCGGTGACTTCGAGGGTGACGAGGAGGCCGTCGACGATGGTGGGCCGCAGGAACCAGTAGCCGAAGCGGTCCCACTGGTAGAAGGGGTTGGTCACCAGGCCGTGGACGAACTGGGCGGTGAGGACCAGGACGACGGCGGTGGCGATCCAGCGGCCGGGGCGCCTGAGCGGCAGCACGCGCTGGGCGGTGAGCGGTTGGGACGGGGTGGCGGCGGGCCGCGGCGCCTCGGCCAGGGAGACGGCGGCGCCTGGGGGTTCACTCATGGAGGGCTCCGGCAGGAGTCGGAAGGCCCCGGAGGACGCGGACACCTCGGCCACGGGCACGGCCGTTCGACGGCGGGGCCGGGGAGGGGAGGACGCACGGTCACCGGGGACGGGCGGACGACGGCACACCGCCGAAGCGGTGGGTGTCGGGGGTGCGGTGCCGCGGAGGAGAGATCAGCCGCGGCGGCGGGCACAGCCCGGTGCGGTACACAGTGCGCTGTTGACGCGGAGCAGATCGACGGCCCGGTCGGCGGCGAACAGGGTGGCGTACGCGTGGACGCGGCCGCGAAGGCGGCCGGCGGCCGTCCTGGGGGCTGCGTCCATGGCGTCACTCACTCTTCCGGCCGCTGGCGGCCTGCGCGCTTACCGAAGTCATCCGGTCCGGTCGTCACCTGGGGCACCCCACCGCGATGCGAGGGTTGCCGGTCAGCAAGCCAGGGCTTGTCGCTGACGCTCATGACCGATCTGGGCCGTAGTCAATCCAGTTGAACGAGGAAATGTCAACGGCGGTCCACGGAGCGGGACGGCTCCGCGGGGGTCCTGGTCGTGTGGGCCGCCCAGTCCAGGATCTGCACGGCGGCTCCGGCGGCCTCCAGGCCCCGGCAACGGGCGTGGTGACGGCGGGAGATGGCGTCCAGGTCGAGGTGGGCGCCGAACGCCGGGTGGGCGGCGAGCCGGCGGGCGTAGCCCCACAGGGCGGGGTGCGCGGCGATCCGCTCGACGGCGGCGGCGTCCAGATGGTGCCGGTGCACGGTGTCGAGCTGGACGAGCGTCACCCACAACTCGACGTCGGCGGCGGTGATCTGATCCCGGATCATGTAGGTGCGGCCGGTCAGCCAGCGGTCGAGCGCGCCGAGGGAGCGCAGCAGGGTCTCCAGGGCGGCCTCGCGCTCCGCCTGTCCGGCGCCGGCCGTGCCCGCGTTCTGCGCGGCCTCCTCGATGTCCTGCGCGCACATCCGCTCGACCGCGTCGATCTCGGACTCGGCGCCGCACGGGTACAGGCTCGCGCGACAGCCGCCGAAGTGCCGGTCGAGGTCGCGCATGATGTCGGGGGCGTGGGTGCTCACGATGCGCCCGGACCAGTCGTCGCTGAGGACCGGCGCGAGAGCGGGTCCGGGATAGCGGTGGGCGCTGGCCTCGTAGAGCGGGCGCAGCGCGCTGTGCCCGCTGTCGGGGCAGTCGGGGACGGCGGGCAGGAAGGACGCCGGGCAGGTGTCGCCGAGTTCGAGGAGGCTGTGTGCGACGGCGATGCGCAGACCGTCCGGACAGGCGGTGGACAGATGGAGGCGGTAGCGGCGCGGCACGGCGTAGTGGCCGCTGCGCGCGTCGCTGCCGATACGGCCGCGGAAGGCGGGGGCGGTCCGCGTGGACGGGTGTGCGGCCGACGGTGCGACGGTCATGGCTCTCCCCTGGGCAGGCGTGTGGGCATACGGCTGGGCCGGCGGGTGGCGTCCTGCGGGCGTGGACGTCCGGCGGGCGTGGGCATGCGGACCGACGGTCGGGACGGGAGGTGCGGGCCGGTCTGCGGACCGATGCGGGGCGACGGTGGCTCGGGGCCGCGCTCAGAGGTCAGATCGCGCTGCAGACGCGCTGCAGATCGATGTGGCGGCGGGAGGTGAGAAGGGGCGTGCGGGTCACTCGACCGGTGACCGTCCTGGCGCGCCCCATGCTTCCCTACCTATTCACTAGGAAACCTATGGTGAGTGTCGGTCCGCGCGTGGCCGGCGTCAAGAGGGCGTCCGCGGATCGGTCGTCCGGCTTCCCTCCCCCGCGGAAAAACCGAGTGCCCCGCGAGGACCGCCGGCAGTACGGTGCGCGGCGTGACCGATGACGACGGATACTTCGGAGAGCCCATCGCGGCCCGCTACGACGACCCTTCGGACGACATGTTCCAGCCGGAGGCCGTGGACCCCGCGGTCGACCTGCTGGCCGAACTGGCCGGTGACGGCGCGGCGCTGGAACTCGGCGTCGGCACCGGCCGGATCGCCCTGCCGCTCTCGGCACGGGGCGTGCCCGTGCACGGCATCGATATGTCGCGGGCGATGGTGGCGCGGCTGCGCGCCAAGCCCGGCGGCGACGCAGTGGACGTGACGATCGGGGACTTCGCGACGACCCGGGTGGCGGGCGAGTTCGCCGCCGCCTATCTGGTCTACAACACGATCAACAATCTGACGACACAGGACGCCCAGGTCGACTGCTTCGTGAACGCGGCCGCGCATCTGCGTCCGGGCGGCTGCTTCGTCGTCGAGGTGGGGGTGCCCGAGCTGCGGCTGCTGCCGCCGGGGCAGACGGCGGTGCCGTTCCGGATCAGCGACACCGGCTGGGCGTTCGACACCTACGACACGGCCACGCAGGCCTTCAGCTCGAACTACGTGACGATCGTCGACGGCCGTGCGGAGCACCGCGCCATCCCGTTCCGGTACGTGTGGCCGGCGGAGCTGGATCTGATGGCGCGGCTCGCCGGTCTGCGGCTGCGGGACCGGTGGGAGGACTGGAAGCGGACGCCGTTCACCGGCGAGAGCCGGCAGCACGTGTCCGTGTGGGAGAAGCCGGCCCGCTGAGCTACGGGTTGGTCCACGCCTCCGGGTCGTCCGCGAGGCGCAGGACGTCGTCGGGGAGCTTCGCCGCGGCCACGTCGGCCAGGGTGACCTCGCCGAGGATCTTGCGGACGTTCGCACGCACGGCGATCCACAGCGGCAGGAGCGATTCGGCGGGGCCGATGTAGGACAGGTCGGGCGGGCGGACGCCGCGCACCGAGACCAGGGGGCCGTCGGCCACCCGGATGACCTCGGCGATGGCGATGGCGTCCGCGGGCCGGGCGAGCCGGTAGCCGCCCTTGCCGCCGCGCTGGCTGACCACGAGGCCGCCGCGGCGCATGTCGCCCAGGATGCCCTCGAGGAACTTGTGCGGGATGCCCTGGGCGTCGGCGATGGCCTCGGCCTTCAGTGAGGTGTCGTCGCCGGCCGCGGCCAGCTCCAGTGCCGCCCGCACCGCATAGTCCGCCCTGGCCGAGATCCGCATGCGGTGATTATCCCTCACGGGTCCCCCGCCCTCATCAGCCGGGCCGGGGCTCCGGTACCGGCGGTCGGGAGGTCAGGCCGGCAGGGTGAACGGCGGGTGCGCGCCGTTGAGGAAGTAGTCCCCGATCTCGCGCATCCGGTGGGCGACCGGCTCGCGCAGGGTGTGGGTGCGGGTGTCCCGCCAGAACCGGTCGAGGCCGTGCCGGGTGAGCGCGGCGGCCGCCCCGATCGCCTCCAGTGCGCGGCTGGTGATCTCCTGCGCGGCCCGGGAGGCCGCGGCCTCGGCGGCGCTGGCGAGGACGGCGATCTCCGCGCACTCCTCGTCGTCGAGGGCCTCCCCCCGGTCGAGCCCCTGGATCAGGGCGTCCACGGCCTGGTCGGCGAGGGCGGACGCCGCCCGCGCGGCGACCGCGAGCTCGCCGTACGCGGTGAGCGCGTACGGGTCCTGGGCCGGGCCGCCCGGCCAGGGCTGCGCGGAGAACGGCTGCCAGGGGGCCCGTACGACCCGTCCGTGCTCCCGGACCTCGCCGAGCAGCCCCTCGGCGACGCCGAGACAGAAGTGGGCGGAGACCAGGCGGGCGGCCGGCGCGGACAGCCCGGCGAACGGCGACAGCGCGCCGTCGTCGGCGGAGAGCGAGCCGAGCACGTCGTCCGCCGCGACGGGGACCCCGTCGAAGCCGACGCCGCCGCCCGCCGCGAGCCGCTGCCCGAACGTGTCGCCTGCGCCCGCGCCGAGGACGCCGGGATGCGCGGGGTCGACCAGGACGGCGACGGGTTCGCCGGTGCCGGGGACGGCGGCGCGGACGACGAGCCGGTCGGCGACGCCCACTCCGGTGTCGTACCGCTGGTGGCCGTCGAGGAGATACCCGTGGGCCGTCGGGGTGAGCATGAGCGGGGGTTCCTGGGAGGCGATGCCTCCGCCCCAGCACCAGTGCCCGGCCGCGGAGGCCCGCTCGATGCGGGCGGCCCGCTCGGGTCCGCCGAAGAACCGGGCGGTGGAGGAGAGGAAGTAGTGGTTGCCGAGGAGCCGGCCGATGGCGCCGTCGGCGGCGGACACGGTCCGTACGACGGCGTAGGCCGTGCGCCAGTCCGCTCCCCCGCCGCCGTGCGCGGCCGGGACGAGCAGGGTCAGCAGCCCCGACTCGCGCAGCCGGGCCACCTCGTCGTGCGGCGGTTTGGCGGCCTGCTCGCGCTCGACGGCGTCGGTGGCGAGGTCGTCCGCCAGTTCGCGGGCTATGTGGGGCCAGCCGGCGGGTGCCGGCGCCGGTGCGGAGAGGTCCCGCCCGGCGCTGCCGGACACGGAGGCCGGGTCCGGTGGGGCGATCGTCATGGCGTCATCCTCACTCGCTCCGCGGACCAGGGTCAACACTTCCCTAGTAATTCGATAGGAATTCTAGGGAACGTGTCCGGATCCGGCCGCACGGCGTCTCACCATGCGGCCGCTCACCGTCCCGCGAACGGCACTTGAGGGGCCGGCGCCGCCGCCGGAGCGCCCCGGAACGGATGCGTCCACAGCCCCCGCGACGCCAGCCGCGGCAGCACGTTCTCCCCGAACCAGTACGCCTCCTCCAGATGCGGATAGCCGGACAGTACGAACTCGTCGATGCCGAGCGCGTGGTACTCCTCGATGCGCTCGGCGACCTCGTCGTGGCTGCCCACCAGCGCGGTGCCGGCGCCGCCCCGCACCAGCCCGATGCCCGCCCACAGATTGGGGTGGATCTCCAGGTCGTCGGCGCGGCCGCCGTGCAGGGCGAGCATCCGGCGCTGTCCCTCGGACTCGCTGCGGGCCAGCCCGGCCTGCACGGCCCGGACCGTCTCCGTGTCGAAGCCGTCGAGGAGCCGGCGCGCCTCGGCCCACGCCTGCCCTGCGGTGTCCCGGGTGATGACGTGCAGCCGGATACCGAAGCGCAGTTCGCGGCCCAGTTCGCGGCCCTGCTTCCCGGCCAGATCCCGCACCCAGGCGATCTTCTCGGCGACGGCGGCCGGCGGTTCGCCCCAGGTGAGATAGACGTCGGCGTGCCGGGCGGCGATCTCCCCGGCGAGGGGCGAGGAGCCGCCGAAGTACACGTCGGGGACCGGGTCGGGCACCCGGGCGAGCCTCGCGTCCTCGACCTGGAGGTGCTCGCCGACCAGGTCGACGCTCTTGCCCTCCCACAACCCCCGGACTATCTGCAGGAATTCGCCGGTACGGCGGTAGCGGTCGTCCTTGTCGAGGAAGTCGCCGTAGGCGCGCTGCTCCTGGCTCTCGCCGCCGGTCACCACGTTGAGCAGCAGCCGTCCGCCGGTGTGCCGCTGGAAGGTGGACGCCATCTGCGCGGCGAGGGTCGGGGAGACGGCGCCGGGCCGGAACGCGACGAGGAACTTCAGGCGTTCGGTGCGCTGACTGACCATCGCGGTCGTCAGCCAGGCGTCCTCGCACCAGGCGCCCGTCGGGGTGAGGGCGCCGGTGAAGCCGAGGTCCTCGGCGGCGCCGGCGATCCGGCTCAGATAGGCGACGGACGGCGGCCGGTCCTGTCCGGACGCGGTGGCGGGGCTGCCGTGGCCGCCACCGACGACATGGCGGCTGTCGCCGTTGGTGGGCAGGAACCAGTGGAAGGTCAGGGGCGGCAAGGGGGTTCTCCGATCGTGGTGGGGTCGCGGCGGGCGGACCTGCGCTCAGCCCGCGGCCGGCGGTGGGCGGACCTGCGTTGCGTTCAGCCGGCGGCCGAGCGGTGGGCGGGACCGGTGCTCAGCCCGCGGCCGCCAGCAGGGCGGGGCGTCCGCCGAGCGCGAGTGAGAACTGGTCGGTGACCTGGGCCAGGGCCTCGGCGGAGGCCGGCGCGACCGTGAGCGTGCCGTCGTCGCCGGCGGTGATGTCCTTGTCGAGGGTGAACCAGCCCGGGGTGATGTGGGCGGGCCCCATGGAGTTGAGGACGGGGCGCAGGGCGTAGTCGATCGCCAGCACATGTGCGGTGGTGCCACCGGTGGCGAGCGGGAGGACGGTCTTGCCCGCGAGGGCGTACTGCGGCAGCAGGTCGAGCAGGGCCTTCAGCGCACCGGAGTAGGCGGCCTTGTAGACGGGGGTGCCGATGACGACCCCCTCCGCGCGCTCGAACAGCTGGGTGGCCTCGACGATCGCCGGGTGGGCGAAGTCGGCGTGCAGCAGGGCCTCGGCCGGCAGGGTGCGGACGTCGAGGGGTATCACCTCGTGGCCCTGGGCTCGCAGCCGTTCGTCGAGCAGGCGCAGCAGCCGGGCGGTGCGGGAGGTGGCGGACGGGCTTCCGGAGACGGACAGGACGGTGGCCATGACGGACCTTTCGAAGGTGGGGCGGGGAGGATCGGCGGTCCCGGGCGGGCGGAGCGGCCCGGGACCGGGGCGGTCAGATCACGGTCACCGGGTGGCGGACCACCGCGTCGAAGAGATAGCCCTGGGTGTTGGGCACGGACACGTCGGGCTGGCGCCGTCCGGCGGTGTCGGTGGCGCGGGCCAGCAGGTGCGTGGCGCCGCGGCCGGTGGGCCGCCAGGGCACAGACCAGCGGGTCCAGGTGCCGGCGCGGGGCCGGTCGTGGAGGTTGGCGCGCCGCCAGGTGGTGCCACCGTCGGTGCTGACGTCGACGCGGGCCACGCCGCCCGCGCCCGACCAGGACCGGCCGTGCAGCACATGGCCGCGGCCCGCCGCGAAGGTGGCGCCGTCGGCCAGTTCGAAGGCGCTCTTGAGGGTCTGCCGGGTGAGCGGGGCGCTGCCCTCCGGCGGGTGGGCGGGCCCGAACAGCCGGTAGAACTGGGTGTTCCAGGGTGAGAACAGCGGCTGCGCGGACACCTGGATGTCGCCGACCCATTTGATGGACGCGATCCCCACCCAGGAGGGCACGAGGACCCGTACCGGATACCCGTGGTCGTACGGCAGGGGCTCGCCGTTCATCTCGTAGGCGAGCAGGACGTCGTCGAGGGCCTTGGCGAGCGGCAGCGGCCGGCGGACCCGGCCGAGGCTCTCGCCCCCGCTGACGTACTCGGCGTCCAGACCGCGCGGCTGCACGTCCACGGCGTGCCGCGCCAGCCCGGCACGTCGGAGCACGTCGGCGAGGCGGACCCCGCGCCAGCGGGCCACGCCGATCGCGCCGAGCGTCCAGGCGGTGCCGCTCACCGTCTCGCCCTGCTGGGTCGTGTAGTGGCTGCGGCCGTTGCCGGCGCACTCCACGAACGCGGTCCGGGTGACGGACGGCAGTGCGCGCAGGTCGTCGTAGCCGAACTCGACCGGCCGGTCCTCGGCGGGTGTGCCGCGCAGTCCGTCGCCCCACAGCCGCAGCCGCCAGTCGCCGGCGTCCAGGACAGGGGTGGCGGTGTGGTTGCGGACGAAGAACCGGTCGTTGGGGGTGTGGTGGCCGGTGCCGCGCAGCGCCTCCCAGCGGGTCTCGGCGTTGGTGCCGCGCTGGATGAACCACTCGGGCGGCAGCGGTTTGACGATCGGGCCCGCGGCGGCGTGGGCGGTGCGGGGCGCGGGCAGCGTGGTCGCGGCGGCGGTGGCGGCGAGCAGGGTGAGCATACGGCGCCGGCTGACACCGTCGGCTCTGGCGTCCCCGGCCAGCCACTGGCGCAGCCGGCGGCGGTCGTAGGCGGTCTCGTCGGGGCGGGCGGCGGGGCTGGTGGTGCCGGGCGGAGTCATGGCGGGTCCTCCTCGAAGGGGCGGGGACGGAGGGGTCAGAGGACCTTGGACAGGAAGGCGCGGGTGCGTTCCTGCCGGGGCGCGTCGAGGACGGCCGCGGGAGGCCCCTGTTCCACGACGAGTCCGTCGTCCATGAAGACCACCGTGTCGGCGACCTCGCGGGCGAAGCCGATCTCGTGGGTGACGACGACCATCGTGGTGCCCGTGCCGGCGAGGCCCTTGATGACGTCGAGGACCTCGCCGACGAGTTCCGGGTCGAGCGCGGAAGTCGGCTCGTCGAAGAGCAGCACCTTCGGTTCGAGGGCGAGCGCGCGGGCGATGGCCACGCGCTGCTGCTGCCCGCCGGAGAGCTGCCGGGGGTAGGCGTCGGCCTTGTCGGCGAGGCCGACCCGGTCGAGGAGCCGGCGGGCCGTCTCCACCGCCGTGCCGCGTGACACGCGCCGCGCGGAGACGGGGGCCTCGACGAGGTTGTCCAGGACGGTGAGATGCGGGAAGAGGTTGAAGTTCTGGAAGACGAACCCGATGCGGGTGCGCTGCCGCAGGACCTCCTTCTCCTTCCGTTCGTGCAGCTTGTCGCCGACGCGGCGGTAGCCGACAAGTTCGCCGTCGACGCTGATCCAGCCCCGGTCGACCTTCTCCAGGTGGTTGATGGTGCGCAGCAGCGTCGACTTGCCGGAGCCGGACGGGCCGAGGACGACGGTGACCTCGCCCTCCCGGACCCGCAGATCGATCCCGCGCAGGACCTCCAGCGGCCCGAAGCTCTTGTGGACGTTGTGGACGTCGATCATGACGTCGCTCATGGGTCCTCCCCTGTGTCCGCGGGCCGGTCAGGCGTGTTCGGGCGGGTTGATGCGCGAGGCGTCGATCGCGGAGGCCGTGGTGCCCCACTTGGCGAGGATGCGCCGGTAGGTGCCGTCCTCGATGAGGTGGTCGACGGCGGCGCGGAACGCCTTGGTGAGCGGGGAGCCCTTCTTGAAGGCGAAGCCGACGTCGAGGCGGTGGTACTCGCCGAGGAAGCGGGTGTGGGAGGCGGGCTGGGCCGCCTGGTACCGCAGTCCGTTGATGGTCGACATGATGACGTCGATCCGGCCCTGCTGGAGCGCGGTGAGCGTGGCCGCGTTCTCCGAGTAGACCTTCACGTCGTACGGCTTCTTGCCGGCCTTGGCGCACACGTCCTTCTGGGCGGTGAGGGTGGCCTCGAAGGTGGTGCCGGCGCCGGTGCCGATGGTCAGCCCGCACAGCTGCTTCAGGTCGGTGACCTTCTTGACGCTGTCGTTGTCGTCCTTGACGGCGAAGCCCTGGCCGTCGTTGATGTAGGTGACGAAGTCGATCGTCTTCAGGCGTTCGGTCGTGACCCCGAAGTTGCCGGTGCCGACGTCGTACTTGCCGCTGCCGAGGGCGGGCAGGATCGTCTCGAAGGAGGCGTCCTGGCGCTCCAGTTTCAGGCCGAGGACCTTGGCCACGGCGTCGGCGAGGTCGATGTCCTGGCCCGCGGGCGCCTTGTCGGTGCCGTTCGGGTAGTACGCGCCGGGCGGGAAGCCTATGGAGCTGCCGATCTTGAGGGTGCCGGCCTTGCGGACGTCCGCGGGCAGCAGTGCGGCGACGGAGTCCACCTCGCGGACGGCGGCGACCGGGTCGTCGGTGGGCGCGGGCGAGCCCTGGGCGTCCACGGCCGCGCTGCCGGTGTCGCCGGAGCCGCAGGCCGTCAGCGTGAGCAGGGGCAGCAGGGCGAGGGCGGCGATGGCACGCAGCGGTGTGCGCGGGGGGCGGTGGGTCACTGGTCCAGGGCCTTTCCGGGGTGTTCCGGCGCGGTGAGGTGCTTCTCGAAGGGCGCGGTGAGGTGCTTCTCGAAGGGCAGCGGGCCGATGGTCTCCGGGTCGGCCCGGGTGTCGAACAGCGGTGTGTAGCCGGTGGCGAGGTAGAGGCCGCGGGCTTCGGGCTGGCGGGGTCCGGTCGTCAGGTAGACGCGCCGGTATCCGCGCTCACCGGCCTCGCGTTCGAGTTCGGCGACGACCCGGCGGGCGAGGCCGCGCCTGCGGTGCGCGGAGTGCGTCCAGATCCGCTTCAGTTCGGCCGTGGACGGGCCGTGGCGGCGGAAGGCGCCGCCCGCGACGGGCTCGCCGCGCTCCAGGAGCAGCAGGAGCAGGCCGCCCCGGGCGGGGGTGAACTCCTCGTCGGGGTACCGGGAGATCTCGGCGTGCGCGTCCTTGCCGTAGCGGGTGGAGTACTCGTGGGCGAGTTCGCTGAGCAGGGGTGCGACCCGCGGGTCCGAGAGGGGGACGTGGACGACGGTCAGTTCGGGGGCGGAGGTCATCCGGTCACCGCCGTCAGGGTGCGGGGGCCGCGGGCGGCGCGCTCGGCGTCGCGCTTGGCGACCTCCTCGCGGACGATCGGGATGACGTACCGGCCGAAGTCGATGGCGTCGTCGAGCAGGTCGTAGCCGCGCGCGGAGAGGATGTCGACGCCGAGGTCGTAGTAGTCGAGGAGGGCCTGCGCGACCGTCTCGGGCGTGCCGACCAGGGCGTTGGAGTTGCCCGCTCCCCCGGTGGCGGCGGCGGTCGGCGTCCACAGGGCGCGGTCGTAGCGCTCGCCGGCCTCGGCGATGGCGATCAGCCGCTGGGAGCCGGTGTTCTCGGGCGTGTCCCCCCGGTGGTGGCGGACGACCCCGGAGGTGCGGCGTTCGCGGATGGCGCCGACCGTGCGGTGTGCCTTCTCCCAGGCCAGTTCCTCGGTGGGGGCGATGATCGGGCGGAAGGCGACCTGGACGCGGGGGACGTCGGTGCGGCCCGCGGCCTTCGCGGCGGCCTTGACGTGCTCGATCTGCTCGGCGGTCTTCGCGAGGGGTTCGCCCCACAGGCAGTAGATGTCGGCCTCGGCACCGCCGGCCGCGTACGCCGCCGGGGACGAGCCGCCGAAGGAGACGCCGGGGCGGGGCTGCTGGACGGGGAAGACGTCGCTGACGAAGTCGTGGAAGCGGTAGTGGTCGCCCTCGTGGTCGAAGGGTTCGCGGGTGGTCCAGATCTTCTTGACGATCCGGATGTACTCGCGGGTGCGGGCGTACCGCTCGTCCTTGGTGAGGGTGTCGCCCTCGCGGCCCTGCTCGTGGTCGTTGCCGCCGGTGATGAAGTGGACGGTGAGCCGGCCCTCGCTGATCTGGTCGAGGGTGGCGAACGTCTTGGCGGCGAAGGTCGGGTAGGAGACGTTGGGCCGGTGGGCGAGGAGGATCTGCAGGCGCTCCAGACGGCTCGCGATGTAGGCGGCGGCGGGCGCGGGGTCGGGCGATCCCGATCCGTAGGCGAACAGCACCCGGTCCCAGCCGTGCTCCTCGTGGGCGCGGGCGAGCCGGAGCGTGTACTCCTTGTCGAACGCGGGGCCGGAGCGCGGCGTGGTTTCGGATCCGTCGTTGGTGGCGGCGATGCCGAGGAACTCCACGGGCATGGATGCGTGCCTTTCAGCGGGGCGGCGGCCTGCGGGCAGGCGGAACTGCCCTGCGGCGGCGCGCGGGTGAGAGACCGTCAGAACGACGGCGGGGTACGGGCGTGACGACGACGGACGTCGGTGGAGAGGGAGCTGCGGCAGCGCGCGTGAGAGGAGAGCTCGGCCCGCGACGGGGTCACCGAGGGAGGGAAGGGCCGGTCAGGCGGCCCGCTGCCGTGTCAGGCGCAACACGCCGCGGACCACACCCGACCGAAGTCGATGTGATCGCGCGTGACCAAGCGCTGCTGGGCAGTCATGGGGACAATTGAGCAGTACATCGTCCGGCCCGTCAAGCAGCGCCCGTATGCCGGACCGGGCCGGACCCCGGGCGTTCCCGGCCTGTTGACAGGGCGATGCCAGGGGCACATACGATCGAACCGGACCGGCTGTGCGCTGTACGGCAGCCTCTCCGGCCGCGTTGAGGGACGCGGCGAGCGTGACGACACCGGACGACCCCGGCACCCCCGTGCGTGCCGGTGGTCACCCACGCCCGCGTTCCCCTCCTCCCGGAGAGCCCTCCCATGGTCACCTCGCCCGAAGTCTCCTCCCGCCCTGCCGCGAAGGGCCCCGCCGCCTCCCCACCACCGGACGCCGACCCGCGGATCGTGCCGCGCCGGCACACCGGCCGGTGGCTGACCGCCGGCCTCGCGCTGCTGCTGTTCGCGATGGTGGTGAACTCCGTCGTCCGCAACGACGCCTTCCAATGGGGCGTGGTGGGCCGGTACTTCACCACGACCGCCGTCCTCGACGGGCTGCTGCTGTCGCTGTGGCTGACGGCCCTGGTGATGGTGCTGGGCTTTCTGCTCGGCACCGTGCTCGCGGTGATGCGGCTGTCGGCGAACCCGGTGCTGCGCACCCTGAGCTGGGGCTATGTGTGGATCTTCCGGTCCACGCCGCTGCTGGTGCAGCTGCTGTTCTGGTTCAACATCGGCGCGCTCTATCCGACGCTCGGCCTCGGCATCCCGTTCGGCCCGCAGTTCCTCACCGTCAAGACGGTCAATCTGCTCGGCCCCACGCTCACCGCCGTCATCGGTCTGACCCTGCACGAGAGCGCGTACGCGGCCGAGGTGGTGCGCGGCGGCATCCTGTCCGTGGACGGCGGGCAGACCGAGGCCGCGCAGGCGCTCGGGCTGAGCCGGGGCCGTACGCTGCGGCGGATCGTCGTCCCGCAGGCGATGCGCTCCATCGTGCCGACCGCCGGGAACATGCTGATCGGCACGCTGAAGGGCACCAGCATCGTCAGTGTGCTCGCCGTGCACGACCTGCTGTACTCGGTGCAGCTGATCTACAACCAGACCTACCAGATCATCCCGCTGCTCATGGTCGCCACGCTGTGGTACATCGCGGTGACGACGGTGCTCAGCGTGGGGCAGTTCTACGTCGAGCGGTACTACGCGCGCGGCAACTCCCGTGCCCTGCCGCCCACTCCGCTGCGACGGGCGCGGGACCAGGTGCGTCTGCTGCGGCGCCGGCTGGGCGCGGCGACCGCGTCCGACGCCCGCCCGGCGATCGGCGGTGACCGGTGAGCGCGTACTCGGCGAGCGGCTCCGACACGGCGGTGCTGGTCGTCGTGGGCGCGGGACCGCGTGCCACGGGGCTGCTGGAGCGCATCGCCGCGAACGCCCCCGAACTCTGGGACGGGCGAGGCCGGTTGCGGATCCATCTGGTCGACCCGCATCCGCCGGGGCCGGGCCGGATCTGGCGTCAGCAGCAGTCCGCGCTGCTGCGGATGAACTCCATGGCGGAAGACGTCACCATGTTCACCGACGAGTCCTCCACCCTCGACGGACCCGTCCGGCCGGGGCCCTCACTGGCCGAGTGGGCCGCCCAGTTCTCCGGCACGGGTCCGCGCCACGCGCCCTACGCCGAGCCCGCCGACCCGGACGTCCTGGCCGAGCTGCGCACCCTCGACGGCTCCGACTTCCCGACCCGGCGGGCCCAGAGCGCCTATCTGGACTGGGTGTTCCGCCGGGTGCTGACCGAACTGCCGCCCGGGATCACGGTCGAGTGGCACCGCACCACGGCGACCGCCGTCACCGGCCCGGCGGACGGGCCGCAGGAGGTGCGTCTGGCCGGCCGGGCGGACCCGCTCGTCGCCGACGCCGTGGTCCTCGCACAGGGGCACCTCGGCTCGACGCCGGCCGACGAGCACCGCGCCCACGCGGAGTTCGCCCGCCGCCACGGTCGTTTCCATCTGCCGCCGGAGTTCTCCTCGGACGCCGACCTGTCCACGCTGCGACCCGGCGAGCACGTCGTCCTGCGCGGCTTCGGGCTGGCCTTCGTCGACCTGATGGCGCTGCTCACCGAGGGCCGCGGCGGCACGTTCCGCACCGAGGCCGACGGCTCGCTCACCTATCTGCCGTCCGGCCGGGAGCCGGTCCTGCACGTCGGCTCGCGGCGCGGGGTGCCGTACCACTCGAAGACGCGCTACCGGCTCCAGGGACCCCGGCCGCCGCTGCCCCGCCACTTCGGACCGGAGGCCGTCGACGCGCTGCTCGCCGAGGGCCGCCCGCTGGAACTGCGGCGCGACGTCTGGCCGTTGATGGCGAAGGAGATCGGCTTCGGCCACTACCACGAGCTGTTCCACGCCCACCCCGGGCGTACGACACTGCCGTGGACGGAGTTCGCCGCCGCCTACGACCGTCTCGGCTGGTACGACGACGCCATGGCCGAGCTCGTGGCACGGGCCGTGCCCGCTCCTGCGGACCGGCTGGACTTCGAGGCGCTGGACCATCCTCTGGACGGTCTGACGTTCCCGACGGCGGAGGCGTTCCAGGAGCATCTGCGCGCCCATGTCGCCGCCGACGTCGCCCGGCGCGAGGACCCGGCGTTCAGCGCCGACCTCGGGGCGTTCCTCGCGCTGCTCTCGGTGTACGGGCAGCTTCCGCGCCTGCTCGCCGCCGGACGGCTGACCGCGCCGTCGGTCGCGGCGGAGCTGGACGGCTGGTGGCACGGGTTCTTCAGCTTCCTGGCGTCCGGGCCGCCCGGCTTCCGGCTGCGGCAGCTGCTGGCCCTCTCGCGCGCCGGGATCGTCCGCTTCCTGGGCGCCGGCGTCCGGGTCGGCACCGACGAGGAGACCGGCACCTTCACCGCGTCCAGTCCCACGGTGCCCGGGCACACCGTCCACGCGACCGCCCTGATCGAGGCGTATCTGCCGGGCCCCAGCCTGGAGCGCACCGAGGACCCGCTGCTGCGCGGGCTGCACCGGGCCGGCGCGCTGACCGAGGAGGTCGTCGCCGACGCCGGGCACCGGCACCGCTCGGGGCTGCTGGCCGTCGTGCCCACGGACGGGCATGTCCTCGACCCGTCCCTCGGCGGCCCGCACCCGCGCCGGATCGCGCTCGGCGCTCCGACGAACAGCCGTGCCGTCGCCGCGTTCGCCCGTCCCCGCACCGACGCGCCCGGTTTCCGGCAGAACGACGCCGTGGCACGCGCTCTTCTGCGCGCCCTTCGCGCCGCCCCCGTGACCAGCACAATCTCAGATGATGAGAAGGAAGTGTCCATCATATGAAAAGCCTCTTGGGGTAGCGCCCACCTTCTGCCACGATCCCCATCAACCAGGTAGGAAAACTATGGATCTGCGGGGTGGGGTGGCCATGAGTGCGCACGACCACGCAGACCTGTGCCGTCTGCTGCTGACCTCGCGCCGGCACATCGACTTCGCCCGCACGTCCAGCGCCATCTGTCGGAAGCGCTGACGCCCCGCGCGGGACCAGTCCGCACCGTTCCTGGGTCACCCCCGCCGCCCCGTCCGGGCCGGCGCTCCCCGCGGCGCCCGATGTACGCGCCGCCGTTCTTTCCTGCTCACTCATCCCTGAGAGGACACCTCCGTGTCTGCCGCACGCCCGCTCACCACCCTGCGCACCGTCGCCGTCATCGCGGCGCTCCCCCTGCTGCTGACCGCCTGCGGCTACGGCGCCGAATCCTCCGACGACAGCGGCAAGCAGGCCGAGGTCGCGGCGGACGCCAAGAAGCTCTCCGCCGACACGGTGAAGATCGGCTACTTCCCGAACCTCACCCACGCCACCGCCCTGGTGGGCGTCCAGGAGGGCCTGCTCCAGAAGGAGCTCGGCGGCACCAAGATCAAGCCGTCGACCTTCAACGCCGGCCCGTCCGAGATCGAGGCGCTCAACTCCGGCTCCATCGACATCGGCTGGATCGGCCCCTCCCCCTCCATCAACGGCTACACCAAGGCGCAGGGCAAGAACCTGCGGATCATCTCCGGTTCGGCCTCCGGCGGCGTGAAGCTCGTCGTCAACCCGAAGAAGATCAAGTCCCTGAAGGACGTCAAGGGCAAGAAGATCGCCACCCCGCAGCTGGGCAACACCCAGGACGTGGCGCTGCTCAACTGGATCTCCGAGCAGGGCTGGAAGGTCGACGCCGAGAGCGGCAAGGGCGACGTCTCGGTCGTCCGCACCGACAACAAGATCACCCCGGACGCCTACAAGTCCGGTTCCATCGACGGCGCCTGGGTGCCCGAGCCGACCGCCTCCAAGCTGGTCGCCGACGGCGCGAAGGTGCTCCTCGACGAGTCCGACCTGTGGCCCGACAAGAAGTTCGTGATCACGAACATCATCGTGTCGCAGAGCTTCCTGAAGGAGCACCCGGACGTCGTCGAGGCGGTGCTGCGCGGCTCGGTGAAGACCAACGAGTGGATCAACGCCAACCCGGACCAGGCGAAGGCGTCCGCGAACAAGGCGCTGGAGAGCCTGTCCGGCAAGGCCCTGCCCGCGAAGGTGCTCGACCCGGCGTGGAAGTCGATCGCCTTCCTGGACGACCCGCTGGCCGCGACCCTCGACACCCAGGCGGAGCACTCGGTGGCGTCCGGCCTCCTGGACGAGACCGACCTGAAGGGCATCTACGACCTCCGTCCGCTGAACAAGGTCCTGAAGGCCGAGGGCAAGGACGCGGTCGACGACGCCGGTCTCGGCGTCAAGTAACCGCACCACCGCATCCGTTCAGTCCCCCAGGAGGTGACGACCATGGCCACCACGACGGCCACGACCGAGAAGGTCGCCGAGGACGTCCCGGCGGCGCCCCGAGCCGCCCGGATCGAGCATGTCTCGAAGTCCTTCGCCGGCCCGGCCGGGCAGCAGCTCGTCCTCGACGACATCACCCTCGACGTCGCCCCCGGCGAGTTCGTCACCCTCCTGGGGGCTTCCGGCTGCGGCAAGTCCACCCTGCTCAACCTGGTCGCCGGCCTCGACCGGCCCAGCGCGGGCACCATCAGCACCGACGGCCGCCCCGCCCTGATGTTCCAGGAACACGCCCTGTTCCCCTGGCTCACGGCCGGGAAGAACATCGAACTCGCCCTGAAGCTGCGGGGCGTGGCGAAGGCCGAGCGGCGCGAGCGCGCCGAGGAACTGCTCGAACTGGTCCGGCTGAAGGGCGCGTACGGCAAGCGGGTGCACGAGCTGTCCGGCGGCATGCGCCAGCGCGTCGCCCTGGCGCGGGCGCTCGCGCAGGAGAGCCGGCTGCTGCTGATGGACGAGCCGTTCGCGGCGCTGGACGCCATCACCCGGGACGTCCTGCACGACGAACTCACCCGCATCTGGCGGGAGACCGGCGTCTCGGTCCTGTTCGTGACGCACAACGTCCGCGAGGCGGTGAAGCTGGCCCAGCGGGTCGTGCTGCTGTCGTCGCGGCCGGGGCGGGTGGCGCGGGAGTGGAGCGTCGGCATCCCGCAGCCCCGCCGGATCGAGGACACCGCGGTGGCCGAACTGTCCGCCGAGATCACCGAAGAACTGCGTGGGGAGATCCGCCGCCATGGCCGGCACTGACAACGGCGTCGACACCAAGGTCGACACCAGCAAGAGCGGCACCGAGGACCTGGCCGGGCTGGAGGCCGGGCTCGACGCCCTGGACTCGGTGCAGGTCCGGCGCACCCCGCTGCGCGAGACCCTGGTCCGCAAGGTGCTGCCGCCGGTCACGGCGGTGGCGCTGGTCCTGGCGGTGTGGCAGGTGCTCGTCTGGGCGGAGGTCGTCCCCGCCTACAAGCTGCCCTCGCCGTCCGAGGTGTGGGGCGAGCTGCGGGACGCCTGGCTCCAGGGCACGCTGCTCGACTACATCTGGACGTCGGTCTCGCGCGGTCTGCTCGGCTTCCTGCTGGCGCTCGCGATCGGCACCCCGCTCGGGCTGATCGTCGCCCGGGTGCGGTTCGTGCGTGCGGCGATCGGCCCGATCCTGTCCGGGCTTCAGTCCCTGCCGTCGGTGGCCTGGGTGCCGCCGGCCGTGCTGTGGCTGGGCCTGAACAACTCGATGATGTACGCGGTCATCCTGCTGGGCGCGGTGCCGTCGATCGCCAACGGTCTCGTCGCGGGCATCGACCAGATCCCGCCGCTGTTCCTGCGGGCCGGGCGCACGCTGGGCGCCACGGGGCTGCGCGAGGCCCGGCACGTGGTGATGCCGGCGGCGCTGCCCGGCTATCTCGCCGGACTGAAGCAGGGCTGGGCGTTCTCCTGGCGCTCGCTCATGGCCGCCGAGATCATCGCCTCCTCCCCCGACCTGGGCGTGGGCCTCGGCCAGCTCCTGGAGAACGGGCGGAACAACAGCAGCATGTCCCAGGTCTTCCTGGCGATCTTCCTGATCCTGCTCGTCGGCATCGCCATCGACCTGCTGATCTTCAGCCCGCTGGAGCGCCGGGTGCTGCGCGGCCGGGGCCTGCTGGTCACTCGGTGACGGAGGGCCCGCGGCTCTGCGGGCGCGGGGGAGTACGGACCCAGCCGAGCGAACGCTCGACGGCACGCTGCCAGGACTCGTACTCCCACTCCCGCCGTTCGGCGTCCATGTCGGGCAGCCACTGAGCGGCGCGGTGCCAGTTGCGCCGCAGGACCGCCAGGTCCGGCCAGTACCCGGCGGCGAGCCCGGCGGCGTAGGCGGCGCCCAGCGACACCGTCTCGGCGACCAGCGGCCGTACGACGGGCACGTCGAGGACGTCGGCGAGGATCTGCATGAGCAGATGGTCGGAGGTCATGCCGCCGTCCACCTTGAGCTGTTTCAGGGCGAGCGCGGAGTCGGCGTTCATCGCGTCCACCACCTCGCGGGTCTGCCAGCCGGTGGCCTCCAGGACCGCCCGCGCGAGATGCCCCTTGGTGATGTACGAGGTGAGACCGACGATCACGCCCCGGGCGTCGCTGCGCCAGTGCGGCGCGAACAGGCCGGAGAACGCGGGGACGATGTAGCAGCCGCCGTTGTCCTCGACGGTGCGGGCCAGCGTCTCGATCTCGGGAGCGCTGTGGATCAGGCCGAGCCGGTCGCGGAACCACTGCACGAGGGAGCCGGTGACGGCGATCGGGCCCTCCAGCGCGTACACCGTGGGCTGCTCGTCGATCTTGTACGCGACCGTGGTGAGCAGCCCGTGCTCGGAGCGCACCAGGTCGGTGCCGGTGTTCATCACCAGGAAGCTCCCGGTCCCGTACGTGCACTTCGCCTCCCCCGGTGAGAAGCACGTCTGCCCGAACAGGGCCGCCTGCTGGTCGCCGAGGGCGGCGGTGATCGGGACGCCGGGAAGTACGGCGCGGGCCTCTCCGTAGCGCTCGGCGGAGGAGCGGATCTCCGGCAGCATCGCGCGCGGCACCCCGAAGAAGTCCATGAGCGCCGGGTCCCAGGTGAGGGTGCGGATGTCCATGAGCATCGTGCGGCTGGCGTTGGTGGCGTCCGTGATGTGCAGTCCGCCGTCCTTGCCGCCGGTGAGGTTCCAGATCAGCCAGCTCTCGATGGTGCCGAAGAGCACCTCGCCGTCCTGGGCGCGCCGCTCCAGCCCGTCGACATGGTCGAACAGCCAGCGGATGCGGGGCGCGGAGAAGTAGGTCGACGGCGGCAGCAGGCAGTGGTCGAGGAAGAAGTCGTCGCCGGGGTCCCGGCGCAGCTCCTCGACGTAGGGGGCGGTGCGGGTGTCCTGCCAGACGATCGCGCGGCCCAGCGGGACGCCGGTGCGCGGATCCCACAGCACGGTCGTCTCACGCTGGTTGGCGATCCCGACGGCGGCGATCTGGTCGGGCGTGACCTGGGCGTTCGCCAGGGCCTCCGGAACGACGCGCTGGAGGTTGCGCCAGATCTCGACGGCGTCGTGCTCGACCCAGCCGGGCTGCGGGAAGAACTGCTGGTGCTCGCGCTGGGCGACGGAGACCAGCCGGCCGCCGTGGTCGAACAGGATGCACCGGGTGGAGGTGGTGCCCTGGTCGATGGACATCACGTACCGCTCCACCATGATCGGCCCTCCTTCCGCCGTGTCGTGGGTGCCCGGCCCTACCAGCGGGCCGCGCCGAGATCCCTGGAGATGGCGCGCGCCGCCTCCCGCAGCACGGTGATCAGGGCCGGCTGAGGCCGGCCTTTGGTGTCGCAGATCCGCTCGACGGCGCCGGACACGCCGATCGCTCCCACGACGAGGCCTCCCTGTCCCCGGATCGGGGCGGCGATCCCGGCCTCCCCCATGCTCATCTCCTGCACCTCGGCGCCCCAGCCGAGGTCCCGTATCTCGGCGAGCGCCCGGTGCAGGTCGGAGAAGTGGACGAGGGTGTGCCGGGTGTAGGCCTCGGGCTCGGTCTCCAGCAGCGGCTCGACGGGGGCCGCGCCGAAGGCCAGCAGGACCTTGCCGAGCGAGGAGGCGTGCAGCGGGAGCAGCGCGCCGACGTCGAGGGTCTGGAGGGTGTCGTCGGGCCGGAAGACATGGTGGATGACGAGCACCCTGCCCTCCAGGGGCGTGCCGAGCCGTACGGCCTCACCGCTGCGGGCGGCGAGGGCGTCGGCCCAGTTGATCGAGCGGGACCGCAGTTCGTTGACGTCGAGATAGCTGGTGCCGAGGTGCAGCAGGGCCGCCCCGAGCTGGTACTTGCCGGTCGCCGGGTCCTGTTCGACGAAGTCGACGTGCTGCAGGGTGCGCAGGATGCCGTGGGCGGTGCCCTTCGCGAGACCCAGGGAGGAGGCGACCTCGCCGAGGCCGAGCCGGCGGGAGCCCCCGGCGAGCAGTCGGAGGATCGCCGCGGCCCGCTCGATGGACTGGACGGGGCCCGCCATGCATCGAGCGTAGTCCGATTTATCCCTTGAGGGACTCTCGTTCGGTAATGCCGACCCGGGTTCGTTGACCGGGTTGCTTCGCCTTTCTACCGTTTCACATCACGCCCGCTTTCCGTCCGGCAGGCTTCCCCGAGGAGGAGGACCGATGATCACTGCGCAGCTGTGTGCCGCGCCTTCGGGGGAAGTCGAGCACCTGTTCAGCCTGCCGCACACGCCGGGAGCGGTGGGCGGCGTACGGCGCCGGGTCCGCGATGTCCTGGCCGACTGGAATCTGCCGGCGGACGCCGCCGCGGACGTCCTGCTGGTGGTCTCGGAACTGATCACGAACGCGGTCGTGCACGCCCTGCCGCCCGCGACGCTGCGGGTCTCCCGCGATCAGGGGGACACCTGTGCGGCGGTCCGCGTCGAGGTGACCGACACCGGCCCCGCGGCCCAGCCGTCCGCGGTCGACCCCGACGAGCACGGCCGGGGCCTGGACATCGTCAGCACACTGTCCGAGCGGTGCGGGGTACGGGTGCAGGCCGGCGGGACGTGCCGATGGGCGGAGCTGCGGGTGACGGAGGGCTGACAGAGCCCGCGTATGCGAAAGGGCCTCCGCGGACTCTCGCCCGCGAAGGCCCCGTACACCGTCGGGACGACAGGATTTGAACCTGCGACCCCTTGACCCCCAGTCAAGTGCGCTACCAAGCTGCGCCACGTCCCGGTGCCCGTCACACGGTGAACCGTGTGATCACGCAGGTCAACCCTACCTCATGGGCGGAGCCGCGCCGACGGGCGGCTCCTCCGGGCACACGGGCGCATCCGGGTCGGCCATGGGGTGCGCGGGTCGGCCGGCCGGACCCCGGGCGGCGATGCCGCGCGGGGTCCGGTTCGGGCTCCAGGACATGCCCCCGACGAACCCCGCCATCAGTACGGTCACCAGTGCGACCACCCACCAGGGCAGGCCCGCCTTCGCCATATAGGCGACGACCGCCACCAGCGCGAGAAGTGCCACCACGTCCGCTCCCCCTTCAGACATACCTCATAGGCCCCCGTGGTCCCGGGAGCTGCCACACGTCACGGCGGGCATATGACGCAACAATACGCGATACCGTCGTACAACCCACTTCGGACCATCTGTACATATGACGGACCAGTTCATATGACAGGCGGGGTCCCGTGGGTGTGGAAGGATTCGATGGTCTTCAGGCCCCAGGCCTGGCCCTTCTTCCGCTCCTCCTCGGTCCAGGTGATCAGCGGCCAGTCCGGGGCGAGGACGAGGCGGGTCAGCGGGTTGCACAGCTCGATCCGGTTGCCGCCGGGCTCGTACACGTACAGGAAGAACGTCTGCTGGATGGCGTGCTTGTGCGGGCCGGTCTCGATGAACACCCCGGTGTCGATGGCGAGATCGGCGGCGCGCAGCACGTCCTCGCGGGTGTCCGTCGCGAAGGCGATGTGGTGCAGCCGTCCGGAAGTGCCCGTCCAGTCCTCGGTGTAGACCACGTCGTACGACTTGTCGGTGAAGGTCAGCCAGCGGGCGGCGGTCCGGCCGGAGTCGAGTTGGATCTGCTCGGTGGGCCGGGCCCCGAGCACGTGTTCCTGGAACCCGGCACTGGCGAGCACGTCGGCGGCGAGGAAGTTGACGTGGTCCAGGCGCCGGACGCCGACACCGCGGTTCGGCTTGGCCTGGGGCTGGTTCTTCAGAGCGGGGCGCAGAGGCGCGGGCGCCCGGTAGTGCTCGCTCTCCCAGTACAGGGCGTGCTCGTGGCCGTCGGGGTCGGTGGTGACGTAGAGCCTGCCGAGCCCGGGCTCGTCCTCCACCCAGGTGCCGGTGCCGCCGGTCTCCTCGACGGCCTTCACCCGGCGGTCGAGCGCCTCCTCGCTGGAGGTGCGCAGGGCGAGCCGGCCGATCCCGGGGCGGTCGCGGGCGGTGAGGACCAGGCTGTGGTGCTCGTAGTCGTCGAAGGTCCGCAGATACACCGTGCCGCCGTCCTCGCCGTTCACGGTGAGGCCGAGGTAGTCGGTGAAGAAGGTGACGCTGGCGTCCAGGTCGGGCGTGAACAGCTGGGCGTGGCCGAGGTGGGCGATGTCGCCCAGCGGCGGGGTCATCGGGGGCCTCCGGGGATCGGGGCGGGGCGGGGGAAGACGGTGCCGTCGAAGATCTTGCGGGCGGTGCGGACGACGGCCGTGCGGCGGGCCGTGGGACGGCCGGCGGCGTCCGTGCCGAGGCCGCACTCGAGGTCGAGGTGGCCCGTGGGGTGCTCGACACGGACGTGGTCGCCCGTGACGGGGAGCCGGGCCAGGTCCGCGCCGACCGCGCCGTCGAGCCGCAGTCCGGCGGCGACGCTCGCGGCGCCGAGCACACCGATCGAGGGGTGGCAGCGGACGGGGATGAAGGTGCGGGTGCTGACGGCGCCGCCGTGCCGGGGTGGCGCGAGGAGCGTGAGCTTGGGGACGGTCGCCGTGGACACGTCGCCGAGGCCCATCCGTACGGCGGCCTCGCGGCGCACGGCGCGCAGGCGCTCGGCGAGCGCGGTGTCCTCCTCCAGCTCCCGGGGTGTCTCGTAGCCGGTGACGCCCAGGGAGGCGGCGGCGATGAGCACGGTCGGCATGCCGTTGTCGACGCAGGTGACGGGGACACCGGCGGCGCGGTCGCGGACGTTCCCCGTGGGCAGCAGCGGACCCTCGCCGGGCGGGAACTCGATCACCACGGGGGCGGCCGTGCCCGGCACTCCGGAGATCTCGGCGTCGCCGGTGTACCGCACCCGGCCGCCCGGCGTCGGGAAGGTGGCCGTGGCCAGGTCGCCGGAGTTGACCATGCGGATCCGGACGGAGGTCTCCCGCTCCCCCGCCGGGACGAGTCCGCGCTCCACGGCGAACGGGCCGACCCCGGCGAGGAGGTTCCCGCAGTTCTGACGGTCACTCACCTCTGGCAGGTCCACGGCGACTTGGAGGAAGAGATAGTCCACATCGGCCCGCGGGTCGGCGGAGGGCGACACCACCGCCACCTTGCTGGTGAGCGGGTGCGCGCCGCCCAGGCCGTCGATCTGGCGTCCGTCGGGGCTGCCCATGATCCGCAGCAGCAGGGCGTCCCGGGCCTCGGGGTCGGCGGGGAGGTCTGCGGCCAGGAAGTAGGCGCCCTTGGAGGTGCCGCCCCGCATCAGCAGACAGGGCACGCCCTCGGTCACAGTCGGGCCCCCTCGTACTCCTCGTACGTGCGGTAGACGACGCCGAGGCGGGCCAGGGTCTCGCGCAACCCGTAGCGGTCCAGGCCGAGTTCGCCCTGGAGGAACGCGGCCCTGGTCGCGGCCTCCTTGGCCTCGCGGGCCTCGGCCCGCTCCACCGTCGCGCGGGCGCGCTCGCGCGGGACGACGACCACCCCGTCGTCGTCGGCGAGGATCACGTCGCCGGGGCGGATCACCTGGCCGTCGACGGCGACGGGCACGTTGACCGAGCCGCCGGTCGCCTTGACGGTGCCCTGCGCGGAGACCGCTCGGGACCAGGCGGGGAAGCCCATGTCGCGCAGCGCCTGGGTGTCCCGGATACCGGTGGTGAGGACCACTCCGCGCACGCCGCGCCGCTGGAGCGCGGTGGCGAACAGCTCCCCGAACAGACCGTCCGTGCACGATGAGGTGGTGGTGACGACCAGGAGGTCGCCCGCGCCGCACTGCTCCACGGCGGCGTGGAGCATCAGGTTGTCCCCGGGCCAGCTCAGCACGGTGACGGCGGTGCCTGCGACGCGGACGCCCTGCTGGACCGGCCGGATGTCCGGGCCCAGCAGGCCGGTGCGTCCCATGGCCTCGCTCACCGTCGCCACCCCGAAGCCGGCCAGCGCGTCGACGTCCTCGAGGTCGGCCTTCGGCGGGCCGGTGACGATCACGCCGCTCATGCCAGCTCCTTCGCGATCTGCGGGTAGGGCCGCATGTACGCCTCGGCGAGGGTCCGGTGGGCGAGGCCCAGGTTGGGTCCGGCGTTGCGCCGGAGCTGCACGCCCCGGCGCACGGCGAGGTCGGTGTAGTAGTCCCACAGGTGCCGTTGGGCGGCCAGGCACTCCATGGCCTTGCGTTTGGTCTCCCAGACCTCGGTGATGTCGAGCAGCACCTCGGGCCGGAAGCCGCTCATCTCGGGCTGGTGCGGCTCGAAGTAGAAGACGGGCGGTGCGCCGATGACCTCGCCGTCGGCGGGGTAGCCGATCGCCTGGGCAAGGATCCGGGCCTCGAGGGCCATGCGGTGGGCGGCCGGGTGGTCGCCGTTGTACGGGTCGTCGGCGGGGTGGGTGAGCACCACGTCCGGCTGGGTCTCCCGGTACAAAGCCACGAGCCGGTCGGTGAGTTCGGGGGTGGGGAGCAGCGGGTGGTCGCCGGCGTCGAAGAAGCGGACCTCGGCGCCGAGGGTGGCGGCGGCGCGTTCCGCCTCGTCCCGGCGCAGTGCCTTGATCTGCGCCAGATCCCTCCCTTCGCGCCAGGCGCGGGCGGACTCGCCGCGTTCGCCGAAGGTCAGGCAGGCGATGGTGACCTTCTCGCCCCGTGCGGCGGCCAGCGCGATCGCTCCGCCGGCCCGCCAGACGAAATCGCCGGCGTGCGCGGTGACGACGAGCGTCGAGCGCGGGGTCGTGGGGGCGTGGGCATGCGTCATGACTGCTCCTCCTCCGGTGACAGTGGGTGCGCCCGCCCGCGCGCCGGCTCAGCGCGGCCGTCGGGTGCGGCTCACTCGCGCAGCGCCTCGATGACGCCGGCGAGGTGGGCGCGGACGGCCGCCTCGGCCGCCTGCGGGTCCCGGGCCCTGATCGCCTCGATCATGGCCAGGTGTTCGTCCAGGGAGTGCTGCGGACGTCCCGGTCGCAGCGCCAACTGGAAGCGGTGACGCACCAGTTGGGCGTTGAGCCGCTCCAGG
Organism: Streptomyces sp. RK62; assembly: GCF_018070255.1. Taxonomy (NCBI): domain Bacteria; kingdom Bacillati; phylum Actinomycetota; class Actinomycetes; order Kitasatosporales; family Streptomycetaceae; genus Streptomyces; species Streptomyces sp. RK62. The sequence continues at coordinate 358,760 of NZ_JAGPYD010000001.1, read as the reverse complement.
AGCTCCACGGCCGTGCGCTGGCCGGAGAACTCGCGGACCTTGGCGTGCAGTCGCTGGTTCAGCTCGGAGTACGTCATCGGTTCGCCGTCGGCGACGGCCTTGGTCATCGCCCGGCCGAGCTCGTCGAGTTCGTCCAGCTGCGCGTCGCTCGCGGCGACGGCGGCCTTGGCCGCGCAGAGCCCTTCCAGCACCATGCGGCACTCGGTGATGGCGACCGCCTCCTCGACGCTCACCACCCGTACGCGCGAGCCGCGGTTGCGGATCCGCTCGACGAGTCCCTGGGCCTCCAGGTCGATGAGTGCCGCGCGGATGCTGGCCCGGGTGACACCGAACCGCTCGGCGAGTTCGTTCTCCACCAGCCGCTGGGCGGGCGCCATCTCGCCGTGCAGGATCGCCTCCCGCAGCCGTGCGAGCGCATGCTGCTTGGCCTGCTCCCCGGTGCTCGGACGGGCTTCGTTCGGCATGTGCTCCCCCTGGGTGAGTGCCAGTCGAACGTAGATCCAGCCAGACAGGATTGTCAACAATTTTGTACGCGGTCCGTTCGCATGTCCTGCGACCTGCGCTTCGGGCGCGACGGAGTGTCCGCCCCATCCCTCCAACGCCCCACACTGTGTCCGGGCCGGGCGGCCGTTGCCCGGGGTTAGGGTCGGCCGCATGACGCACAGCTTCGCTCTTCACATCCCCGACGCCGAGCTCGAACCCGAGCCGCTGGCGCCCGAGCAGATCGTCTCCGGGACGCCCGAGGTGACCGGGAAGGTGGTGTGGGAGTCCCCCGACGGACGTCAGGTGCGGGGCATCTGGCAGATCACGCCGGGCGTGGTCACCGACACCGAGGCTGACGAACTCTTCGTCGTCGTCAGCGGTTCGGCCACCATCGAGGTCGAGGGCGGACCGACGCTTCAGGTCGGGCCCGGCGACATGGCCGTGCTGCGCGAGGGCGACCGTACGACGTGGACGGTGCACGAGACGCTGCGCAAGGCGTACGCGATCAACTTGTGAGCGGGCGGCCCGTCGTGCCCCGGACCTCCAGCGTGGGCGCGGCGAGCCGGACCCCGCCCGCTCCCCCGGTGCCGGCGAGCCGGTCCAGCAGACAGCGGGCGGCGCGCCGGCCGACCTCGTGGCTGGCGTTGTCGACCGTGGTCAGCCAGACGTGCCGCAGCCGGGCGATGCTGGTGTTGTCGTAGCCGACGACCGACAGGTCGCGCGGCACCCGCAGCCCCGACTCCTCGGCGGCCGACAGCGCGCCGATGGCGCAGATGTCGTTGACGGCGAAGACGGCCGTCGGCCGGTCCGGGCCGCTCAGCAGCCGGACCGTCGCCCGGTAGCCGCCCTCCTCGGTCATGTCCCCGGCCTCGACGAGGGCCCCGTCCGCCAGGCCGTGCGCGCGCATCACCGCCTCGAAGCTGCGCCGGCGCAGCTCGCCGACCGCCCCGTAGCCCGCGATGTGCGCGATCCGCCGGTGGCCGAGGCCGATGAGGTGTTCGGTGACCAGACGGGCGCCGCGCTCGTCGTCGTTGGCGACCACGTCCACGCCCGCGGGGGCCGGTTCGCAGGCCCCGGCGACCACCACGGGCAGGCGTGCGGCGGCCTCGGCGAGCGCCGCCGGGTCGGGCAGCGTGCCGACGACGACCAGTCCGTCGACGCGCAGGTCCAGCAGGGGGCCGGCGGGGTCCTGGCCGGTACGGCGGTTGAGGCGGGCGTCGGCCAGCAGCATGTGCAGACCGTTGTCGTGCAGCAGGGAGTTCAGGCCGTCGAGCAGGTCGACGAACCAGGGGTTGCGCAGGTCGTTCAGCAGGACGCCGACCGTGCGGGTGCGCTGTTCGCTGAGGCTGCGCGCGGCGGCGTTGGGCCGGTAGCCGAGCTCGCGCACGGCCCGCAGGACGGCCTCGCGCCTCTCCGGGCGCACCTGCTCGGAGCCCCGCAGCACCAGCGAGACCAGCGACTTCGAGACGCCGGCGCGGTCGGCGACGTCACGGATGGTCGGCTGTCTCATGGGGATGGACCGTTCCATGCGTTCGGGGCGCTTGTCAAAGGGCGGCGCCACACGGGAGGGGGGTTGACACCGGTCAGCGCGGCGAACCATGGTGGCCCGGACAGAGAATGGACCGGTCCAATGAGGGGCTGCAATGGTGGACACGCTCGGCGTCGCCGTCGTCGGATTCGGCTGGATGGGGCGCGTGCACACACAGGCGTACGCCCGCCTCCCGCACCACTACCCGGACCTGCCGCTGCGCCCGGAGCTGGTCACGGTCGCCGAGGAGGTGCCGGGCCGCGCCGAGGAGGCCGCCGCACGCTTCGGGTTCGCCACGGCGACCCGGGACTGGCGCGAGGTGGCCGCCGACCCGCGCGTCAAGGCGGTCAGCGTCACCGCGCCGAACTTCCTGCACCGGGAGATCGGTGTGGCGATGGCCGAGGCCGGCAAGCACCTCTGGATCGAGAAGCCGGTCGGGCTGACCGCCGCGGACGCCCGGGCCGTGGCCGACGCGGCCGCCCGGGCCGGCGTGCACAGCGCCGTCGGCTTCAACTACCGCAACGCCCCCGCCGTCGAGGCCGCCCGCGACCTCGTCGCGTCCGGCGAGATCGGCACCGTGACACATGTGCGCATCCGCCTGTTCAGCGACTACGCGGCGCATCCGCAGGGTGCGCTGACCTGGCGGTACGAGCGGGAGCGCGGCGGCAGCGGCGTGCTGGGCGACCTCGCCTCGCACGGTGCCGACCTCGCCCGCTTCCTGCTCGGCGACATCGCCGCGCTGACCGCCGACACCGCGGTCTTCGTCCCCGAGCGGGCCCGTCCGACCGGCGCGACCGCCGGGCACACCCTGGCCACCGGCGAGCTCGGCCCGGTCGAGAACGAGGACTACGTCAACTGCCTTCTGCGGTTCGCCTCCGGCGCGCGCGGTGTGCTGGAGGCGTGCCGGGTCTCGGTCGGCGAGCAGAACAACTACGGCTTCGAGGTGCACGGCACCCGGGGCGCGGTGTTCTGGGACTTCCGCCGCATGGGCGAGCTGCGGGTCAGCCGTGGCACCGCCTACCAGGACCAGCCGGTCGCCACCGTCCGTGTCGGGCCGGGCGACGGCGAGTTCGGCGCGTTCCAGCCGGGCGCGGCGAACGCCATGGGCTACGACGACCTCAAGGTGGTCGAGGCGTACCGGTTCCTGCGCTCGATCGCCGAGGACACGCCCTACGGCGCCACGCTGGACGACGCGGTGCGCAGTGCGGCCGTACTGGACGCGATGGTGCGCTCGGCGGACAGCGGCAGTTGGGTGGACGTGACCCCGGAGGGCTGAGGGCCCGCGCTCAGCGCGCCTTCTGTGACCGGCGCCCGATCACCACCTTGATGGGGGCCATGGCCGCCCAGAGCCACATGGCGGCCGGGCCGTACACGAGGGCGAGGGGCACGCTGGCGACGAACACGACCACCGTCACCGCGAGGTCGAGGACGTACAGCCGGAACCCCTCGGGCGGTCCCGCAGGGCCGCGCAGCCAGGGGCGCCGGGCCAGCAGGAGGACCACCGCGAGGTCGGCGGCGCCGAGGGCGGCCACCGTCGCCGCGTACACGGCGACCGACTCGGGCTCCCGGCCGTACTCGGCGAGGAGTTTGGTGGGGAAGGGCAACAGGGCCGCGACGCCCAGGCCGAGGATCGACAGGCCGATCAGCTGCCCGTCGACCTGCCGGACATAGCCGAGGATCCGCCGGTTCTCCCGCCAGTACGCGCCGAGCACCAGCACGCTCAGCGCGTACGCCGCGAGGTTCGGCAGGAGCTCGCGCAGGGCGTCGGCGTACTCGTGGGAGGGCAGGTCCGGTGGGACGGAGAAGTCCAGGACGAGCAGGGTCAGGGCGATGGCGAACACGCCGTCGGCGAGCGCCACCAGCCGCTCCGGGCCGCCGTCCGGGATCGAATTCCACATGCGCCCGACGGTAGGGGCTGGCCCGTAGTTCCCGGTGGATCAGCGCGCGGCGTCGGATGCGGTGCATCGCAAGGCGGAGGGCCGTCCGCATACTGGACGTATGCGGACGACCCGACAACGCGGCGAGGTGCCGTAGCTGACGCCGCGCGCCCGCCGGGAATTACGGGACAGCCCTTAAGGGAGCCGGGGGCCGGCCGCGCGGCGTACACGCCCGGGCCGGTCCTCATGCCGTCACCCGATGGGCGCCGGCATGTTGTACGGCGTCACGACCTGGATGGCCGACGGCACCGTCGGTCCTGCCGGGGGCAGCGCGCCGTGCGCCCGCATCACGACGTGGCACGCCTCGCGCAGGTCGTGCCGCAGGTCGTGGTGGAGCACGACGGACAGGCGGTGTTCGCGCAGCAGCCGGGTGTTGTCCTCGTCGAGGTCGTGGGCGACGAACACCGCGCACTCGCGGCCGAGGTCCTCGAAGGCGCGCAGGGTGGCGATGTTGCCGCCGCCGATGGAGTAGACGGCACGGATGTCCGGGTCGCGGTCCAGCGCGGCCCGCACCAGGTCGTACTGGGTGGCGTCCAGGCCCTGGCCCTCGGCGATCTCCACGAGGGTGCGGTCCGGGTGCAGGCTCCGCATGGCGCTGCGGAAGCCCATCTCGCGTTCCTCCTCGTTGCGGAAGAACCCGCTGCTGAGGCTGGTCAGCACATTGCCGGGCCGGTCCCCCAGCCACTGGCCCATCAGATAGGCGGCGGTGGCGCCCGCGGCGCGGTTGTCGATGCCGACGTAGGCGAGCCGGGCGGTGGCGGGCAGGTCCGTGACCAGGGTGACGACGGGGATGCCGGCGTCCACGAGCCGGGCGACGGCGGCGGTGACCTCGGGGACGTCCGGGGCCTTGAGGATCACGCCCTGCGAGCCGCGCCGGGCGATGCGGTCGAGGGTGCCGGTGAGTTCGGCGACGGGTCCGGTCTCCCGGAAGTGGAAGCGGGAGCGCACGACGGCCGGGTGCAGGGACGGCAGTTCGGCCTCCAGGGCCGCGCGGACGGCCGTGGTGAACCGCTGCGGCGCCTGCACCACCATGTCGACCATGAAGGTACGGCCCTGGAGGCGGACCTGGGTGCGCTGACGGTCCAGGTCGGCGATGGCCTGGTGGACCTCGCGCGCGGTGCTCTCGCGCACCCCTGTGCGACCGTTCAGGACCCGGTCGACCGTGGCCTCGCTCAGACCCGCCTGACGTGCGATCTCCCTGATCGGGAAGGGGTGGCCCATACGACGGCTCCTGAGGGGTTTTTGATGGCTTCCTGCTGGTTGTTCGAGGGGATTGTCAGGACAAGAATGGCATCACCGAGCCGCCCCTGTCATCGAGAGGACGACGATGTCTCTCACTTCCGCGCACCGCCAGTTCTGGCTGTCCGAGCGCGACTGCGATCTCGCGGACCTCCGCGAGCTGGTCGAACGGACCACGGACCGCGCCGACTACCCGCACGCCCGTGCCGTGGAGCAGGGCGTCCTGCTGTACGACAGCGACCGTCTGCGGGCGGCCGGGGACCCGCGGGAGGTGCGCGCCGAGCTGGTGCGCGCGCTCGCGGACGGGCCCGGCATCGTGGTCCTCGAGGGCGCCTTCCCCGACCCGGTGGTCGTGGACCGGCTGACCGCGGTGTTCGACGCGCTCATCGCCGAGCAGCGCGCCTCGGGCACCGCCGCCGGGGACCACTTCGCCAGGCCCGGCGCCAACGACCGGATCTGGAACGCCCTGGAGAAGGCCGCCCTGTACGACCCGGCCGCCTTCGCCGACTACTACGGCAACGACATGCTGGCCCTGGTGTCGAGCGCCTGGCTGGGCCCCGGCTACCAGGTGACCTCGCAGGTGAACGTGGTCAACCCGGGCGGCGCCGCGCAGACCGTGCACCGCGACTACCACCTGGGCTTCCTCTCCAACGAGGTGGCGTCCGCCTATCCGGCGCACGTGCACGCCCTGTCGCCCGTGCTCACCCTCCAGGGCGCGGTCGCGCACTGCGACATGCCGGTGGAGTCCGGGCCGACGATGTACCTGCCCCACTCGCAGCGCTACGAGCCCGGCTATCTCGCCTGGCGGCTGCCCGCGTTCCGGGAGTACTTCGAGGCGCACCACGTGCAGCTCCCGCTCGCCAAGGGCGACGCGGTCTTCTTCAACCCGGCGCTGTTCCACGCCGCCGGCACCAACCGCTCGGCGGACATCCGGCGCACCGCCAACCTGCTGCAGGTGTCGTCGGCGTTCGGGCGGGCCATGGAGACCGTGGACCGCGAGGCCGTGGCGAACGCCGTCTACCCCGTGCTGCTGGCCCGGCTCGCCGAGGGCGCCGGCGCGGACTGGGCGCAGAACGTGATCGCGGCGAGCGCCGAGGGCTACCCGTTCCCCACGAACCTGGACAGCGACCCGCCGGTCGACGGGCTGGCCCCGCCGTCCCAGGCGGACCTCGTCCGGCGGGCGCTCGCCGAGGGCCTGCCGCCCGAGGCGCTGCGCGCGCAGCTGCGGGCCGGCGCCGAGCGGCGCACGAGCTGACCCACCGAAAGGACCCGGAACACCCATGGGACTTCTCGACGACAAGGTCGTCCTCGTCAACGGCGGCAGTCAGGGCGTCGGCGCCGCCGTCGCCCGGGCCGCCGTGCGCGAAGGGGCGGCCGTGGCCGTCACCGGGCGCCGCGCGGAGCCCGGCGAGGCCTTGGTGGCCGAGCTGACGGCCGCCGGCGGCCAGGCGCTGTTCGTGCGTGCCGACCTCGCCGACGCCGAGCGGGCCAGGTCCTCGGTCGCCGAGGTCGTCGCCGCGTACGGCCGGATCGACTGCCTGGTCAACTCGGCGGGGCTGACGTCCCGGGGCACGCTCCTGGACACCACACCCGAGCTGTTCGACCAGCACATCGCCATCAATCTGAAGGCGCCGTTCTTCGCCATGCAGGCCGCCGTGGCCGACATGGTCACGCGCGGGGCGCCCGGCACGATCGTCAACATCATCACGTCCTCCGCGCACGGCGGGCAGCCGTTCCTGGCGCCGTACGTCGCCGCCAAGGCCGGACTGATGGGTCTTACCCGCAACGCCGCGCACGCGCACCGCTGGGACCGCGTCCGGATCAACGGCCTGAACATCGGCTGGACGGCGACCGAGGGCGAGGACGTCACCCAGAAGACGTTCCACGCCGCGTCCGACGACTGGCGGGAGCAGGCCGCCGCGAGGCTGCCGATGGGCAAGCTGGGCCAGCCGGACGAGATCGCCGACTTCGTGGTCTTCCTGCTGTCGGAGCGGTCCGGGGTGGTCACCGGCTCGGTGATCGACTGGGACCAGAACGTCCTCGGCGGCCTCGACTAGCAGCACCCTCCGCTCTCCCCTCTCCTCGTACTCCCCCGCTCGACAAGGAAGTTGAAGCATGCGTATCGGAATCCTCGGCCTCGGCCGTATCGGCGCCTTCCACGCCGAGACCCTCGCCGGACTCGACGTGGTGGACTCCCTCGTCGTCACCGACCCGTTCGCGGACGCCGCCAAGGCCGCCGCGGAGCGGTTCGGCGCCGAGGTCGTGGACTCGCCGCAGGCCCTGCTGTCGGCGGGCGTGGACGGCATCGTCGTCGCCGCCGCGACCGACGCCCACCCCGCGCTGATCCTCGCCGGGGTCGAGGCGGCCATCCCGGTCTTCTGCGAGAAGCCCGTCGCCCGCACCATGAGCGAGGGCGTCCAGGTCCTCAAGGCCGTCCAGGACAAGGACGTGCCGATCCAGATCGGCTACAACCGGCGTTTCGACGCCGGGTTCGTCGCCGCGCGCGCCGCCGTGGAGAGCGGTGAGCTGGGCGCGCTGCACACCGTGCGGTCGACCACGCTGGACCCGGCGCCGCCGCCCGCCGCGTACATCGCCGCCTCCGGCGGCATCTTCCGCGACTGCTCGGTGCACGACTTCGACATCATCCGCTGGGTGACCGGGCGCGAGGTCCGTGAGGTGTACGCCGTCGGCGGCAACAAGGGCGCCGACTACATCGCGGACGCGGGTGACGCCGACACCACCGGCGCGATCCTCACCCTGGACGACGGCACGATCGCGGTCGTGTCCAACTCCCGTCACAACGCGCGGGGTTACGACGTGCGGATGGAGATCCACGGGTTCGAGGACTCCATCGCGGTGGGCCTGGAGGACAAGCTGCCGCTGCGTTCCGTGGAGCCCGGCGTGACCTTCCCCGCGGGCACCCCGCACGACTTCTTCATGGACCGCTTCACCGACGCCTACCGCGCCGAACTCACCGCGTTCACCGAGGTGGTGGCCGGCTCCCGGCCGTCCCCCTGCACCGTGGAGGACGCCCTGGAGGCGGGCTGGATCGCCGACGCGTGCACGCTGTCGCTGCGGGAGCACCGCCCGGTGACGATCGAGGAGGTGCGGCGGGCGTGACCATCGAGTCCGTGCCGGAACCACTGCGGGTCGGCGTGCTGGGCGCGGCGCGCATCACCGAGCGCTCCCTCGTGGGTCCGGCCCGCGACCGGTCCCGAGCCGAGGCGTTCGCCGCCGCGCACGACGTCGAACGGGTGGCCGGCTCGTACGCCGAGCTGCTGGCCGACCCGGACGTCGAGGTCGTCTACAACCCGCTCGCCAACGGGCTGCACGGCCCGTGGAACCTCGCCGCGCTCGCGGCCGGCAAGCACGTCCTGACGGAGAAGCCGTCGGCGAGCGACGCCGAGGAGGCGGCCGAGGTGCGCCGGGCCGCGGCGGCGTCCGGAACGGTCTTCATGGAGGCGTTCCATTATCTGTTCCACCCGGTCACCCGCCGGCTGCACGAAATCCTCGCCGGGGGTGAACTGGGCACGCTGCGGCGGGTGGAGACGCTGGTCGCGATCCCGGCCCCGGACGACAGCGACCCGCGCTGGTCGCTGGCGCTGGCGGGCGGCGCCCTGATGGACCTCGGCTGCTACGGGCTGCACGCGACAAGGATGCTGGCCCCCTGGGCGGGCGGCGCTCCCCGGCTGCTGTCGGCCCGGGCCGGCGAACGCGCCGGGGCGCCCGGCGTCGACGAATGGCTGGACGCGGAACTGGAGTTCCCCGGCGGGGCGCGCGCGTCGGCCCGCTGCCACATGGCGTACGGCACGCTGGAGATGAGCTGCCGGATCGTCGGCTCCCGGGGCGAGGCGTTCGCCCCGAACTTCGTGCTGCCGCACCAGGACGACCGGGTCGTGATCCGCACCCCCGAGGGCGAACGCACGGAACACCTCGGCACCCGCTCGTCGTACACGTACCAACTGGAGGCGCTGGCCGCGCGGCTGCGGCACGGGGCCCCGCTGCCCCTGGACGCGGACGACGCGGTGGAGACGATGACGCTGATCGACGCGTGCTACCGCGCGGCGGGCCTCCCGATCCGGCCGCGGACCACGCTCTAGGGACGGCAGGACGGCGCGGGGGCCCCGCGCCGTCACGTCCCGTACAGCGCCGGCCGTTCCGCCAGTTGCACCGGCACCCGGCCGCCCTCCGTCAGGGCCCGTACGCCCGCCGCCGACACCGCCGCCACGGCGTAGCCGTCCCAGGCGCTCGGGCCCGTCACCTCGCCCCGCCGGGTGGCGTCGACCCAGGCCTGGACCTCGCGGTCGTAGGCGTCGGCGAAGCGCTCCAGGTAGTCCTGGGCGATGGGGCCGCCCCAGTGGCCGGCGGTCTGGGTGACCAGGGCGTGGCCGTCGCCGACGCGGGCGGTGCCGCGTTCGCAGACGACCTCGGCCTGGACCTGGTAGCCGAAGCCGCAGTTGACGAAGATCTCGACGTCGACGACGGCTCCGCCGTCGGTCTCGAAGACCACGAACTGGGGGTCGCGGACCCCGTCCGGGGCGTCGCCGGACGGGGTCGGGGTGTGCACGGTGACGGCCGTGATCTCGTGGCCGAGGAGCCAGCGGGTCACGTCCATCTCGTGGGACACGGAGTCCTCGATCAGCATCGCGGACGTCCAGCCGGGCGGGCTCGCCACATTGCGGTGCCGGTTGTGCAGCAGCAGCGGGCGGCCCAGCCGGCCCGTGTCCAGCAGCGCCTTCAGCCGCGCGTACTCGGCGTCGTAGCGCCGCATGAAGCCGACCTGGATCCGGCGCCGGCCGAGGGAGCACTCGGCCTCGACCACCCGCAGCGCGGCGGCCGGGTCCGGGGTGAGGGGCTTCTCGCACAGCACCGGCAGATCGTGTGCGAACGCCGCCATGAGCGCCGCCTCGTGGGCGGGGCCGGGTGAGGCGACGATGACCGCGTCGACTTCGGGCGAGGCCATCGCGGCGGCGGCGTCGGTGTGGACGGCGCAGCCCTCGATCCGGGACGCGACGGCCTCGGCGCGTCCCCGGTCGACGTCCACCACGGCGGTCACACGGGCCCCGCTGACGGTCTCCTCGATACGGCGCACATGGTCGGCGCCCACCTTCCCGGTGCCGATGACGGCGACGCCCAGGTCGTCCGGACGGTGGGTCATGCGTTCGGCCGTCCTCTCGGGGGCGTCAGGCGCCGCAGGACCTCAGGAACCTGCGGGTGCGGACCGCGATGGGCAGGGGCTTGTCCGGCTCGCAGGGGTACATGTCCTGCTCGACGATCGCGAACAGGTCGACGTCCAGCTTCTGCGCGGCCTGAAGGACCGGGCCGAGCTCCGGCACGCCGGCCGGGGGCTCGCACATGACGCCGCGGGCCACGGCGGGTCCGAACGGGACGCCGTTCTTCACGACGTCCGCGAGGATCTCCGGGTCCACCTGCTTGAGGTGCAGATAGCCGATGCGCTCGCCGTAGGTCTCGATCAGCTTGACGCTGTCGCCGCCGCAGTAGGCGTAGTGCCCGGTGTCCAGGCAGAGGTTGACGAGGTCGGCGTCGGTCGAGTCGAGGAACCGCTCGACGTGGGCCTCGGTGTCGATGTGGGTGTCGGCGTGCGGGTGCACGACGATGTCCAGCCCGAACCGCTCCCGCACCTCGTGGCCGAGCCGCTCCATGCCCTTGGTGAGGTGCCCCCACTGCTCACCGGTGAGCTCGGAGGGCTCCAGGATCTCGGCGGTCTTGTCGTCGCGCCAGAAGGACGGGATGACGACGAGGTGCTTGGCGCCCATGGCCTGGGTGAGCGAGGCGACCTCGCTGACGTGCTCCCAGGTGGAGTCCCAGACGTCGGGGCCCCGGTGCAGTCCGGTGAAGATCGTGCCGGCGGAGACCTTGAGGCCGCGCCGGGTGATCTCGTCGGTCAGCCGGGCCGGGTCGGTGGGCAGATAGCCGTACGGTCCCAGCTCGATCCAGTCGTAGCCGGCCTCGGAGACCTCGTCGAGGAAGCGGTCCCAGGGCACCTGGACGGGGTCGTCGGGGAACCAGACGCCCCAGGAGTCGGGGGCCGAGCCCACCCGGATGCGGTCCAGCGGTGCGGGCATGTCAGGACTTCCCTTCCGAGGAGGCCACGGGTGCGGTGAGGGCGTCGGCTTCCGGCAGCTCCTCCACGTCGACGCCGCGGACCTGCGACAGCTCGTGCTTGAGGGCGGCGAGTTCGGTGCCGCCGGCCATGTGGTTGGTGAGCTCCTCGAGGCTCACCTCGTCCCGGGAGGCGTTGAGCTCCATGGTGCCCAGGCGCAGGACGCTGAAGTGGTCGCCGACCATATAGGCGTGGTGCGGGTTGTGGGTGATGAAGATGACGCCGAGGCCGCGGTCGCGGGCGGCGGCGATGTACTTCAGCACCACACCGGACTGCTTGACGCCGAGGGCGGCGGTGGGCTCGTCCAGGATGAGGACGCGGGCGCCGAAGTAGACGGCGCGGGCGATGGCCACGCACTGGCGCTGGCCGCCGGAGAGCGTGCCGATGGGCTGCTCCAGGTCGTCGAGGACGATGCCCATGTTGCGCAGTTCCTCGTCGGCGGTCCTCTTCATCCGCTCGATGTCGAGGCGGCGCAGGGGCCAGGGGCCCTTGGTCATCTCGGAGCCGAGGAAGAAGTTGCGCCAGACCGGCATCAGCGGGACGACGGCGAGGTCCTGGTAGACGGTGGCGATGCCCCGGTCGAGGGCCTCGCGCGGGGTGGAGAAGCGCACCGGCGCCCCGTCCACGAGGAACTCGCCCTCGGTGTGCTGGTGCAGCCCAGAGATGATCTTGATGAGGGTGGACTTGCCGGCGCCGTTGTCGCCGAGGACGCAGGTGACCTGGCTGGGGAAGACCTTGAGGTCGACGCCGTGCAGGGCGCGGATGTTGCCGTAGGACTTGCCCGCGCCGCGCAGTTCGACGAGCGGGGCGTCCCCCGCGGGGGTCTGGTCCTTCACGGCACTGTGTGTGCCGGTTCCTTCGGTGGTCATGTCGGTCACCTCCTGGTCGCCGTGCGCTGGACCCACTGGTTGATGAGGACGGCGCCGAGGAGCATCACGCCGAGGAACGCCTTGAACCAGTCGGGGTTCCAGCCGGCGTAGACGATGCCCTGCTGGACCATGCCGAACATGAAGGCGCCGAAGACCGGGCCGATGGCCGAGCCGGCTCCGCCGGTGAGGAGGCAGCCGCCGATGACCGCCGCCGCGATGTAGATGAGCTCCTGTCCGACGCCCTCGCCGGACTGCACGGTGTTGAACGAGAACAGCTGGTGCATGCCGACGAACCAGGCTCCGAAGCCGACCAGCATGAACAGCGAGATCTTGGTGAACGTGACGGGGACACCGACGGCCCGCGCGCTGTGCTTGTTGCCGCCGACGGCGAAGATCCAGTTGCCGTACTTGGTGCGGATCAGCACCCACGTGGCGAGGGCCGCGAACACCAGCCACCAGATGACGGTGATCTTCACGTCGACGCCGCCGACCTCGAACGACGAGGCGAAGATCGCCTTGGCCTGGTCGAAGCCGTCCATGTCGCTGATGTCGTCGGTGGCGACGTTGCCGGTGACCAGCTTGGTGACCGCGAGGTTGACGCCCTGGAGGATCAGGAAGGTGCCCAGGGTGACCAGGAAGCTCGGCAGCCCGGTCTTCACCAGCATCCAGCCGTTGAAGAGGCCGACCGCCAGCGAGACGACGAGGGCGACGATCACGCCGACCCAGACGTTCATCGTCAGCTGGTAGCTGACCATGCTCGCGGTCAGGGCGGAGGTGACCACGGCGACGCCGGCCGACAGGTCGAACTCACCGCCGATCATCAGCAGGGCCACGGGCAGCGCCATGATCCCGATGGTCGACGACTGGTACAGGATGTTCGCCATCGAGCTGCCGTCGCGTACGGCCGGCGCCGTGACCAGGAAGAACACCAGCACCGCGACGGCGCCGAGGAAGACGCCGACCTCGGGGCGGGCGAGCAGCCGCAGCGCCAGCGGGCGCCGGGCGGTGCGCCCGTCGGTCTCCTTGCCCGGGCCGGGGGCCGGCGGTGTGGCCACCGCCGGCTCAGCCTGTCGGGTCATGCTCATCACCGGGTGCCCTTCGCGGCGAACTTGTCGATGGTCTCGACGTTCGTCTTGTCGACGAACGCCGGGCCGGTCAGCACCGGCGCCTCGCCGCCGCCCATGTAGTTGCCGTTGTTCTTGTACAGCCACAGGGAGTCGATGGCCAGGTAGCCCTGGAGGTAGGGCTGCTGGTCGACCGCGAACTCGATGTCGCCCTTGCTGATCGACTTGGTCAGGTCCTTGTTGAGGTCGAAGGTCGCGACCTTCGCCTTGCTGCCGGCCTCGGACACCGACTGCACCGACGTCAGCGCGAACGGGGCGCCGAGCGCGACGACGTAGTCGATGTCGCTGTCCGTCTTCAGTTTGGCGGTGATCGTGGACTTCACGCTCGGCATGTCCGTGCCGTTGACGTTCAGGGTCTCCAGGGAGCCCTCGAACGTCTTCTTCACACCGTCGCAGCGCTGGGTGAGGCCGATGTTGCCCTGCTCCTGGATGACACAGACGGCCTTCTTGGCGCCGGACTCGTTGAGCCGCTTGCCGAGGGCCTCGCCGGCCACCGTCTCGTCCTGCCCGAAGAACTCCGTCAGGCCGAGCTTCTGCCACTCGCTGACGCCGGAGTTCAGGCCGACGACGGGGATGTTCTGCGCCTTGGCCTTGTTCACGACGTCCCGCAGGGCGTCCGGCTTGGCCAGGGTGATCGCGATGCCGTCGACCTTCTGGTCGATGGCGTTCTGCACCAGGTTGGCCTGGCTGCCGGCGTTGGGGTCGGCGGAGTAGATGAGCTTGATGTTGTCCTTGGCGGCGGCCGCCTCGGCGCCCTTGCGGACGATGTCCCAGAAGGTGTCGCCGGGCGACTGGTGCGTCACGAGGGCGACCGTCATTCGGGGCGTGTCGGCCTTGCCCGCAGAGGCGTTCGCCCCGCCCTCCTCGGACTCCTTGCCGCCGGAGCTGCTGGAGCAGCCCGCGAGGGTGAGCGCGGCCGCGGCGGCCACGGCCACGACGGAGGCCAGCTTGCGCGAGCGGGGGTAAGAGCGGTCCATCTTTCCAGCACCTCACTGTGCGACGGGTGTGCGACGGGGGGAAAGGGTGATCACCGGGTTACACGGTCCGGACCTTCCCTGGGCCGGGCAGTGTGCCGTGGAACACGACGGTTGCGCTGGGACGGGATCAAATCCCTAGATGCGCTCGCTGTCAATACTTTGTTAAGACATCATTTCACGCTCAGGTCCGAATGTAAGTACAAACTATTGACAGCGTCGGCCTCCGCGTCCTACACCTGGGAGGCGGCAGGCCCCTCGGGACCCGCACCCCCTGTCCAGCTCTAGGAGCGTCACGCATGGCCGAGACAGCCAAGCCCTTCGACTTGATCACGATGGGAAGAATAGGAGTCGACCTCTACCCCCTGCAGTCCGGCCTCCCTCTGGAGCGGGTGGAGACGTTCGGCAAGTTCCTCGGCGGATCGGCCGCGAACGTCGCCGTCGCCGCCGCCCGGCTGGGCCGCGAGACCGCCGTGATCACGCGCACCGGCGCCGACCCGTTCGGCGCGTACCTGCACGAGGCGCTGAAGGACTTCGGCGTGGACGACCGCTGGGTGACCCCGGTCACCGCCCACCCGACCCCCGTGACGTTCTGCGAGATCTTCCCGCCCGACGACTTCCCGCTGTACTTCTACCGGCAGCCCAAGGCCCCCGACCTGGAGATCCGAACCGACGAGCTGGACCTCGACGCGATCCGCGCGGCCCGGGTCTTCTGGATCACCGGCACCGGCCTCAGCGAGGAGCCCAGCCGTACGGCGACCCTCGCGGCCCTCGCCCACCGGGCCAAGGCCGGCACCACGGTCTTCGACCTCGACTGGCGCCCCATGTTCTGGCGCGATCCCGACCAGGCCCGCCCGTACTACGCCGAGGCGCTGCGGCACGCCACGGTCGCCGTCGGCAACCTCGACGAGTGCGAGGTCGCCACCGGCGTCCGCGAGCCCGAGGCGTGCGCCCAGGCACTGCTCGCGGCCGGCGTGGAGCTGGCGGTCGTCAAGCAGGGCCCCAAGGGCGTGCTGGCGGTCCACCGCGACGGCACCCGGGCCGAGGTGCCGCCGGTCCCGGTCGAGGTCGTCAACGGGCTGGGCGCGGGCGACGCCTTCGGCGGCTCCCTCGTCCACGGCCTGCTGTCCGGCTGGGAGCTGGAGAAGGTCATGCGGCACGCCAACGCCGCCGGCGCCCTCGTCGCCTCCCGCCTCGCCTGCTCCTCCGCCATGCCCACCGGGTCCGAGGTCCAGGACCTCCTCGCCCGGGCGTCATGAGCGCCCGCCGAGCCACCCCTGAACGGAGCTTTCGTTGAGTCTCTCCATCCCCGACCTCACCGCGGTCAGAGCCCGGCACCCCGAGGCGATCGCGGAGGCCGCCGCCCGGCGGGTGCGCCGCCCGCTGATCGGCGCGAGCGGGCGCCTGATGATCGTGGCCGCCGACCACCCGGCCCGCGGCGCCCTCGGCGTCGGCGACCGGCGCCTCGCCATGGCCAACCGGGCCGATCTCCTGGAACGCCTGTGCGTGGCGCTGTCCCGGCCCGGCGTCGACGGGGTCCTGGCCACCGCGGACATACTCGAGGACCTGCTGCTCCTCGGTGTTCTGGACGGCAAGGTCGTCATGGGCTCCATGAACCGCGGCGGTCTGGCCGGGGCGTCCTTCGAGATGGACGACCGCTTCACCGGGCACCGCGCCGAGGACATCGAGCGGATGCGGTTCGACGCGGGCAAGCTGCTGGTCCGTATCGACCTCTCCGATCCCGGCTCGCTGACCACCCTGGAGTCGTCGGCCCGCGCCGTCGACGCGATGGCCGCCCGCCGGCTGCCGCTGTTCGTCGAGCCCTTCATGTCCCGGCGGATCGACGGCAAGGTGCGCAACGACCTCTCCGCCGAAGCCGTCATCCGGTCCATCGCGATCGCCTCGGGCCTGGGCGGCACCTCCGCCTACACCTGGCTCAAGCTGCCGGTCACCGAGAACCCCGACCACATGGCCGAGGTCCTCGAGACCTCCACGCTGCCCGTGGTCCTGCTCGGCGGCGAGGTCGGCGGCGACCAGGAGGGGGCGTACGAGCGCTGGCGCAAGGCGCTGCGGCTGCCGACGGTCCAGGGCATGGTCGTCGGCCGCTCGCTGCTCTACCCGGCCGAGGGCACTGTGGAGACGGCCGTGGACACGGCCGTCGGCCTGTTGTGACACGCACTGCGACGTGGAGGAACGACTGTGACGCTCGATGACGCG
The DNA here is from genome assembly GCF_018070255.1 of Streptomyces sp. RK62. Lineage (NCBI taxonomy): Bacteria > Bacillati > Actinomycetota > Actinomycetes > Kitasatosporales > Streptomycetaceae > Streptomyces > Streptomyces sp. RK62. Next base: position 342,265 of record NZ_JAGPYD010000001.1, on the reverse strand, counting down.
ACGACGTACCACCTCCCCGCGGGAAAGGCGCTCGGCGGCCCGTACGTCGTCGACGTCACCCCGGAGAAGGCCCGCTGGGGGTACTCGAGCCTGCGGGTCCTGGAGCTGCCGCCCGGCGGCACGCACACCTTCGAGACCGGCGACAGCGAGTGGATCGTGCTGCCGCTGTCCGGGGGCTGCACGGTGACGGCCACCGACGACTTCGGTCACGACACGTTCACGCTCACCGGCCGCGGCAGCGTGTTCGCGGCCGTCACCGACTTCGCCTATGTGCCGCGCGACGCCCGGGCGGCCGTCACCTCGCCGGGCGGTGGACGGTTCGCGCTGACCGGCGCCCGCTGCACCCGGCGGCTGCCCGCCCGCTACGGACCGGCCTCGTCGGTGCCGGTGGAGCTGCGCGGCACCGGGAACTCCTCCCGCCAGGTGAACAACTTCGGCGCGGCCGGGGTCTTCGAGTGCGACCGGCTCATCGCGGTCGAGGTGATCACGCCCGGCGGCAACTGGTCGTCGTTCCCGCCGCACAAGCACGACGAGCACCGGCCCGGCGAGGAGTCGGTCCTCGAGGAGATCTACTACTTCGAGTTCGCCGGTCACGACGGCATCCCCGGCCTCGGCTACCAGCGCGTCTCGCCGTCCGGCCACGGCCGCGGCACCGACGTCCTCGCGGAGGTGCGCGACGGCGACGTCGTGCTGATCCCCGACGGCTGGCACGGGCCGTCGATGGCGGTGCCGGGCCACCACATGTACTACCTGAACGTCATGGCGGGCCCCGAGGAGGAGCGCGCCTGGCTGATCTGCGACCACCCCGACCACGCCTGGATCCGCGGCACCTGGCCGGACCAGCCCGTCGACCCCCGTCTGCCCCTCTACACCGCCCCGTCCCAGTGAGGTCACCGATGAGCTCATCCACCGTCCGACTGACCGTCGCCCAGGCGCTGGTGCGGTTCCTGTCCGTGCAGTACACCGAGCGCGACGGCGTCCGGCACCGGCTGATCGCCGGCACCTGGGGCATCTTCGGGCACGGCAACGTGGCCGGCGTGGGCCAGGCGCTGCTGGAGGCGGGCGAGGAGACCATGCCGTTCCACCAGGGACGCAACGAGCAGTCCATGGTGCACGCGGCCGTCGGCCACGCCCGTCAGCTCAACCGGCTCTCCGCGCAGGCGGTGACGACGTCGATCGGCCCCGGCGCCACCAACCTGGTCACCGGCGCGGCCCTCGCCACCATCAACCGCCTGCCGGTCCTGCTGCTGCCCGGCGACTACTTCGCCTCGCACGCCCCGGACCCGCTGCTCCAGCAGCTGGAGCACCCGGTCGAGGCGGACGTGTCGGTCAACGACACACTGCGCCCGGTCTCCCGTTACTTCGACCGGGTCACCCGCCCCGAGGCGCTGATCCCGTCCGCGCTGCACGCCATGCGGGTGCTCGCCGACCCCGCCGAGACCGGCGCGGTGACGCTGGCCCTCCCCCAGGACGTCCAGGCGGAGGCGTACGACTGGCCGGAGGAGTTCCTCGCCGAGCGCGTGTGGCCCGTACGGCGTCCCGCGCCGGACCCGGCCGAGCTGGCGGCGGCCGTGCAGGCGATCCGCTCCGCGCGGCGCCCGCTGCTCCTCGCGGGCGGCGGGGTGCACCACAGCGAGGCCGAGGACGCGCTGCGGGCGTTCGTGGAGGCGACCGGCGTCCCCGTGGCCTCCACACAGGCCGGCAAGGGCTCGCTGCGCTTCGACCACCCCGCCGACCTCGGCGGCATCGGCCACACCGGCACCTCCGCGAGCGACGACCTGGCCCGCACCGCGGACCTGGTGATCGGCGTCGGCACCCGGTACACCGACTTCACGACGGCGTCCGGCACGCTCTTCCAGAACCCGGACGTACGGTTCCTGAACCTCAACATCACCGGCTTCGACGCGCACAAGCTGTCCGCGCGGACGCTGGTCTGCGACGCCCGCTCCGGGCTCACCCTTCTCACCGAGGCGCTCGCCGGGCACCGGGTGGACGCCGCGTACGAGGCCGAGTACCGGGCCGGCCGGGAGCGCTGGGACGCGGTCGTCGAGGCCGCCTACCGCGCCGCCGACGACACGGCCGTGCCGACACAGACCCAGGTGCTGGGCGCGCTGGACGCGGTCGTCGGCGACGACGACGTGGTGATCAACGCGGCCGGTTCGCTCCCCGGCGACCTGCACAAGCTGTGGCGCGCCCGCTCGCCGCGCCAGTACCACCTGGAGTACGGCTACTCCTGCATGGGCTACGAGATCCCGGCCGCGATCGGCGTCCAGCAGGCGGCGCCGGGCACCCCGGTGTGGGCGCTGGTCGGCGACGGCACGTATCTGATGATGCCGACGGAGATCGTGACCGCCGTGCAGGAGGGCCTGCCGGTCAACGTCGTCCTCCTCCAGAACCACGGCTACGCCTCCATCGGCGGTCTGTCCGCGGAGACCGGCGGCGAGCGGTTCGGCACCGCCTACCGCTACCGGGCGGCCGACGGCAGCTTCACCGGCGCCCCGCTGCCCGTGGACCTCGCCGCGAACGCGGCCAGCCTCGGCATGGAGGTGCTGCGCGCCAAGACCGTGGGCGAGCTGCGCGAGGCGCTGGCCGCGGCCCGCGCCTCGGACCGCCCGACCTGCGTGTACGTCGAGACGGACACCACCCGGGCGACCTCGCCGGGCGCCGAGGCGTGGTGGGACGTACCCGTCGCCGAGGTCGCCGGACGCGAGGCCGCCGTGGAGGCCCGCGAACGCTACGACCGGCAGGTCACGGCCCGCCGCCACCACCTCTGAACCTTCCTCCCCCGCCCCACCCCCGAAAGGCCCGCACCTCATGACGACCTCCGCGTCCCCGAAGTCCCCGGACACCCCGACGGTTCCGACGACCTTGTCCCACTGGATCGACGGCAAGCCCGTCGAGAGCACCTCCGGCCGCTACGGTCCCGTCCACAACCCGGCCACCGGCGCCCAGGAGAAGCAGGTCGGCTTCGCGACCGTGGCCGAGGTGGACGCGGCGGTCGCCTCGGCGCGGACGGCGTTCGAGAGCTGGGGCCAGTCGTCCCTGGCCCGGCGCACCGCGATCCTGTTCAAGTACCGCGAGCTGCTGGACGCGCACCGCGACGAGCTGGCCCGGCTGATCACCGCCGAGCACGGCAAGGTGCACTCCGACGCGCTCGGCGAGGTCGCGCGCGGCATGGAGATCGTCGAGCTGGCCTGCGGGATCTCCGTGCAGCTGAAGGGCGAGCTGTCGACGCAGGTGTCGACCCGGGTGGACGTGGCCTCGATCCGGCAGCCGCTGGGCGTGGTCGCTGGCATCACGCCGTTCAACTTCCCGGCGATGGTGCCGATGTGGATGTTCCCGCTGGCCATCGCGTGCGGCAACACCTTCGTGCTGAAGCCGTCCGAGAAGGACCCGTCGGCGTCCCTGCTGCTGGCCCGGCTGGCCTCCGAGGCGGGGCTGCCGGAGGGGGTGCTGAACGTCGTGCAGGGCGACAAGGTGGCCGTGGACCGGCTTCTCGAGCACCCGGACGTCGAGGCGGTGTCGTTCGTCGGCTCGACGCCGATCGCGCGGTACATCCAGCTGAAGGCCGTCGAGCACGGCAAGCGGGTGCAGGCCCTCGGCGGCGCCAAGAACCACATGCTGGTGCTGCCGGACGCCGATCTGGACCTCGCGGCCGACCAGGCGATCAACGCCGCGTACGGCTCGGCCGGCGAGCGCTGCATGGCCGTGTCGGTCGTGGTCGCGGTCGGCGGCACCGGGGACGAGCTGGTCGCGAAGATCGCCGACCGCGCCCGGAACCTGCGGGTCGGCCCGGGCGACGACCCGGCCTCCGAGATGGGCCCGCTGATCACCCGTGAACACCGCGACAAGGTGGCGTCGTACGTGGTGTCGGCCGCCGCGCAGGGCGCGGAGGTCGTCGTGGACGGCACCGGCCACACGGTCGAGGGCCATGAGGACGGCTTCTTCCTCGGCGTCTCGCTGCTGGACCGGGTGCCGCTGACGGCGGACGCGTACCGGGACGAGATCTTCGGCCCGGTGCTGTGCGTGGTGCGCGCGGAGACGTACGAGGAGGCGCTGAAGCTCATCAACGACTCCCGCTGGGGCAACGGCACGGCGATCTTCACCCGCGACGGCGGCGCCGCCCGCCGCTTCCAGCTGGAGGTGAAGGCGGGCATGGTCGGCGTGAACGTCCCGATCCCGGTGCCCGTCGGCTACCACTCCTTCGGCGGCTGGAAGGACTCCCTCTTCGGCGACCTGCACGTGTACGGCGGCGACGGGATCGCCTTCTACACCCAGGGCAAGGTGATCACCACCCGCTGGCCGGACCCGTCCGACGGCGGCATCAACCTCGGTTTCCCCAGCAACTCGTAACCCGGCAGTTCCCGACCCGACAGGGAGGTTCGTCCCATGGCGAGGACCCGCGGCGCCGCCCGTGCCGGATCCGTCTCCGCGCTGGACCCGCTGGGCTTCGCCCTGGACCGGGGCAGTCCGGTGCCGCTGTACCACCAGCTCGCGCAGCAGCTGGAGGCGGCGATCGCGGACGGGTCGCTCGCGCCGGGCGACCTCCTGGGCAACGAGGTCGACCTGTCGGTGCGGCTGGGTCTGTCCCGGCCCACCGTCCGGCAGGCCATCCAGTCCCTGGTCGACAAGGGGCTGCTGGTCCGGCGGCGCGGGGTGGGCACCCAGGTGGTGCACAGCCAGGTCAAACGCCCCCTGGAGCTGAGCAGCCTCTACGACGACCTGGAGGCGGCCGGGCAGGGCCCGACGACCCGGGTCGTCCGCAACGAACGCGTCCCGGCCCCGGCCGACGTGGCCGCCGCGCTCGGCGTCGCGGAGGGCGCCGAGGTCACGGTCCTGGAGCGGCTGCGCAGCACGCACGGCCAGCCGGTGGCGATCCTGTGCAACTACCTGCCGGCGGACCTGCTCGACCTGGACACGGCCCGGCTCGAGGCGACCGGCCTGTACCGGATGATGCGGGCGGTCGGCATCACCCTGCACAGCGCCCACCAGACGGTCGGCGCCCGCCGCGCCACCGCCGGGGAGGGCACCCGCCTCGACGAACGGGAGGGCGCGGCCCTGCTGACGATGCAGCGCACGGCGTACGACGACACGGGGCGGGCGGTGGAGTACGGGACGCACATCTACCGGGCTTCGCGGTACGCGTTCGACTTCCAGTTGATGGTCAGGAGCTGATCCGGCCACCCTGTCCCGTGTTCTCCGGCCCCGTCGCCCCCGGCGGCGGGGCCGTCCGGCTGTCCGGCGACTCCCCCGCTTGACCATTTGTCCGATAAGAGCAGAATATTCACGTAGCAGATGTATACGACGTAAGCGTATGGCGTCGACGTACACCCCTCCGGGCATCCGCCGCAGCACCTCCGCGGAGACGGCATCATGAACACGAACAGCTCCCGCCTCGACCACCGGACCGCTCTTCTGACGCGGCCGGACGACCACCCACTGCGCCGGGCGGAGGACCGACCGCCGCCGCGCGCCACCGTGAGCCTGGTGGTGCCCGCCCTGAACGAGGCGCGCAACATCCCCTGGGTCTTCTCCCAGATCCCGGACTGTGTGGACGAGGTGATCCTCGTCGACGGCTCCTCGGTCGACGCGACCCTGCACATGGCCCAGGACTGTCTGCCCACCGTGCGCAGCGTCCCGCAGCGGGGCCCCGGCAAGGGCAACGCGCTGCGCACCGGCTTCGACGCCGCGACCGGCGACCACATCGTCATGATCGACGCCGACGGCAGCATGTCCCCCGGCGAGATCCCGCACTTCCTGCACTTCCTGGACCACGGGTACGACTTCGTGAAGGGGTCCCGGTTCATCGCGGGCGGCGGCTCCCTGGACATCACCCGCTTCCGGCAGTTCGGCAACCGCGTCCTGCTGGCGGCCGTGAACCGCCTGTACGACACGTCGCTCACCGACCTCTGCTACGGCTTCTGCGCCTTCCGCCGCAGCTTCCTGGACGACCTCGACCTGCACTCCTCCGGCTTCGAGATCGAGACCGAGATGATCACGCACGCCCTGTGCTCCGGGCTGCGTATCGCGGAGGTCCCGAGCCTCGAACTGCCGCGCCGCAGCGGCCGGTCCAATCTGCACGCCATCTCCGACGGCCGGCGGGTCCTGCGCACCCTGCTCGCCGAGCGGCCGGCGGCCTGGAAGGCGGCGCGGGCGGAGCGGGGCGCGGCATGAGCGTCACCCGGCTGCCCCGACCGGTCCCGTCCCGGCACACCGCGGCGGGCGCCCGGCGCCCCGAGGCCCCGTACACCCCGGTCGACGTCGTCGACATGGATCTGGCGCGGCCGCACGAGTTCCGTCCCCCCGGCGGCCAGGGCTCGATCCGTCCCCGTGCGCCGGTCCTGGCGCTGGTGCGGCTGCGGGGCCATCCGCTCGGGCTGGTCAGCGCGACCGGCGGCCCCGACAGCCCGACCGAACTGTGGCTCACCCTGGCCGAGGCCGCGACCCGGCAGCCGCACACCGCGGCGGCCGGGTCCCGGACCGGCACCCCCTCCTTCGCGACACCGCCCGCCAGCGTCATCGTCGCCACGCACAACCGCCCGGAGATGCTGCGGCAGTGCCTCGACGCGCTGCTGCGCACCGAGTACCCGTGGTTCGAAGTGATCGTCGTGGACAACGCCCCGGCCGACGACGCCACCGCACGGCTCGTCCTCGGCGCGTACCGGCACCGGCTGCGCTATCTCAGGGAGCCGCGGCCCGGTCTGGCCCACGCCCACAACAAGGGTCTCGCGGCGGCCCGCGGCCACATCGCCGCGTTCACCGACGACGACACCCTGGTCGACCCGCACTGGCTGCCCGCCCTCGTGGAGGGCTTCGCGCACGACCCGGCGACGACCTGTGTCACCGGCCTGATCGTCCCGGCCGAGCTGCGCACGCCCGCCCAGAACGCCCTGGAGCGGCACGGGCAGTTCGCGAAGGGGTACGAGTTCCGCACCTTCTCGCTGAGCCGTCCGCCGGACGACCCGCTGTTCCCGTTCACCGCCGGACGCTTCGGCTCCGGCACCAACATGGCCTTCCGGGTGGACGCGTTGCGTGCCCTCGGCGGCTTCGACCCGGCGACGGGCGTGGGCACACCGGCCCACGGCGGGGACGACCTGCTGGCCTTCTTCCGGGTCCTGGCGGCCGGTCAGACCCTCGCCTACCAGCCCGACGCGGTCGTCTGGCACCGCCATCGGCGCACGCACGACGCCCTGGACCGCCAGGCGTTCGGCTACGGCGCCGGGCTCGGCGCCTATCTGACGGCCGCCCTGCTCCACGAGCCCCGTATGCTGCCCGCCCTGCTGCGCGCGCTGCCCCGAGGCGTCCTGCTCGCCCTGACCCGGACGCACGACCGGATGACCGAGGACACCGCCTGGTCCCGGCGGCTCGCCCTGCTGGAGCTGCGCGGACTGCTGTACGGGCCCTTCGGCTATCTGCGCAGCCGCCGGCTCAACGGCGCGGACGCCGCACCGGACTGAGGAGCGGCCGTGTACGCCTCACGCGACGTCAGGGAGGCCGAGCGCGCCGGCGCCCCGGCCGGCACCCCCGCGACCGGTGGCCGCCGCTCCGCGGTGACGGCGGTGCGGGCCGGGGTGGCACGGGTGCTGCCCAGCGAGCCGCTGGTGCGCAACGGCCATCTGCTGGCGATCGGTTCACTGGTCAACGCCGGAGTCGGCTCCATCTTCTGGCTGTTCGCCACCCACTGGTACGACGACGAGGACGTCGGGCTCAGCTATTCGGCGCTCTCCGCCTCCCTGCTGCTGGCCAACATCGGCCAGCTGAACCTGAACGACTTCCTGATCCGCTTCCTGCCGTGCTCGGGCCGGCACACCCGCAAGCTGCTGCTCGCCAGTTACGCCGTGAGCGCCGCGTGGAGCGCCCTGGTCGCCGTCGTCTTCGTCGCCCTCGTCCCGGTCCTCGCCCCCGACCTGGACTTCCTGCGCCATCCGGCGCTGGGCGCCTGCTTCGTCGCGGCGACCGCCGCCTACACGATCTTCGTCCTCCAGGACGGCGCCCTCACCGCGCTGCGCCGGCCCGGCTGGGTGATCGCCGAGAACATGGTCTTCGCGGCGGCCAAGATCCTGCTGCTGGCCGGTGGGGCCCTGCTTGCGGTGCGCTCCGGCATCCTGGTGTCGTGGGCGGGCGCCCTGTTCGTGTCGCTGCTGGTCGCCAACTATCTGCTCCTGCGGCGGGCGGTGCCGAGCCATGAACGGGACAACCCCGAGTCGGCGCGCCCGCCACGGCTGCTGAGCTACGCCGCCGCCGACTACGCCGGTTCGCTGTTCCGGATGGCCGCGTACACCCTGGTGCCGCTGCTCGTGCTGAACTCGCTGGGCCCGGATCAGAGCGCCTGGTTCTCGCTCGCCTGGATCATCGGCTACGTGCTGTTCCTGGTCGTGCGCAACATGGGCAGCTCCCTCGTCGTCGAGGTGGTGCGCCGGCCCGAGCGGCTGGTCGACCACGGGCTGCGGGTGCTGCGCCACTCCGGGACGCTGCTGGCCGCCGGGGTCTTCGTCATCGTGGTCGGCGCCCCCTGGATCCTCGCCCTGTTCGGACCGGGCTACGCCGAGCACGCCACCACCGTGCTGCGGCTGCTGGCCCTGGCCGCGCTGCCCAACCTGCTGTTCAGCGTGGCCGTGGACGTGCTGCGGGCGCGCCGGCGCATGCGTCTCGTCGTCGGCCTCCAGGTCGCGCTGTGCGTCCTGGTCCTCGGGCTGTCCTGGCTGCTGCTGCCGGTGCTCGGCGTCACGGGCGCCGGGGTCGCGTGGCTGCTCGCCGAGTGCATCGTCGCGGCGCCGCTGCTGATCTGGCGGTCCCGCTGGCTGGTGCCCACCTCCGGGAGTACCTCATGAACACCGCACCGAGCCTCTCCGTCGTCGTGTGCGCGTACACGCTCGACCGCTGGGACGATCTCCGGGCCGCCATCGCCTCGTTGGAGTCCCAGCGGCACCCCCCGGACGAGATCGTGCTGGTCGTCGACCACTGCCCCGCCCTCCACCGGCGCGCGGCCGAGCGGCTGACGGCGGCCCGGGTCGTCGCCAACCGGGAACGCAGAGGGCTGTCCGGGGCCCGCAACACCGGGGTGCGGACCGCCGTGGCGGAGGTGGTGGCCTTCCTGGACGACGACGCGGTCGCCGAACCCTCGTGGACGGAGCGCCTGCTGAGCCGGTACGCCGACCCCCGGGTGGCCGGTGTGGGCGGGCTCGTCGTGCCGTGGTGGCAGTCCGGGCGCCCCGACTGGTTCCCGCCCGAGTTCGACTGGGTGGTCGGCTGCTCGTACCGGGGGCTGCCCGAGGAGCCGTCCCCGGTGCGCAACTTCATCGGGGCCAACATGTCCTTCCGCAGGGCGCGGCTGCTCGCCGCCGGCGGTTTCCGCACCGACCTCGGCCGGGTGGGCACCCGGCCGCTGGGCTGCGAGGAGACGGAGCTGTGCCTGCGGATCACGGCCCGCGACCCCGACGCGGTACTGCTCTACGACCCCTCGGCGGCCGTCCGCCACAAGGTGCCCGCCGGACGCGCCAGTTGGTCGTACTACCGGTCGCGCTGCTACGCGGAGGGGCTGTCCAAGGCCGCGGTGGCCCGGCACAGCGCGGGTGTCACCGCGCTGTCCAGCGAGCGGGCCTATCTGCGCTCGACCATCCCGCGTGCCGTCCGCGACGCCCTGCGCTCGGGGCGGACCGCGCCCGCCCGGACCGTGGCCGCGCTCTCGCTGGGCGTCGGCGCCACCGCCGCGGGGTACGCCGTGGGGTCCGTGCGGGCACCCCTGGCGAGGTGATCCGGCGTGCCGTGCCACCCCGTCCCCGTCTTCGTGTACCACTCGGTCTGCGCCGACCCCCCTTCCTGGATCGCGCCGTTCACCGTGCGGCCCGGGGACTTCGCCGACCAGTTGCGGCTGCTCACGGACGCCGGGCTGACCGTCGTCCCGCTGCGCAGCCTCGTGTCGGCGCTGCGGGGCGGCCCGCCGCTGCCGCCCCGCCCCGCCGTGCTCACCTTCGACGACGGGTTCGCCGACTTCCGCTCCGTCGTCGCGCCGCTGCTCGACGCGCGCGGACTGCCCGCGACCCTGTACGTCGTCACCGACGCCCTCGGCGCGGCACGCGCGGGCGCGTTCCCGCCCGCCGCCATGCTGACCTGGCGGGACGTCGCCGAACTGGACGCGGCCGGCGTCGAGATCGGCGGGCACACCCGTACCCATCCGCAGCTGGACGTGCTGCCCCGGCACCGGGCCCGGGCCGAGATCGAGGAGTGCAAGGCCCGCCTCCAGGACGAACTGGGGCATGACGTGGACGCGTTCGCCTATCCGCACGGGTACTCCAGCCGCCCCGTCCGGGACCTCGTACGGGAGGCGGGCTGGACGTCGGCCACCGCCGTCCGGCACGGCTTCAGCTCGGTCGCGGACGAACCCCTGCGCATCGCCCGGCTGATGGTGCGCGCCGACACCGGCCCGGAGCGGTTCCGGTCCTGGGCGCGGGGTGCGGGAGCGCCGGTCGCGCCGTTCCCGGAGCGGCCCCGCACCCGGGCCTGGCGTGCCTACCGGCGGCTGCGGGCCGGTGTGGGCCGCCCCTACCCGGCGCTGCCGCGCCCCGCCGCGCCGCCCTGAGCGCTCGCGGTCACGGCTTCCAGACCCGCACCCAGTCCACGGCCATCCGGGCCGAATCCACCGAGGCGGGCGGCGAGTCGGGGACGCCGACGGCCAGGTTGAGCAGCATCTCCATGGGGACGTGCGGGATCCGCTCCGGTTCGGTGACCCGGAACCGCCGCACCCCGTCGACGTACCAGCTCAGCTCGTCGGAGGTCCACAGCAGCCCGAACTCGTGGTAGCCGGCCGGGAAGTCGACGGGGCCGAAGGAGCCTCTGGCGCGCTCGTCGGCCTCCGGGCCCTTCCAGTGCGCGTACATGGAGACCTCCTGGGTGGTGCCGAGGAACTCCATGATGTCCAGTTCGGGGGGTGTGAACCGGGACGCGGGCATCAGCCAGAACGCCGGGAACATGCCCGCCTCCCGCGGGATGCGGATGGCGGCCTCGAAGTAGCCGTAGGTGAAGGTCTCGCGGGGGTCGCCGTACCAGTCGTCGCGGCCGGTCGAGATCATCCCGGACCGCCAGGGGTACGTCGTGCCGTCGCTGCCCCGGGTGGCGCGCCGCTCCGCGCTCAGGGTCAGGGCGCCCCGACCCACGCTCACCTGCCCGGGCAGGTACCACTGCTCCTCGTCGTTGCCCGCGTTGGTGCAGCCGTCGCGGTTCCAGTCGTAGCAGGTGGCCCAGCGCTCCGTGTCGAGGCGCCCGCCGTCGAACTCCTCGCGGAACGCGACCTCCCAGCCGTTCGGTACGGGCGTTTCCGCCGCCGGTGCCCCCTCGCTCGCGCAGGCCACCGCGAAGAGCAGTCCCAGGGCGGCCAGTGCGGTCCACAGCCGGCGCGGTCGCATGCCCTACCGCCGATCCCCGGGCAGCAGCGCCAGGAGGGAGGTGACGGCGGCCAGGGCGATCAGCGCCCGGATCATGGTGAACACACCGATGAGATACAGGGCCACGGTGACGACGACGGTCAGGCACGCGCTGAGCACGAGGGTCAGCAGACAGGTCTCCAGGAGCGCGGGCCAGCCCGCGTCGGACCGCGACGCGAGCCGGGTCCAGCGCACGGCCGCGGCACCGGGGCCCAGGAACAGGAACGCCGTGGTGACGAAGACCCGTATCACGGACCCGTCCGGCGCTGCGGCGGCCACGGCCAGGGCGACCCACCCGGAGAGCGCGAGACCGAGCCGCACCCACCGTCCCTCGACGCTCCGCGCCACCCGCGCACGCAACACCGTCATGGCTGTTCCCAGTTGTCCGGGTTCTGGTAGCGGTAGACCACGGCGTCCTCGTTGCGGTACACGGGCACGAAGCCCCAGGTCTCCGACATCTGTCGGGAGAGCCGCCGCATCGTGTCGGCGGGCAGGGTCCCGTTGAGGTACAGCTCGGCCTCCTGGGCGCGGCTCAGCAGGATGTACGCCGGTTCGAGCACGGTGGCGCCCTCGATGAACGGCTCCAGACCGCGCAGCGGGTTCTCGGCCACCTCTCTCAGGTCGTCGGTGTCCTGCTCGTTCAGCTGGATACGGGGGTGGAGGTCGTAGTTCGTGTCCAGGCCGGGGACGTCCGAGGTCAGCGTGACGATCAGCGATCCGGGCGGGGTGGTCGCCGTGATGAAGTGGGCCGCCGCCACCTCGTCCTTCGTGAAGCTGTTCGCCGACTCCTTGCCGTAGTAGCCGAACAGCAGTCCCCCGAGCATGGCGAGCAGCACCGGCCAGACGGCCAGCGCCCGCAGACGGGGCCGGCGGTCCCAGCGGAACAGCAGGGCGGCCACCATGAACGCCGCGGCGGGCAGCGCGAACAGATAGGCGCGGAAGATCATCTCGCCGCCGTAGGCGTTGGCCGCGAGGACGGGCAGCGGGGCCAGGACGAGCAGCGGCATACCGGTGCGCCGGGTCCAGGGGCGGGCCACGAAGGCGACGGCCGCCAGCAGGAAGACGGCGGCGGACAGCCCGCGGTCGATCCAGGACACCAGGATCTGCCCCGGCGCGGCGTCGCCCAGGGCGGCGAGGCCGGAGGCCACGTTGGAGTCCGGCTCGGTCAGCGCGTTCACGAACTCACCGAGATGGCCGAACACATACGGCCGCGCGACGGTGGTGTCCCACAGGACGGTGAGCAGGACGGCCGAACCCAGCACGGGGACCGCCACCCGCCGGTTGCGGCGCGGGATCGACAGCGCCACGAGCGCGGTGACCATCATGAGAGGGGTCAGTGGGTGGGAGCAGACGATCGCGGCCTGGATCAGCACGACGGCCGCGAGCCGGCCGAGTGGCCAGCCCGCGGCGGCGGGTTGCGCGGAGCGGTCCGCCGCCGACGGCAGCTGCCGCAGGACCAGCGCGATCATCGTCACGAAGAGCAGGAAGGCGAACGCCTGGGGCGCGAAGTAGTCCTGCCCCACCCAGGAACACGAGTAGTAGACCCAGACGGCCCCCCAGATCAGCCTCCGGTCCCGCGTCACCGCGCGATAGGCCAGCAGCAGGGGCGCGAGCATCAGGGCGTTGAGGACCGGCGGGGCCCACACGGCGTACCCGAGGGCGGACTCCAGTCCCGTCGCCTGCACCACCAGGGCGTTGAGGTGGAAGAAGCCCGGCCACTGGTCGTAGACGTCGAGTTGCTCGGCGCCGGGCACCCGGCCGTCGTTGCGGATCATCGCGTCGACGACGGCGACGTGTTTCCACGCCCAGCCGTACCGGAGCGTGGGATACAGCAGACAGGGCGTGGCGTGCAGGACGGCGATGAGCCCCAGCACATAGGCCGCGAACCAGCCCCCCGGTGTGCGCCGGTCGGACAGGGCGACGCAGAAGCCCGTGACGAGCAGGCCCAAAGCGACCCAGAACAGCACGGGCAGCACCTGGAGCAGCCCCAGGTCGTCCATCCGGTCCAGCCGCACCCCGCGCAGGGAGAGCAGCCACAGCAGAAGGGCGACGGGCAGGGGGACGCGGGCCGCCCAGTGCAGCGTCTTGGAGCGCGGAGAGACTGTTCGGGCGGCCGTTGAGCCACCGGACAGACGCGCCGCGACGCTGGAGTGCGGCGCCGTCCGGTCGTTCGTCAGCGTCGAACGCCTGCCCATCGGGACGCCTCCCGCACAGCGACTCACGCCGCCTCTTTGAGGCATTAGTGCTAGAAATCAGGATAGTTCCGTTTGATGTACCCGGCAGCGTGCGACGGCTGAGAGGTGGGGACGCGCGCACCGGCCGTCTCCCATCGCAGCCGTCCCCCGTCCGGAAGGAGCGCTGTGAGACCACGAGTGAGGCCGTCCGTCCGGCCGGGCGGCCGTACCAGGACCCTCGTCGCCGGGTCCGCCGCGCTGGCCGTGCTGGCCGCGGGCTGCGGCGGCTCCGACGACGACAGCGGCGGTGTCCCCCGGCCGGACCACGTGGTGGTGGTCATCGAGGAGAACCGCAGCTACGAGAGCATCATCGGCTCCGCGCAGGCGCCGTACCTCAACCAACTGGCCCGTGAGGGAGCCAACCTCACCCAGTTCTTCGCCATGACCTATCCGAGCCAGCCGAACTACATCGCCCTGTTCTCGGGCTCGACGCAGGGCGTCAAGAACAACGACTGCCCGCACGACTTCCCGGGCCGCAGCCTCGGCTCGGAGCTGCTCCAGGCGGACCTGACCTTCACGGGCTACGCGGAGGACCTGCCGGAGGTGGGCTACCGCGGCTGCACCAGCGGCGCGTACGTACGCCGGCACAACCCCTGGGTGAACTTCACCAGCCTGCCCGCGTCCGTCAACCGGCCCTTCACGGACTTCCCGACGGACTACTCCAAGCTGCCGACGGTGTCCTTCGTGGTGCCGAACCTCGACAACGACATGCACGACGGGAGCGTCCGCCGGGCCGACACCTGGCTGCGGGACAACCTCGGCGACTACGCCCGCTGGGCGAAGACCCACAACAGCCTTCTCGTGGTCACCTGGGACGAGGACGAGGGCGGCGGCGACGAGGACAACCAGATCCCGACCGTCGTGGTCGGCGAGCAGGTCGAGCCGGGCGACCACGACCAGCCGAACAACCTGTACGGCCTGTTGCGGACGATCCTGGACGCGTACGGCCTCGACCCGCTCGGGCACAGCGCCGACGCCAAGCCCCTCGACATCTGGAAGGACGCGGACTGAGCAGCCGGGACGCGGGCCGAGCGGCCTCAGGCGTCCTGGAAGCGGATGACCCGTTTCACCGTCTCCCGCAGCGCGTGCTCGGCGGCGGACAGCGGCAGCCGCTCCCGCAGGCACCGGGGGCTGCTCAGGCTCGCCGCCCCGAAGTTCGCCTTGTAGTGGGCGAGCGAGGACCCGGGGGCGGAGTCCCCCATGTCGTACCGGTCGCAGCCCGCCGCGCACGCGTCCTCGATGGCGAGGTGGTGCAGCAGGGCGTTGGCCCGGCAGGGGTGGGCGAGCTCGCGGTCCATGGCGCCACGCCAGTACTTGGCGTGGCGCGCGTGCCGCAGGACGACGATCGACGCGCAGGGCATCCCCTGGTACCAGGCCACCCAGATGGCGCAGGACTCCCCCAGCCGTTCCGCCACCGTGGCGAGCCGGCTTTCGGGGAAGTCCCGTCGTCTGCGCAACCGGGCCAGCGCCAGCGGCTCGTGCTGCCGGCCGGCCCAGCGTTCGATCGACTTCTCGTACAACCCGTGGAAGACGGGTGCGAGTCGGCCGGTGCGGTCCACCTCCACCTCGACGTCCATCCGTTCGGCCCGGCGGACGTCCCGGCGCACCTGGCTGTGGTAGCCCCGCCGTACGGCGTCGATGCCGCCGGTGAGGTCCACGACCTGGGTGGTGTGCGGTCGGGTGCGGAACGCGGCGGGGGCCGCCGCCGCCCATATGTCACCGTCGCCGGGGCGCAGGCGCAGGCCCACCCGGAACGCGGGCTCGCGGAGGAGGTCGGCGTAGACCGCCCGTGCCGTGCCGGGCCCGGCGTCGCCCTGGACCACGGGCCCCCCGATCCCCCAGCCGCCCGGCCAGGACTCCAGGGCGTCGAGCGGCCCGGGCCGGTGGGTGCCGGTCAGCGGGAGGACGACCCGGGTGCCGTCGTCGAACTCGTAGAGCCGGCCGGCGTCCCGGTGGTGGCCCTCGGCGCACAGGCAGTCGAGCCAGGTGGGTGTCTGGGTGACGCGGCAGTCCGGGTCCCCGGCCGCCACCTCCCACCACAGGTCCCGAGGGACGGGGGTGGTGACACGGGCCGGGCCGGTTTGGACACCGGAGCGGGTGTGCACGTCGGCCTCCTCTCGGACGGACGTCAGGGCGTGGCGCGGGCGGCCACCTCGTCGAGCACGGGCACCACGTTGTCGGCGACCCAGCGCCGGCTGCGGCCGTAGCGGGCCGACTTGCGCGCGTTGCCCGCGACGTGCCAGAGCCAGGTCAGCAGGGTGAGCGCGACCTGTCCGCGCGGATCCGGACCGAGCGCGCCGGCCTCGGCGAGCAGTGTCCGGTCCCCGGGCGGCAGGCATCCCGCGCGGACGACGTCGGCGACGACGTGCCCGAACTGCCGGCGCTCCCGCTGGTGCCGCAGGGTCAGGACGAAGGTGTGGCAGTCGAGCACGCACGGCCCGTCGGGGACGGCGCCCGCCCAGTCGATGAGCCCGCACACCGTCCCGCGCCGGTCCGTCAGCACGTTCCCGGGGTGGAAGTCGCCGTGGGTCCAGCCGACGAGCAGACGGCGGCCGGCGAGGTCGTGGGCCAGGCGGTCCCGCAGGGCGCCGAGGGCGTCGGCGCCCCGGCCCCGGCCGCACCAGGGGATCTCGTCGGCGAGCACGGCCACCCGGCTGTCGACCCAGTCGGCGAACCGGTCCGTGGCCTGCCCGGCGTGTCCGGTCACCCGGTGCAGCCGGCGGATCTCCTCGAGCGCGGACAGTGCGACCGGGCGGGCCAGCCACGGTGAGCGCCGCAGCAGGGTGTCGGCCGCGACGCCGGGCAGGCGGCTCTCCACCACGAGCGAGGGACGCGGCCCGTCCAGCCGGCACAGGTGCAACGCGGGCAGCAGCCGCCGCCAGTCGCCGAGGCGCTCGTCCGCGGCCAGGCTCCGGACGGTGGCGCACTCGTCCGTGAGCGAGTCCGTCGCCCGTGCACTGCGCGGGTGTTTCACCAGGGCGGGCGGATCGCCGTCGAGCTCGAACACGAGCAGGTCGGAGAAGGTCCGGCGGGCGGCGCGGGCCCCGTCGGCGCCGAGCGAGTCCGCCAGGGCCAGCGCCCGCCGGGTGTCGGCGGGGCGGGTCAGCAGTCCCGCGGGGCGCAGGGGCAGCACGCCCCGCAGCGTCCGGGTGAGCGTCATCCGGCCCCCTCTCGGCCGGCCGGCGGGGCCTCTCCTAGCGGGTCCGGGACGGGGTCAGCGTGTCGCTGAACGGCGTCCGGGGCCGCTGGAGGCGTTCGCCGTCCAGGGTGATGTCGACCGCTTCGTTGTAGAACGCCAGCAGCCCCTTCACGGCGGCCGCGGGGGCCAGCGGGTCGGGGTAGCTCCACAGGATGTTCCGGGGGACCTCGCCCTCGCCGCGCCAGGTCCAGTACTCGGCCGTGCCCTTGTACGGGCATCCGGTGCTGTGGTCGGTCGGTTCGAAGAGGTCGAGGCGGACGTCCTCGCGCGGCAGGTAGTAGCGCGTGGGCAGCCCGGTCTCGAAGAGCAGCACCGGGCGCCGGGTGTCGGCGACTACCGTCCCGTCGATCTCGACCCGGACATGGCGGCTGCTGGGGAGGGCGTCCACGCGTTTGTGCGGGTCGCGCGGGTGGATGAAGATCTCTTCCTCCTCCTCGTACCAGTGGTCGAGTCCGCTGCCCCGGCGCCAGAACCACTCGAAGGAGATGTGCCCGGCGAGGTCGGCGGCGGGGAACGTCCAGGCCGCGTTCTCCAGGACTTCGCCGCCGGTCAGGAGGTCGTAGAAGATCTGCGACCCGGTGTGGCGGCCGGGGGTGGGGTTGCGGGCCGGCTGCAGGAGGTCGGTGCGGACCTCCTCGCGCGGGAAGCTGTAGCACGGGACGGGGACGTCCGGCTCCCAGACCAGGACCGGGTGCCTGCTGTCGACGACCGTGACCTCGCCCTTGCGGCCGCGGACCCAGCGGTCACTGGGCTCCCACAGGAGACCTTCCGGGGTCGTCCGCACAGACCCCTCGGTCGGGAACAAAGGCATGCCACTCTCCTTCGGCTCCTCTTCGGAGCGTACCCCCGGCCCGGCCGGTCAGCAGGGCGGGCCGGGACGCGGGGGCCGGGTGGTCACTTCGCGAACGGCCCCTCCAGGGCCGCCCATTGCAGCAGCATGATCGTCTTGGCGTCGGCGATCTCCCCGGTGCGGATCATCTCCAGGGCACGCCGGAAGGGCAGTTCGACGATCTCGATGTCCTCGCCCTCCTCCTCCAGGCCGCCGCCCTCGTGGGTGCGGGTCGACGGGCCGTACTCGGCGGCGTAGAAGCTGACGCGTTCGGTGACCGAGCCGGGGCTCATGTACACGTCGAAGACATGCTGGACGGCGCCGATGGTGTGCCCGGTCTCCTCGACCACCTCGCGGCGCACGGCGATCTCCGGGTGCTCGTCGTCCTCGTCGAGCAAGCCGCCGGGGGTCTCGACCAGCATGCCGTCCGGGTGGCCGTTGACGTAGACGGGGAAGCGGAACTGGCGAGTGAGGAGGACGGTTTCGCGCGCGGCGTCGTACAGCAGCATCGTGGCCCCGTTGCCCCGGTCGTGGGTCTCGCGCTGCTGGGTGGTCCAGGTGCCGTCGGCGTGCTGGAAGTCGAAGGTGGTGGTGCGCTCGACGTACCAGTGGCTGGACAGCAGCTGCACATCGCGGACCCGGACCCGGGGATTGCCGGTGAGGTCCCGGCCGGCCCGGTCGAGCCCGGTGCGGCCGCGGCGGTCGGGGGTGTCGATGCCGGCGGTCATCGGGCACCGGCCGGGGGACTGAGCGAGTTGGTCATGGGGCGATTCCACCATCCCGGCCCGGCCCGCGCCGCCACACCGCTCATGCCGCCGGAACGCGATCAGCGGGCCCGCCGCGTACGGCGAGACCCGCTGATCGAAACCGTCGGGACGACAGGATTTGAACCTGCGACCCCTTGACCCCCAGTCAAGTGCGCTACCAAGCTGCGCCACGTCCCGGTGCCTGCCGCACGGCGTACCGCGCGATCGGGCGGACAGCACTTTACCCCACTCCGTCCCGACGCCGAAGCGGGCGTCCGTGTCGTACGGGCGGGGAGGGACAATCGGGTGCATGGGCAGCACATCGTCGGAACGAGGACAGGCCGGGGAACGGGATCGGGACCCTGAGGGGCGGGCGCGCAACGCCCGGCCACGGGACGGGCTGGGGCGGCCGCTGCCGTACGGCGCGGACGGGGTCGACCGGCAGCCCGAGGGGGTCGTGCGCACCCCGGCGGAGACCGTCGCCGAGGCGCAGGAGCTGCTGGACGCGGGGAAGCCGTTCCACGCCCACGAGGTGTTCGAGGACGCCTGGAAGTCGGGCCCCGAGGAGGAGCGGGCCCTGTGGCGGGGGCTGGCCCAGCTCGCGGTGGGCCTCACGCACACGGCACGCGGCAACACCACCGGCGGCGCCCGTCTGCTGCGGCGCGGCGCCGGCGCCGTGGAGGAGTGGACGGCGGTGACCGGGGAGCCCCGGCCGTACGGCATGGACCCGGGCGCCCTGACGGCGTGGGCCCGGCAGCTGGCGGACGAGGTGGAACGGGACGGCGGGCCCGTGGACGCGGGGGCGCGGGCGCCTCGGTTGCGGGGGTCCGTGTAGGGCGGGACAGCACACCGATCGGGCCGCCTGGGACGCGGTGTCCGGGCCCTCGGACAGGTGCGGCAGACTCGGGGCGTGCGAACCATTCATGTGATCGGCATCGGCGCGGGCGACCCGGAGCAGCTGACGCTGCAGGCGGTCCGGGCGCTCCGCGATACGGACGTGTTCTTCA
This sequence comes from Streptomyces sp. RK62, assembly GCF_018070255.1. Classification (NCBI taxonomy): domain Bacteria; kingdom Bacillati; phylum Actinomycetota; class Actinomycetes; order Kitasatosporales; family Streptomycetaceae; genus Streptomyces; species Streptomyces sp. RK62. Next base: position 322,830 of record NZ_JAGPYD010000001.1, on the reverse strand, counting down.
TCCTCGACAAGGGCGAGGTGAAGTCGGACCTCACGGGGTTGCGCCGGGACATGCTGGACGCGCACGTGCCGGAGGGGACGTACCGGATCGTCGAGGCGCGGGACCCCGACCGGGACCGCTCAGCCGGGGGCGCCGCCTACTCCCCCGCGGTCGGCGACTGGCGTAGCGCGCGGGCCGGGATCTACGCACGGCTCATCGCCGAGGAGCTGGGCGAGGACGAGACGGGCGCCTTCCTGGTGTGGGGCGACCCCGCGCTGTACGACAGCACGCTCGCGATCCTGGAGGAGGTGCTGGCGTCCGGGACGGTCGCCTTCGCCTACGACGTCATCCCCGGCATCAGCAGCGTCTCCTCGCTGGCCGCCCGCCACCGCACCGGCCTGAACCGGGTCGCGCGGCCCGTGCAGATCACCACGGGGCGGCGGCTGGCCGAGGGGTTCCCGGACGGGGTGGACGACGTGGTCGTCATGCTCGACGCGCATCAGCGCTTCCGGCAGTACGCCGACGAGGACCTCGACATCTACTGGGGCGCGTACCTGGGGACGCCCGACGAAATCCTGGTCTCGGGCCCGATCGCCGAGGCGGCGCCCCGTATCGAGCGGCTGCGGGCGGAGGCCCGGGAGCGCAAGGGGTGGATCATGGACACCTATCTGCTGCGCAGGAACCCGCGGGAGCGGTAGCGCGGGGCGGCCGGCGCGATCCGGTCGGATCGGGTCGAGTGGGGGGCATGTACATGGAGCACGGTGGCGTGCGCGGCGGACGGATCGTGCGAAGGGTCGCGGGGGCGGTCGTGGTCGCCGCGCTGGTGAGCGGCTGCTCGTCGGACGGCTCCGACGGCTTCGGCGACTCCGGAGACTCTGGTGCCTCAGAGATGGACCGGGCGTGGCAGGAGAACTACTGCAGGGAGCTGGGCTCCTGGCAGCGCGCCAGGAACTCCGCCACCGAGGAGGGCGCCGAGTCCGATGCCGTCCCGGACGGGGATGCGGTCGTCAGCGCCGCGCGGCAGTTGCCCAGTGCCGCGTACGAGGGCGCCGGTGACGACGGGAGCATGCTCGACGTCACCGTCATGGCGGTCCGCGGCGACACGCACGCCGAGGGCGAGGCCGTCGCCTACTGTGCCGCCGCGGGCTTCGAGACGCTGACCAGGTGACGGTCACACGGTCCGGTCGGCCAGGCCGAGCCGTTCCAGGACGCCCCTCACGGCCGGTACCGCCTCCACTCCCTCCGGGAGCGCGGGGCGGCGTACGACCACCACGGGGAGGCCCAGCCGGCGGGCGGCCGTGAGTTTGGGCGCGGTCGCCGCGCCGCCGCTGTCCTTGGTGACGAGTACGTCGATGCGGTGGTCGCGCAGCAGCTCCGTCTCACCGGACACCGTGAACGGGCCGCGTGCCAGCAGCACTTCGGTGTGCGGGGGCATGGGCGGCTCGGGCGGTTCGACGCAGCGGACGACGAACCGCTGACCGTCGAGGTGGGCGAAGGCGGCCAGGCCGATGCGGCCGGTCGTCAGCAGGACCCGGTGCCCGAGACCCGGCAGAAGCGCGGCGGCCTCGGCGAGTGAGGCGGCCTCGCGCCAGCGGTCGCCGGGCTCGGGGCGCCAGCCGGGGCGGCGCAGGACGACGGCCGGGACGCCCGTGGCCCGCGCGGCGCGGACCGCGTTCGCGGTGATCGACGCGGCGAAGGGGTGCGTGGCGTCGACCACCGTGTCCACCTCCTCGGCGCGCAGCCACGCCGCCAGGCCCTCTGCGCCGCCGAAGCCCCCGACGCGTACGTCCCCCGCGACCGCGCCGGGGCGGGACACGCGTCCGGCGAGCGAGGTGGTGACGCGCACGCCGGGGTGCGCCGCGAGCACCGCGGCGAGTTCACGCGCCTCGGTGGTGCCGCCGAGGAGAAGGATGTGGCGCGGGGACATGTGGCGAGCGTACGAGGTGGGCGTCCAAGGTGTGTCGGCGCCCTGACGTCGGACGAACACTATGAACACAACGGCCGGACCGTGGTGGGCGCGTCCTCCCGCTCCCTAGCATCGCCGCGCACGGCTCGACGACGCGTCAGCGTGGCCGAGGACAAGGGCGAACGCGAAGGCGAGGAGCAGCGTCTTGGACTGGACGACGAGAACGCAGGCAGTGATCCGCAGATCGGTCCCGGTCCCGGTGACGGCCGCCCGGCGCACCACGCTGGCCGCCGTACTGGCGGGGACGCTCGCCGCCGGGCTGCTGGCCGGGGCCTCCCAGGCGCGCGGGGAGACCGCCGCGCCGGTGCGCGCCGCCTGCCCGGACCAACTCGCCGGGCGGGCCGACTGCTACACCGGCCGGGACGCGAACGGCGCCTACTACGCCCTCGCGGTGCCCACCGACTGGAACGGCTCGCTGGTGGTGCACGCGCACGGCGGCCCCGACCTCGGCGCGGAGTCCGACCCGGCGCGCAGCCTGGACGACCTGGGCCGCTGGTCGGTGATGGTGAAGGAGGGGTACGCCTGGGCGGGCTCGTCGTACCGGCGGGGCGGGTACGGGACGCGGATGGCGGCCGCCGACACGGAGAGCGTGAGGAAGGTGTTCGTCGGGGAGTTCGGGCGGCCCCGGCGCACCTTCGTGCACGGCCAGTCGTGGGGTGGCGACGTCGCCGCGAAGGTCGTGGAGACGTACGGCCGCCGGGGCGGTGCCTACGACGGGGCGCTCCTCACCAACGGCGTCCTCGGCGGCGGGTCGCGCGGCTACGACTACCGGGTCGACCTGCGCGTCGTCTACCAGTACTACTGCGGCAACCACCCACGCCCGACCGAGCCGCAGTACCCGCTGTGGCAGGGGCTGCGGGCCGGGTCGACCATGACGTCGGCGGGGCTGCGCGCCCGGCTCCAGGAGTGCACCGGCTACGCCTCCGCGCCGGCCGAGCGCAGCGCGCTCCAGCAGCGCAACCTCGACGACATCCTCGCGGTCACCGGCGTCCCGGAGCGCACGCTGGAGTCCCATCTGCGGTTCGCGACCTTCACGTTCCGCGACATCGTGCACGAGCGCCTCGGCGGCCGTAACCCGTTCGGGAACCAGGGGGTGCGGTACTCCGGTTCGCACGACGACGCGGCGCTGAACGCCGGCGTGGAGCGCTTCTCCCCCGACCCGACGGCCGTACGCGATCTGTCGTACGACAGCGATCTGACCGGGCGGGTCGGGGTGCCGGTGCTGACGATGCACGCGATCGACGACCCGACGGCGTTCGTGGAGCACGAGGCGGCGTACCGGGACACGCTGCGAGGCGCCGGACGGGACCGGTGGCTGGTGCAGTCGTTCACGCGGGAGCACGAGCACAGCGCGCTCAGCGACGCCGAGTACGCCACCTCGGTCACGGCGCTGGACACCTGGGTGCGTACGGGGCACCGGCCGACGCCCCGGTCCCTGGCGGCGTCGTGCGCGGCGTTCGACCGGACGTACGGCACGGGCTGCTTCTACGATCCGGCGTTCCGCCCCGGGCCGTACGCCTCGCGGGTGGAGCCGCGTCCGGGCGGTCTGCGGTGGCCGGCCATGACGGCCGCTCAGGAGCGGGCCTGGAGCAGGGTCGAAGGGGTCGGGATCGCGCCCTGAGCCTCCTGTCCCCTGGGCGCGAGGGCGGCGGGCGTCAGCGCAGCAGCAGTTGGAGCCCGCCCACGACCGTCGCCGCGATCACCAGCTGTTCGAACAGCCGCTGGTTGATCCGGCCGACGGCCCAGGTGCCGAGCAGCGCGCCGGGGACGACGAACAGCACCAGCGCGGCGTCGAGCAGCAGCGAGGAGCCGTCGATCAGGCCGAGCCCGGCACTGAACGGCACCTTGGAGGTGTTGACGATCAGGAAGAAGAAGGCGGAGGTGCCGAGGAAGCCGAGCTTGCGGAAGCCGGCCGACAGCAGATACATCGACATCACCGGGCCGCCCGCGTTGGCGACCATCGTGGTGAAGCCGCCGAGGACACCGTAGGAGCGGGCCTTGAGGCGACCGGAGCGGGTGATGACGGCGTCCGGGTCGGCCTCCCGCTCGGCCGCTCGGCGGCGCCACACGGTCACGGCCGCCATCATCAGCAGGATCGCGCCGATCGAGGTGCGGACGGCGCCGTCGTCGGCCCACACCAGGAACAGCGTGCCGCACACGACGCCGGCCGCGACCGCCGGGAACAGGCGCCACAGCGTGGGCCAGTGGGCGTGCCGCCGATAGGTGAGGACGGCGAGCACGTCACCGGCGATCAGGATCGGCAGCAGGACCCCGGTGGAGGCGCGGGCGGGCAGTACGGCGGCGAAGATCGCCAGACTGACCGTGTTGGCGCCGCTCACGGCGGTCTTGGAGAAGCCGACCAGGAGGGCCGCGCCGGCGAGGGCGGCGAACTCCCAGCCGGTGATGTGCCACAGCGTCATCGTGTCCATGCGGGGACCGATGGTATGTGCGGACATCAGGTCCTGGTAGTCCGTCTCGCCTGCTGGGAGACCGCCGGCGGGGAGATCACCGGCGGGGCGCGCCGGGCCGGCTCAGTGCCGTTCGACCAGTACCGCGCTGCCCTGGCCGACGCCGACGCACATCGTGGCGAGGCCGCGTTCGGCGCCGGTGCGGCGCATCCGGTGCAGGAGGGTGGTCAGGATCCGGGCGCCGGAGCAGCCCAGCGGGTGCCCGAGGGCGATGGCGCCGCCGCTCGCGTTGACCAGGTCGGGGTCGATGCCGAGGGCGTCGACGCTGGCCAGGGCCTGTGCGGCGAACGCCTCGTTGAACTCGGCCTCCTGGACGTCGGCGACGGTCCAGCCGGCCCGGTCGAGGACCTTGCGGGTGGCGGGGACCGGGCCGATGCCCATGACGTCGGGGTGGACGCCGGCCGAGCCGCCCGCGACATAGCGGCCGAGGGACTCCAGGCCGAGGTCGTTCAGCGCCTCCTCGCTGACCAGGAGGAGTCCGGCGGCCCCGTCGTTCATCGGGGAGGCGTTGCCGGCGGTGACCGTGCCGTCCGCGCGGAAGACGGGCTTGAGCCGGGACAGCTTCTCGTAGGAGGTGTCCTCGCGGATGCACTCGTCGCTGTCGACGACCACGCCGTCGGGGCGCTCCACGGGCAGGATCTCGTCGTCGAAGTGCCCGTTCTTACGGGCCTCGGCGGCCCGCTGGTGGCTGCGGAGCGCGAACTCGTCCTGGCGCTCGCGGGAGACGCCGTGGCGCCGGGCGACCTCCTCGGCGGTCTCGCCCATGGACAGCAGGCCGTGCAGGTCCTTCATGGCCGGGTTGACCAGCCGCCAGCCGAGGCGGGTGTCGACGGTCTCGATGCGGTGGGGCAGCGCCTCGTCGGGGCGGGGCAGGACGAAGGGGGCGCGGCTCATGGACTCGGAGCCGCCGGCGAGCACGATGTCGGCCTCGCCCGCCGCGATGGTCCGGGCGGCCGTCGTGACCGCCTCGAGGCCGGACGCGCACAGACGGTTCACGGTGGCGCCGGGCACCGAGTCGGGCAGTCCGGCCAGCAGGGCCGCCATCCGGGCCACGTTGCGGTTGTCCTCGCCGGCCTGGTTGGCGGCGCCCCAGTAGACGTCGTCGACGCGCGCGGGGTCCAGCGCGGGGACGTCGGCGACGATGCCCCGGATCACGGCGGCGGCGAGGTCGTCGGGGCGGACGGACGACAGGGCTCCGCGCAGTTTGCCGATGGGGGTGCGGCGGGCGGCCGCGAAGTGGACGGGACGCACGACTGGACTCCTGACCGGGCGGGTGGCAGCGGCACCCCGTTAATTAGCACCGCTAGTTTCGGACTATAGACCGACTGTCGCCCCGCTGGGAAGATACGCCGCCCCGGGGCCGTACGACCACGGTGGGCGGCCCGCGCGGCCACCGGGCCGCCGTACGTTTTGCACCGGTTCGCTCGGGGCACCCGCGCACGCAGGAGTGGTCGCGGCATCGCTGTGACGGAAGGTGCCGCACCGCTCCGCCGGCCGCACCGCTCCGCCGGCCTCGACCACGCTCGACCACGCCAGAGAGGGGCTCGACATGGCCATGGTCACCAGCACCCTTCCGGAGGCGGCCCGCAAGGTCGCCGGGGACGCTCTCCAGGACACCCTCGTCGATCTTCTCGGGCTCTCCCTGATCGGGAAGCAGGCGCACTGGGCCATCGTCGGCCCGCGCTTCCGCTCCATCCACCTCCAGCTCGACGAGGTGGTGACGCTGGCCCGGACACACGCCGACACGGTCGCGGAGCGCTGCGCCGCGATCGGGGTGGCGCCCGACGGCCGCCCGGAGACCATCGCCGGCGCCTTCGCGCTGCCCGGTCCCGAGGCGGGCTGGCTGCGGGACACCCGGGTCGTGCAGCTGGTCGTGGACGCCCTCGGCTCGGCCGTCACGCGGCTGCGCGAGCGCGTCGCGGCGACCGCCGAGCCGGACCCGGTGACCCAGGACCTGCTCATCACCATCACCAGCGACCTGGAGAAGCAGCGCTGGATGTTCGACGCCGAGAACTGGCCGAGCGACGGCTGAGACGGGCGACTCAAGGAGACACGTGACTCGAGGAGAAAGGAACACCCCGTGACGGACGCCCTCGAACTCGACGCGCTGTGGGAGGACTTCCACCGCGTCGTGAACATGACCTCGCAGGAACTCGCCGCCTGGCTGCGGGTCAGCGACGCGGACGAGACGGCCGAGCCGCTGCCGGACCAAGCGGGCAACCCCACCGGGCAGCATGTCCTCGCGATCCTCCAGAAGCGCCGGACCGATCTCACGGACGACGACATCCAGGTGATGTACGACGTCGTGGACACCGTGTCCGAGCGCGCCGACCTGGAGAACGAACCCGAGCCGCAGCAGACCCGGCACCGACACGAGCTCATGACCATCGGGCACGACCCACTGAAGCCCTAGTCCCATCGATCACGAGCGTTGTCGAAGCCGCGAAGACCCTGATCACGGCCCGTCCGGGTGCTCTCACCCGAACGGGCCGTGGCCGATGGTGGGCGTGCGGGGCCGGTGATGGGCTGAACGGGACACGCGTCCCGACTTCAGGAGGCACTCCCGATGACCCGTCGTACCGTCCGACTCGCCCACGTCCTGTCGTCCACGGCCCTGGCGGCGGGCGCCCTGTTCGCCACGGCCGCCTGTGCCCAGGAGGACGGCCGGGAGGCGGGGGCCGCGGGAATCAGCGCGTCGCCCGCCGCCGCCCGGCAGCAGACGGAGTCACCGACCGGATCTCCGACGGGCTCGCCGTCCGGTTCGCCGACGGGCACCCTCACCGAGTCCGGCGCCGAGACCGCGCTGATCACGGCGGCGGACATCGAGGACGACTGGACGCAGGTGAAGGACACGGAGGCGGAGAACTGGCACGACGGGCTGCTGATCGGCAAGGTCGACGTCTCCGACTTCCTGTCCGCCAAGACGGACGCCGCCGACTGCCAGCGGCTGATGGACTCGCTGTTCGACGACGACCTGCTGGGCAGGCCGTCCGGCGCCAACGCGCTGCGCGGCTTCACCGAGGGCGACTCGCGGCTGCTGTACCAGGTCGCCGCCTACGACCGGACGGACGTCCAGGACTCCCTGGACTGGATGGCCGAACTGCCGCACCGAATGCGACCAGTTCACCATGACCGAGAACGGCGAGAAGCGGACCGTCCAGGTCACCGAGAGCTCCCTGCCCTCGGTGGGCGACGCCCGTGAGGGCCTCAGGGTCACGGTGCGCGGCCCGGTCGACGGCACGGAGGCCACACTGACCCTGGACGTGGCGGCGGTCCGGGTGGGCGACAACGCGATCACGGTCACGGCGGGCGGCACCGACGGCGACGAGGACGACTCGGTGCGGTCGGCGGTGCAGCTGGGCACACAGCGGCTCCAGGACGTCCTGGCCGGCAAGTCCCCGGCGGCCTCGCCCAGCCAGTTCGACTGACGCGCCGACGGCGCCCCGCCCGCACGCCGACGACGTACCGGCTGTGCCGATTCCCGGGACAACGTGATCAACGGAGCGGCACAATGGCGGTGATGGCCGGTTTCGGTCGTGCGTGCGAGGAGAGGACGAGTCGTGAGCGATGGCCACACCCCGTCGGGCGGGTCGGCGAGGCTGAACACCGGTGTGGCGCACAACGCGCGTGTGTGGAACTACTGGATCGGCGGCAAGGACAACTACGAGGTCGACCAGCAGGTGGGCGAGCAGGTGGCCGGGATGTTCCCGATCATCCGTGACATCGCGCGCGCGGACCGCGAGTTCCTCGGCCGGGCGGTCGCCCACGTGGCCGGGGAACGCGGCGTACGGCAGTTCCTCGACATCGGCACCGGGCTGCCGACGGCCGACAACACGCATGAGATCGCCCAGCGGATCGCCCCCGAGTCCCGGATCGTGTACGTCGACAACGACCCGATCGTGCTGGTGCACGCCCGGACCCTGCTGACCGGCACCCGGGACGGCGTCACCGCGTACATCGACGCCGACGTGCACGACGCGGACGCCATCGTGGAACGGGCGGGCGAGACGCTGGACTTCACCGAGCCGGTCGCCGTGATGATGCTGGGCATCCTCAACTTCGTGCTGGACTACGACCGGGCCCGGGACATCGTGCGGCGCGTCATGGCCGCCGTCCCCTCCGGCAGCCTGCTGGTGCTGACGCACCCCACGTTCGACGCGGAGCTCGGCGGCGAGGGCCAGATCCCGGCGATGAAGTTCTGGAACGAGAACGCCACCCCGCCGATCACGGCCCGCAGCGGCGAGGACATCGCCGCCTTCTTCGAGGGACTGGAGCTGCTGGAGCCGGGCATGGTCTCCTGCGCCCAGTGGCGGGCCGACGGCTCCCCCGCCCCGGTGCCGCAGTACGGCGCGGTGGCCGTGAAGCCCTGACCCGCCCCACCGCACCGCCCGCCCCGGCGGCCGAGCTCGTCGAGGAGACCGTATGACCACCCTTGCCGACCCCGTCCCGGGAGGGCGTCCCGGGGACGTCGAACGGGCCACCGCGCTGAGCGGCGAGCTGGCGGGCCGGGGTGTGCACGGGGTCGTGCTGGCGTACGTGGACACGGCGGGGATCGGCCGGGTGAAGACGGTCCCGACGGCCAAGCTGCCCTCGGCGGCGGCCTGGGGCGTCGGGATGTCGCCCGTCTTCGACACGTTCCTCGCGGACGACTCCATCGTGACCACGGACGTTCTCGGCTCCCCGGACGGCGATCTGCGCCTGTACCCGGATCTCACCGCGCTGGTCGAGCTGGCCGCGCAGCCCGGCTGGGCCTGGGCTCCGGTCGACCGGATCACCCAGGAGGGCGAGCCGCATCCGGCGTGCGCCCGTACGTTTCTGCGGCGGACGGTCCGGGAGGCCGCCGAGCGGCACGGGGTGACGTTCCGGGCGAGCATCGAGATCGAGTGGGTCTTCGCCCGTCCGCCGGGTCCCGACGGGGCCTTCGTGCCCGCGGTCACGGCTCCCGCGTACGGCGTCGCCCGGCAGGTGGAGCTGAGCGACTGCGCCGCGGAGCTGCTGGCGGCGCTGGCCCGGCAGGGGGTCGAGACCGAGCAGTTCCATCCCGAGTACGCGGCCGGGCAGTTCGAGCTGTCGGTGGCCGCACTGGACCCGGTCGCGGCGGCCGACCGGAGTGTGCTGGTGCGGCAGACGATCCGTGCGGTGGCGCGGCGCCACGGACTCGCGGTGTCGTTCGCGCCCGCGCTGCTCGGGCGGGGCGTCGGCAACGGCGGTCACGTCCATCTGTCCGTCTGGCGCGAGGGCGTCAATCTGCACGCGGGTGGCGACCGCCGCCACGGGATGCGCCCCGAGGCCGAGTCGTTCGCCGCCGGCGTGCTGGGCCGGCTGCCGGCGCTGACCGCGGTGACCGCGCCGAGCCCGGCGAGCTATCTGCGGCTGCGGCCCTCGCAGTGGGCGGGCGCGTTCACGGCGTGGGGCAGGGAGACCCGGGAGGCCGGGCTGCGCCTGGTGACCGGCACCGTGGGCCGGCGCGAGCAGACCGCGAACATCGAGGTCAAGCCGGTCGACCTGGCCGCCAACCCGTATCTCGCGCTGGGCTGTCTGATCGCCGCCGGCCTCGACGGCATGACGGCGGACGCGCGGCTGCCCGAGGAGATCACCGGCGATCCCGCGCACCTGGACGCCCGGGAGGCAGCGGCGCTCGGGGTGCGTCGGCTGCCCGTCTCGCTGGGCGAGGCCGTCGGGGAGTTCCGTACCGACGGGGTGCTGCGCGGAGCACTCGGGCCGGTCCTCGCCGACGCCGTGACGGCCGTACGGGAGGGCGAGATCGCGCGGGTCGACGGGCTGGACGACGACGGGGTCGCGGCGGCCTACCGGTGGGTGTACTGACGTGGGCGGCACCGGACCGGTCCACGAGGCGCTCGCGGCCATGCCGCTGGTCGACCACCACTGCCACGGGGTGGTCACCGGGGACCTGGACCGCGCCGGCTTCGACGCCCTGCTCACCGAGGGCGAGCCGGGGCCCCACGGCTCCGCCTTCGACACCCCGGTGGGGCTGTCCGTACGCCGGGACTGCGCTCCCCTGCTCGATCTGCCCCGGCACGCCCCCGCCGACGCCTACCTGACCCGGCGCGCCGAGCTGGGCACGGCGGAGGTGAACCGGCGGTTCCTGCGGGCGGCGGGTGTGGCGGCGCTCTGTGTGGACACCGGCTATACACCGGTGCCGCTCACCACACCCGGGCAGCTCGCGGAGGCGGCCGGGGCCACCCCCCATGTGGTGGTCCGCCTGGAGGCCGTCGCCGAGTCGGTCGCGGCCTCGGGGGTCGGGCCCGACGAGTACGCCGACGCCTTCCACGCGGCCCTCGAGGACGCCGTCCGCCGTCCCGAGGTGGTGGCAGTGAAGTCGGTGGCGGCGTACCGCACCGGCCTCGACCTGGAGCCGGCGCGTCCCACCGGCGCCCTGGTCACCGCCTCGGCCCGGCAGTGGCTGAGGGACGGCGGACGCCTGTCCGACCCGGTCCTGACCCGGCATCTGCTGTGGACGGCGGTCGACCTCGGCCTGCCCCTGCAGCTGCACACCGGGTTCGGTGACGCCGATCTGCGGCTGCAGCGGGCGAATCCGGTCCTGCTGACCGACTGGCTGCACCTCATGAGGGGCGCGATCCCGGTGCTGTTCCTGCACTGCTGGCCGTACCAGCGTGAGGCCGCCTATCTGGCGGCCGTCCTCGACCATGTGTATCTGGACGTGGGGCTCGCCCTGCACCATGTCGGCCCGGCCCGGGCGCGGGCCGTGCTCGCGGAGGCACTGGAGATCACGCCGTTCCGCAAACTGCTCTACAGCTCCGACGCCTACGGCCTGGCCGAGTTCCACACCCTGGGGGCCCTGGCGTTCCGCCGCGGCCTGGGTGAGCTGCTCCAGGACCGGGTGGACAGCGACGACCTGAGCCTGCCGGACGCGCTGCGCATCGCCGCGTGGACGGCCGGCGACAACGCCCGCCGCCTGTACGGTCTCTCCTCCGCCGAACCGTCCGCCGACCCGACCACGACCGAGCGTCCGCACTCCCGGAAAGTATGATCAAGCAATGTCTGACATGACCGAAACCACGCCCGGCTGGCTGTCCACGGACGACCTGGAGCAGGCACGCGCCCGCATGCCGATCCTGTACGTCGAGGCGGTGCCCGTGCGCGTCGACGACAGCGGCGAGGTCACCAGCATCGGCCTGCTGCTGCGCATCGGACCCGACGGAACGGTCAGCCGGACCCTGGTCTCCGGCCGCGTACTGCACCACGAGCGGGTCCGGGACGCGCTGCTGCGCCACCTGGAGAAGGACCTCGGACCGGTGGCGCTGCCCCGGGTGCCGACCGCGCTCCAGCCGTTCACCGTGGCCGAGTACTTCCCCACGCAGGGCATCACGCCGTACCACGACCCCCGTCAGCACGCGGTGTCCCTCGCGTACATCGTCCCGGTCAGCGGCGACTGCCGGCCCCGGCAGGACGCCCTCGACCTGGTCTGGTTCAGCCCCCAGGAGGCGCTGTCACCGGCGGTGCAGAGCGAGATGCCGGGCGGGCACGGCGTGCTGCTGAAGCAGGCGCTGGCGCACGTGGGCTGCGTGGTCTGACGGGCGGGACGGCGGCCGCCGGGCGCGGTCGCCGGTTCGTTTGACGCTGCCGGAGGCGAGGCGCATAGTCGAGGTATACGTCGTAAATGTACGACGTTGTGAGCGATCCGGGAGCGGCTGCCCATGACGCGCGGCGAGCCGGTGAGTAAACCGTCGACGGTCCTCGTCACCGGCGGTGCGGGGTTCCTCGGCAGCCACGCCTGCGTCGATCTGCTCGACCACGGCTACGAGGTGATCGTGGTCGACGACTACTCCCACAGCAGCCCGCGGGTGCTCCAGCGGCTGGAGCGGATCGCCGGGCGGTTCGTCGGCGCCGTGTACGAGCTGGACGTCCGGGACCGCCGGGCGCTGTCGGCCGTCTTCGACCGGCACGCCGTGGACGCCGTGGTGCACTGCGCCGGACTGCGCTCGGTGAGCGCGTCCACGCGCATGCCCGTCGAGTACTACGACAGCAACGTCGGCGCCACCACCTCCCTGCTGCAGGCCATGGACGAGCACGGGGTGCGCCGCCTGATCTTCTCGTCGTCGTGCGCGGTCTACGGCGACGCCGGCCACGGTCCGCTCGACGAGTCGACGCCGGTGCGGCCGATGAGCCCGTACGCCGCGTCGAAGTGGGCGTGCGAGCAGATCCTGGCCGACGTGTGCCGCAGGCGGCCGGACTACACGGTGCTGTGCCTGCGGTACGCCAATCCGGCGGGCGCCCACCCCAGCGGTCTGCTGGGCCCCGATCCGCCCGGTGAGCCCGACAATCTGCTGCCGTCGCTCGCGCGGGTCGCCGGCGGCCGGCGGGAGCTGCTGCGGGTGTTCGGCGACGACTATCCGACGCGTGACGGGACGACGGTCCGCGACTATCTGCACATCATGGACGCGGTCGGCGCGTACCGGCTGGCGCTGGACCACCTCGGCGACGCGGCGGGCATGCACGTGTTCAACCTGGGCCTGGGCGAGGGCCGTTCCGTCCTGGAGGTCGTCGCCGCGTTCTCGCGGGCGACCGGCTGGCGGGTGCCGTACGAGGTCGGGCCCCGGCGCCCCGGCGATGTGGCCGAACTGGTCGCGGACGCGGGCGCGGTGGCGCGTGCCTGGGGCTGGCGGCCGACCCGCGGCCTGGACGACATGTGCCGGGACGCCTGGCGGTTCCAGCAGCTCAATCCGTACGGGTACGGGGAGTCAGAGCGGACGCCGTCTCCACCAGGGCGATGTGACTGAACGCCTGGGGCGCGTTGCCGAGTTGGCGGCCGGCGTCCGGGTCCCACTGCTCGGCGAGCAGACCGACGTCGTTGCGGATGGCGAGGACCCGCTCGAACGCCTCGCGGGCCTGCCCGGTCCGGCCGGTCGCGGCGAGGGCGTCGGCGTACCAGAGCGAACAGGCCACGAAGGCGCCCTCAGGGCCGTCCTCGGGGCCGTCCTCGGCGCCCCGGCCGGGCGTGTAGCGGCGTACGAAGCCACGGTGGCCGAGGGTGCGCATCGCGGAGACCGTGCCGCGCACCCGTGGGTCCTCGGGCGGCAGGAAGCCGAGCCGGGGGATCAGCAGCGCGGAGGCGTCCAGCGTGGCGGAGCCGTAGGACTGGGTGAAGGCACGGCGGGCGGGGTCCCAGCCCTCGCGGCAGACCTCGCGGTGGATCTGGTCGCGCATGGCCCGCCACCGTTCGCGGGCCCCGTCGCGGCCGAGCATCCGGCCCATCCGCAGCCCCCGGTCGGCGGCGACCCAGGCCATCACCTTGGAGTGGGTGAACTGCCGTCGTGACCCGCGCAGTTGCCACAGTCCCTGGTCGGGTTCGCGCCAGTGCCGCAGCAGATGCCCCATCAGGGCCTCGACGAGGCTCCACACATGGCCGGGCAGGTCGATGCCGGCCCGCAGGGACAGGCACAGGGCGTCCAGGACCTCGCCGTAGACGTCCAACTGGTACTGACCGGCAGCGGAGTTGCCGAAGCGGACGGGCTGGGAGCCCTCGTAGCCGGGCAGCCAGGGCGCCTCGGTCTCGGGGAGCAGCCGCTGACCCCCGACGCCGTACACGGTCTGGAGGTCGGCGGGGTCGCCCGCGACGGCGCGCACCAGCCAGTCGACCCAGGCCGTGGCCTCCTCGCGGTAGCCGTTGCGCAGCAGGCAGGACAGGGTCATGGCGGAGTCCCGCAGCCAGCAGTACCGGTAGTCCCAGTTGAGGTCGCCGCCGATCCGGCCGGGCAGGGACGTGGTGGGGGCGGCGACGACCCCGCCGGTGGGCGCGTAGATGAGCGCCTTCAGCGTGATCAGGGACCGTACGACCGCGTCCCGCCAGGGGCCGTCGTAGCGGCACTGGGCGGTCCAGCGCCGCCAGAAGTCGGCGGTCTCCTTGAGCATCGTCTCGGCGGGGACGGCCAGTGGCGCGGGCGGTCCGGGCCGGTGGGACGGCGACCAGACCAGGGTGAGCGCGACGCGCCGGCCGGCCGTGACGGTGAAGTCGTGAACCGTACGGTCGTCGGCGCCGGACCGCTCGACGGGGCCTTCGGTGCCGAGCCAGACGGCGTCCGGTCCGGCGATCGCCACCGAGCAGCCCTCGACGGCGCGGATCCAGGGCACGACCCGGCCCTGGTGGAACCGCAGCCGCAGCTCGCTGCGCAGGGAGACGGTCCCGGACACCCCTTCGACGAGGCGGACGACGCAGGGCAGCCCGGTGCGAGGCGGCATGAAGTCGGTGACCCGCACGGTGCCGGTGGGTGTCGTCCAGCGCGACTGGAGCAGCAGGGTGTCGTGCCGGTAGCGCCGGTCGGTGCAGCGGCCGGCGCCGAGCGGGGCGAGCCGCCAGGTGCCGTTGTCCCGGGTGCCCAGCAGGGCGGCCAGGGAGGCCGGCGAGTCGAACCGGGGCAGGCACAGCCAGTCGACCGAGCCGTCCCGGCCGACCAGGGCCGCTGTCTCCAGATCACTGATGAGGGCGTAGTCCTCGATGGGTGCGCTCATGACGGTCACTCGCCCATGTGTTTACGACACCCGTTTACGGCGTATATGTACATGTTACGCGGCCGTTCGGGCCCGGCAACCGGGCCGGACGGCCCCGGATCGCGTACGTTGACGGCGTAACCGTACGGTCGCGCGGGGTGACGGCGAGGAGGTCGGCGATGGCGAAGGAGCCCGGACCGGGACCGGCGCGGCGCGCCAGCGACCGGGGCCGCTACGGCCGGCTGAACCGCGAGCGCGTCCTCGGCGCGGCCCTGCGCCTGGTCGACCGGGAAGGCCTGTCGGCCCTGAGCATGCGCCGGCTCGGCGCCGAACTGGGCGTCGAGGCAATGGCCCTGTACCGCTACGCCTCCTCGAAGGACGCCCTGCTGGACGGCCTGGTGGAGGCCCTGCACGCGGAGCTGGAGGGCCGGCTGAGCGCCGGGGAGGCGGCCGACGGCTGGCGGGCCGAGCTGCGCCGGGTGGCGCTGGCGACGTACGACATCTGCCTGGACCATCCGCAGGTCGTGCCGCTGCTCTCCACGCGAATGCTGGCCGTGCCGCTCGCCCGGCGCCCGGCGGCGACACTGCGGCATCACGAGCGGGTGCTGACACTGTTCGAGCAGGCCGGGTTCGACACGGCCCGCTCGGCGCGGCTCTTCCGCGCCTTCACGGGGTGGGTGCTCGGCTATGTGTCGGTGGAGCTGCAGGCCATGGTGGACAACCCGCAGGAGCCGGAGTCCGGGTTCCGGCTGGGGCTGCACCACATGGATCCGCGGGAGCTGCCACGCCTGCGCGCCACCGCTCCCGCGCTCGCCGAGCGGGCCGGGCGGGCGGATCTGACGGACGGCCTGGACGCGCTGATGGACCGGTTCGCGGGACCGAGCTGAGCGGGTATCACCCCTTCCGCGCCCCCACTCCCTCCCGCCTGCCTCAACTCCCCCGCACACCTGCTTACTTCATGTCTTGACGAAAGTGGTCCATACCTTTAGGTTCACGGGTCAGCCAGACCGGCGCGTGCCGCGTTCACCGTTCACGGCATGAACGCGGCCATGGCCGCACACCCCCCACGGAGGGCCACCCGCATGCCCGGAATCCCTGACCCCCGCACCGGCTGAGCCGCCTTTCCACCTGCGTCGGAACCACCCGGACCCCCGGCCCGGGACCCCCCAACCCGCCTTCGCCCGGCAAGGAGAGCCCGTGCACACCTTGATGCCCCGCGCCCTGCGACGCCTGCGCAGATCCGGCGCGGCCACGCTCGTCACCGTGGCCGCCGCCTCGCTGCTCGGTTCGGCGCCCGCGCCCGCGGGCGCGGCGGCCGGCGCCGCCGCCGCGCTGCCCACCCAGTTCGCCACCGTGATGAACGCCGCGAGCGGCCGGTGCCTGGACGCCCGGGCGGCCGCCACCGCCAACGGCACCGCCGTGCAGCAGTACGCGTGCAACAACACCACGGCCCAGCAGTGGAGTTTCACGACCACCAGCGACGGCTACGTCCGCATCAACAACCGCAACAACACCGCGCAGGTCGTGGACGTCGCCGACGTCTCCACCGCCGACGGCGCGCCCGTGCATCTGTGGGCCTACGGCGGCGGCGCCAACCAGCAGTGGCTGCCGGTCGAACTGGGCGGCGGCGCCTACCGGTTCGTCAACCGGCACAGCGGCAAGTGCCTGGACGACCCGGGCGCCTCGCTCGCCGACAGCGTGCAGTTCGTGCAGTACACGTGCAACGGCAGCGCCGCCCAGCGTTTCCAGGTGGTGCCCGTGAACCAGTCGACGGCGGCCCCGGACCTCGGCCCGAACGTCGCCGTGTTCGACCCGTCGATGTCCGCGTCGGCCATCCAGAGCAAGCTCAACTCGATCTTCCAGCAGCAGGAGACCAACCAGTTCGGCACCCAGCGGCACGCGGTGCTGTTCAAGCCGGGCTCCTACGACGCCGACGTCAACGTCGGCTTCTACACCCAGGTCGCCGGTCTGGGCCTCAGCCCGGACGCGGTCAACGTCAACGGCGCGGTGCATGTCGAGGCCGACTGGTTCCCGCCGCAGAACGCCACCCAGAACTTCTGGCGCGGCGCCGAGAACCTGTCCGTGAACCCGGCCGGCGGCCGTGACCGCTGGGCGGTCTCGCAGGCGGCCCCGTACCGCCGGATGCATCTGCGCGGCGACCTGGCGCTGGACGACGGCGGCTGGGCCAGCGGCGGCCTGTTCGCCGACACCAAGGTCGACGGGCAGGTCGACTCCGGCAGCCAGCAGCAGTGGCTGACCCGCAACTCCCAGCTGGGCAGCTGGACCGGCTCCAACTGGAACATGGTCTTCGTCGGCAGCCAGGGCGTACCGAACACCTCGTTCCCCAGGCCCCCGTACACCACGGTCGCGCAGTCCCCGGTGACCCGCGAGAAGCCCTTCCTGTACGTCGACGGCGACAACGCCTACAAGGTGTTCGTGCCGTCGGTCCGGTCCAACTCCTCCGGTGTGAGCTGGGCGAACGGGGCGCCGTCCGGCACCACGCTGTCGCTGGACACCTTCCACATCGTCAAGCCGGGCGCGAGCGCCTCCTCCATCAACGCCGCGCTGGCCGCGGGCAAGAACCTGCTCGTCACGCCGGGCGTCTACCACCTCGACCAGACGCTCCAGGTGAACCGGCCCGGCACGGTCGTCCTCGGCCTGGGCCTCGCCACGTTCATCCCGGACAACGGCGTCACCGCGATGAAGGTCGCCGACGTCGACGGCGTGAAGGTCGCGGGCATCCTCTTCGACGCGGGCACCGCCAACTCCCCCACCCTCATGGAGGTCGGCCCGGCCAACTCCTCGGCGTCACACGACGCCGACCCGACCTCGCTGCACGACGTGTACTTCCGGGTCGGCGGCGCCGCCGTCGGCAAGGCGACCACCAGCCTCGTCATCAACAGCGACGACGTCATCGGCGACCACATGTGGATCTGGCGCGGCGACCACGGCAACGGCATCGGATGGAACAGCAACACCGGTGACACGGGCCTCATCGTCAACGGCGACGACGTCACGACGTACGGCCTGTTCGTCGAGCACTACCAGAAGCACCAGACCATCTGGAACGGCAACGGCGGCCGGACGTACTTCTACCAGAACGAGATGCCGTACGACCCGCCCAACCAGGCGGCCTGGATGAACGGTTCGACCCAGGGCTACGCCGCCTACAAGGTCGCCGACTCGGTCACCAGCCACCAGGCGTGGGGCCTCGGCAGCTACTGCTTCTTCAACGTCAACCCGAGCGTGACCGCCGAGCGGGCCATCGAGGCGCCGAACCGGGCGGGCGTGCGCTTCACCAGCATGGTGACGGTCTCCCTCGGCGGCACCGGCACCATCCGGCATGTCGTCAACGGCACGGGCGGCCCGTCCAACTCCACGACGAACGTGGCGAATCTGCCCAGCTACCCGTAAGGCGTATTCCGAGACTCCGGCCGCCCCTCGTCCGAGGGGCGGCCGGTCCACCCCCCGACACCCGAGGAGTGTGCTCACCCATGTCCTCTTCCGTGCACAGACCCCGTCTCGCCGTCCTCACGGTGCTCGCCGCCGTGCTGGCCGCCCTGCTCACCGCGGCGCCCGAGGCCCGGGCCGCCGCGGGCTCGATCACCGGCCTCGCCGGGAAGTGCGTCGACGTGGCCGGCGCCAACAGCGCCAACGGCACGCCCGTCCAGCTCTACGACTGCAACGGCACCAACGCCCAGATCTGGTCCAACTCCGGTGACGGCACCCTGCGCGCGCTCGGCAAATGTCTGGACGTCTCCAACCGCAGCACCGCGGACGGTGCCGCCGTCCATCTGTGGGACTGCACGGGCGGCGCCAACCAGCAGTGGGTGGTCTCCGGTGCCCGCGACATCGTGAACCCGGCGGCGGACAAGTGCCTGGACGTGAGGGGCAACAACAGCGCCAACGGCACCCCGCTGCAGATCTGGACCTGCACGGGCGCGGCCAACCAGAAGTGGAACGCCCCGGCGAGCGGCGGCGGAGGCGGCAACCCGTCCGGATTCGTGGTCAGCGAGGCCCAGTTCAACCAGATGTTCCCGGGCCGGAACTCCTTCTACACCTACAGCGGCCTGGTCGCGGCGCTCAGCGCCTACCCCGGTTTCGCCAACTCGGGCAGCGACACCGTCAAGAAGCAGGAGGCCGCCGCCTTCCTCGCCAACGTCAACCACGAGACCGGCGGCCTCGTCCACATCGTCGAGCAGAACACCGCCAACTACCCCCACTACTGCGACTGGGGTCAGCCCTACGGCTGCCCGGCGGGCCAGGCCGCGTACTACGGGCGGGGTCCGATCCAGCTGTCGTGGAACTTCAACTACAAGGCCGCCGGCGACGCCCTCGGCATCGACCTGCTCAACAACCCCTGGCGGGTGCAGAACGAGGCGGCCGTCGCCTGGAAGACCGGCCTGTGGTACTGGAACACCCAGACCGGCCCCGGCTCCATGACCCCCCACAACGCCATGGTCAACCAGGCCGGCTTCGGCCAGACCATCCGCTCCATCAACGGCAGCCTGGAATGCGACGGGAAGAACCCCGCCCAGGTCCAGAGCCGCGTCGACGCCTACCAGCGCTTCACCCAGATCCTCGGCGTCACCCCCGGCGGCAACCTCTACTGCTGACCGCACACACAGAGAAGGGCTTCCGTGGGTGTGAACCCGCGGAAGCCCTTTCGCACCGTCGGGACGACAGGATTTGAACCTGCGACCCCTTGACCCCCAGTCAAGTGCGCTACCAAGCTGCGCCACGTCCCGGTGCCCCGCTGACCTGGGGTTTCCCCTGGCCGAACGTGCAGGGAAACTCTACCGCACTCGGGTCGGTGGTCGCGCACCCGTTTACGGCCGCGAGCCCGGGTCCCCGGGGGCGTCCGCCCGGACCAGACCGCGGATCGCGGGTACGCAGAGCAGCGAGGCGGCTACGACGAAGCTCATGCCGCCCGCCGCCAGCAGCACGTGGTCCGGCCCGAACGCCCCGGCGGCCGGACCCGCCAGGGACTGCCCGACCGGCATCATCGCCAGGGAGCCCGCCACGTCGTAGGCGTGGATGCGGTTGAGGACGTCCGCCGGGACCTGCGTCTGCACGCTCGTCGCCCACATCACGCTCCAGAACGCCATGCCCACCCCGGCCACGGCCGCTCCGGCCGCCATGGCGGCGACGGACAGCCCCGCGCCGACCGTCACCGGGAAGGCCGCGAACGCGAAGACGCCGAACGCGCCGGCGCGCAGCATGCGGCGGGGACGCAGCCGCAGGGCGAGGAGGCCACCGACGACGGTGCCCGCGCCGAGCGCGGAGTTGACCAGGCCGTACGAGCGGGCCCCGTGGTCCTGGACGATCTCGGCGGCCACCAGCGGGGTCGTCGGGCCCCATACGGTGATCATGTAGAGGCACCACACGGCGATGACGCCCCACAGCCAGGTACGGGACCGGAACTCGCGCCAGCCCTCGACCAGATCGGCCCGGAAGGCGCGGCCGCCCTTCAGGGCGCGGGCGGCGCCCGTCCGGACCCGCGGGGGCAGCCGCAACAGCAGGAGGCAGACGGCGCTCACCGTGTAGGTGGCGGCGTGGGCCGCGAACACCCCGCCGGGCGAGGCGAATCCGACCAGCACGCCCGCGAGGGCCGGGCCGGCCAGCTGGGCCACGGCCTCGGCGATCCGTATGGCGCCGTTCGCTCCCTGGACGTCGGTGGCGAGACGGGGCACGGTGCCGGCGACGCCGGGCTGGAACACGGCGCCCGCCACACCGTTGACGAAGCCGATCACGCAGATCTGCCAGAGCACGACGTGCCCGGAGAAGAACAGCGCGGCGGCCAGGGACTGGGTGCAGACGCGGACGAGGTCGGCGCCGATCATCAGCCGGCGGGTGTCGAAGCGGTCGGCGACGACCCCGCCGAAGACGATCAGCCCGGCGAAGGCGGCGGACGTCGAGGCCAGGGCGGCACCGACGGCACCGGCTCCGTGTCCGTGCTGGAGCAGCCCGGCCGCGAGGGCCACGGGCAGCATGGTGTCGCCGAGCTGCGCCACGGCCCGGGCGCTGAAGAACAGTGCGAAGTCACGGGACCAGACCGGCCGCTGCCGGCCTCCGCCCGGCTCCTTCCCCGCCCCCGGTGACGGAGTCCGCGTCCCGCCCTTGGCCCCACCCGGCGGTGTCCGCTGCGGCGTCCCGCGCATCCCCTCGATCCCTCCCCGAACCGCTTCCCCGTCCCCTCTCCGGATGATCGCACGCGGGACCGGCGGCGCGGCAGGGCGATCTCACTCCCCCTGCGGCAGTCCCAGCTCCGGGTAGGCGTCGAGGAGCCGCGTCGGGGCGGCCTGGCGCCAGGAGTCGGCGAGGATGGCGCGCAGTTCGTCCTCGTCGTCGAGGGCTGCGATACGGGCCCGTACCCACGCGAACTGGGCCTCGTGGTCGGCGATCCAGAACTTGTCCGGTTCGGCCAGGACCAGTTCGTCGCGCTCCTCCTTGGGGCAGCGCACGGCGAGGGACGTCTCGTCCTCGGGCAGCGTGGCGAACATCTTGCCCGCGACCCGGAACGTGGGCATGCTCCAGGCGATCTTCTCCGTCGTGTCCGGCAGGGACAGGGCGATACGGCGTACGTCGTCGGCGTCCGGCATAGCCCGAACCGTAGCGGCTGCCACTGACACTCAGCTGGTGGGAGCGGGTACGCCCAGTCGCTTGTAGTAGAGGGTGGTCGGCCGTGGCTCTCCGTGCGGGGTGGTCGCGTAGTCGGGGATGACGCCGGCGCGCGTCCAGCCCGCCGAACCGTAGAGGCGCTCGGCGGGGCTGCCGGTCTCGGTGTCCAGGTGGAGCAGGGTGATCCCGGCGTCGGCGGCGGCCGTCTCCGCGGTCGTCAGCAGGGTGCGGCCCAGTCCCCGGCCGCGGGCCCGGCGGTGCACCATCAGCTTGACCACTTCGGCCCGGTGCCGGCTGTTGGGCTTGTCGGCGAAGGCGAGGCCGATGGTTCCGACGACGTACTCGCCGTCGCGGGCCACCCAGACGGCCAGGTCTCCGGCGGCCACGGCGTCCGCGCGGCCCGTCCACCAGGTCCGGGCCGCCGCGAGGTCGAGGGAGGCGAGGAAGCCGACCGAGGCGCCGCCCGCCACGGTGTCCACCAGCAGGGCGGCCAGGTCCCCGGCTTGCTCGCGCAGCCGGTCGGCGTCCAGGCGGGTCACGATCACGGCAGCACCACCGCCAGCAGATAGCGGACCTCGCCGGGGCCGGGGCACCGGAAGCGCGTGGGACCCCACACCCGGGTCCGCAGGCAGTCCCCCGCCTCCAGCCGGTATTCGATCTCTTGCACCGTCACCTCCAGCACGCCGTCCAGCACCCACAGATGCTGCTCAAGGCCCGGTACGGGCGGCCGGTCGTAGGCGATGTCGGCGCCCGGGCCGAGCCGTCCCTCCACCAGTTCCGCCCGCAGCCCCATGTGCGGCGGCGACACCGACCGGCGTACGAAGCCGGAGGTGTGGTCGCGCCACATGTGCTGGTCGGCCACCCGTACCACCGGGGCCGGTGCCGACTCGGACTCGACCTCGCCGAGCAGGCGGGACATGGTGCGGCCGTACACCTGGCACAGCCGGTTGAGCTGGGTCGCGGTGGGGCTGGTCTCGCCGCGTTCGGCCCGGGACAGGGTGGAGCGGCTGACTCCGCTGCGGGCCGCCAACTCGTCGAGGGACCAGCCGTGTTCGGCCCGCAGTGCGGCGAGCCGCGCGGCCAGCCGGGTGCCGACCGCGTCTTCGGTCGTCTGTCTCATGGACGGGACGGTATCCCGCGGATGAGACGGCCGTGTTACGGCGGGCTCACTCCCGGGCGGCCGCGCCGAGAGCGTCGAGGACCGGGCTGATCAGGGGGTGTTCCTCCGCGCCACGCCGTACGGCCGCGAAGACCCGGCGGGTGGGCGCGACGCCGTCCACGGAGCGGACGACGACCCCGGTGAGGTCCATGCCGCGCAGTGCCGAGCGCGGGACGAGCGCCACTCCGGCGTCGGCCGAGGCGAGGGCGACGACCGCGCGGAAGTCGTCGGAGGAGTGGTCGAGGCGCGGCTGGAACCCGGCGCTCTCACAGGCCAGCACGACCACGTCGTGGCAGGGGTTGCCGGGATAGGGCCCGATCCAGGTGTCCTTGGCGAGCTCGGCCAGCGGGACGACGTCGGCGCCGGCCAGCCGGTGGGCGACCGGGACGACCGCGTCGAAGGGCTCCGCGTACAGCGGCACATGGGCGAGCCGGGGGTCGTCGGCGGGCGCCCCGCGGTACTCGACGGCGACGGCCACGTCGATCTGCCGGTCCAGCAGCATCGGCAGGCTGGCGTCGCCCTCGGCGTCCAGGACGCGCAGGCGGATGCCGGGGGACGTGCGGGCGAGGTGGGCCACCGCCGGCGCGACGACCAGGGCGATGCCGGTGGCGAAGGAGGCGACGGTGACCGTGCCGGCCGCGCCGGAGCTGTAGGCGGCGAGCTCCGCCTCGGCCCGCTCCAGCTGGGCGAGGACGGCGTTGGTGTGGCTGAGCAGGATCTCCCCTGCCGGGGTCAGTCGTACGCCCTTGGCGCCGCGCTCGACCAGGCGGTGCCCGGTTTCCTGCTCCAGGGCCGTGAGCTGCTGGGACACCGCCGACGGGGTGAGATAGAGCGCGGCGGCCGCCGCCGTCACGGTGCGGTGGTCGGCCACCGCACGGAGGATGTGGAGCCGCCGCGCTTCGATCATGGGATCGATTATCGCAAGATGTCGGACGCGCGCCGGACGCCGGTCTTCCGGCGCGCACCCGCTGTCCGGCCTCAGCCCTCCAGTTCCGCGCGCGCGGAGACGAAGGCGTCGACGGCACGGTTCACGTCGTCCGTCGAGTGCGCGGCGGACAGCTGGACGCGGATCCGGGCCTGCCCCTGGGGCACGACCGGGTACGAGAAGCCGATCACGTAGACACCGCGCTCCAGCAGCAGCTCCGCCAGCCGGCCGGCCTTGGAGGCGTCGCCGATCATCACGGGCGCGATGGCGTGGTCGCCGGGGAGGATCTCGAAGCCCTCCTCGCTCATCCGGCGGCGGAACAGCTCCGTGTTCTCGCGCAGCCGCACCCGCAGGTCGTCCGCCGACTCCAGCAGGTCCAGGACCTTCAGGGAGGCCGCCGCGATCACCGGGGCGAGGGTGTTGGAGAAGAGGTACGGACGCGAGCGCTGGCGCAGCAGGGCGACGATCTCGGCGCGGGCGGCCACATAGCCGCCGGACGCGCCGCCGAGGGCCTTGCCGAGGGTGCCGGTGATGATGTCGACGCGGTCCATGACGCCGTGCAGCTCGGGGGTGCCCCGGCCGCCGGGGCCGACGAAGCCGACCGCGTGCGAGTCGTCGACCATGACCATCGCGTCGTAGCGGTCGGCGAGGTCGCAGATCTCGCGCAGCGGCGCCACATAGCCGTCCATGGAGAACACGCCATCGGTGACGATCAGCCGGCGGCGCGCGTCGGAGGCGTCCTTGAGCTGGGCTTCCAGGTCCGCCATGTCGCGGTTGGCGTAGCGGAAGCGGCGGGCCTTGGAGAGGCGGATGCCGTCGATGATGGAGGCGTGGTTGAGGGCGTCGGAGATCACCGCGTCCTCGGGGCCGAGCAGCGTCTCGAAGACACCACCGTTGGCGTCGAAGCAGGAGGAGTACAGGATCGTGTCCTCCTGGCCGAGGAACGCGGAGAGCCTGCCCTCCAGCTGCTTGTGCACCTCCTGGGTGCCGCAGATGAAGCGGACCGAGGCCATGCCGTAACCCCAGCGGTCCAGCGCCTCGTGGGCGGCGGCGATCACGTCGGGGTGGTCGGCGAGGCCGAGGTAGTTGTTGGCGCAGAAGTTGAGGACCTCGCCGGGGCGGCCGCCCGCGGTGACGTTGACGGTCGCGGACTGCGGGGTGTCGATCACCCGCTCCGGCTTGTGCAGGCCGGCGGCGCGGATCTCGTCGAGGGTGGCGCGCAGGTCGTCGCGCACGGAGTCGAACATGGGACAGGCTCCTAGGGGGGTTACGCGGTCCAGTCGAGGATGACCTTGCCGCCGCGGCCACTGGCGGCGTCGGCGAACGCCGCCTCGTGGTCGCGGTAGCCGTAGCGGCCGGTGATGACGGGGGCGAGGTCGAGGCCGCCCTCCAGCAGCACCGACATCGCGTACCAGGTCTCGAACATCTCCCGGCCGTAGATGCCCTTGATGGTGATCATCGAGGTGACGATGCGGGCCCAGTCGACCGGGAACTCCTCGGCGGGCAGGCCGAGCATGGCGATCCGGCCGCCGTGCGTCATGTTGGCGATCATGTCGCGCATCGCGACGGGGTTGCCGGACATCTCCAGGCCGATGTCGAAGCCCTCGCGCAGGCCGAGGGCGCGCTGGCCGTCGGCGATCGTGGAGCCGGCGACGTTCAGGGCGAGGCTGACGCCGATCTTGCGGGCAAGCTCCAGGCGCTCCTCGCTGACGTCGGTGATCACGACGTTGCGGGCGCCGGCGTGCCGGGCCACCGCCGCCGCCATCAGCCCGATCGGGCCGGCGCCGGTGATGAGGACGTCCTCGCCGACCAGCGGGAAGGACAGCGCGGTGTGCACGGCGTTGCCGAACGGGTCGAAGATCGCGGCGACGTCGAGGTCGACGGGGACGCGGTGCACCCACACGTTGGCGGCGGGCAGGGCGACGTACTCGGCGAAGGCGCCGTCGCGTCCGACGCCGAGACCTATGGTGGCCCGGCACAGATGGCGGCGGCCGGCCAGGCAGTTGCGGCACTTCCCGCACACCAGGTGGCCCTCGCCGCTGACCCGGTCGCCGGGCTTGATGTCGGCGACGTCCCGGCCGGTCTCCACGACCTCGCCGACGAACTCGTGGCCGACGACCAGCGGGGTGCGGATCGACTGCTGCGCCCAGCCGTCCCAGGAGCGGATGTGCAGGTCGGTGCCGCAGATGCCGGTGCGCAGCACCTTGATCAGTACGTCGCCGGGCCCGATGGAGGGCTCCGGGACGTCCGTGAGCCAGAGTCCGGGCTCCGCCTTCTCCTTGACCAGCGCCTTCACGCGACGGCTCCTGAGGGTGAGTCCCGGACGCGGGCATGCCGAGAAGGCCCGGGCCCGGGAAGAGGGGTGGAATCGCGTAGCAATCTGCCGCACCGCGGCGCGCTGGTCCATCGAGGATTTCTTAAGCGGCGCCACAGCTCTTCTTCACACCCCCATGAAATTGGGTCGTCTCACTGCGCCAGGCGGGAGACCTGGTAGTGCGCGAGGTACCAGCCGTCGTCCTGCCGCCGTGCGAGGACGGCGAGCTTGACGGCGACGGGGTCGCGGTCCGTGAACGTGAACTCGACGTCCAGGTATCCGAGCACCAGGTCGTCCGCGAACCGCCGGGTCTCCAGGATCCGGTAGGCGGCGCGCATCCCCAGGGGCTGGGAGGCGTAGTACGCGGTGACC
This sequence comes from Streptomyces sp. RK62, assembly GCF_018070255.1. Lineage (NCBI taxonomy): Bacteria > Bacillati > Actinomycetota > Actinomycetes > Kitasatosporales > Streptomycetaceae > Streptomyces > Streptomyces sp. RK62. The sequence continues at coordinate 296,556 of NZ_JAGPYD010000001.1, read as the reverse complement.
GCGTCCCTGCCCACGCCGTAGGGGTGCAGTCCCTGGAAGATCGCGTCCTCGGTGAAGACGGCGGCCACGTCCTGCGGCCGGTGGGCGTCCACGGCCGTCCGCCAGCGCTCCAGGACGTCGTGCAGGACGGTCTCGTCATCGGTGATGCTTGGCATGGTCCGATCCTTTCCCGGTGTGCCGTCTTCCGCTCAGTGACCGGCGCTCATGCCGCCGTCGACGTGCAGGATCTCGCCGGTGACGAACGGCGCCGACTCCAGGTAGAGCACGGCGTCGACGACGTCGCTCACCTCGCCCATATGGCCGACCGGGTGCAGGGCGGAGAGGAACTCGTGCGTCTCCTCCGGGTGCATCGGCGTCTTGATGGTGCCGGGCGACACGGCGTTGAAACGGATGCCGCGGGTCGCGTACTCCACGGCGAGGGACTTGGTGGCGGCCTGGATGCCGCCCTTGCTCAGCGAGGCCAGGACGGACGGGACGCGGGAGTCGGCGTTGTCGACCAGGCTGGTGGTGATGCTGACGACGTGCCCGCCGCCCTGGGCCAGCAGATGGGGTACGACCCGCTGAGTGAGGTGGAAGACGCCGTCGAGGTTGATGCCGGTCACCGCGATGTAGTCCTCGTCGGTGTAGTCCGTGAACGGCTTGGCGACGAAGATGCCCGCGTTGTTCACCACGGTGTCGATCCGGCCGAACCGCTCCAGGGCGGCCGTCACGACCCGCTCCGCCGTGGCCGGGTCGGCGATGTCGCCCCGTACGGTCACGATGTCGGCGTCGCCGGACGGTTCGATCGTGCGGGAGGTGGCGACGACCGCGTAGCCGAGCTTGCGGTAGCCGTCGACGAGGGCGGCTCCGATGCCCTGCGAGGCGCCGGTGACGATCGCGACCTTCTGGTTGCCTGCGCTCATGATGGGGACCTTCCGGGGTGGTGACCGATCGCTAGCCGACCGGTCGACTATTTGCCTGTGTCTGGAGGGTAGGACGGACGGGCGGCCACGTCAAAGGATCGGAGGGGGTTTCCCGGGACCTGTTCCCTCCCGCCTGGGAGGCTCAGGCTCCCAGTGCAGGCCGGCCGGGGAGCGCGTGCGGATCGTTGCCGGGCAGCCAGGCGTCCGGGGCGTGGACGCCGAGGTCCCCGACCCCCTCGCTCAGGGCGTCCACCACACCCAGGACCCCGGGGCGGACCTCGTTCTCCCGCCACACCAAGGACCACGTCCAGTAGACCTTCGGCCCGACGACCTCACGGCGGACCAGATCGGACGGCAGCGGATCGGTCTGCCCCTTGGGCGAGTTCAGCACCGGCCGGGTGCACCGGCGTACGTGGTCGAAGAAGGCGGGCCCGGTGATCGCCCCGTCCGCGATGCGCACCGCCCGGGCCCCGACCTCTTGCGTCAGCCGCTCGGCGTACGCGTTCCACGAGGCCCAGGACGTGAGGTCGTCGTCGATGAGGACATCGATGTCCCCGGCCGCCACCGCGCCGGTGTCCGTCCCCTTGGCCACGGCGTAGAGCCGGTCGGCGCCGAGGAGCCGGGCCCGCAGCCCCAGCCGTTCGAGGTCCTCGGCCGGCGCCCAGCACACGGCCAGGTCCAGGCTGCCGTCGGCGACCCGGGCCGCCTGGGTGTGCGAGGGCGCCACCCACGCGTCGATGTGCAACCGGGCGACCGGGGCGGTGCGCACGGTCAGGTCCGGCGGGATCCAGTTGACGTACCCGAGCCGCACCGACTCCGAGCCGGACAGCCGCCCGGCCCGGCGCTTCAGCTCGTCGGCGCGCTCCAGCAGGTCGCGGGTCGGCGGCAGCAGCGCGGCACCCGCCGGGGTGAGGGAGACGGAACGCCGGTCCCGGTCGAACAGGCGCACCCCGAGGTCCCGTTCGAGCGCCTTGATCTGCTGGGAGAGGGAGGGCCCCGCGATCAGCAGACGCTCGGCGGCCCGCCCGAAGTTCAGTTCCTCGGCGACGGCGACGAAGTACCGCAGCTGACGCAGCTCCACGCCGGTCATGCTACGCGGGCCGGGCGCTGCAGGGCCTACGAGGCTGTGCCTCCGAATAGCGAGGATGCCGGTAGTGGCGGCGACGCCGGTGAGTGCCCATGCTGGAAACGGCCGGCCCCTCGCACAAGGCCCCGTCATCCCCCGATCCCGGCGACAATCGAACGCAGGACACCCGGATCGCGGTGCCGGGCAGCACGCCCTCGCACCCCGGCCGGCCGACCGACCGACCAGGAGCCGCTCATGAACACCGCACGGGACCTCGCGATCGTCGCCCTGGACCTGGCGCAGGACCAGCGCGTGGAACAGGGCGAGCTGTCCCTGGCGCTGGCGGCGGCCGAGGTGTTCGACCTCCTCGACGCCGGGGCCCTGACCCTCGTCGAGGACCGGATCACCCCGAACGCGCAGGCCCCCACCGGTGACCGGCTGCTGGACGAGGCGGCCACCGCGCTCGTACGGCAGGAACCGTACGAGTCGGTCGAGGACTGGCTGTGGCGCCGGGGGCGTGGTCTGTCCGCCGCCTATGTCGCGGACCTGGAGCAGGCAGGGACCCGCCCCCGAGGCCCCCGTTTCTCGCTGCGCGCCGCGCCGGCGGCGCCCGTCGACGCGGCGGCCCGGCAGCGGGCGGAGGAGCGCTGGACGTCGCACGAGCCGCTGCTCACCGCCCTGGGCGCCGCCGCCGGAGTCGGCCTGGATGAGAAGGACGACACGGAGGACACGGACGGCACGGAGGACGGGTCGGAGGCCCTCACCGACGACACGGCCGCGACGGTGCTGGCCGCGCTCGGCAACGCGGTGATGGAGCTGGAGGCCGTACGCCAGCGGCGGGCGATCGAGGACGCAGCCTTCGACAACGTGTGGCGGGGGTTCTAGGGGGTGTCTGACAATTCCCGCCGTCCGCCCCGGAGGGGCGGGCCTCGCGGTGTCTGGTGCGTGCGGTCGCAAGGCGCCGGAGCGCCCTCGTGGCGGAGTCACGTGGGCGTTTCGGCAACGCGGCGAGCGTGCGTGCCAGACACCGCGAGGCAGGTGGGAATTGTCAGACACCCCCTAGGGCGGGTAGTGCCTTAGACCGACCGTGCTCCCAACATGGCCCGGCAGTTGTCCCACAGGGGGCTCAGCCGGGCCGTGTCGTTGTAGAGCTTCGCGAACATGACCTGGCCCTCCAGCTGGGCCACCACACCACGGGCCGCCACATGGGTGTCCGCCACACTGATGTCGCCGCGCCGTCCGGCCTCGCGGACGACCGTCTCGACCATCTCCACCTGGGCGTCGAAGATCTCCTGGAGCCGGGCGCGTACCGCCTCGGTCTGGTTGCTCAGCTCGAGCGTGAGGTTGCCGAACAGGCACCCGGAGACCGTGCCGCACCCCTCCTGCACCGCCCGCTGCCCGGCCTCGGTCTCCTCGAAGAGCAGCCGCAGCCGCTCCAGCGGCTCGGCGTCGCTCTCCAGGACCCGCGCCCAGGCCCGGCGCTGCGCCGCCCAGTGTTCGTCCACGACGGCGAGGGCCAGGGACTCCTTGGACTCGAAGAAGTAGTAGAAGCTGCCCTTGGGTACCCCTGCGGCCTTGCAGATCTCGGCCACGCCCAGCGCCGAGTAACCGCGCCCCTCGATGAGCGAGCGCGCGGCGGCGAGGATCTTCTGCTTGGCGTCACTGGTGCGTCCCATAGGGGCAGTGTACGGCGATACTAGACCGGTCGGCTAAAATGTGTGCGGCGACCCGTCTCACAGCAGGGGCAGTCCGTCCGCCTGCCGTCGCTCCAGCCGCGTCACCAGGTCCACCGCCGACGCCTTGATGGTCTCCAGCCCGGCCTTCCCCCAGGGCCGCGGATCCATGTCGACGACACACACGGTGCCGAGCACCATGCCCGTGGAGTCGATCAGCGGCGCCCCCAGATAGGAGCGGACTCCGAACTCGTCGACGATCGGGTTCCCGGCGAACCGGGGGTAGTCGCGGACGTCCTCCAGCACCAGTGCCTTGCGGCGCACGACCACATGGGGGCAGAACCCATGGTCGCGCCCCATACTCCGGCCGAGCTGCGGCTTGCTGTCACCGGCCCGCGCGAGACTCACGGCGGGCCGCACATGCAGCCCGGCGAAGAACTGCTGGCTCTCGCCGACGAAGTTCACCATGGCGTACGGCGCCCCGGTGAGCTCGGCCAGATGGCCCGCGAACACGTCCAGGGCCGGATCGGGCTGGTCCCCGAGGCCCATGTGGAGCAGCCGCTGTGCGCGGGCGGGGGCCTCCTTGTCCTCCGGGGTGAGCAGCAGGCGGGCGACCGGGTGTGGTGGGCCGTAGCTCATGGGCGGATTCCGTCGCTGTGGACGCGGGTCATATGCGGCTCCGTGCGGGTGTGTGCGGATGTCACCTGTGGGCGCCGTGGCTCGGTGCGTGGGCCGGCGCGTGGGCGAGGAGGTGCCGGACCAGGGTCAGCAGGGTCTGGACACCCGAACTGGAGATCCGGGCGTCGCAGCGGACGATCGGGATCTCCGGGTCGAGGTCGATGGCGGCCCGGACCTCCTCCGGGTCATAGCGGTAGCCGCCGTCGAACTCGTTGACGGCGACGATGAATCCCAGGCCGCGCTGCTCGAAGAAGTCCACGGCGGCGAAGCAGTCCTCCAGGCGCCGGGTGTCGGCGAGGATGACCGCGCCGAGCGCGCCCTCGGAGAGCTCGTCCCACATGAACCAGAAGCGCTCCTGTCCGGGTGTGCCGAAGAGGTACAGGACGTGTTCGGGGTCGAGGGTGATGCGGCCGAAGTCCATCGCGACCGTCGTCTCGACCTTGTTCTCCACGCCCTCCAGGTTGTCGGTCGCGGCACTGACGGTGGTGAGCAGCTCCTCTGTGCTGAGCGGCGCGATCTCGCTCACCGCGCCGACGAAGGTCGTCTTGCCTGCCCCGAACCCTCCCGCCACCAGGATTTTCAACGCGGTGGGGAACGGATCAGAGCTGTCGTCGTAGTCCATCGAGCACTGCCTCCAGAAGAGCCCGGTCTGTCGGGTTGTGGTGGAACTCGGGGGGCTTGGTGGTGAGCGCCCCGCAGTCGACGAGGTCCGACAGCAGCACCTTGGTGACCGCCGCCGGCAGCTTCAGGTGGGCGGCGACCTCGGCGATCGAGACCGGGGCGCGGCACAGGTCGAGGGCCTGTTCGTGCTCGGGGCCCAGATAGCCGAGGGGGGTCGCCCCGGTGGCCATGACCTGTGACATGAGGTCGAGCGCGACGGTGGGCCGGGTGCGGCCGTTGCTGACCGTGAACGGGCGCACCAGCCGTCCGGCCGCGTCGTCGAGCCAGGGCCCGTCGCCGGCCGCCGTCACGTTCAAGGCCTCAGCGCCGAAGGGTCGACAGCATGCTGTCGGGGTGCGGTGACCAGGTACGGGCGGACGCTCTTGACGAGCATCGCCATCTCGTAGCCCAGGACCGCCGCGTCGGCCTCCCGGCCGGCCAGGACGGCGAGACAGGTGCCGGAGCCGGCCGTGGTGACGAACAGCAGCGCGGAGTCGAGCTCGACGACGACCTGACGCACGTCACCGCCGTCTCCGAAGCGGATGCCGGCGCTGCGGCCGAGGGAGTACAGGCCGGAGGCCAGGGCCGCCATGTGGTCGGCGCTGTCCGGGTCGAGCCCGTGCACCGATTTCACGAGCCCGTCGCAGGACAGCAGCACCGCGCTGGTGGTGTGCGGCACGCGCTGCACGAGGCCGCTCATCAGCCAGTCGAGGTCGGAGACATGGGCGGTCGGCGCTTCGCTCGCCATGATGGATCGACTCCTTGAGGTACGAAGGTCTGCGGGAGCGCTGGGTGCGGGGGTGGGGATCCGGGCGGAGGCCGGGTGGGTCAGGGACGTGGTCATCCGGCCGGTGCGCTCCCGTCGGGCCAAGTGGGCTGGTCGGTTCCGGACGCCTGTCCGGGGCCGGCCTCGGCCGTCGGGGCCGGGCCGGTGGGTGACGTGCCTGTGTCCCTGGAGGACGGGCCGAGGGGCGAGGCACCCATGGGTGGGACGCCCATGGAGGGAACGTCCAGGGACGGGACGTTCAGGGACGGGACGTTCAGGGAGGAGGCGCCGCCCATGGCGAACGCGTCCCTGGGGGACGTCTCTGCGGGGGACGCGTCCGTGGGTGACGCATCCATGGGTGATGACCCCATAGGCGTTGGACCCATAGGTGATGCGCCCAGAGGTGACGCACCCATGGGGGACGCGTCCAGGGACGGCAGGCTGGTCATGTGGCGCACCTCTGTGTGGCGTGCACCTGTGTGGCCTGCACCTGTGTGGTGCGCATCCAGCGGTGCCGGGGCCGGGTCGGCGCCCAAGGCGTCGGCAACCACGTGGTGGCCGGAATCCATGTGACCCGCCGACATGTGGCTGCCGGACGTGTGCGTCGACTCCATGTGCTGCTGGGTCTCCGCGAGTCCGATACCGCGCTGGAACGCCGCCATCAGCCCCGGGTCATGCCCGGCGACCTGGTCGGACTCCTGACGTGCCACCGGACCGTCCCGCAACTGCGGCGCGATGTGCTCCTGGGCGCGGCGCCGGGGCAGTTGGGGCTTGCCCATGGTGCCGCGCACGGCACCGCCGCGCGGGGTGAGCGGGGAGACGCTGTTCTCGGCGAGCTGCCTGCGGTCCTCGGCGCTGATGCCGGGCACCGCCTCCGCCGGGTTGGCCCGCTCCCGGTGTGTGCCGCGCACGGGCAGCGGCGGACCGTCGCCCTTGGCCGGCGCGGGGACCGTGGTCCGTGTCCCGCCCGCGGCCGTGTCCGGAGCGGGCCGCCGGTGCTGCGGTGACCGCTGCGCCGCCCGCAGCCCAGCCTGCTGCGCCGGTACGGGTGCCGGGGTGGCGGTCCCCGCGGGCGGGGTCGGCGGCCCCTGCACCTCCCGCGTCCGGGGCTGGGGTTCCTGGCCCCGGGGCGCGCCCACGGGGCCGCCGGGTTCCGTGCCCAGTAGTCCCTGCGGCACCACGAGGACGGCTTGCACCCCGCCGTAGATGTTGGTCTGCAGCCGCACATGGATGCCGTGCCGCTTGGCGAGCTGCGACACGACGAACAGGCCGATGCGCCCGTCCGACAGCAGGCTGGCGACGTTGACCTGGTCGGGGTCGGCGAGCAGGGCGTTCATCCGGGCCTGTTCGCCGACGGGCATGCCGAGCCCGCGGTCCTCGACCTCGACGGCCAGTCCGGACGTCACCAGGTTGGCGCGCAGCAGCACTTGGGTGTGCGGGGCCGAGAACACCGTGGCGTTCTCGACCAGTTCGGCCAGCAGGTGGATGACGTCGGCGACGGCGTGCCCGCGCAGTGTGCCGTCGATGGGCGGCACGAGTTTGACCCGGGAGTACTGCTCGACCTCGGCGATGGCCGAGCGCAGCACCTCGGTCATCGGAACGGGGTTGCTCCACTGGCGCCGGGAGACGGCGCCGCCGAGCACGGCGAGGTTCTCGGCGTGCCGCCGGATGCGGGTGGCGAGGTGGTCGACGTGGAAGAGCCCCTTGAGCAGGTCGGGGTCCTCCATCTCGTTCTCCAGCTCGTCGAGGATGGAGATCTCCCGGTGCACGAGGGACTGCAGGCGCCGGGCGAGATTGACGAAGACCTCGAGCTTCTGTTCGCTGCCCGCCTGGCTCGACAGCTGGGAGGCCTGGACGACGGCCTGGATCGCCCCGTCGTGGGCGCGGGCGAGATCGGCGGCGAGGAGGTCGAAGTCGTCGGCGTCGTCGGGCGGTCCGCCGCGCGGCTTGCGCTGCGGGGGCCCGTCGCCGCGCCGCAACGCCTCGACGAGGGCGCGCAGTTCGGCCTCGCCCCGGGCGCTGGCGCGGCGCAGGGCGCCGATGCGCCGGCTCACGGTCCGGGCGGCGCGGTCGGCGGCGACGGCCGCGATGACGATGCCCGCCAGGGTCACCGACAGCGCGCCCGCCAGGACGGTCCACAGGACGGGGGTCGGCTGGGCTCCGGTAGAGCGCACGACGAACAGCACGGCGGCACTGGCGCTCAGCGACACCGCCACGGGTGGCAGGACGGCCAGGCGCAGGAGTTGGGGCCGTATCTGGGTCTCGGGCAGCGCGGGTGCGGGACGGGCGGCGGGGCGCCCGTGCCTCCCGCCCTCACGGCGGTCAGCGCGTGTGGCCGGGGCGCGGAGTTGAGACATCGGGGTCCTCGTATAGGTCCGTCGGTCGGGGGCCTGGGGGTGCACGCGGTCTGCGCGGCCCGGGGCATGCGCCTTCTCGGTGCCGGTCGACGGAACCGAGGGAACTCGGCTGCGTGTCGCCCGACGGACACTCACAGTAGTCGCCTCCGCATCATGTGCGGTGGGCAGTTGACAAACTCCCGCAGACGGCGTCCCGCTCTGGTATGAGGGCTCGTACGACAGACCGATAACCGGTCACCGAACTCGCCCTGGTTGCGCCCCCGATCGATCAGACCTGGTCAGAAGCGGTCGTCACCAGCGAAGGCGCACGACAGCCCGCGTCCACGACGTCCCGGCCAAAGTCAGCACCTCCGCACCCACGACGACCTCCCCGGAAGCGTCGAGGCACCCGGCACACCGACCGCGCGCCCCCCAGAGCGTTACCGACCGTAGCGGCGCACACCGTGATCCGAGCGCCCCCGAACACGTTCACGCGCCCGGCGCAATCCTCAGCGGTGCGCCTCTCGCCGCCTCATGCCAACGTGGAGAAAAGCGTCTCGGAAGGGTGATCGATGAGCTTCTCCGACCGACCGACGGCTTCTCCGACGAGAGCAGCCTGACTCGTGCGGTCGACCCCGCCCCCGACGCCGACCGCAGCTCCGACCACCCGTCTGTCCGTCATGGTCGTGCTGCTGTCCTTCGCCACGGGAGCCGCCGACGCGTTCGCGTTCAGCGAGCTCGGGGGCGTGTTCACCGCCAACATGACCGGCAGCGTCATCCTGTCGGGCCTGACGGGCCGGCCGGGATACGGCGCCCTGATCGCGGGGGCGGGCACCGCACTGGGCGCCTTCCTGATCGGCGTGTACCTGGCCTCCAGCGCGACGCCGAAGCGCCCCGGCACAAGCTGGCGCCGGATCAGGTCCGTGCTGCTGGCCGTGGTGGCGCTCGACCTCGTGGTGGTGGTTCTCAGATCGGTGCACTCGACACCGGGCACCACGCTCCGGCTGCTGATGCTCGCGACGGCCGCGGGGGCGATGGGTGCTCAGACCGCCGCAGCCAAACGGTCGGTGCACGGCGCCGGAGTGACCACGACCTATGTCACCGGCACCCTGACCAGCCTGGCCCAGGACGCGGCGGACGGCAGCCGTCGGTATGCGGGCGTTCGCGTGGCCGTGGTGGTGACGCTGGTCCTGGGCGCCATGACGGCGTCCGGTGCCATGGCGATCGACGCCCGCCTGGGCCCGGTCGTGGCGGCGGTCAGCACCGCCGTCGCGATCCTGGCGCTGCCCAGGGCAGGGAGCCCCATGCCCTGACGACCGTCCGCCCACCCCCACCCGGGTCGTGTCGGGTCAGGCCACCGTCAGCGCTCGCCGGCCAGGTCGAGATCGCCCTTCGCCGTCGTGGACCCGCCCTCGGTGCTCCGCGGAGTCTCCCAGGTGCGCGGGACCCGGCCCGACACCGTCCGCCACCACGCCTCGACCGGCACATCCCCCGCCGGCTCGAACGGCTGACCGGGCCGTGGGAACGCCACCGTCTGGCCGACGTCGTCACCGGCGTCCTTCATCCACTCCCCCGGCTCCGCCCACGGGTGCGGCGCGAGGTTGAACGTCCCCCAGTGGATGGGCAGCAGCACCCCGCCCGGGACGCCCTTCTGCAGATCCAGATGGGTCCGCACGCCCTGTGCGGGCGTCATATGGATGTCCGGCCAGAAGTCGGAATAGGCCCCGACCTGGATCATCGTGGCGTCGAACGGCCCGTGCGCGGCGCCGATGTCCTTGAAGCCGTCGAAGTAGCCGGTGTCGCCGCTGTGGTAGATCCGGTGCTCCTGCGAGGCGACCACCCAGGAGGCCCAGAGCGTGTGCTGGGTGTTGCGCAGACCACGGCCGCAGAAGTGGCGGGCCGGGGTGGCGGTGAGGGTGAGGCCGCCGATCTTCGTCGTCTCGTGCCAGTCAAGTTCGCGCAGCCGGTCGGCGGGGACGCCCCAGTGTTCGAGGTGGGCGCCGACGCCGAGCGGGACGGCGAACAGCGTGTCGGTGCCGGCCAGCGCCTTGATCGTGGGGAGGTCGAGGTGGTCGTAGTGGTCGTGCGAGATGACGACGACGTCGACCGGGCCGAGCGCGGCGAGCGGCAGCGGCGCGGGGTGCAGCCGCTTGGGCCCGGCGAACGGGAACGGTGAGCAGCGCTCGCCCCAGACGGGGTCGAAGAGCACCCGGTGGCCGTCGATCTCGGCGAGGACGCTGGAGTGCCCCATCCAGGTCAGGCGCAGTCCGGTGGCCGGCGGTTTCGCCAGGTCGGCGTAGGTGGTGGGGTGGACCGGAACAGTGCCCCTCGGCACCCGGAGGGGCCGGGTGTCCTTGTCGAAGAAGACCTTGGCGAACTCCAGCATCGAGCCGGACGGTCTGGTCCGCGCGGCTCCTCCTGGGTTCTGGAACAATCCGTCGCCGAAGTGCGGCGATCTGCGGATGCGCTCCATGCGCTCACCGCTGGGGTCCACGCCGAACGCCGTGGGCCGCAGGACGTTCAGCCCGGCGCTCGGGAAGCGGGAACCGGCCACGGTACCTCCAGATGGAGTCGGTGAGGCTTCCATTATGGGCGGCCCCACCGACAGTCCCCGGCGGTGCGGGCCGACAGCCCCTGTCCTTGCGAACGCCGGGTCCGCGATGTTCGTTCCCGTGTCCCGGTGAGTGCGCGTGCCGTTCCCGTTGACATGTCCGTGCCTTCCTCGTGATACTGACCCGTCGTTCAGGAGCGATGCGGCTCTCCCGGCCCGGGCGCCTCCGCCACCTCGCGGACGACCGCCCCAGCCCTCGCCGACCCCGGAGTTCCGCATGCCCTCGCCCTTCCTGTCGCTCACCTGGACCGACGACGTCACGGGCCGCCAGGGCTTCCTGGTCGTGGACCGGCTGGTGCGCGGCGTCTCCAGCGGCGGGCTGCGCATGCGGCCGGGCTGCACGCTGGAGGAGATCGCGGGGCTGGCCGCGGGCATGACGCTCAAGGAGGCGCTGCACTACGACCCGGACGCCCGTTACGTCCCGCTGGGCGGCGCCAAGGGCGGTATCGACTGCGATCCGCGGGACCCGGAGGCGTACGGGGTCCTGGTGCGCTACCTGCGGGCGATGCGGCCGTACATCGAGACCATGTGGACCACGGGCGAGGACCTGGGGCTCAGCCAGGACGTGGTGGACCGGGCCGCCCGCGAGGTCGGGCTCGTCTCGTCCGTGCAGGCGGTCTATCCGCTGCTGGACGACGAGGCGGCGGCCCGCCGTCGGCTTGCGGAGGCCTTCGAGGTGGGCGTCGACGGCATCGGGCTCGACGAGCTGGTGGGCGGCTGCGGCGTGGCCGAGTCGGTGCTCACCGCACTGGACCGGGCCGGGGCGCCGCGCTGGCGGACCCGTGTCGCACTGCAGGGCCTGGGCACGATGGGCGGGGCGACGGCGCGGTTCCTCGCGCGCGCGGGGCTCACCGTGGTGGCCGTCGCCGACATCAAGGGGACCGTCGCCAACCCCGCGGGTCTCGACGTCGAGGCGCTGCTGGCGGCGCGGGACGCCTACGGGACGGTGGACCGCGCGGCGCTGCGCCCCGGGGACCGTGAGCTGCCGGGGGACGCCTGGCTGGCGACGGAGGCGGAGGTGCTGGTGCCGGCGGCCGTGTCGTACGCGGTGGACACCGCCAACCAGGGGCGGATCACCGCCCGCTGGATCGCGGAGGCCGCGAACATGCCCGTCCGTCCGGAGGCGGAGGCGCTCCTGGCCGCGCGCGGCGTCACCGTGCTGCCGGACGTCGTCGTCAACTCCGCCACGAACGCCTGGTGGTGGTGGACGCTGTTCGGGGACATCGGCCCGGACGCGGAGGAGGCTTTCGCGTACACGCGGCGCGCCATGCGGGCGCTGACCGACCTGACGCTGGCCCGCGCGGAGGCCGACGGGACGACACCGAGGGCCGCCGCCCACGCGCTGGCCGCCGACCGGCTCCCGGTGATCGCCGAACGGTTCGGCCGGCACCACTGACCTCCGGGCGACCGGAGGCCACGGGCCGGGTCGGCGCGGGCCGTTAGGGTGACGGCGTGGCGAGGGCGAGAGTGCGGTTGAGCGTGGCGGAGCGGCGGACGGACCTGCTGCGGGCCGCCGTGGAGCAGATAGAGGCGCGGGGCGTGGCGGCGGTCAGGATCGCCGACGTGGCCTCGGCGCTCGGGGTGAGCAACGCCCTGGTGCTCTATCACTTCGACACCAAGGAGAAGCTGGTCGCCGCCGCGTTCGCCCACGCGGCCGAGGGCGACCTGGCGCGGCTGCGCGGCATCCTGGGCCGCCGTACGACGGCGGTACGGCGGCTGCGGGCGGCCGTGCGCTGGTACGCGCCGACCGGCCAGGCCAAGGGCTGGCGGCTGTGGATCGAGGGCTGGGCGGCCGCGTTGCGCGAGCCCGCCCTGCGGGAGGTCACCCGTGAGCTGGACCGGCAGTGGAAGAGCGCCCTCGCCGGGGTCCTCGCCGAGGGTGCGGAGGCGGGCGAGTTCGCGTGCCCGGACCCGGCGGCCGCCGCGCTGCGCCTGAGCGCCCTCCTGGACGGGCTCGCCGTCCAGCTGACGTCGTACCCCGGGTCGCTGTCCCGCGCGCGGGCGCAGGAGTGGGTGGACGAGGCGCTGGCCCGGGAACTGGGCCTGGACCGGACGGCGTTGACGGCCTCGCCGCGCTGAGCGGCCGCCGCCCGCGACCGGCAGGGTCCCCGGGCGGCACCGCGCTCCCCCGTCCGTCCCCCCGGGTCAGGCCACCGATTCGATCCGCATCTTGATGTCGTACGCCGAGAGCGCGCCCTTGGCCGTCACATGGTCGCCGGACGACTGGCCGCGCAGCCGCCGTCCGATCCACGGCACCAGGTACTCGCGCGCCCACTGGACGTCGTCGCGGCGGATCTCCAGCGTCCCCCGGGGCGGCAGCGGCGGCCAGGGCTGGTCCGGGTCGGCCGGGATCTCCAGGCCCAGGACCTGGCCCGCGCGCAGCGCCACGCGCGTGTGCCCCTCGGGAGAGAGGTGGAGCCGGTCGCTGTCCCAGGCCCGGCGGTCCTGGACGGTCCTCAGGGACCACAGGTCGAGCACCGGGCAGCCGTAGCGGTCGGCGATGGCGCGGACGTGCCCGTTGTAGGTGGCGATCTTGCCGCGCAGGTGCTTCAGCACGGGGACGCCACGGGTGTCGAAGCCGGTCGTCACCATCACGGTGCCGGCGGCCGAGGTGAGCCGGACGACGGCCCGCTCGAACCGTTCGGCGACCTCGTCGGGGTCGGTGCCGGGCCGCAGGATGTCGTTGCCGCCCGCGCAGAACGACACCAGGTCCGGGGCGAGTTCGACGGCCTTGGGGACCTGTTCCGCCACGATCTGGTCCAGCAGTCGCCCGCGCACGGCGAGGTTGGCGTACCGGAAGTCGCCCTCGGGGCGCCGGTCGGCCAGAAGGACCGCGAACCGGTCGGCCCAGCCGACGAACGACCCGTCGGGGCCGGGGTCGCCGACGCCCTCGGTGAAGCTGTCCCCCACCGCGACGTACGACCCGATCACTGCTCTGCTGTCACTCTTCGAATCGTCTGTCACGTCGGGACATGATTCACCTTCCGATGTGACCTACGCGACCGTAGGAAGGGGTTGACGAGCGGTGAGATAAGCCACTGCCAAAGCCTTCGCCAAGTCCGGAATACGGCTCCGGACAGGGGCGTTGACCGCCGAAACGCTCGCGCGTGCGCCCGCGGGCGCACGACGACGACAGGCCGAAGGCCGGACCCGGGGGTGGGGTCCGGCCTTCGGCGTGCGTGTCAGGCAGGTGGTGCGCATGCGTGTCAGGGAGGTGGTGCGCGCCGTGTGCGGGGGTCAGCCGATGGCGACGCCCTTGGAGCGGAGGTAGGCCACCGGGTCCACGTCGGAGCCGTAGCCCGGCGCGGTGCGGATCTCGAAGTGCAGGTGCGGGCCGGTCACGTTGCCGGTCGCGCCGGAGAGGCCGATCTGCTGGCCCGCGGTCACCGTCTGGCCGCTGGAGACGGACAGCGAGGACAGGTGGGCGTACTGGGCGTAGTAGCCGTCGGCGAGCCGGATGACGACCTGGTTGCCGTAGGCGCCGCCCCAGCCGGCGGAGACGACGGTGCCGGCGCCGACCGCCTTCAGGGGGGTGCCGGTGGGGGCGGAGAAGTCCACACCGGTGTGGTAGCCGCTGGACCACATGCTGCCCGCGACCTTGTACGAGGTGCCGACGGCGGCGGCGGAGACCGGGGCGCTGAAGCCGTTGACGGTGCTCGCCTCGTCGGCGCTCTGGGCGGCCGGGGCGGCCTTCTGCGGCGCGGCGGGCTTGGCGGCGGGCTTCGCCGAGGACTTCGACGCGGACGGGGCCGGGGCGGACGCCTTCGGGGCGGCGCTCTCGGCCTTGGTGCCGATCGACAGCTTCAGACCCGGGTGGATGAGCGACGGGTCGGCGCCGACGGCCTCGCGGTTGTCGGCGTAGAGCTTCTTCCAGCCGCCGCGGACGTCCTGCTGGTCGGCGATCTTCGCGAGGTAGTCGCCGCGCTTCACCTCGTAGGTGCGCGTCTTCTGGGCGGAGGTCTTCTGCGCCGGCGCCTTCTTGGCCGCGACCTGGACGGACTGGACCGCCTTCTCCGGGACGGACTGGCCGGTCGCGGCGTTTGCGCCGGTGGCCCCGATCAGCGGCAGCGCGAGAGCGGCGCCACCGGTTCCGGCGACGGCGATCGTCCGGGTGAAGCGCAGGGACTTGGGACGGCGGTGCTTACCCTTCGCGGGCATGACGAATTCCTCTCCGGCGCCTACGAGGTGAGCTGTCGGGTGCGGGCTGGAGATGCCCGGTCGCGTCGGGACGCGACTTGACCCCAAGCCTGTTCCGGAGACCGGAACAGGCGAAGTACCTGTGGGTCCCCCGCTCCTGCCGTGTACGGGTGGGTGTGCGCGGATTCCGGTCGGCGGCAGGATTAGGCGTCCGTCCGGATTGGTGGCGAACGTAAGCGAGAGAGACGCAAGGGAACAAGTGAGGGGTTCCGCCCGAATGCGCTCACCTTGATCCCTTACGGCATTCAACGGTCACCCTGCGTGCATTTCGAAGGGGCCTGATTGCTCGAAGTCCCGGGAAAAGCATGATGATTACGTGGACATGACGGGCGACACACCGTCACGGATATGACGCTCCTCACGTGACGCTGCTCCAGCTTTCCTTATTACGGAGCGAGTTGGAATGAAGGCATCAATTCGGACAGAAACCCTAGATGCGACGCCGGTGGATATCCGACCCATTGAACCTTCCCGTCGATTCCGATCCGAATACGACATGAGGTGCGCGCAAAACCGGACGAAGCACCCGCTCGCAAAGATGACATCAGACGACTTTCGCCCGTTTCGACCCATTGCCACCGAGTCATCCCCTGTGGACAACTGAATGGCGCACGCAGCCATGTCGTATCGTCGGAGTCGCACCTCGCCGGCCTCATCGCCGAGCCGCGCCGGCGGGGCCGACCGGGAGGAGCCCCCGTGACGCAGCAGATCCCGTCGACCGAGCCCGAACTGGCCGGTGTGCGCAACTTCCGCGACGTGGGCGGCCTGCCCACCGTGGACGGACGACGGGTGCGGCACGGCGTGCTGTTCCGCAGCGGCCACCTCGCCCACGCCACCCCCGAGGACGCCGCCTTCCTCGACTCGCTGGGCCTGCACACGATCTTCGACTTCCGCAATGCGGCGGACCAGAAGCTGGAGGGTCCCGACGTCGAGCTGCCGGGCGTCCGCAATGTGAATCTGCCGCTGTCGGACCCGGCGGACGGCGCGGAGTTCTGGAAGATGGTCCGGGACGGCGACCTCGACCAGCTGCGGGGGATCCTGGCCGACGGCAAGGGCGCCGACCGGATGATCGCCTCCTACCGCTCGATGGTCACGGACCGGACCGCCGAGCACTCCCGGATCCTGCACTCCCTGGTGGAGGACAGCGTCCCGGCCCTGATGCACTGCGCGGCCGGCAAGGACCGGGCTGGCCTGTCGGTCGCGGTGACGCTGCTCGCCGTCGGCGTCGAGCGCGAGGCGATCGTCACCGACTACCTGAAGTCCAACGAGAAGCACCGCCGCTACAAGGTGCGGCGCAGCGGCAGCAACCCCTCGGCCTACTCGCCCGAGGTCATGGAGCTGCTGAGCCCGCTGTTCGACGCGCGGGCGGAGTACCTGACGGCGGCCTTCGACACGATCGACGCGACCTGGGGCGACGTCGACACCTACCTGGAGCAGGGCCTGCGGCTCACGCCGGAGGCCCGGGAGCGCCTGCGGGAGCGCCTGCTCGACTGAGGGACGCGGGATACGACCCTAGGGACACGGGGTACGTCTACTGCCCGCCGCCCGCCTCGAAGAGGAAGTAGATGAAGGCGGCGAAGACGTGCCCCACCGCGATGTAGATGATGAGCCGCACCCACAGGGCGCGCGGGAACTTCTCCTCCATGTCTCTCATGGCGTCACTCCAGGGGTCGGGCCCAGGCACAGGGTGGCCGTGGGGCTCTGCAACAGGGTGTGGACGAACAGCAGCTCGACCCCGCCGTCGTCCTCGGCGGCGATGCGGTGCGGGGTGAGCGAGTCGAAGTGCGCGCTGTCCCCGGGGGCGAGCCGGTGGATGGTGTCGCCGAGGCGCAGCCGCAGCCGCCCCTTGAGGACGTGGAGCCACTCCTCGCCGGGATGCACCCGCACGATGTCGCCCTGCGACCCGTACGGCACATGGACCCGCAGGGCCTGCATGGCGCGGCCGGAGACCCCGGCCTGCCAGTAGGTCCAGCCGCCGGCGGCGGTGGGTTCCATGTCGGCGGCGCGCACGACGGCGTCCCGGTCGGGGACCCTCTCGCCCAGCAGCTCGCCGACCGTCGTACCGTAGACACGGGCAAGCGCGAGCAGCATCGGCAGCGACGGCTGCCGCTGACCGGTCTCCAGCCGGGAGAGATGCGCGGGCGACAGCCCGGCGGCACGGGCCGCGCTCTCCAGGGTGAGGGCCGCCTGGCGGCGCAGCGCCCGCAGCTGCGGCGCGACGGCCGGCAGGGCGGCCTCGGCCGGTCCGGCCGCCCCGTGACCGGGCGGGTTCTCGGAGGAGCTCATGCTCCCATTCAGCCGCAGCCTTACCTCAGGGGCAAATTTGTTGCCTCAGAGGCAAAGCGCGGCGAGGCCCCTCACCGGTTGGCGACCGCCTGCTTGATCAGTGTCTTGCCGAAGTCCCACATCAGGCCTCCGCCGCTGTGCGCGTCGTCCATGACGTCCGTGAAGGCGTCGACGAACCGGTCCACCTCCCGTTCCCCGATGATCAGCGGCGGGATCAGCTTGATGACCTCCAGATGGTCCCCGGAGACCTGGGTGAGGATCCTGTGCCGCCGCAGCAGCGGCACCACGACCATCTGGGCGAACAGACCCTTGCGGGCGGCCTGGAGCATCGTCCAGCGGCTGCGCAGCTTCAGCGAGTCGGGGCGGCCGAACTCGATGCCGATCATCAGGCCGCGCCCGCGTACGTCGGCGAGCAGCTCGTACTTGTCGGTGAGGGCGGCCAGCCGTGACTTCAGCAGCTCGCCGGTGGCCCGTACGCCCGCGACGATCTGCTCGTCCTCCATGACGGACAGCACGGCGAGCCCGGCCGCCATGGCCTGCGCGTTGGAGCCGAAGCTCGCCGAATGGACGAGCACCCGGTCCATGGACGAGTAGACCTTCTTGAAGATCCAGTCCTTGCCGAGGGTGGCGCCGACCGGCACATAACCGCCGGACAGGGCCTTCGCCACACAGACCAGGTCCGGCTCTACGCCCTCCTCGTGCTGGTAGGCGTAGAAGTCGCCGGTCCGGCCGAGGCCGGTCTGCACCTCGTCGGCGATGAGCAGCGCCTTGTGCCGGTGCAGCAGCTCCTGGGCGGCCCGCAGATAGCCGGGCGGGGCCTCGTGCACGCCCTTGCCCTGGATCGGTTCGACGATCAGCGCGGCGACGTCGCCCTTCCTCAGCTCGCGTGCCAGGGCGTCGAGGTCGCCGAGCGGGACGGCCGTGTCGGGCAGCAGCGGCGCGAAGCCGTCCCGGAAGCCGGACTCGCCGTTGACGGACAGGGAGCCGGTGGTCAGCCCGTGGAAGGCGTGGTCGCAGTACAGCACCCTGGGCCGGCCGGTGACGAACCGCGCGAACTTCAGCGCGGTCTCCACGGCCTCCGTGCCGCTGTTTCCGAAGAACACCCGGTCCAGATGAGGGCTGTGGGCGAGCAGCTTCTCCGCCAGCAGCCCGGGCAGCGGCTGGCAGTCGAAGCGGGTGAGGTCGGCGAGCTGGGCGTCCAGGACGTCGTGCAGCGCCTTGCGGACGACGGGGTGATGGCGGCCCAGGCCCATCACCCCGAACCCGGCGAGCATGTCGAGGTAGTCCTCGCCGTCGGTGTCCCAGAAGTAGGCGCCCTCGGCCCGCTCGTACACCTTGTCGAAGCCGATGGTGTGCAGCATGCGCGGGAGCTGGTGGTTGAGGTACCGCGTGTGCAGCTCGTAGCGCTCGGCTCCGCGCTCGGCGAGCAGCCGCCCGAGGTCGAACTCGGTGGTCATTCAGCCTTCTCCTTGACTGACGCGACGGAACGGCCCGTGGGGCGGCCGGTGTTCGCCGGGCCGCCGGACGCCCCGTCGCCGTCGGACGGGTCGGACGAGCCGGCCGCGGCTTCCTTCAGCGCCAGGCTGGCGCTGATCCGGCCGGCGACCTCGACGGGTGTGAGCCCGATGTCGGCCAGCACCTCGCCCCGCTTGGCGTGCGCGAGGAACTGCTCCGGGATGCCGAACCGCCGTACGGGCACGTCGACATCGGCGTCGCCGAGCGCGAGCGCCACGGCGCTTCCGACCCCGGCCGAGCGGCTGTTGTCCTCGACGACGGCCACCAGCCGGTGCTGCGCGGCCAGCGGGGCGAGCGCCGGGTCGACGGGCTTGACCCAGCGGGGGTCGACGACGGTGCAGCCGATACCGCGCGAGGCGAGCAGGTCGGCCGCCTGGAGGCACACGGGGGCCATCACGCCGACGGCGACGAGGAGGACGTCCGGCTCCGGTCCGCCGCGGTGCAGGACGTCGAGCCCGCCCACCCGGTCGACGGCCGGGATCGTGGGTCCGACCGACTCCTTCGGGAACCGCACCAGCGTCGGGGCGTCGTCCACGGCGACAGCCTCCCGCAGCTGCGCCCGCAGCTGGTCGGCGTCCCGGGGCGCGGCGATCCTGAGCCCGGGGACGACCTGGAGGACGGACATGTCCCACATGCCGTTGTGGGAGGCGCCGTCGACGCCGGTGACCCCGGCCCGGTCCAGGACGAACGTCACGCCGCAGCCGTGCAGGGCGACGTCCATCAGCAGCTGGTCGAAGGCGCGGTTGAGGAAGGTGGCGTAGACGGCGACGACCGGGTGCAGTCCGCCCGTCGCGAGGCCCGCCGCGGAGACGGCAGCGTGCTGCTCGGCGATCCCGACGTCCCAGACCCGGTCCGGGAACCGCTCGGCGAACTTGCCGAGGCCGACGGGGTGCAGCATGGCCGCCGTGATCGCGACGACGTCCTCGCGCTCCTCGCCGATCCGGACGATCTCGTCGCCGAACACCGACGTCCAGGACGGTCCGTTGGACGGCGCGAGCGGCTCGCAGGTCAGCGGGTCCATCACGCCGACGGTGTGGAAGTGGTCCTCCTCGTGGGCGAGGGCGGGTTCGTAGCCGCGGCCCTTCTCCGTGAGGCAGTGGATCAGCACCGGGCCGTGGAAGCGCTTGGCGCGGCGCAGCGCGGACTCGACGGCGCCGACGTCGTGCCCGTCGATGGGGCCGACGTACTTCAGGCCCAGGTCCTCGAACATGCCCTGGGGTGCGAAGGCGTCCTTGAAGCCCTTCTTCGCGCCGTGCAGGGACTCGTAGAGGGTGTGGCCGACGAGCGGGGTGCGCAGCAGGACGTCCTTGCCCCAGGCCAGGACCTTCTCGTAGCCGTCGGTGGTCCGCAGGGTCGCCAGATGGTTGGCGAGGCCGCCGATGGTCGGGGCGTACGAGCGCTCGTTGTCGTTGACGACGATGATCAGCGGGCGGTCCTTGGCGGCCGCGATGTTGTTCAGCGCCTCCCAGGCCATGCCGCCGGTCAGCGCCCCGTCGCCGATGACCGCGACGACGTGCCCCTTCTCCCCCTGCACCTGGCGGGCCTTGGCGAGCCCGTCGGCCCAGCCGAGGGCGGTGGAGGCGTGGCTGTTCTCCACGATGTCGTGCTCGGACTCCTCGCGGGAGGGGTAGCCGGACAGGCCGCCCTTGCCCCGCAGCTTCGAGAAGTCCTGGCGTCCCGTCAGCAGCTTGTGCACATAGCTCTGGTGGCCGGTGTCCCAGACGATGCGGTCGACCGGCGACTCGAAGACCCGATGGAGCGCGATGGACAGTTCCACCACCCCCAGGTTGGGCCCGAGGTGACCGCCGGTCCTGGCGACCGCGTGCACCAGGAACTCCCGGATCTCGTCGGACAGTTCACCGAGTTCCGCCTCGGACAGCGCCTTCAGGTCACGTGGTCCCCGGATGCTCTCCAGAATCGTCATGCTCGGGCCCCCTCTCGGTCCGTGCCGTGCTTCAACTCACCGTCACTGCCGGTTTCCCCGTGCCGGTGGGGACGCCCGATGCGGCGCCGTCCTGTTCCATCTGCTCGGCGATCTTCATCGCCTCCTCGATCAGGGTCTCGACGATCTTCGACTCGGGGACGGTCTTGACGACCTCGCCCTTCACGAAGATCTGACCCTTGCCGTTGCCGGAGGCGACCCCCAGATCGGCCTCCCGGGCCTCACCGGGCCCGTTGACGACACAGCCCATGACGGCGACCCTCAGGGGCACCTCCATGCCGTCCAGACCGGCCGTGACCTCTTCGGCCAGCTTGTAGACGTCGACCTGGGCGCGGCCGCAGGACGGGCAGGACACGATCTCCAGCCGCCGGTCCCGCAGCCCGAGCGACTGCAGGATCTGCGTGCCGACCTTGACCTCCTCCACGGGCGGAGCGCTCAGCGACACCCGGATGGTGTCGCCGATGCCCTGGGAGAGGAGCGCGCCGAAGGCGACGGCGGACTTGATGGTGCCCTGGAAGGCCGGGCCCGCCTCGGTCACACCGAGGTGCAGTGGGTAGTCGCACTGGGCCGCGAGCTGCTTGTACGCCTCGATCATCACGACCGGGTCGTTGTGTTTCACGGAGATCTTGATGTCCCGGAAGTCGTGCTCCTCGAAGAGCGACGCCTCCCACAGCGCCGACTCCACCAGCGCCTCCGGCGTCGCCTTGCCGTACTTCTGCAGCAGGCGCCGGTCCAGGGAGCCGGCGTTGACGCCGATACGGATCGGGGTGCCGTGGTCCTTCGCGGCCCCCGCGATCTCCTTGACCTTGTCGTCGAACTGCTTGATGTTGCCCGGGTTCACCCGGACCGCCGCACAGCCCGCCTCGATCGCCGCGAACACGTACTTCGGCTGGAAGTGAATGTCCGCGATCACCGGGATCTGCGACTTCCGCGCGATCGTCGACAGCGCGTCCGCGTCGTCCTGCGTCGGGCAGGCGACCCGCACGATCTGGCAGCCCGACGCCGTCAGCTCCGCGATCTGCTGCAGGGTGGCACCGATGTCCGACGTCCGGGTCGTCGTCATCGACTGCACCGAGACCGGGGCACCGCCCCCGACCGCCACCGGACCGACGTGGATCTGCCGCGACACACGCCGCTCGGCGATCGGCCGGGCCGGTACCTCGGGGACGCCCAAGGAGATGGCGGTCATGGCGTCACTCCCGGTTTCCGGAGACGGTCTCACGCATGGCGCGCAGCGACTCCTTGAGGGAGCCCATGGTCGCGAGGACGGCGGTGGGCTCGTAGCCGCAGTGCGCCATGCAGTTGGCGCAGCGCGGGTCTTTGCCCCGGCCGTACTTGTCCCAGTCGGTGTCCTCGATCAGCTCGCGGTACGTCGGGACGTAGCCGTCGCTCATCAGATAGCAGGGGCGCTGCCAGCCGAAGAGGGAGTAGTTGGGGATCGCCCAGGCCGTGCAGGGGAAGTCGACCTTGCCCTCGAGGAAGTCGAGGAACAGCGGCGAGTGGTTGAGCCGCCACTTGCGGCGGTTGCCGCCGGCGAAGGCCTTCTTGAACAGTTCGCGGGTCTGCTCGACGCCGAGGAAGTGCTCCTGGTCCGGAGCCTTCTCGTAGGCGTAGGCGGGCGAGATCATCATCTCGTCGACCTGGAGGTCGTCGTTGAGGAAGTTGAGCACCTCGATGATGGTCTGCGGGGTGTCGGTGTTGAAGAACGTCGAGTTGGTGGTGACCCGGAAGCCGCGCCGCTTGGCCTCCTTGATCGCCTCGACGGCCTCGTCGAAGACGCCCTCCTTCGCCACGGACTCGTCGTGGCGCTCCCGCAGGCCGTCGATGTGCACGGCGAACGCGAAGTACGGGGAGGGCGTGAACTTGTCCATCTTCTTGCGCAGCAGCATGGCGTTGGTGCACAGGAAGACGTACTTGCGCTTGGCCACGAGCTGTCGCACGATCTCGTCGATCTGCGGGTGCATCAGCGGCTCGCCGCCGGCGATGGACACCATCGGCGCCCCGGACTCCAGCACCGCGCCCACGGCCTGCGCCACGGGCATGCGCTGCTTCAGGACCCCCGCCGGGTGCTGGATCTTGCCACAGCCCTCGCATTTGAGGTTGCACGCGAACAGGGGTTCCAGCTCGACGATGAGCGGGAACTTGTCACGCCTGCGGAGCTTCTGTTCGGCCAAGTAAGTAGCGACCTTGATGGACTGGCGCAGCGGCATGGCCATCTGGCTCACCTCCTGGGGAGCAGCAAGGAACGGTGCCATTCGTAGAAAGCAGGCAGAACGGAACGAAGAACGCGGAAGGCCGATATTCCACCGCGCAATGTGCCGATCCGGACGAGTTCATGTTCTGGAGCGTCCACGACCACCCGGACGGCCGCAACCGGGCGCTCGCCCGCGCGGACGGCGCTCAGGAGCGTGGCCGCGGACTCCATGTCGACCGCGATCGCGCCGGTCGTGAGCAGATCGGACCGTTCCTGACCGCGGACCACATGGTCCGAGCCGGTGAGCGGTCCGGTGTGGACGGTGCGGCCCGGGACGGACCGCGTGAGTGCTTTGACCAGGAAGTCGCTTCCGGTGCACGGAACGGTTCCCGCCGGATCCCGGGTCTCCTCGGCGACCACGAGGTCGCCGGGGTGCATCCCGGGGGCGAGGCCCGCGCAGAAGCCGGTGGCGAGGACGGCGGCGCCGGCCAGCGCCGGGTCGGCCAGCAGACGGGTCACGGCGCGCTCGGCCGAACGGGGGCCCATGCCGGTGCGCACCACGGTGACGGGCCCGCCGGCCCCGCCCCGGTCGCCGGTGCGCAGGGCGATCTGCTCGATGCCGAGCGCACAGGCGATCAGCAGCGGGGCCGGGGCGGGCTGTGGGTTCATCCGCTCCCCTCGGCCTCGGTCGCCGGCACGGTCGCCTTGCCGGCGAAGGGCTCCCCGTGCAGGAACCGGCCGAGCGCGGTCAGCGGGAAGACCTGCCGGTAGAGGTGGTAGTTGATCGAGAAGTCCCAGGGGAAGCCGGTGCCGGTGAAGTACGGCTCGTCCCAGGAGCCGTCCGGCCGCTGGGTGATCGCCAGCCACTCGATGCCGCGTTCGACGGCCTTGGATTCCCTCTCCCCCGCCGCGAGGAGCGCCATCAGCGCCCAGGCCGTCTGCGAGGCCGTCGAGGCGCCCTTGCCGCTCCACTCCTCGGCGTACTTGTAGGAGCGCAGGTCCTCGCCCCAGCCGCCGTCCTCGTTCTGGACGGACTCCAGCCAGTCGACGGCCCGGCGGATCGCCGGATGGGAGCCGGGGAGGCCGGCGGCCGTCAGGGCGGGGACCACGGACCCGGTGCCGTAGACGTAGTTGACGCCCCAGCGGCCGAACCACGCGCCGTTCGGCTCCTGTTCGGCGAGGAGCCAGGCGATGCCGCGCCGGGTGCGCGGGTCGTGGGCGAGCCCCTCGACGGCGAGCATCTCGACGACGTGCGCGGTGACGTCCGCCGACGGCGGGTCGATGACCTCCCCGAAGTCGCAGAACGGCAGCCGGTTCGGGAAGGGGCTGGTGTTGTCGACGTCGAAGGCGCCCCAGGCCCCGTTGCGGGACTGCATACCGAGGTTCCAGCGCACCCCGCGCCCGATGGCGCGTTCCATCCGCTCGGGCTCGGGATGGCGGACCCGGCGCAGTGCGAGGACCACCTCGGCGGTGTCGTCGATGTCGGGGTAGTTGTCGTTGTGGAACTCGAACGCCCAGCCACCGGGCGGGAGTTGGGGGCGCCGGACCGCCCAGTCGCCGGGCCGGACGATCTCCTCGCCCAGCATCCAGTCGGCGGCCTTGACGAGTTGCGGATGGTCGGCGGGCAGGCCCGCGTCGACCAGTGCGATGGTGGCCAGACAGGTGTCCCACACCGGTGACTGGCACGCCTCGATCATCCGGGCGCCGTCCTCGCGCCACACGGCGAAGCGGTCGAGCGACGCCAGGCCCTCGCGCATCACCGGGTGCTGGAGGTCGTAGCCGAGCAGGTGGAGCGCGATGATCGAGTACACCGCCGGGGGCTGGATGCCGCCCCAGCAGCCGTCGTTCTCCTGGCGCTCGATGATCCAGCGGGCGGCGGTGTTCATCGCCGCCTTGCGCAGTCTGCGCGGGGCGACCTTGCGCAGCTGGTGCAGGGCCTTGTCCAGCCGCTGGAAGGCGCCGTCCCAACTCCTCATCGGCGCGAGGGGCTTGGGAGGATTGGGGTTCGCCGGATCGGTGTGGAGCTCGTCGAGCGGGAAGGGCGCGGGCCGTACCGGGCGCTTCGCGGAGACGATCGTCAGCGGGACGATGGTCTGCCGGGCCCAGCAGCCGAAGTCGTAGATGTTGAGCGGCACCCAGGTGGGGAAGTAGATGAGTTCCGGCGGGAGTTCGGGCAGGTCTTCCCACTTCCACCAGCCGAACAGGGCCAGCCAGATCCGGGTGAAGACGCGGGACGCGGCGATGCCGCCCTGGTCGCGGATCCAGGCGGAGGCCTTCGCCATGTGGGGGGCGTCGGGCGCGTCACCGGCCAGCCGCAGTGCGACGTACGCCTCGATGGTGGCGGACAGTTCGCCGGGCCCGCCGTAGAAGGTGGCCCAGGTGCCGTCGTCGCGCTGTTCGCCGCGGATGAAGAGGGCGGCGGCCTGGGTGGTCTTCTCGTCCCGGATGCCGAGGAACTGACGCAGCAGCAGATCCTCGGCGTCCATGGTCACGTTGGTCTCGAGGTCGCCCTTCCACCAGCCCGCGGGGTCCTGGCGGGCCAGCAGGAAGTCGGTGGCGCGCCGGGCGGCGCGTTCGGCGGCCTCGTACACCCCGGCCGCCAGAGGGGTCTCGCTGTGGATGTCACTGGCCGCGGCGGCCCGGGGCGGCAGGGCCCCGGTGCTTCCGTCGGTCGTCGCTGTCATGGCTTCCCCTTCGTGCAGTGCTGCAAGCGGTGCGTCTGCTGTGGGTCCGCCGTCGGCCGGGGCGCTGCGTCCAGCGCCGCCGGCCGGCGACTACGCGAGGACTATTCGACCGATATGGATCATCTCTCTTCCCCCGACGGTGTTCATCTCTTGCGGACGACGACGAAGTCGGCGAGCGCCGTGAACTGCGCCCGCACGCGCTCGGGCATGTCGACGGCGTCGAGGGCCTCGACGGCGACGGTGTGCTGGCGGCGGGCCTCCTGGGCCGTCCACTCGCGGCCGCCGGCCTCCTCGATGAGGGCGGCGCGGGCGGCGAACTCCTCCTCGGAGAAGTTCGCGAAGTCGCTGCTCTTGGCGTCGGCGGCGAGGATCTCGCCGAGCCGCTCGGAGGCGCTGCCGCCCGCCGCGAGCGCGGCGACGACCGGCAGGGACTTCTTGCGCTGACGCAGATCGCTCCAGGTCTGCTTGCCGGTGGCGTCCGGGTCGCCCCAGATGCCGAGGAGGTCGTCGACGGCCTGGAAGGCGAGGCCCAGGTGGTAGCCGTACTTCTCCAGGGTGTCGGCGGTGCGCTCGTCGGCGCCGCCGAGGACGGCGCCGATCGAGCTGGCGCAGGCCAGCAGGGCGCCGGTCTTGTTGCCCTCCATCTCCAGGCACTCCTCGACGCTGACGCGGTCGCGGTGCTCGTAGGAGATGTCCTGCGCCTGACCGTCGATCAGGGCGCGGGTGGCGGTGGTGAGCCGGCGGGTGGCGCGGCCGGCCTCGACGGTGCCGAGCTCCAGCAGGACCTCGTTGGCGAGGGCGAACAGGGCGTCGCCGACCAGGATGGCCTGCGCGGGGCCGTGCACCTTCCACACGGTGTCGCGGTGCCGGCGCTGCTCGTCGCCGTCCATCAGGTCGTCGTGCAGCAGCGAGAAGTTGTGGACCAGTTCGACGGCGACGGCGCCGGGGACGCCGACCTCGGGCGCGGCGCCGGTGACCTCGGCGGACAGCACCGCGAGGGCGGGGCGTACGGCCTTGCCGCCGTCGCCGGCCGTCGGGTTGCCGTGGGCGTCGATCCATCCGAAGTGGTAGGCGGAGACGGTGTCCATGGGAGGGGCCAGACGGTCGATCGCCGTCCGCAGCACCGGTGTGGCCAGGGTCCTCCCGCGCTCCAGGAGCGCGGTCACGTCGACCGCGGTCTCTCGAGCGGCCTTCTCGGCCGGGGGCACAGTGGGCACGGTCTCTCCTCTTGTTGCGGTACCGGGGGTGCGGGGGCCTGCCACCGCGTGCTCGGCCGCCATCAGGCCGCCTCCTCGACGGCGAAGAGATGGCGGGGGCGGGGCCGGCCGAGGGCGCCGAGCGCGGCCTCGGCCGCACCGACGCCGCTGCGGACCGCACTCTCCATGGTCGCGGGCCACCCGGTGGCGGTCCACGCTCCGGCCAGGTACAGGCCGGGTGCCTTGGTACGGGCGCCGGGCCGCAGCCGCCCGACGCCGGGGGTGGGGGCGAACGTCGCGGTGCGTTCGCGGGTGACGAAGAAGTCGAGCACCCGGGCGTCGCGGGCCCGGGGCAGCAGCCGCTCCAGCTCGGGCAGATAGCGCTCGCGCAGGGTGGCCACGGGGGTGTCGATCTCGTCCTGGGCGGCCGACTGGGAGACGGCGAGGTACTGGCCGGAGCGGAGTCCGGAGGCGTCGGTGCGGTCGAACACCCACTGCAGCGGGGTTCCGAGAGCCGTCAGGAAGGGCGCGGCGAGCACCTGGCGGTCGTAGACGACGTGGACGTTGAGGATCGGCGCGGTGCCGATGCCCAGCAGCCGGCCGGGGTCGTCGAGGGCGCCCTCGGGCAGCAGCGCGTGGGCCTCCTGCTGGGGTACGGCGAGCACGACGGCGTCCGCGCGGAGCGTCTCGCCGGGCACCTGGACGCTCCAGCGTCCGTCGGCGTCACGGGAGAGCGAGCCGGCGCGGGTGCGCAGCTCGGTGCGGACGCCCGCCGAGTCGAGGGCCTTGCGGGCCAGCCCGTCGTGCAGGTCGCCGAGGGGGACGCGGGACCAGCCGATGTCGGCGGCGCCCGGTTCGGACAGCAGCCCGGTCTTGAACACCATGGCGGCCAGCCCCAGCGAGGCGTCGCCCGCGACGGCGTTGAGGGTGGCGACGCCGACCAGGTCCCACAGGGCCTCGACGGCGCGCGGGGACTGGCCGTGCGCGGCGAGCCAGCTGCCGAAGTCCTGCTCGTCGAGGGCGGGGTCGGCCGGGTCGAGCCCCTTGAGCGCGAGCGCGGCGCGGCCCACCCTGGCGCGTTCGGCGAGCGACAGGTGCGGATAGGCGGCGAGACTGCGGCCGAGGTGCAGGGGGACGGGCAGCGGGTCGCGCCGCAGCCGGCCGAGCCGGCGTCCCTCGGGCTTGCCGAGATCGACGACGGGCACGTCGAGACGTTCCTGCAGGGGCGCGAGCGCGGCCCCGTCGATCCGGTCGAGGAACCAGCGGTAGGCGGTGCAGCAGCGCAGGTAGACGTGCTGTCCGTTGTCGACGGTCAGCTCGCCGCGCCGGAAGGAGAAGGCGAGGCCGCCGAGCCGGGGCCGGCCCTCCAGCAGGGTGACGCGTACGCCGGCGTCGGCGAGGGCGAGCGCGGCGGTGACGCCGGCGAGCCCGCCGCCGATGACGACGGCGTCCCGCCCGGAGCGGTCCGGGGTACCGGCGAGCGGCCCGTCGGGCCGTGTGCCGTCGGTCATGGCGCGCCCTCCCCCGTGCGACCGCCGTGGCATCCGGACGCCATCCGGCCGGTCGTCGTGGTCAGGGACGCGGTACGGGCGCGGAGGGTTGCCCGCCGTTTTTCGCCGGGCGCGTCACCTCGGAACGCAGGCTCCATCAGGCACGCCTCCTGACCGCTCGCCGCGTCACATGCCGGGTGTCGAGACCGGACAGACCGCGGACGGCGACATAGGCCTTCTCCCGGCCGGGCAGGGAGACACGGCCGCGCAGCACGGCCTCCGGGTCGCGTTCGATGCGGTCCAGGAGACGGCGGTAGATGCCGGCCATGGCGGCGACGCAGGCGCCGCTGCGCCGGTCGAGCATGGGGAGCAGCCGGTAGCCCTCGGCGAACAGGGCGCGGGCCCGGCGCACCTCGAAGTGGACGAGCCCGGCGAAGTCGGAGCCCTCCGGCGGGGTCGGCCCGTGGAAGCCGGCCGAGCAGCCGAACTTGGCGAGGTCGTCCGAGGGCAGATAGGTACGGCCGCCCTCGCCGTCCTCGCGGACGTCCCGCAGGATGTTGGTGAGCTGCAGGGCGAGGCCCAGGGTGTCGGCGTACTCGGGGGCGCGTTCGGCGCCGCGCGCGTACGGTTCGGTGCCGAAGACGCCGAGCGAGAGGCGGCCGATGGCGCCCGCGACACAGCGGCAGTAGACCTTCAGGTCGTCCCAGGTCTCGTAGGTCTCGCCCCGGACGTCCATCAGCACGCCGTCGATCAGCTCGTCGAGTCCGCCGAGCGGGATCGGGAAGGTGGCGGCGGCGTGCGCGAGCGCGACGGCGACGGGGTCGGTGTCGTCCTCGTCGATCTCGCCCTCGCGGATCCGGGTCAGCACGCCGCGGGTGTCCTCGAGCCGCGCGGTCTTGACGTCGCCGGGCAGGGCGCCGTCGCCGATGTCGTCGACCCGGCGCGAGAACGCATAGAGCGCCGACATCGCCCGGCGCTTGGGCGTGGGCAGCAGCCGGATGCCGTAGGCGAAGTTCCGGGCCTGCCGTCCGGTGACGGCCTCGCAGTAGCTGTAGGCGGCGAGTACCGGTGCGGACACGTGTGGTGCAGACTCCACGGTCCGGATCACCCCTCTCCTCGCAGGGTCCCGCCCACCTCGCGCAGCAGCCGGAGCTTGCCGGCCTTGGGCGGGCCTGTGAGTACGTCGTATTCGGCGGCGGCGATCGCTTCGACGGCCGCCCTTCCCCCCGCCACGAAACCCGCCAGCAGCAGCTTGAGCCTGCCGTGGACGCTACCCACGAGGGGAGTGCCTTCATTCAGGAGGTTCCGGGCGCGTTCGGCTTCGTATGCAACCAGTGCGCGCACCGATGCGCCCGCTGTTTTCGCCGCCAGGTCGGTTTCGTCGACGTGGAAGCGCTTCATGTCCTCGGCGGGCAGATAGATCCGGTCACGCCGGAGGTCCTCGGCGACGTCCTGGAGGTGCTCGACGATCTGCAGTGCGGTGCACACCGCGTCGGAGCGGCGGACACGCTCGGGCGTGCCGGTCCCCGTGACGGCGAGGACGAGCCGGCCGACGGGGTTGGCGGAGAGTTCGCAGTAGGCGAGCAGGTCGTCGTAGGTCTCGTAGCGGCCGACGAGCTGGTCCTGGCGGTTGGCGGCGATCAGGCCGAGGAACGGCCCGGGGGTCAGCGCGTGCCGGCGGACGGTCGGCTGGAGGCGGCGCAGCAGGGGGTGGCGCGGGGTGCCGTCGAAGACGCGGCGCAGGTCGTCCTCGAAGGCGTCGAGCAGCACGAGGCGGTCGTCGGCGTCGGCGCCGGTCACGCCGAGCAGGCGGGCGTCGGCGCCGCCGGGGGCGAGGTCGCCGTCGCCGATGTCGTCGACGAGGCGGGCGAAGCCGTAGACGGCCATGAGGTCGGTGCGCCAGGCCCTGGGCAGGAAGAACGGCGCCACGGGGAAGTTCTCCGCGGCGGCCTTGTCGAGGGTGGTGCGCTCGGGATCGGCGGTGAGCGCGTCGGCACCCGTCATCGGGGACTGCCCGGCGCGAGGACGGCGCACGCTGCGTGGAGCTGGGGAGTTTCCGTAGCCATTGCCGTCACATCTCCCGTTCTACACCGCAGAGCCGATGCGCACTATTTCGGACACGCCGCCCGGGCCTCCGTGCCGCGGCCCGGAGGCGGGCATCACGCCTTATCGCCCCACTTGCGTGTTTCGGTACCGGTACAGCTTACGTTGTACAACACTGCACGGCCCCTGGGGGTGTCCCGCACATCACGAGAACACACCGATCGGCGCCAAGATTCCTCGCGCCAGGCGGAGTTGACGTTTCCTTTGCAGACGCGGGGCCCCGCCGGAGCAGTTCCGGCGGGGCCCTGCGAAGCGTTCTGGGCCGCACGGCCCACCACGGGGTGGACTACTTGCCCGTGAACTTCTCGTACTCCTTGAGGACCTCGTCCGTCGGTCCGTCCATCCGGAGCTCGCCGCGTTCCAGCCACAGGACGCGGTTGCAGGTGTCGCGGATCGACTTGTTGTTGTGGCTGACGAGGAAGACCGTGCCGGCCTCCTTGCGCAGCTCGCGGATGCGGTTCTCGGAGCGCTTCTGGAACTTGCGGTCGCCGGTGGCCAGCGCCTCGTCGATCATGAGGACGTCGTGGTCCTTGGCGGCGGCGATGGAGAACCGCAGCCGGGCGGCCATGCCGGACGAGTAGGTGCGCATCGGCAGGGTGATGAAGTCGCCCTTCTCGTTGATCCCGGAGAAGTCGACGATGTCCTGGTAGCGCGCCTTGATCTGCTCGCGGGTCATGCCCATGGCGAGCCCGCCCAATATGACGTTGCGCTCGCCGGTGAGGTCGTTCATCAGGGCGGCGTTCACGCCGAGCAGCGAGGGCTGCCCGTCGGTGTAGACCCGGCCCTTCTCGGCCGGGAGCAGCCCGGCGATGGCCCGCAGCAGGGTGGACTTGCCGGAGCCGTTGGAGCCGATGAGGCCGATGGCCTCGCCCCGGTAGGCGACGAAGGAGACACCGCGCACGGCGTGCACCTTGCGCACCCCGCGCTCCTCGCCGCGCTTGAGGATGCGGCTCAGGGCGGCGGTGGCGCTGCCCTTGCCGGACTTGGCGCCGTTGACGCGGTACACGATGTGCAGCTCGTCGGCGATGACGGTGGGGATGCGCTCCCCCGGGTTCTGCTCAGCCACGGCCGTACCTCTCCTCCGCCTTCCAGAAGTACACGAAGCCGCCGGCGGCGAACAGCAGGGACCAGCCGAGCGCGACCATCCAGACGTGGTCCGGCAGGTTGGAGGAGCCGTAGCCGTCGATGAGGGCGAAGCGCATCAGGTCCATGTAGATCGCCGCCGGGTTCCACTGCAGGACCGTGGCGATCCACTCCGGCTTGCCCTCCAGCATGATCGAGATGGAGAACATCACGCCGGACGCGTACATCCAGGTGCGCATCACGAACGGCATCAGCTGGGCGAGGTCCGGGGTCTTGGCGCCCGCGCGGGCCATGATCATCGCGAGCCCTGTGTTGAAGAAGAACTGCAGCACCAGCACCGGGACGATCAGCAGCCAGGACAGCGAGGGGTAGCTGCCGAAGGCGACCGCCACCACGAACAGCACGATCATCGAGAACAGCAGCTGCTGGAGCTGCTGCAGCGCGAAGGAGATGGGCAGCGAGGCCCGCGGGAAGTGCAGGGCGCGGACCAGCCCGAGGTTTCCGGAGATCGCGCGGACGCCCGCCATCACCGAGCTCTGGGTGAAGGTGAACACGAAGACGCCCGTGACCAGGAAGGGCACGTACACCTCACGGGACATGCCCCGGTCGGCCTCGAGGATCAGACCGAAGATGAGGAAGTACACGGCCGCGTTCAGCAGCGGGGTGGCCACCTGCCAGAGCTGCCCGAGCTTGGCCTGGCTGTACTGGGCGGTCAGCTTCGCCCGCGAGAACGCGAGGATGAAGTGCCGGCGGTCCCAGAGCTGGCGGACGTACTCGAACAGCGAGGGCCGGGCGCCGCTCACGGACAGCCCGTACTTGGCGGCCAGCTCGGCCGCCGTGAGTCCCTCGTCGGGCGACGGCGGCGCGCTCACCGCGACCGGGCCGTCGTGCGTTGTCTCACTCACCAGTTGAAACTTTCGTCATCGAGATGCGCAGCCTGTGGGTCTGGCATGTGCCTGCGGCCGGGGTGCGGGCCGGTGGTCCTCGGGGCCGGGCCTGTCAGATGACAGGGGGCCGGCCCAGTCGGGTCAGCCGCCACACCGTACGCCACTTCATGGGCCGGCGGGGACCGCACGAAGTCGTCCATCCTTCCCGGAAACCCCCGAACCATGCCTTCAGCGCGGCCCCCGAGGGGCGCCGCAGAAGGGTGAGCAGCATCCACACGCCCAGATAGACCGGGACCAGTGGCGCGGGCAGGTTGCGGCGGGCGAGCCAGACCCGGTTGCGGGCGACCATGCGGTGGTAGACCGCGTGCCGGGAGGGCGCGGTCGTGGGGTGGTACAGCACCATGTCGGACCGGTAGTCGATCATCCAGCCCGCGTCGAGGGCCCGCCATGCCAGATCGGTTTCCTCATGCGCGTAGAAGAATGCGTCCGGCAGGCCGCCGACTTCCGCGAGGACCTGGGTGCGTACGGCGTTGGCGCCGCCGAGGAAGGTGGTGACCCGGGAGGAGCGCATCGGGTCGGAGGCACGCAGCCGCGGCACATGGCGGCGCTGGGTGACCCCCGTCTCCGGGTCGGCGATGCGGAAGCTGATGATGCCCAGCTTCGGGTCGGCCTCGAAGGCCTCGCGGCACAGCTCGGCGGTGTCGTGCCGGGCCAGCAGGCCGTCGTCGTCGAGGAAGAGCAGCACGTCGACGTCGCGGCCGCTCGGGCCGAACGCCTCGATGCCGACGTTGCGGCCGCCGGGGATGCCGAGGTTCTCGGGCAGCTCGATGGTGCGGACGCCCTCGGGGACGTCCGGCACGGGTGAGCCGTTGCCGACCACGACGACCTGGACCCGGTCGCCGTCCTGCTTGGCGACCGAGTCGAGCAGGGCGCGCAGCTCCTCGGGCCGGTTGCCCATCGTGATGATGACCGCGCCGACCTTCATGGCGCTCACTTCAGCCTGCTCGACGCGAGGATGGAGACCAGGTGCAGCAGGGTCTGCACGAGGGCGATGCCGGCCAGCACGGCGACGCCGAGCCGGGAGAAGAACAGGTCGCCGCGGACCTGGTCGGCGATGGCGAGGACCAGGATGAGCAGCGACGCCTCGATGCCGAGGATCAGCCGGTGGAACTTCAGGGCGGCGGCGGCCTTGCGGGCCAGCGCCATGCCCGAGGAGCGCATCTCGGCGGCGGCCTCCTTGACGGGCTCCTTGCCGGTCTGGTGGCGGGCGACGCCGACGAGGTCGGTCTCGGCCTTGATCAGGATGGCGCCGAGCGCGGCGAGCGTGCCGAGGAAGGCCCACAGCCAGTCGATACGGCCGCTGCCCCACAGGTCGGCGGCGCGCAGGCCGAAGCCGGTGAGCACCGCGGCGTCGGTGAGGTAGGCGCCGACCCGGTCCAGGTAGACGCCGCTGAGGGAGTACTGCTTGCGCCAGCGCGCGATCTCGCCGTCGACGCAGTCGAGCAGCAGGTACATCTGGACGCAGACGACGCCCAGCACGGCGCCCGGGATCCCCGGCACGAGAAGTGCCGGGGCCGCGAGCACACCGAATACGGTCATCAGGTATGTGAGCTGGTTGGGCGTGACCCTGGTGTTCACCAGGTAGCGGTCGACCCGCAGGGACACCTCACGCATGTAGAGGCGTCCCATCCAGTGCTCACCGCTGCGCCGGTCCTTCACCCCCGCGGGGTGGACGACGGGGCGTAGTTCAGCTACCGATGGCCTTGACATAGTCGGCGTAGACGTCCTTGATCTGGTCGGTTGTCAGGTCGAGGTGTTCGAGGATCGTGTACCGGCCGGGCCGGGTCTGCGGAGCGAACTC
Organism: Streptomyces sp. RK62; assembly: GCF_018070255.1. Lineage (NCBI taxonomy): Bacteria > Bacillati > Actinomycetota > Actinomycetes > Kitasatosporales > Streptomycetaceae > Streptomyces > Streptomyces sp. RK62. The sequence goes on along the minus strand of NZ_JAGPYD010000001.1, from coordinate 262,426 downwards.
CACGGCTCGCACGAACTCGTCGTCCGTGAAGCCGATCTCCCGCGGCAGCACGGGCAGGCCGTGCCGACGCAGCACCTCGGCCATGAAGGCCGACTCCTCGTGCGCCCCGCGCAGGTACATGGCGAAGGCCGCGCCCAGTCCGCACTGCTCGCCGTGGGCGGCGGCGCGCTTCGGGAACAGCAGGTCGAAGGCGTGGTTGATCTCGTGGCACGCGCCGGAGGAGGGGCGGGAGTCGCCCGACACCGACATGGCGATACCGCTGAGCACCAGCGCCTCGGCCAGCACCTGGAGGAAGCCGGTGTCCCCTATGCCGCCGGGGTGCCGCAGGACCGCCTCGCCGGCCTGGCGGGCGATCGCGGCGGCGAGGCCGTCGATCTTCTCGCCCTTGACGCGGTGGGCGAGCTCCCAGTCGGCGATGGCGGAGATGTTGGAGATCGCGTCCCCGATGCCGGCGCGCACGAAGCGGGCCGGGGCCTCGTGGATGACGTCGAGGTCGATGACGACCGCGATCGGGTTCGGCACGCCGTAGGAGCCGCGCCCGGCGTCGTTGTCGAGCGTGGCGACCGGCGAGCAGAGACCGTCGTGGGCGAGGTTCGTCGGTACGGCGACGAGGGGCAGGCCCACGCGCGCGGCGGCGAACTTGGCGCAGTCGATGATCTTGCCGCCGCCGAGTCCGACGACCGCGTCGTAGTGGCCGGCCTTTATGTCGCCGGCCAGCCGGACCGCGTCGTCCAGGGTGCCGCCGCCGACCTCGTACCAGGAGGCGCCGGGCAGCGCGGGGGCGAGCCGCTCCCGCAGCCGGGCGCCGGAGCCGTTGCTGACGGCGACGGCGAGCTTGCCGGAGTGGGAGATGCGTTCGTCGGCGAGGACGCAGGCCAGATCGTCGAGGGCACCCGGGCGGATGTCCACGACGACCGGCGAGGGGATCAGCCGGGTCAGTACTGGCACGCGATCTCCCGTCCACGGGCGAGGTCGTCGTGGTTGTCGATCTCCACCCACTTGACGTCGCCGATCGGCGCCACGTCGATCCGGAAGCCGCGGTTCACGAGCTCCTGGTAGCCGTGCTCGTAGAACTGCTGCGGGTCGGTCTCCCAGACGGTCTTCAGGGCGTCGGCCAGCTCGGGGGCGGCGTCGCCCTCGATGAGGGTGACCCCGATGTACTCGCCGGTGGCCTCGGAGGGGTCCATCAGCTTGGTGATCTTCGTCATCCCCTTGGCGGGGTCGACGACGACCTTCATCTCCTCGTCGGCCAGCGACTTCACCGTGTCCAGGGCGAGGATGATCTTCTTGCCGTCGCCACGGGCGGCGAGCAGCGTCTTCTCGACGGAGACCGGGTGCACGGTGTCGCCGTTGGCGAGGATCACGCCGTCCTTGAGGGCGTCACGGCCGCACCACAGGGAGTAGGCGTTGTTCCACTCCTCGGCCTTGTCGTTGTCGATCAGGGTCAGCTTGAGGCCGTACTTCGCCTCCAGCGCCGCCTTGCGCTCGTACACGGCCTCCTTGCGGTAGCCGACGATGATCGCGACCTCGGTGAGGCCGATCTCGGCGAAGTTGCCGAGGGTGAGGTCGAGAACCGTCGGTTCGCCCTCTATGCCCGCGGGGCCCACCGGCACCAGAGCCTTGGGGAGGCTGTCGGTGTAGGGGCGCAGACGCCGTCCGGCGCCGGCCGCCAGCACGAGGCCGATCATGCGGGTTCTCCTTCATCGTGTACGGCGGGTGCGCCGCCCTTGTGGGCGGTCACCCAGAAGCGGATGCTCTCGACGAGCACCACCAGGGCCACGGCCACGGCGAGAGCCGTGAGCGCGACCGTGAACTGCGACGCGGTGAGCACCGCGGCGAGGAGGGTGACGAGCAGGGTCCGTCCTTCGTGCCCCCCGATGGTGCGCACCAGCCAGGCCGGGGGCGCGCCGGCGCCACCGCGGATGCGGTACACCGTGTCGTAGTGATGGTAGGCGACGGCCGCCACCAGGCCGAAAGCCGCAGGAAGGGCTCCGTTCACGTCCGCCTGGGCGGCCAGGACGAGGACGGTGCAGTACTCCGCGGCGCGGAAGACGGGCGGGACCAGCCAGTCGAGGGCGCCCTTGAGGGGGCGGGCGACGGCGATGCCCGAGGTCACGGCGTAGACGAGGGCGGCGAGGGGCGGCCAGGGGGTGCCGGGTCCGGTCGCGGCGGAGACGGCGACGACCAGGGCGCCGCCGAGGAGGGCCACGGCCGGGACGGCGAACCCGGGCAGCCTGCGGGCGGGCTTCTTCAGTACGGCGGCGAAGCCGAGGCCGCGCTCCCCCGAGTCGGCGAGGTCGGCGAGCGCCTGGGCGGCCCGGTCGGTACGGCGGGCCTTGCGGGTCAGGGAGCGCAGCACGCGTCCGGCCGTGGTGTACGTCGCCGCGAAGGCGCACCCGATGAGCAGCGCGTAGAAGGTGATGCGGGGCGTGGTGACGGCCGTGAGGACCGCGATCATCGCCCAGCGCTCGCCGATGGGCAGCACGATCATCCGGCGCAGCCACACCGTCCAGCCGACGCTGTCGAGCTTGTCGGAGAGGGCGGCGGTGGGGCTGGTGTTCGCGGTGGCGTCGTGGTTGGCCTCGTTGAACGAGAAGTCCACGACGTGCCGGCAGGTCTGGAGGATCATCGCGCCGAGGGCGAGCGCCCACACGTCGTCGCCGCCGCGGGCCGCGCCGAGGGCGAGACCGGCGTAGTAGGCGTACTCCTTGGCCCGGTCGAAGGTGGCGTCGAGCCAGGCGCCGAGCGTGGAGTACTGCAGCGAGTAGCGGGCGAGCTGCCCGTCGGTGCAGTCGAGCACGAACGAGAAGATCAGCAGCAGGCCGGCCGCGACGAACCCGACGCGGGTGCCGGTGGCCGCGCAGCCCGCCGCGATCAGCGCGGTGATCAGGGACGCGGTGGTGACCTGGTTGGGGGTCAGGCCGCGCCGTGCGCACCAGCGGGCGATGTAGCGCGAGTAGGGGCTGATGCAGAAGGTCGTGAAGAAGCCGTCGCGGGCCTTCACGGCCGACTTCAGGCGTATGGCCTCGTCGTCGACGGAGGCGACGGCCTGCCGGGCCTCGTTGCGGGCCTGCGGGTCGGCCGGGACGGCGGCGACGAGGCTGCCGAGCTCGGGGCGGTGCACATCGGTGCCCTCGCCGTCGAGAGCGGTGGCGACGCGGTCCGCGAGGCTGTCCACGACCACAGAGGTGCCGCCGCCGGCGGAGGTCTCGCGGGCCACGGCGCGGGTGAGCGCCTGCCGGCCGGCGGGCTGCGCGGTGACGGCGCCCGGGACCGCCGCGAGCGGAAAGCGGGGGTCGGTCAGGCCGAGACGCAGGGCGTGCAGATGGCCGACGAAGCGGGCGTCGACCAGGGCGACGCGCTGGTCACCGGGGACCTGGGCGAGAAGGGTCTCGGCGTCGGCCGGGTCCGCGGCGGTCCGGACGTCGTAGCCGAGGGACCGCAGATCGCCCTCGATCGACGATCCGGGGACCGGCTGACCGGTGAGGATGGCGGTCGGCAACCGAACTCACTCCCTGGGTGCCGGCGTGCTCGCGCCGGTCATGTGCATGGTGGCGGCGCCCCTTGCCGGTGGCGTCCGGGCGGCGTGTCGGCAGAGGCTATCGGATGACGGGAAGCCGACGTTCACCGGCCGTTCGGCGTGATGATCGACGTGGTTCGCCCTCTGCCGCGCCGCGATCATCATCGGGGATCGCGGGGGCCGCCCACAAACCCGGCCGTCCAGACCGGGGCAACGGGGACATTGCACGGGGCCGCCGCGCCTCGGCATAGGGTGGACGACCATGACATGGCTGATCACAGGCGGGGCCGGCTACATCGGAGCACATGTGGCGCGGGTCATGACGGACGCCGGGGAGCGGGTCCTCGCCCTGGACGACCTCTCGGCCGGGTACCCGGCGCGACTGCCGGCCGAGGTGCCGCTGGTGCGCGGTTCCTCCCTCGACGGCGACCTGCTCAAGCGGGTGTTCGCCGAGCACGAGGTGACCGGTGTGGTGCATCTCGCGGCCCGCAAGCAGGTCGCGGAGTCGGTGGCGCAGCCCACCCGCTACTACCGGGAGAACGTCGGCGGTCTCGCCACGCTCCTGGACGCGGTCGCCGAGGCCGGGATCCGCAGGCTGCTGTTCTCGTCGTCCGCGGCCGTGTACGGCAACCCCGATGTGGACCTCATCACCGAGCGGACCCCGTGCGCCCCGGTGAACCCGTACGGCGAGACCAAGCTGGCCGGGGAGTGGCTGGTGCGGGCGGCGGGGCAGGCGCACGGCATCGCGACGGTGTGCCTGCGCTACTTCAACGTGGCGGGCGCCGCCGCGCCGGAGCTCGCGGACACCGGCGTCTTCAACATCGTCCCCATGGTCTTCGACCGGCTCACCCGCGACGAGGCGCCGCGGATCTTCGGCGACGACTACCCGACACCGGACGGCACCTGCGTCCGGGACTACATCCATGTCGCCGATCTCGCCGAGGCGCATCTGGCGGCGGTCCGGCGGCTGTCCTCGGCGGACGCGGGCGGCGATCTCACGCTGAACATCGGCAGCGGCGAGGGGGTCTCCGTGCGCGAGCTGATCGAGGTGATCGGTGAGGTGACCGGCGACCGGCGTACGCCCGTGGTCGAGGAGCGCCGGCCCGGGGACGCGCCGCGCGCGGTGGCCTCGGCCGAGCTGGCCGCCCGGGAGCTCGGGTGGACGGCCCGGCGCGGGGTACGCGAGATGGTCGAGTCGGCGTGGCGGGGCTGGCAGCACCACCACGGGGGCTGAGCGGCGCGCACGGCGCTGACCTGCGGATCGTTTGCGCAGGTCAGCGCATATGACAACGGTTTTCGACGCCGCGTTGCCCGATACCCCCGCCCCGTAGTTGACTGTCATCCCGGACGGGCGGTTGCGATCGTCGTACGACCAGAAGGGCGGCTTCCCATGGGGGCTGGGCACGACCACGGGCACGCGCACGGGCCCCCGGCCGGTACGGCGGCCGCCGCCTACCGGGGGCGGCTGCGGATCGCGCTGGGGATCACGCTCGCCGTCATGGTGGTGCAGATCGTCGGCGGGGTGGCCGCGGACTCGCTGGCCCTGGTCGCGGACGCGGCGCACATGGCGACGGACGCGGTGGGCCTCGCCATGGCCCTGCTCGCGATCCACTTCGCGAACCGGCCGGCGAGCACGACCCGCACCTTCGGTTTCGCCCGCGCGGAGATCCTCGCCGCCCTCGCCAACTGTCTGCTGCTGCTCGGCGTCGGCGGGTACGTCCTGTACGAGGCGATCGAGCGGTTCTTCACACCGGCCCACACCGAGGGCGGTCTGATGATCGTGTTCGGCGCGATCGGCCTGATCGCCAACCTGATCTCGCTGTCCCTGCTGATGCGGGGCCAGAAGGAGAGCCTGAACGTACGCGGCGCCTTCCTGGAGGTGGCCGCGGACACCCTCGGTTCGCTGACGGTGATCGTCTCCGCGGCTGTGATCCTGGGCACGGGCTGGCAGGCCGCCGACCCGATCGCCTCCCTGGTCATCGGCGTGATGATCGTGCCGCGCACGCTGAGGCTGCTGCGCGAGACCCTGGACGTCCTGCTGGAGTCGGCGCCGAAGGGTGTCGACATGGACTCGGTGCGGGCCCACATCCTGGACGTGGACGGGGTCGAGGACGTCCACGATCTGCACGCGTGGACGATCACCTCGGGGATGCCGGTGCTCTCGGCCCATGTGGTGGTGCGCTCCGACGTCCTGAACGCCATCGGTCACGAGAAGGTGCTGCACGAGTTGCAGGGCTGCCTCGGCGACCACTTCGACGTGGAGCACTGCACCTTCCAGCTGGAGCCGGCGGGCCACGCGCAGCACGAGTCCCGGCTCTGTCACTGACCGGTCGGAACAGGCGTGCGGCCCCCGGCGGGCGGTTCCCCGGCCGCCGCGCCGGGCACGATCACTTGCCGGGAGTGTCTGATTCGTACGGCACACTTGGGGCGCAACACCGATGTGAAGGATGGGTATGCCGATCACACCTGCCACCTCGACGCAGAGTCCGTCGAAGGGCGCCGCTGACGCGATTCTGCTGGAACTGGTCGACGAGAACGGTGTGACGATCGGCACCGCGGAGAAGCTCGCCGCCCATCAGCCGCCCGGGCAGCTGCACCGCGCCTTCTCCGTGTTCCTCTTCGACGAGCACGGCCGGCTGCTGCTGCAGCAGCGGGCGCTCGGCAAGTACCACTCCCCCGGTGTCTGGTCCAACACGTGCTGCGGTCACCCCTACCCCGGGGAGGCCCCCTTCGCGGCGGCGGCCCGGCGTACGTTCGAGGAACTCGGCGTCTCGCCGTCGCTGCTGGCCGAGGCGGGCACGGTCCGCTACAACCACCCGGACCCCGAGTCGGGCCTGGTGGAGCAGGAGTACAACCATCTGTTCGTCGGCCTGGTGCAGGCCGCGCCCCGGCCGGACCCGGAGGAGATCGGCGAGATCGCCTTCGTCACGGCGGCCGAGCTGGCCGAGCGGCACGCCAAGGAGCCGTTCTCGGCCTGGTTCATGACCGTGCTGGACGCGGCCCGTCCGGCCGTCCGCGAGCTGACGGGCCCGTCGGCCGGCTGGTGACACCCCCGCCGGGCCCGTCGGGGCCCGGCCTAGAGGTACGGCTCCGGGACCGGTTTGAGGGGGACGGCGGCCCAGATCACCTTGCCGCCGGTCGCCGTGTGCTCGACGTCGCAGACGCCGCCCGCCTCCCGGGTGATCTCGCGGACCAGGAGCAGCCCCCGGCCCCCGGTCTGGCCGTGGTCGGCCTCCAGGGCGGTCGGCCGGTAGGGGTGGTTGTCCTCGACGGACACCCGCAGCCACTCCGCTCCGACGGCGACCTCCACGGCGAGCATCGGGGACAGCAGCGCCGCGTGCCGTACGGCGTTCGTCACCAGCTCCGAGACGATCAGCAGCAGCCCCTGGACCAGATCGTCCGGGACCGGTACGCCCTGGCGGTACAGCAGGTCCCGCACGGCGTGCCGTGCCTGCGGGACCGACGCCTCCACGGCGGGGGCGGTGAACCGCCAGACGCCTTCGTACGGCAGCGGGTCCGGCGGCCGCGGCTCGAGGGAGTCCTCCGCGCCGCCCGCTGGGCGTGGGCCGGACCCGCGCCCGTGGTTCTCCATCGTCCGGTCGCCACCCTTGCGCTCGATTGTCACCACACGTCGAGTGTTGGGAACGCATCGGTCCGGACCGTACTACTGAACAGAAGTCAGCAGGTATCGAGCGTTTGTGACCGTTGGCGTATGACACGGTCAGATGTGGGACCACTGTTGACCCGCCGGATGCCGACTTGGCGAACTATTCGGGTTGTACGGGTTTGGGCGCGTGCGCGGCGCCGGCCGTCCCCCGGTCGCGGGACCCTCCGCGCGGGGCCGTCCGGTGCCGCTGGATAGCATCCGGCGCATGGAGCCCCAGCTGCTGCACCGCGTCGCCGACGCGGTCGCCACCGTCGTCGTCCACCATCCGGCCAAGCGCAACGCGATGACGGCCGCGATGTGGCGTGCGCTGCCCCCGCTGCTCGACTCCCTGGCCGTCGACCCGGCCGTCCGGGCGCTGGTGCTGACCGGCGAGGGCGGGACGTTCTGCGCGGGCGCCGACATCTCGACGCTCCAGGGGTCCCCACGCGAGGCGCAGGAGCTGGCCGTGGCCGCCGAGGAGGCGCTGGCGGCCTTCCCCAAGCCGACGCTGGCGGCGATCCGCGGGCACTGCGTGGGCGGCGGGTCCCAGCTGGCGGCGGCCTGCGACCTGCGGTTCGCGCAGGAGGGCGCCCTGTTCGGGGTGACGCCCGCGAAGCTCGGGATCGTCTACCCGGCCTCCTCCACCCGGCGGCTGGTGTCGCTGGTGGGGCCGGCCACCGCCAAGTACCTGCTGTTCTCGGGTGAGTTGATCGACGCGGACCGGGCGCTGCGCACCGGCTTGGTCGACGAGGTGCTGCCCGAGGACGAACTGGACGCGCGGGTCGCGGAGTTCACCCGGGCCCTGGTGTCGCGGTCGCAGCTGACGCAGGCCGCCGCCAAGGAGTTCGCGAACGGGCGCACCGACCGCGACGGCCACTGGGCGCAGCGGGCGCGCGAGAGCGGCGACACCGCGGAGGGGGTCGCCGCCTTCCTGGAGCGCAGGCAGCCGCGCTTCACCTGGGCCGTGCCTACGCCAGGATGAACCGGCTGTCGGTGCGGAACTCCTCGACGAGGTGCGCGGGCGCCTTCAGCGGCGAGCCGGCGTCGTAGGGCGGCTGCGGGTCGTACTCGGTCAGCAGCTGGACGGCCTGGGCGTGCTCGTCGCCGGCGACCCTGCCGACCAGAGTGAGCGCCATGTCGATGCCGGCGGAGACGCCGGCCCCCGTGACGTACTTGCCGTCGACGACGACCCGGTCGGCGGTCGGTTCGGCGCCGTACTGGGGCAGGAAGTCCAGGGTCAGCCAGTGCGATGCGGCGCGGCGGCCCCGGAGCAGTCCGGCGGCGGCCAGGAGCAGCGAGCCGGAGCACACGGAGGTCGTCCAGGCGGTCGTGGCGTCGGCGGTCCTGAGCCAGTCCAGCAGCTTCTCGTTCTCGAGCTCGGTGAAGGTGCCGGGGCCGCCGGGCACGACGACGACGTCGGGGTGCGGCACGTCGGCCAGCGCCCGGTCGGCCACGAGGCTGAGGAAGCCGGTGTCGGCGCGGACCGGTCCCGCCGTCTCGGCGACGAAGTCGACCCGGGCGTCCGGGATGCGGCTCAGCGCCTCGTAGGGGCCGACGATGTCGAGGGCGGTGAAGCGGTCGTACAGGACCATCGCGATGTGCATGACGTTTCCTTTCGGGTGGGGCTGGGTTCAGGGCGTGGACGCGGGGCGGAAGCGGCGGCGGTACTCGGCCGGCGACACCCCGAGGGTGCGGACGAAGGCGCGGCGCATGGCCTCGGGGGTGCCGTAGCCGCCGGCCCGGGAGATCTCCTCGATGCCGTCCGTGGTGTCCTCAAGCAGCCGGCGGGCGTGTTCGAGGCGGACCCGGTCGACGTACCGGCCGGGTGTCGTGCCGGTCTCGTGCTGGAAGGCGCGGGCGAAGTGGCGTGGGGAGAGGCTGGCGCGGGCGGCGAGCGTCTCGACCGCGAGGTCGGCCTCGGGGTGCTCGGTGATCCAGCGCTGGACCTCGCGCAGCGGCTCGCGGCGGGCGGTCTGGGCGGCGAGCTGGGCGCTGAACTGCGCCTGGTTGCCGGGCCGGCGCAGGAAGACGACGAGGTGGCGGGCGATGGCGAGGGCGATGTCCCGGCCGAGGTCCTCCTCGACCAGGGCGAGCGCGAGATCGATGCCGGAGGTGACCCCGGCGGAGGTGGACACCTGCCCGTCGCGCACATAGATGGGGTCGGGTTCCACGGCGACCGCCGGGTGGTCGCGGGCGAGCTTGTCGCAGTACGCCCAGTGGGTCGTGGCCCGGCGTCCGTCCAGGAGGCCCGCGCCGGCCAGCAGCAGGGAGCCGGTGCAGACGGAGACGAGGCGTTCGGCGGAGCGGGCGTGGGCGCGCAGCCAGTCGACGAGTGCGGGCTCGGGGTCGCGGGTGCCCTGACCTCCGGGGACGACGAGGGTGTGCGCGTCGAGTCCGTCGCCGAGCGCCTGGTCCGGTACGAGGGTCAGACCGCCGGAGGTGCGGACGGGGCCGCCGTCCAGGGAGGCCGTACGGAGGCGGTAGGTGCCCGGACGGTAGGTCTCGGCCCCGGCGAAGACCTCCAGCGGACCGCTGACGTCCAGGCTCAGGACCCCGTCGAAGAGGACGAAGAGAACGGTTCGCTGGTCCATGCCCTCGATTCTTCGGGGCCCGGTGGACGTCCGCAATGACGAGGAACCCACCTTTCCTGCCATGACGGACACGACCCCCTGGCGACGTACCAAGCGGTTGGTAACCTCGGGCCATGACTACTGCCGCCCTGGAGCCGCGTGCCGGCCGCCGCTGCCAGAACATGCTCAACTCCCTGCACTCGACGCTGTACTTCGCGCCCGAGACGCGTGAGGAGCTGGGCGCGCTCGGGATCACGCACCCCAAGGCCGTCAACTTCGCGGTGCGGGCGGCGGCGATGGGCCCCGTCGGCGCGGGCCCGGTCACGGCGGCGTTCTACAACTACAAGTACGAGGCCGTCGCCCGGCATGTGCCCGCCGTGTGGGAGGTCGCCTCGCCCGAGGCCGTCCTGGCGGCCCGCTCGCGGGCGGTGGACCGGACGCTGCGCCGCCTCCTCGGCGAGGACGTGGTGACGTCGGCGGAGATGACTGAGGCGGCCCGGCTCGCGCTGCGCGCCGGCGAGGCGTGCTCCCGCAGCGCCCGGCCGCTGTACTCGGCGTACGCGGACCTTCCCGTGCCCGAGCAGCCGCATCTCGCGTACTTCCACGCCACGACGCTGCTGCGCGAGCACCGGGGCGACGGGCATCTGGCCATGCTGATGTCGGCGGAGCTGGACGGTCTGGAGGCCGTCGTGACCCACACCGCGACCGGCAAGGGCATGACGCCGAAGTGGGTGTTCGCCACCCGGGGCTGGTCCCAGGAGGACTGGGACGCGGCCTGCGGACGGCTGCGGGAGCGCGGTCTGCTCGACGACGCGGGCGAGCTGACGCCCGAGGGGGTCGCGCTGCGCACGGAGATCGAGGCCGGCACGGACCGCCTCGACCAGGCGCCGTACCGGCACCTCGGGGCCGAGGGCGTGGCACGGCTGACGGAGCTGGGCGCCGGATTCGCGCGCGCGGCGGCCGGCGCCGGGGCGTTCCCGGCGGATCTGCTCGGCAAGGGCTGAGGCACCCGGAGCCGCCCCGCGGGTATGACGCGGACGCAGCGAGGTACCCGTCCACCCGACGGCCGACCGGCGGCCGCATGAGGAAGGGTGTGAACAACAGTGTTCCGTGCCATCGCAGACGTCCTGCGCCAGATCGGCGGCGCCATCGCCACCGTGGTGACGCTTCCGTTCCGGGCGCTCGCCCGGCTGTTCGGCGGGGCGTCGGGCAGCGCCCGCGGCCGCCGCGCCTGACCCCGCCCCGCCACGACGGGCCCGGGGGCCCGCCCTGATCCCCGGTTGTCGGCGCCACCTGCCACAATTGCCGCGCAACCTCAGTCAGAAGGCGGGACGGGATCGTGACGACACCCCTCGTAGGGTCCATCGAAGGCAGGATCGCCGCGGAGCTCGGCGTACGGGAGCGGCAGGTGAAGGCTGCCGTGGAGCTGCTCGACGGCGGTTCGACGGTGCCTTTCATCGCCCGCTACCGCAAGGAGGCGACCGAGACCCTCGACGACGCGCAGCTGCGCACGATCGAGGAGCGGCTGCGCTATCTGCGGGAGCTGGAGGAGCGGCGGACGGCGATCCTCGACTCGGTGCGGGAGCAGGGCAAGCTCACCGAGGAGCTGGAGGCGCGGATCCGCGGCGCGGAGACCAAGGCCCGCCTCGAGGACATCTATCTGCCGTTCAAGCCGAAGCGGCGCACCAAGGCGCAGATCGCCCGTGAGGCCGGTCTCGAGCCGCTGGCGGAGGGGCTGCTCACCGATCCGACGGTCGACCCCCTGGCCGCCGCGTCCGCGTTCGTGGACGCCGACAAGGGCGTGGCCGACCCGCAGGCCGCCCTGGACGGCGCCCGGGCCATCCTGACGGAGCGCTTCTCCGAGGACGCCGACCTGATCGGCGAGCTGCGCGAGCGCATGTGGACGCGCGGGCGGCTGGCCGCGAAGGTGCGCGAGGGCAAGGAGGAGGCGGGCGCCAAGTTCGCCGACTACTTCGACTTCGCCGAGCCGTTCACCGAGCTGCCCTCGCACCGGATCCTGGCGATGCTCCGCGGTGAGAAGGAGGAGGTCCTCGACCTCGTCCTGGAGCCGGAGGAGCCGACCGACGGACCGTCCTCGTACGAGGGGATGATCGCGCACCGGTTCCAGATCGCCGACCGGGGCCGCCCCGCCGACAAGTGGCTGCTGGACACGGTCCGCTGGGCCTGGCGCACCCGCGTCCTCGTCCATCTCGGCATCGACCTGCGGCTGCGGCTGCGCACGGCCGCCGAGGACGACGCCGTCGGCGTGTTCGCCGCCAACCTCCGCGATCTGCTGCTGGCCGCCCCGGCCGGCACCCGGGCCACGCTGGGCCTCGACCCCGGCTTCCGCACCGGTGTGAAGGTCGCCGTCGTCGACGCCACCGGCAAGGTCGTCGCCACCGATGTCATCCACCCGCACGTCCCGGCCAACCGCTGGGACGAGGCCATCGCCAAGCTGGCCCGGCTGGCGAAGGAGCACGCGGTCGAGCTGGTCGCCATCGGCAACGGCACGGCGTCCCGGGAGACGGACAAGCTCGCCGGTGAACTCATCACCAAGCACCCTGAGCTGAAGCTGACGAAGGTGATGGTGTCCGAGGCGGGCGCCTCGGTGTACTCGGCGTCCGCCTTCGCCTCGCAGGAACTGCCCGACATGGATGTGTCGCTGCGCGGCGCGGTGTCGATCGCCCGCCGGCTGCAGGACCCGCTGGCCGAGCTGGTGAAGATCGACCCGAAGTCGATCGGCGTCGGCCAGTACCAGCACGACCTGTCCGAGGTGAAGCTGTCGCGTTCGCTGGACGCGGTCGTCGAGGACTGTGTGAACGGCGTGGGTGTGGACGTCAACACCGCGTCGGCGCCGCTGCTCGCGCGGGTCTCCGGCATCACCTCGGGACTCGCCGAGAACATCGTGTCCCACCGGGACGCCAACGGACCCTTCACGTCGCGCTCGGAGCTCAAGAAGGTGGCGCGGCTCGGCCCGAAGGCGTACGAGCAGTGCGCGGGCTTCCTGCGCATCCGCGGCGGCGACGACCCGCTGGACGCGTCCAGCGTCCACCCCGAGTCCTACCCAGTGGTGCGGCGGATCGTGAAGACGTCCGGCCAGGACGTGGCCGCGCTGATCGGCAACACCGGGGTGCTGCGCTCGCTGCGGCCCGACGACTTCGTGGACGAGACGTTCGGTCTGCCGACGGTGACGGACATCCTCAAGGAGCTGGAGAAGCCCGGACGCGACCCGCGCCCGGCGTTCCGGACGGCCACCTTCAAGGAAGGCGTCGAGAAGATCTCCGACCTCGCCTCGGGGATGATCCTGGAAGGTGTCGTCACCAATGTGGCGGCGTTCGGGGCGTTCATCGACATCGGCGTCCACCAGGACGGTCTCGCGCATGTCTCCGCGCTGTCGAAGACGTTCGTGAAGGACCCGCGGGACGTCGTGAAGCCCGGCGACATCGTCAAGGTGAAGGTCCTCGACGTGGACATCCCGCGCAAGCGGATCTCGCTGACGCTCCGGCTGGACGACGAGGCCGCCCCGCAGGACCGGCAGGGCGGCGGTGAGCGCCGGCAGCGCGGCGGGCGTCCGCCGCAGCAGCGGCAGCGCCAGGGCGGCGGCCAGGGCGGCCGCGGTGGCCAGGGCGGTGGCTCGCGGCAGGCTCCGCCCCCGGCCAACAGCGCGATGGCGGACGCCCTGCGCAAGGCGGGTCTCCTCGGCGGGAAGAACGGCAAGCGCTGACCGGCGGGTGCCGGGGTGGGCGGGACTCCCCCGCCCACCCCGGGCCGTTCAGCGTTCCGTCACCTTGCCGTCGGCGACCTCCAGGCGGCGGGTGACATGGACGGCGTCGAGCATGCGGCGGTCGTGGGTGACCAGCAGCAGGGTGCCCTCGTAGGCGTCCAGGGCCTGCTCCAGCTGCTCGATGGCCGGCAGGTCGAGATGGTTGGTGGGCTCGTCCAGGACCAGGAGGTTGACGCCCCGGCCCTGGAGGAGCGCCAGCGCCGCCCGGGTCCGCTCCCCCGGTGAGAGGGTGACGGCCGGGCGCAGGACGTGCTCCGACTTCAGGCCGAACTTGGCCAGCAGGGTGCGTACGTCGACCGGATCGGTGTCGGGGACGGCCGCGCGGAAGGCGTCCAGCAGGGACTCCTCGCCGTGGAACAGCTTGCGTGCCTGGTCGACCTCGCCGATCAGGACGCCCGCGCCGAGGTGGGCCTGGCCGGCGTCCAGCGGGACCCGGCCGAGCAGGGCGGCCAGCAGGGTGGACTTGCCCGCGCCGTTGGCCCCGGTGACCGCCACCCGGTCCGCCCAGTCGATCTGGAGGGAGACCGGGCCCAGGGTGAAGCCGGCGCGGCGGACCTCGGCCTCGCGCAGGGTCGCGACCACCGCGCCGGAGCGGGGCGCCGACGCGATCTCCATGCGCAGTTCCCACTCCTTGCGCGGTTCCTCGACGACCTCCAGGCGCTCGATCATGCGCTGGGTCTGCCGGGCCTTCGCGGCCTGCTTCTCGCTGGCCTCGCTGCGGAACTTGCGGCCGATCTTGTCGTTGTCGTTGCCCGCCTTGCGCCGGGCGTTCTTCACGCCCTTGTCCATCCAGGAGCGCTGCGTCTGGGCGCGGTCGTGGAGGGCGGCCTTCTTGTCGGCGTACTCCTCGAAGTCGTCACGGGCATGGCGGCGGGCCACCTCGCGCTCCTCCAGGTAGGCGTCGTAGCCGCCTCCGTAGAGGTTGATCTGCCGTTGCGCCAGGTCGAGTTCGAGGACCTTGGTGACCGTGCGGGTGAGGAACTCGCGGTCGTGGCTGACGACGACCGTGCCGGCGCGCAGGCCGGTGACGAAGCGTTCCAGCCGCTCCAGGCCGTCGAGGTCGAGGTCGTTGGTGGGCTCGTCGAGCAGGAAGACGTCGTAGCGGGAGAGCAGCAGCGACGCCAGTCCGGCTCGGGCCGCCTGGCCGCCGGACAGGGACGTCATGGGCTGGTCGAGGTCGACGGCGAGGCCGAGGGAGTCGGCGACCTCGTCCGCCCGCTCGTCGAGGTCGGCGCCGCCGAGGCCGAGCCAGCGCTCCAGGGCGGTCGCGTACGCGTCGTCGGCGCCGGGCGCCCCGTCGACGAGGGCCTGGGTCGCCTCGTCCATCACGTGCTGGGCCTCGGCGACCCCGGTACGGCGGGCCAGGAACTGCCGGACGGTCTCGCCGGGGCGGCGCTCGGGCTCCTGCGGGAGGTGACCCACGGTCGCGGCCGGCGGGGACAGGCGCAGTTCGCCCTCCTCGGGGGTGGCGAGGCCCGCGAGCAGGCGCAGCAGCGTGGACTTGCCGGCGCCGTTGGCCCCGACCAGGCCGATCACGTCGCCGGGGGCCACGACGAGGTCGAGCCCGCTGAACAGGGTGCGGTCGCCGTGGCCGGCGGCGAGGTTCTTGGCGACGAGGGTGGCGGTCACAGGGAGCGATCCTAACGGCCCGGCCGGGCGGGGGTCGCCGGGAATGTGTTCGCCCGGGGCGTCAGCGGGCCATGGGCTCCACGAGGACGCTGCCCGAGGTCCGGGCGACCACGAACGCCTCGCCCTTCACGGCTTTCGCGTCCAGCGGGATGCGGTGGCGGCCCGGCTCCAGGACGCCGTCGAAGACCTCGTGGGTGTGGGTGCGGTACAGGCGGTCGAGGCGGTACGCGGTGAGCTGGACCCGGCACGGGGAGGTGACCTCGACCCCGGCCTCCCCGTCGGCGGCCACCAGGCGGGTCAGCCGGCGCCGGTCGAGCGGACTGCGGTCCAGGGCGTGCTCGATCTGTGCGACGAGCAGCGGCACGATCGGCGCGAGCCCGTCGACGTACGTGACGTCGACCCCGGCGTCGGTGAACGCCCGGCGGATCCTGGCGCGCTGCTCCTCGCCGACCGCGCGCCCGAAGGCCACGGCGCCGTAGGCGCGCAGTTCGTCGGCGGGTACGCCGTCGACGTCGTCGGTGATGTCGGCGCCTACGCCGATGGTGCGCAGGGCGGCGGCGAGCCGGGCGAGCAGGGCGACCCGGGCGCCGACGAGGAGCACCCGGCGGCGCGGTGCCTCGGCGGCCTCGCGCAGCAGGGAGCCGAGGGCGGCGCGGTACTCGTCGCCCTGGAAGCGGAACGGGCCTATGCCGTGGTAGCCGTTGAGCTCCAGGTCGGCGTGTTCGTCGGTCTGCCAGGCGAAGTCCTGCCAGATGTAGTCGTCACCGTCCCGGGCGATGGCCGCGGTGACGGCTCCGCAGGCGAGGTCGGCACAGTCGGGGCAGCCGTAGATGACGTACCGTCCGCCGGGCAGCGGGGCGTCGGCCTCCAGCAGCAGGCTGCGGACCTGGGCGGTGAAGATGGCGGGCGGGACGTCGGAGGCGAGCGGGGAGACTGCGTCGAGGTCGGAGAGCTGGAACAGCAGCGGGCGACCGTCGACGATGAAGTCGACGAAGTCCCGGTGCACCTGGAAGACCCCGTTGGCGAGGACGCCACCGGCACGCATCGCCGGTGCCAGGCCGAAGGTCGCGTACGCGGCAGACATGGTGTGAGTATCCCCAGAGCGGGACCGGTATGAGCGCGGCATGACATATTCCGCTCTGTCCGGTTCGGGGGGCCGAACGCACGCGCGGGCGCGAGGGGTTGTTCGAGGGCACGAAGGGGTCCTTGGGGGCGCGCGGGAGGCGGACGGACCGCCTCCCCCACGTCGACGCGCCCCTCAGCTGTGGTCGTGGCCCAGGGGGTCTCCGCTGGTCTCGGTACCGGGGCCCGGGCCGACCTTGATCTCGAACTCCCCGTCGTACCGCTTGTGTCCCTCGATCACCGCGAGGTCGATGGCCTCGGAGCCGATCTCGCCGCGCACGATGACCGGGTCCCGCCGCAGATCGCGCATGAGGGCCACACACATCCCGATCATCACCAGGACGAAGGGTGCCGCCGCCAGGATCGTGAGGTTCTGAAGCCCGGTCAGGGCGTCGCCCTGGCCGCTGCCGACGAGCAGCATGATGGCCGCCACGGCACCGGTGACCACACCCCAGAAGACGACGACGAAGCGGCCCGGCTCCAGGGCGCCCTTCTGGGAGAGCGTCCCCATCACGATGGACGCCGCGTCGGCTCCGGACACGAAGAAGATGCCGACCAGGATCATCACCAGCAGGCTGGTGACGGTGGCGATCGGGAACTCCTGGAGGAGGCCGAAGAGCTGGCCCTCGGGGGTGTCCTTCCCGGCGAGACCGCCGCCCTCCTTCACCTTCATCGCGGAACCGCCGAAGATCGCGAACCAGACGAGGCTGACCGTGCTGGGCACGAGGATGACACCGCCGACGAACTGGCGGATGGTGCGCCCGCGGCTGATGCGGGCGATGAACATGCCGACGAACGGCGTCCAGGAGATCCACCACGCCCAGTAGAAGACCGTCCAGCTGCCGAGCCACGCGGCGACACCCTCGCCGCCGCTGGCCTCGGTACGCCCGGCCAGCTGGGGCAGGTCGCCGAGGTAGGAGAAGACCGAGGTGGGCAGCAGGTCCAGCACGATGATCGTCGGGCCCGCGATGAACACGAACACCGCGAGGATCAGGGCGAGCACCATGTTGATGTTCGACAGCCACTGGATGCCCCGCTCGATGCCGGAGACGGCCGAGGCGACGAAGGCCAGCGTCAGCACCGCGATGATCGCGACGAGCAGACCGGTGCTCACGTCGTCCATCCAGTCCAGCTCCTGGAAGCCGGAGCCGATCTGCAGGGCGCCGAGGCCCAGGGAGGCCGCGGAGCCGAAGACGGTCGCGATGATCGCGAGGATGTCGATCACGCGTCCCGTGACGCCGTTCGCGTGCCGTTCCCCGATCAGCGGGGTGAAGACCGCGCTGATCGTCTGGCGCCGGCGCTTGCGGAAGGTGCTGTAGGCGATGGCGAGCCCGACCACCGCGTAGATCGCCCACGGATGCAGCGTCCAGTGGAAGAGGGTGGTGGCCATCGCCGTCTCCATGCGCTCACCGGAGTTGGCGGGGTCGGTGCCCGGGGGCGGTGTCGTGTAGTGCGCGAGCGGCTCGCTGACGCCGTAGAACATCAGGCCGATGCCCATGCCGGCGCTGAACATCATGGCGACCCAGGACACCGTCTTGAACTCGGGCTCCTCGCCCTCGGCACCCAGGTGGATCCGCCCGTACCGGCTGATGGCGAGCCAGAGCGCGAACACCACGAACGCGGAGGCGGCCAGCATGAACGCCCAGCCGCCGTTGTGGATCAGGCCGTCGAGGAGCGTCGAGGACGCGCTCTCCAGCGAGTCCGTCCCCGTCGCTCCCCAGATCACGAAGGCCAGGGTGATGGCCGCGGTGACACCGAACACCACTCGGTCGGTACGGCGGGCGGAAGCGCCCGCGGACGCTTCCGGACCGTCACCGCCTCTCTGCTTCAGATCGTCAGTCATCTGCGGCACCTTCCCCTGGAAACGGTGGATACGCCGGTCACCACGTGTTTTCCAGGACCTACCACAGAAACCGCCACGCGGACCCCGTTCAGCAGCCGGTGTCGGGCTCACCCTCCGTGAGGTGGTACGGCGCACGCTCGTCCAGGAGCAGCGGGACCAGCGCGCGCAGTGGCTGGCGCAGGGGCACATAGGTGCCCCGGGTGCGTACTCCGTGGAGCGCGAGCTCGTCCTTGACCTGCGCGTACTGGGCCTCGGTCAGCCGGTAGCCGCAGGGCGGGTCCGCGATCACCTCCGCCGGTCCGGGCGGGTCGTTGTCGGCGCCGCCCACGTACACCGGTCCGCGGTCGGCCCAGCCGGCGAGCCGGGCGGAGGTGGTGGCCCGTTCGACGCGCCCGCGCTCCTCGCCGGCGAACCGGAACAGCCCGCCGAGCGCCGCGAGCTGCGAGCCCACCCGGCGCCGGTGGTTCAGGGCCGGGTCGTCCCGTTCGGCGTCGGTGAGGGCGTCGACCCGGCTCTCGATGAGCAGGCCCACCGCGTGCTTGACGCCGGTCATGTTCCGCAGGATGCGCTCCTGGCCGTCCCCGGCGACCTGCCGGACCGGCTCGCCGGTCACCGGGTCGGTCCAGATACCGTACGTCCCCGTGGTGTGGCCCGCTCGGGCCGCCGCGGGGCGCACATACGCCTCCGACAGGGTGCGGGCGGCGTCGTGGACGGCGCCGTCCGTGTTGAGGTTGCGCGGCCACAGGTCGAACAGGTCCTTGTCGTAGTACGGCGGGGTGGCGCCGTACTCGTGCAGGTCGTAGACGATGTCGGGCCGTTCGTCGCGGACGACGGCGGCCATGGCGCGGCCCTCGGCGGTGGCGAGCGCGAGATGGTCGCGGTTGACGTCGACGCCGTCACCGTTGCCGCGGGTGTCGGCGGCCCGGCCGTCGGGGTTGGCGGTGGGCACGACCAGCACAGTGGTGCGCTCCAGGAACCGTCGGGTGGCCCGGTCGTTCGCGTAGGCCAGGTCGCGGACGGTGGACAGACAGGCCTCGCGGCCCGACGGTTCGTCACCGTGCTGGCTGCACACCAGCATCACCTTGTGCGCGGCCCCGCGTTCCCCGATGCGGACGAGCTGGAGGGGGCGGCCCTGGCCGGTGGTGCCGATCCGGGCGACGGAGACCCGGTCGCTCGCCCGGTCGACGGTGGCCAGCAGCGACTGTTCCTCGGGCTGGGTGGTCCAGCGGGCCCCGTCCGACTGCTCGAAGCCGGTGCGGGGCGGCGCGGGCGTGGCGTGGGCGGGGCCGGCCACCAGGCAGGCGGCGAGGGCGGCCCCGGTCAGGACGAGTGCTCCGGCGCGGCTCATCGGCCTCCCTCCGGAATCCGCCCGGCGCGCTGGGACGGACCCGACACCCCGTCGAGGTGCCCGGTGGGCGAGGCGCTGGGCGAGCCTGCGGTGGCGCGGGCGAACGCGGCGGCGCCCCCGACGAACGGCACCCGGGCCTTGGTGCGGGACAGGTCGAGGGTGAGGGTGGGCCTGGTCGACGGCGGGTCGATGAGGTCCTTGTCGGTGCCGGCGACGATCAGGGCGAGCCGGTGGCCGGCCGGGACGACGTGGTCGGTGGCCGCCAGGTCGAGGGTGATCGTGTACGCCTTGCCCGGGGTGAGCGGCCCGCCCTGGTGGGCGGAGGCGTGGGTGCCGAGATCGGCCCAGCCGCGGCTGACGACCGTGTGCTCGACATCGGTGGTGTCGGCGGCCGTCCGCAGGAAGCAGGCGCTGTCGCCGGTGGTGCTCGCGCCCCAGCAGTCGCGGTCGGTGAGCGTGGTGACGCCCTCGCCGCTCGCGGCGTAGTCGCGGATCGTGGCGGGGCCGAGGTCGACCAGGACGGCCGAGAGATGGGCCGTGGCGGTGCTCGGGGTCGCGGTGACGGTGACCTTCGAGGAGCCGGACAGCCGCAGGTCGCGGGTGAACGGACCGGTCACGAAGCCGGCCTTGTCGGCGGTGGCGCTGTCGATCCGGGCGGCCCAGTCGGTCTCGCCGCTCCGCGGGTCGTCGGTGAACGTCTCGGTGCCGCGGCCCTTGCGCAGGCCCAGGGTGCCGACGCCGGGTTGCTCGCCGTGCGCGGGGCGCAGGGTGGTGGCGGCGGTGCCGCGGGGCGGCCAGACCGGGGAGGTGACCCACTGGTCGGGGGCACGCTCGATGTCGGCCATCGGCTCACGGTCGATGCCGTTGTCGTAGCCGAGGAGTTCGTGGTCGAACCAGCGGTGCAGGGTCTTCACCCACTCGGCGCGGCGGAAGTCGAACGGGTCGACGTGGCCGGTCTGAGCGAGCCAGATCTTGCGCTCGACGCCGTTCCTCGCGAGGGCGTCCCACCATTGGCCGACGTGCTTCATCCGGACGTTGAGGTCCTGTGCGCCGTGGACGAGGAAGACGCTCGCCCGCACCTTGCGCGCGTCCTTGACGTAGTCGCGCTCGGTCCACAGGGGCGTCCAGTCGCCGGTGCGCGGGGCCCCGTCGACGAGCTTCTGCTGGACGGCGGCGCACGTGGCGCGGGCGTCGGGGCTGTTCACGTAGTCGGAGAGCCAGTCGGGGCCGGAGTCGTAGAGCGGGGCGCCCTGCTGGAAGTAGTAGTCGTACCAGGAGGAGATCGCGCTGATCGGGACGATCGTCTTCAGGCCCTTCACACCGGTGGCGGCGACGCCGTTGGCGATGGTGCCGTCCCAGCTCTTGCCGATCATGCCGGTGCGGCCGTTCGTCCAGGTCGCCTTGGCGCGGGTGGTGCCGGTGCGGGTCGTGTACGCCGTGGCGCGGCCGTTCAGCCAGTCGACGACGGCCTTCGCGGAGAGGATGTCGGAGCGGCCGCCGACGTCCACGCAGCCGTCGGAGCGGTTGGTGCCGGCGAGGTCGACGCCGACGACGGCGTAGCCGCGCGGCACGAAGTAGTTGTCGTAGAACAGCGGCATCCGTACGACGTCGCCGTTCGCGTCGTACGTCTTCTTCTGGCTCTCGTTGCCGCGTCCGCAGCACGAGTAGTACGGGCTGGCGTCCATGATGACGGGCACCTTGCGGCCCTGGGCGGCGGCCTCGCGGGGCCGGACGATGTCGACGGCGACCCGGTCGGGGCGGCCGTCGCGGTCGGCGTCGAGTCCGGTGTCCACCCAGACGGCCTCGCGGACGGCGTTCTCGTAGGAGTGGACGGGTCGGCTCTCGCGCGGGGCCGGGTGGGCCGTCGTGGGCGCGAGGAACGTGGCCAGGAGGGCGGCGGTGGCCGCCGTCGTGAGCGGTCTCCAGATCGTCGAGCGCGTACGGTTCGGCATGCGCGGACGGTACATCGGTCAACTCCCGTGCAGAAGAGGGCGACTGACGGCACGTGAGGACCGGCGGGCCTCGAGTGGCCTCGGGTGGCCGATAACCGCCCCCGGGGCGGCGCGGCACGTGTCGGCCGGATGGCGATCGTGTGACGGCGGTGGCCATGGACACACCGGGGACACAGGGGGTGAATAGGCTCCCGACAGACTTCGGTCCCCTACGACTTGGAGCTTTCGTGCACCGCAGATTCATGGCGCCGGGCGCCCTCGCGGCCGCCTCCCTGATGCTGGTGATCCCGGCCTCGGCGGCGGGTCACGCCCCTGGCGCCCCGGGCATCGGCGACCCCTACTACCCGGCCTACGGCAACGGCGGATACGACGTCTCCCACTACGACCTCCGGCTGACGTACCGGCCGGCCACGGACGAGCTGGAGGGCACCGCGACGCTGCTCGCGCGCACCACGCGGGACCTGTCCCGGCTGAACCTGGACTTCCTGCTGGACGTCGGGGAGGTCCGCGTCAACGGCGCGAAGGCGGCGTTCGCCACGTCCGGGGAGCACGAGCTGGAGATCACCCCGAAGAAGCCGATGGACAAGGGCACGGACCTCACGATCGTCGTGCGCTACAAGGGTGTGCCGTCCTCGAAGAAGGCCTACGGCTTCACCAGCTGGCACCGCACCCCGGACGGCGGGGTCGCCGCGAACGAGCCCGAGGCGGCCTGGTGGTGGTTCCCCAGCAACGACCATCCGCTGGACAAGGCGACCTACGACGTCTCGGTGCAGGTCCCGGACGGCACCCAGGCCATCTCCAACGGCACGCTGCAGGCGACGAGTTCACGCCTGGGCTGGACCCGCTACAACTGGCGGTCCAGTAAGCCGCAGGCGACCTATCTCGCCACGCTCGCCGTCGGCCGGTTCGACGTGACGACGGGGACGAGCGACAGCGGCATCCCGGTGGTCAACGCGTACAGCAAGGACCTTGGGCCGCACTACGGCGCCGCGCGGGCCAGCGTCGAGCGGACCGGTGAGATCGCGGACTGGCTGAGCGAGTTCTTCGGGCCGTATCCCTTCGACGCGCTCGGCGGCTATGTGCCGAACACCGACACGGGCTATGCGCTGGAGACGCAGACCCGGCCGTTCTACAGCCCGCGGCAGTTCGCGAACGGGTCGAACACCAGCGTCGTCGTGCACGAGCTGGCCCACCAGTGGTACGGCGACTCGGTGTCCGTGAAGGGCTGGAAGGACATCTGGATCAACGAGGGCTTCGCGCGGTACGCGCAGTGGCTGTGGTCGGAGCACGAGGGCGAGGGGACGGCGAGCGAGATCGCCGCCTACACGTACGCCTCCCGGCCGGCCGACGACCCGTTCTGGACGGTGAAGCCCGGTGACCCGGGTCCGGAGAACCAGTTCCACGGGGCGGTCTACGACCGGGGCGCGCTGGCCCTGCAGGCGCTGCGCGACACGATCGGGGACGACGCGTTCTTCACGATCGTGAAGGGCTGGACCGCGAAGCACGCCTACGGCAACGCGTCGGTGGCCGACTTCCGCCGGTACGCGGAGGAGGTGTCCGGGCAGCCGCTCGCGGCGCTGTTCGACACCTGGCTGTTCCAGCCGTCGAAGCCGTCCGCGTCGGTGGCGCGGGCCGCCTCCGTCGCCGGACCGCAGGCCCCGGAGCGGCCGAGGTCGTGGAAGAAGATCGCCGCGACGAACGGGGTGCACGCGCACTGACCTTCTAGAGGTCTGCGGCGCGGACGCGCAGATCGTCCAGGCCTATCGCCGTCGTCTCCGTGGCCGGCACCGTGCAGGCGTGGGCGCCGGCGATCGTGCCGAACAGGGCGCTGCGCAGCGGTGTCTCGCGGTTCAGCCAGGCGTGCAGGAACGCGGCGGCGAAGGCGTCGCCCGCGCCGTTGGAGTCGACCACCGGCGCGGGCGGCGTCACGGCGGGCAGCCGCGTCAGCTCGTCGTCCGCGAGGACGAAGGCGCCCTGGGCTCCCGCCGTGGCGACGACCACCTCGGCCCTCCCCCGCTCGGCGATCCGGCGCATGGCGCGCTCCGGGTCGCCGAGTGCGGCGGCGGAGAGGAACACCACGTCGGCGGCGTACGCGAACGGCTCGTGGTACGAGTTCTCCCCGTCCCAGTCGTGCAGGTCGGTGGAGAGCGTGACGCCCGTATCGCGCAGCACGGGGAGGGCGTGCGCGCAGGGTTGGGTGAGGGAGACGTGCGCGTGACGGCTCGCGCCGGCGAGGGCGCGCAGCGTGTCCTCGGGGAACCGGTCGTCGGGGTGCGCCCTGCTGGTGTCGTACAGGGAGAGCCGCCGGCCGTCGGGCCCGACGAGGTTGACGGCGCGCTTGGTGCCGGCGGGCTGCGGTACGGCGGTGAGGGGGATGCCGTGCTCGCGGTGCAGGGCGCGGACGAGGTCGCCCTCGGGGTCGTCGCCGAGGAAGTCGAGGTGGTGGGTGCGTAGGCCGAGGGCGGTCAGGGCGACGGCCACGAAGTCCCCGGTCTGCCCGGCCCGGGTCCGGATACCGCTGTCGATCATGTAGCTGTCGGCGTACGGGAGCGGCAGCTCCGGCACCCGCACGATGGTGTCGACCCCGGCCCCGCCCAGCACCAGGACGTCGATGGCGCGGCCGGCGGTGGCGTCACCCGGGACATACGTGATCTCCGACATGACGCCACCGTAGCGGCCCCCACCGACAACGCCGTCCGCTAGGAGGTGGCCACCCGGCGGCGGACCGCGAACCAGCCCGCGACGAGTAGCGCGGCGATGACGGGGATGAGGAGCAGGGTCTTGCGGCCGACCTCGGGGTCGTTGGCCATCATGCCCAGGCAGACCAGCAGGAAGGCGATCGTGGCGATCTCCGTGACCGGGCTGCCGGGGAGGCGGAAGGACGGGCGGCGCAGCAGGCCGGCCCGGGCCCGGCGGACGAAGACCAGGTGGCAGATCATGATGATCACCCAGGTGGAGATGATGCCCAGGGACGCCACGTTCAGGACGATCTCGAAGGCCTTGCTCGGCACGAGGTAGTTCAGGCCGACGCCGAGCACGCAGACGGCGCAGGTGAGCAGGATGCCGCCGTAGGGGACCTGGCTGCGGTTCATCCGGGCGGTGAACTTCGGGGCGGAGCCCGCCGTCGCCATGGAGCGCAGGATGCGGCCCGTGGAGTAGAGGCCGGAGTTCAGCGAGGACATCGCCGCCGTCAGGACGACGAGGTTCATCACGTCGCCGGCCGCCGGGACGCCGATCTTCGACAGGACGGTGACGAAGGGGCTCTCGTCGGCCGAGTACACCGAGCCGGGCAGCAGCAGGGCGAGCAGGACGACGGAGCCGCAGTAGAAGAGGCCGACCCGCCACATGATCGAGTTCACCGCGCGCGGGACGACCTTCTCCGGTTCGGCGGTCTCGCCCGCTGCGACGCCGACGAGTTCCAGGGCGGCGTACGCGAAGATCACGCCCTGCATGACCAGGACGACGGGCATCGCGCCGTGCGGGAGGATGCCGCCGTTGTCGGTGATCACGCTGAGACCGGGCGTGGTGCCGCCGACCTCGTGCCGGGTGGCGAGCAGGAAGACGCCGACCAGCATGAAGGCGACGAGGGTGGCGACCTTGACGATCGCGAACCAGAACTCCATCTCGCCGAAGATCTTCACCGAGATCAGGTTCACGGCCAGGACGACCGCCAGGGCGGCCAGGGCCAGCAGCCACTGCGGGATGTCGGTGAACAGGCTCCAGTAGTGGGTGTAGAGCGCGATCGCGGTGATGTCGGCGATCCCGGTCGTCGACCAGTTCAGGAAGTACATCCAGCCGGCGACATAGGCGCCCTTCTCGCCGAGGAACTCGCGCGCGTACGACACGAAGGAGCCCGACGAGGGCCGGTACAGGACGAGCTCGCCGAGCGCGCGCACCACGAAGAAGGCGAAGACGCCGCAGACGAGGTAGGCCAGGGCGAGTGCGGGTCCCGCGCTCTGCAGGCGTCCGCCCGCGCCGAGGAAGAGGCCGGTGCCGATGGCCCCGCCGATGGCGATCATGTTGACGTGGCGGGCCTTGAGGTCCTTGCTGTAACCGGCGTCGCCCGCGTCCGCGGGCGTCTGGGCCGCGGGTTCGGGGGTCGCGGCCACTGCCGTGTCCACGGCGTCCTTGCTCACGGGAGGATCCACTCTCTGGTGCGCCCGAGCAGACCTCACTCGGGTTCCGGACGTACGAGCGGCCCGTGCACCGGGGGCGGGCGCGGACCGACGGGGCGCCTTCCCACGCGCGAACCGATCACACGGTGGCGTGTGTCACAGAGCGTGACGTCTCCCCGGCCGGGACCCTCCGGTGGGTCACGGGAGGTGTCACGACACGAGAGGTGTTACAGCGCGAGAGGTGTCACAGCATTGGTGAGACAGCGATACTGCTGCACATGACGACCGGCACCGGGGATTCGACCCTCACGATCGACGAGCTGGCCGCGCGCGCGGGGACGACGGTCCGCACGGTGCGGTTCTACGGCACCAAGGGCCTGCTGCCGCCCCCGGTGCTCGGCCCCCGCCGGGTCGGGCGCTACGGGCGCGAGCATCTGGCCCGGCTGGCGCTGATCGAGGAGCTGCAGCACCAGGGCATGACGCTGGCGGCCATCGAGCGGTACCTCCAGCAGCTCCCGCCGGATCTGGACGCGCACGATCTCGCGGTGCACCGGGCCGTCGTGGCGTCCTGGGCGCCGGAGAGCGTGGAGACGGTCGCGCGGGCCGAGCTGGAGCGGCGGGCCGGGCGCGCGCTCGGCGACGCGGAGCTGGAGCGGCTGACCGCGATGGGGGTCGTCCTGGACGGCGACGGCGACACCTACCGCGTGGACCCGGGGCTGCTGCGGCTCGGGGTGCAGTTGCTGGACGTGCCGCTGTCCTCGGAGGCGATCCTCGCCTCGCGCAAGGTCCTCATCGAGCACGCGCGCGAGGCGGCGCGGGAGCTGTCGCGGCTCTTCCGGCAGGAGGTCGAGCAGCGGGCCGCGCAGGACGTGAAGTCGCTGTCCGCGTCGATGCAGCCGCTGGTGGTGCAGGCCATGCTGACGGCCTTCCAGCGGTCGCTGCGCGAGGACCTGCGGGAGTGGCTGGGCGGCGGCACCCGGACGGACGGCGAGGCCCCGGCGGACGGCGCTCCCTGACGGCCGGGGTCCCCGGGCGCAGCGCCCGGGGACCCCGTATCCGAAAGTGGGACGTCACCCTCCGTCGGTGAACGTCTCCCCCTTCTCCGCCTTCTCCACCAGCAGCGCCGGCGGCGTGAACCGCTCGCCGTACGCCTCCGCCAGCTCGCGGGCGCGGGCCGTGAAGCCGGCCACCCCGCCCTCGTAGCCGTTGATGTACTGGAGCACGCCGCCCGTCCAGCCGGGGAAGCCGATGCCCAGGATGGAGCCGATGTTGGCGTCGGCGACGGACGTCAGGACGCCCTCCTCCAGCAGCCGCACGGTGTCCAGCGCCTCGGCGAACAGCATGCGCTCCTGCATGTCCCGGAACGGGATCTCCGCGCCCTCGCGGGTGAAGTGCTCGCGCAGCCCCGGCCACAGACCGGCCCGCTTGCCGCTCTCGTCGTAGTCGTAGAAGCCCTTGCCGCCGCTGCGGCCCGGCCGGTCGAACTCGTCGACCATACGGTCGATGACGGCCTCGGCGGGGTGCGGCGTCCAGGTGCCGCCCGCCTCCTCCACGGCCCGCTGGGACTCGTTGCGGATCTTGCGCGGGAGGGTCAGGGTCAGCTCGTCCATCAGGGACAGGACCTTGGCGGGGTAGCCGGCCTGCGCCGCCGCCTGCTCGACCGACGCGGGCTCGACGCCCTCGCCGACCATGGCGACGCCCTCGTTGATGAACTGGCCGATGACACGGGAGGTGAAGAAGCCGCGCGAGTCGTTGACGACGATCGGCGTCTTGTTGATCTGCCGGACCAGGTCGAACGCGCGCGCGAGCGCCTCCTCCCCCGTCTTCTCGCCCTTGATGATCTCGACGAGCGGCATCTTGTCGACGGGCGAGAAGAAGTGCAGCCCGATGAAGTCGGCCTGGCGCTCCACGCCCTCGGCGAGGACGGTGATCGGCAGCGTCGAGGTGTTGGAGCACAGCAGCGCGTCCGGCTCGACGATGTGCTGGATCTCCTGGAACACCTTGTGCTTGAGCTCGGGGTTCTCGAACACGGCCTCGATGACCGCGTCGCAGCCGGCCACGTCCTGCGGGTCGGCCGTCGGGGTGATGCGGGCCAGCAGCGCGTCGGCCTTCTCCCGCGTCGTACGGCCCCGGGAGACCGCCTTCGTGCACAGCGTCTCCGAGTAGCCCTTGCCCTTGACGGCGGCTTCCAGCGTCACGTCCTTCAGGACGACCTCGATGCCGGCGCGGGCGCAGGAGTACGCGATGCCCGCGCCCATCATCCCGGCGCCGAGGACGGCGACCTTGCGGACCTTGCGGGGCTCGACGCCCTTCGGCCGGTTGGCGCCGGAGTTGACGGCCTGGAGGTCGAAGAAGAACGCCTGGATCATGTTCTTGGAGGTCTGGCCGGCCGCCAGCTCCACGAAGTAGCGCGCCTCGATGACCTGCGCGGTCTCGAAGTCGACCTGGGCGCCCTCGACGGCGGCCGCGAGGATGTTGCGGGGCGCCGGGTAGGGGGCGCCGCCGGTCTGCTTGCGCAGGTTGGCCGGGAAGGCGGGGAGGTTCGCCGCGAACTTGGGGTTCGACGGGGTGCCGCCGGGGATGCGGTAGCCGGGCCGGTCCCAGGGCTGCTGGGACTCGGGGTGGGCGTCGATGTAGGCGCGGGCCTTGGCGAGCAGTTCCTCGCGGGTGCCGGCGACGTCGTCGACGAGGCCGTTCTCCAGGGCGCGCTGCGGGGTGTACTGGGTGCCCTGGAGGAGGACCTTCAGCAGGGCGTCGGCGATGCCGAGCAGGCGGACGGTGCGGACGACGCCGCCTCCGCCGGGCAGCAGGCCGAGGGTGACCTCGGGGCAGCCGATCTTGGAGCCGGGCGCGTCGAGCGCGATGCGGTGGTGGCAGGCGAGGGCGATCTCGTAACCGCCGCCGAGGGCCGCGCCGTTGAGGGCGGCGACGACCGGCTTGCCGAGGGTCTCGATACGGCGCAGTTGGCGCTTGATCGCCATGCCGCCCTCGAACAGGTCCTGCGCGGTCTCCGGGGTGACCCGGATGAGGTCGCGCAGGTCGCCGCCCGCGAAGAAGGTCTTCTTGGCGGAGGTGACGATGACACCGCGGATGGTGTCCTTCTCCGCCTCCAGCCGGTCCGTGACTGCGGCGAGCGAGTCGCGGAACGCCTGGTTCATGGTGTTGGCGGACTGGCTGGGGTCGTCCAGGACGAGGGTGACGACGCCGGTGTCGTCCTGCTCCCAGCGGATGGTGGTGGATTCAGTGCTCATGTGAGGAGTGCTCCGTGTGATCCGTCGTATCCGTCGGGAGGGGGTCAGATGCGCTCGACGATGGTGGCGATGCCCATGCCGCCGCCGACGCAGAGCGTGGCGAGGCCGTACCGCTTGTCCTGGCGCTCGAGTTCGTCGACGAGCGTGCCGAGGATCATGGCGCCGGTGGCGCCGAGCGGGTGGCCGAGGGCGATGGCGCCGCCGTTGACGTTGACCTTGTCCAGCGACAGGCCCATGTCCTTGACGAAGCGCAGGACGACCGCCGCGAACGCCTCGTTGATCTCGACGAGGTCGATGTCGTCGATGGTCAGGCCGGCCTTGGCGAGCGCCTTGCGGGTGGCGGGCGCCGGGCCGGTGAGCATGATGGTGGGCTCGGAGCCGGAGACGGCGGCGGAGACGATCCGCGCGCGGGGCGTGAGGCCGTGGCGCTCGCCGACCTCCTTGCTGCCGACGGCGACGAGCGAGGCGCCGTCCACGATGCCGGAGGAGTTGCCCGCGTGGTGGACGTGGTCGATCTTCTCCACCCAGTGGTACTTCTGCAGGGCGACGGCGTCGAAGCCGCCGAGGTCGCCGATGTCCGCGAAGGACGGCTTGAGCTTGCCGAGGGAGTCGGCGGTGGTGCCGGGGCGCATGTGCTCGTCGTGGTCGAGGACGACGAGGCCGTTGCGGTCCTTGACCGGGACGACGGACCGGTCGAAGCGGCCCTCCTTCCAGGCCGTCGCCGCCCGCTCCTGGGACAGGGCCGCGTACTCGTCGACGTCGCGGCGGGTGAAGCCCTCGATGGTGGCGATGAGGTCGGCGCCGATGCCCTGGGGCACGAAGTTGGTGTCCAGGTTGGTCATCGGGTCGTTGAACCAGGCGCCGCCGTCCGAGGCCATCGGCACCCGGGACATGGACTCCACGCCGCCCGCGAGGACCAGGTCCTCCCAGCCGGAACGGACCTTCATCGCGGCCAGGTTGACGGCTTCCAGGCCGGAGGCGCAGAAGCGGTTCTCCTGGACGCCGGCCACCGTGTCGGGCAGTCCGGCCGCGATGGCGGCGATCCGGGCGATGTCGGAGCCCTGGTCGCCGACGGGGCCGACGACGCCGAGCACGATGTCGTCGATGGCCCCCGGGTCGAGGTCCGGGAAGCGGTCGCGGATCTCGTGGATCAGCCCGACGACCAGATCGACGGGCTTGGTGCCGTGCAGGGCGCCGTTCGCCTTGCCACGGCCGCGCGGGGTGCGGATCGCGTCGTACAGATACGCTTCGGTGCTCACAGTCAAGCCTTTCGGGGTGAGGGTCAGCCCAGCAGGGAACGGCCGATGATCTCCTTCATGATCTCGGTCGTCCCGCCGTAGATGGTCTGGATGCGGCCGTCCGTGAAGGCCCGTGCCACCGGGTGTTCGTTCATGTAGCCGTACCCGCCGTGCAGTTGCAGACAGCGGTCGGCGACGCGCTTCTGGAGCTCGGTCGCCCACCACTTGGCCATCGAGGCGTGCACGGCGTCGAGCTCGCCGCGGTCGTGGTCCGCTATGCAGCGGTCCAGGAAGGTGCGGGTGACCGCGCACTCGGTGGCCATCTCGGCCACCTCGAAGCGGATGTGCTGCTTGGTCGCCAGGGGGCGGCCGAACGCCTCGCGCTCCTTGACGTACGCGGTGGTGATCTCCAGCAGGTGCTCGGCGGCGGCGATCGCGGAGACGGCGATGCTGAGGCGCTCCTGCGCGAGGTTCGTCATCAGGTGCACGAACGCGCCGTCGAGCTCGCCGAGCAGGTTCTCCTTGGGGACGCGGACGTCGTGGAAGAACAGCTCGGCGGTGTCCTGGGCCTTCTGGCCGATCTTGTCGAGGTTGCGGCCGCGTTCGAAGCCCTCCATGCCGCGCTCGACCACGAGCAGCGACAGCCCGCGGGCGCCGCCCTCGGGGGTGGTCTTCGCGACGACGATCACCAGGTCGGCGAGGATGCCGTTGGAGATGAACGTCTTGGAGCCGTTGAGCAGCCAGTGGTCGCCGTGGTCCTCGGCGTGGGTGCGGATGCCCTGCAGGTCGGAGCCGGCCCCCGGCTCGGTCATGGCGATGGCCGTGATCAGCGTGCCGTCGCAGAAGCCGGGCAGCCAGCGGCGCTTCTGCTCGTCGGTGGCGAGGCCGGTCAGATAGGGGCCGATGATGTCGTTGTGCAGCCCGAGGGCGAGTCCCGGGGTGCCGGCGCGGGTGAACTCCTCGGCGAGGACGGCGCTGTAGCGGAAGTCGTCGGTGCCGCCGCCTCCGTACTCCTCGGGGACGGCGAAGCCGAGCAGGCCCTGCTTGCCGGCCGCGCGCCAGGCGTCACGGGAGACGACGCCGTCCTTCTCCCACTGCGCGTAGTGCGGCAGCACCTCCCTGGCGAGGAAGGCGCGCACGGTCTCCCGGAACGCGTCGTGCTCGGGGGCGAAGATCTGCCGCTTCATGCGAGGCCTTTCGTGGGTTCGGGGTGCGGGGCCGGGGCGGGCAGGTCCCAGTCGCGGGCCACGTCCGCCGCGTCGGCGCCCGGCCGCGCCGGTCCGGTGCGTACGGCGGTGGGGGTGGCCGAGAAGCGGGGTGCCGGGGCCGGCTGGGTGATGCCGTCGTGGTCGGTGAAGGTGCCGCGGGCGGCGAGGTGCGGATGGTGCGGGGCCTCACCCAGGGTGAGGACGGGGGCCACACAGGCGTCGGTGCCCTCGAAGACGGCCGTCCACTCGTCGCGGGTACGGGTCCGGAACCGGGCGGCGACCGCCTCGCGCAGCTCGCCCCAGCGGCGGACGTCCATACGGGCGTCGATGTGCTCCGGCAGGCCGAGCAGGGTGACGAACTCCTCGTAGAACTGCGGCTCCAGGGCCCCGACGGCGATGTACCGGCCGTCGGCGGTCTCGTAGGTGCCGTAGTAGGGGCAGCCGCCGTCGAGGAGGTTGGCGCCGCGCCGGTCCTGCCAGCCGCCGGCGGCCAGCATGCCGTGGATCATCGCGGAGAGGTGGGCGGTGCCGTCGACGATGGCGGCGTCGACGACCTGTCCCTCGCCGGTCGCGCGCGCGTGGTGCAGGGCGGCGAGGAGACCGACGACGAGGTACAGGGAGCCGCCCGCGTAGTCGCCGAGGAGGTTGGCGGGGACGACGGGCGGTTCGCCGGGGGCGCCGATCATGCCGAGGGTGCCGGTGAGGGCGATGTAGCCGATGTCGTGGCCGGCGCGGTCGGCGAGCGGGCCGTCCTGGCCCCAGCCGGTCATCCGGCCGTACACCAGCCGGGGGTTGCGGGCGTGGCAGTCCCCGGGACCGACGCCGAGGCGCTCGGCCACGCCGGGGCGGTAGCTCTCGATGAGCAGGTCGGCGCGTTCGACGAGGTCGAGGACGCGGGCGGCGCCGTCCGGGGCTTTGAGGTCGACGATCACCGAGCGCTTGTTGCGGTTGGTGATGTCGTAGGCGGGGTCGATCCCCAGGCCGGGGCCGCCGGGGCGGTCCACGCGGACGACGTCCGCGCCCAGGTCGGCGAGGAGCATGGCGGCGAACGGGCCAGGCCCGATCCCGGCCAGCTCGACCACACGCACGCCGGTGAGCGGGCCCTGTCCTGCTGTCGTCCCCATCCTGCCCTCACTTGTGTGTGACACAACCGCTGTAACACCAGTGATGCTAAGAAGGTGCGCCGGTCGGCACAAGAGCAAGCGCTTAGAAAGTTTGCCGCCGTTCCTGGCCACCGGCCCGGCTGCCGAGCCGCCCCGCGCGGTCAGCGGGCGTCGAGCTCCGCCGCCAGCCGTTTCGGGGCGATGACGCGATAGCTCTCCTCCACCCACTCGCACAGCAGTCCGGCCGCCGGGGCGCCCGCCGGCTCCAGGGGCACCCGCACCCAGCCCGACCGGCCCAGCCCGTACCCGGCGGGCTCCGCGCCCGGGCTGGTCAGGGCGTGGGCGTGGACCGCCTCGTCCGTCAGCTTCACCGTCACCCCCAGGGGGTAGCCGCTGTCGGGTGCGCCGAGGAAGACGAACACCTTCTTGTTCACCTTCGCCACGGTGTCCCCCCAGGGGAAGTCCTCCGTCGCGCTCGGCAGGCCGAGGGCGAACTCGCGCACTTTTTCCCACTTCTTCAGGGCAGTCCTGGGCACGGTCACGCCCTCACCTCCGGGCTCGTCGTCGGGCTCCGCGTCCCTCACGCTAGCCTCGGCCACCGACAACGGCGCGTGGTGCGGAACGAGGGGTGTCATGAGCAGGCTGAGCAGGTCGGATCGTCCGTACGACATCGTGCTCTTCGGGGCGACGGGGTTCGTGGGGGTGCTGACCGCGGAGTACCTCGCCGCGCACGCGCCCGAGGGACTGCGGTGGGCCCTCGCGGGGCGCAGCAAGGCGAAGCTGGAGGCGCTGCGCGCGTCACTGCCGGACGCGGCGGGGGTCGACGTGCTGGAGGCCGACGTGGCCGACCCGGCGTCGGTGCGCCGGCTCGCGGAGCAGGCGCGTGTCGTGGCCTCGACGGTGGGGCCGTACGTGCGGTACGGCGAGGACCTGGTCGCGGCCTGCGCGGACACCGGCGCCGACTATCTCGACCTGTGCGGCGAGCCGGAGTTCGTGGACCTGACGTACGTCCGGCACGACGCACGCGCGCGGGAGACGGGCGCCCGGCTGGTGCACGCCTGCGGGTTCGACTCGGTCCCGCACGACCTCGGGGCGTACTTCACCGTGCGGCAGCTGCCGGAGGGGGTGCCGCTGACGGTCGACGCGTATGTGACGGCCGACGCCGCCTTCTCGGGCGGTACGTTCGCCTCGGCGCTCGGCCAGTTCGCGCGCGGGCGCCAGATGGCCGCCGCCGCCCGGGACCGCGCCCGGCACGAGCCGCGCCTGATGGGGCGGCGGGCGCTGGCGCCGACGGGGGCGCCCCGGTTCGCCGGGGAGGTCGGCGCGTGGGCGCTGCCGCTGCCGACGATCGACCCGCAGATCGTGAAGCGGTCCGCGCGGGCGCTGGAGCGCTACGGCCCCGACTTCCGCTACCGCCACTACGCGGCCGTACGGCGGCTGCCCATCGCGGTGGGCGGGGTCGCGGCGATGGCCGCCCTGCTCACGGCGGCCCAGTTGCCGCCGGCCCGGCGCTGGCTGTCGGACCGGCTCAAGCCGGGTGAGGGGCCGGGCCCGGAGAAGCGGGCGAAGAGCTGGTTCTCGGTGCGGTTCGTCGGCGAGGGCGGCGGGCGGCGGGTGTTCACCGAGGTCGCCGGGGGCGACCCGGGCTATGGCGAGACGGCGAAGATGTTCGCCGAGTCGGCCCTCTGCCTGGCCTTCGACGACCTGCCGGACACGGCCGGGCAGGTGACCACGGCGGTCGCGATGGGCGACACCCTGATCGAACGGCTGCGCGCGGCGGGCATCACGTTCCGGGTGGCCGCCACCCGCTGACCCCTCAGACCGGCCAGTTCACCAGCGTCCAGACCATCCCGACGATCCACCCGAGCCCCGCGAGCACCCCCACGACGAGCGCGGCCGTCACGGCCCGCTCGACGGGACGCTCGGGATCGGCAAGCGGCTTGTGCGCACGGTGAGTCGTCATGCCCCCCACCCTGCCGAGCCCCCTGGGACGACCACATCCGTACGGGTACTCAGTCGGGCTACTCAGGGTTCCCGTCCGGCGGCCACTCCCCCAGTGCCTCGGCGATCCGACTCCGGACCGCCGGGTCGCCGCCGGCCTCGGCCAGGCGGATGGCGAGCGGAGCGATCCGCCAGCCCGTGTGGTGGTCGAAGAAGGGCGCGGGGCCGGCCTCGTTGTGCGCGAGCTTCGCGACCAGTTCGGCCAGAAGGAAGAGGAGGAAGCGCTGCTCCCCCGCCACGTCGGCACCGATCGGTATGGCGGCCCGAACCTGCTCGAACACCTGGCGGCCATCGCTCCACCGGTCGCGGTCGGCCACCAGGTCCAGGACCGCCGAGATCTCGGGTGCGGGCGCGGTGCCCTCGACCGCCGCCGCGAGGACTCCACCGGCCCAGGTCACCGGGTCCCGACGGCGTTCGAAGACGGAGCGGCCCCAACTGACCGTCGGGTCGGCCGCGGCGCGGGCCGCTGGTTCCGGTCGGGGCGCCGTCGCCTGCTTCAGGGCCCGGCGGCACAAGGTGTCCGCGTGGCGGGTCGTTTCCGGGAGGCGGTACTTGGGGGTCAGGGTGAGGACGTGGGCGCGGGCCCTGGTGAGGGTCGTGCGGTGGCCCACCGAGACGAAGACCGGTTTCACGCCGTCCTGGGTGCGCAGGGCGCTGCCCACCTGCTCGGCGCCGGACAGGAGCGGGGTGGCCGAGCCGCGTGCGGTGGCCGGGGCGTCGTAGGTGAAGGTGAACGGGTTCTTGGCGACGCCGATCGTGGGCAGGCCGGTGAGCACGCCGAGGTGGCTGGCGAGGCCGAAGCGGCGGGGGTGGGCGAGGCCGTAGCCGTCGCAGACGACGAGGCCGGGCGGGCACGGCAGGGCGTCCAGGGCCGCCAGCACCGTCGGCAGCTCGCGGAAGGCGAGCAGGCCGGGGACGTACGGGAAGGAGATCCGCCCGACCGCGGTGGCCTCGGCGACGACGTCCAGGGTCGCCGCGTCCAGGACGACGGCCGCCGCAGCCACCACGTCCCGCTCATCGTCGTAGGCCACGTCCACCCCGGTGACATGCCCGGTGCCGGGCGCCGGCCCCGGTTCGTCGAGCACGACCCGGCGCCGCAGCTCGTCCTGGACGGCGCGGGCCTCTTCCTCGGTCGCGGGCCAGCCCGCGGGCACCCTCACGGTCGTCATGCGGAGAAGCGTACGAGCGCGGTGAAGACCCCCGTGACGGCGGAGGCTGGTTGGCCGTCGCGGGGGTCGGTCCAGGGGGGCGAACGACGTCTCGTGTGCGGTGCGTTCGCCCGGTCACCGGGTCCGTCGCCAGGAGGACGGGGCCCGGACGCGCACGGTCCCGTGGGACGCGGCGCTCAAGCTCACTTGCCCAGTGCCTGCTTGAGCTGGCTCTTGTTCATGTCCGAACGCCCGTGGATGTTCTTCTTCTTCGCCTCCTCGTACAGCTGGTCCCGGGTAGGGCCCTGCGGCCCCTTTCCCGACCGCTCGCCGCCCCGCTGACCCGAGGACTTGTCCTGGATCGAGGTACGGCTCGCCGTCCTGGACTCACCGGAGCGGGCGCGCTCCTTGTTCACCGTCCGCGAGGCGATCTCCTTGGCGCGCGAGGGGCTCTCGCCCCGGTCCTGGGCGCTCTTCTTGATGTGCTCGTACTGGCGTTCCCGCTTCGGGCTCGAACCGGCCGGCATGGTCATCTCCTCTCGCCGTCCGGTTCCGGGTACCCCGATTCCGGCTTATCTCTCCAGCCGCGCGACCCTGCCCTTCTCGCCGGCGGCCCAGCAGCCTCCGTCGGGCGTGCAGTCCACGGTGTCGAACGAGCCGGTGTCGACCGTCCGCCAGGTGCGGCCGCCGTCGGTGGTCAGGTCCGTGCCGGTGGGGCCGACCGCGAGGGCGGCGGAGCGGCTGTGCGGCAGCCAGGCGACGCCGGAGCGGTAGGCGGGCGGGGGCGTGCCCGCGGGACGCCAGTGCCGTCCGCCGTCGCCGGTGCGGGCGGCGGCCACCGGGGAGGACTGGTCGGGGCGGTAGTCACCGCCGACGGCGAGGCCGTGCGCCCGGTCACGGAAGGCGAGCGCGAACACCCCGCGGGCGGGGTCGCCCGCGGGGATCGGCGCGTCGGCGGCCGTCCAGGTGAGCCCCCGGTCGGCGGAGTGCAGCACACGCGCGCGTGCCGCCCCGCCGGTGGCCAGCCAGACGTCCTTGCCGCCGGCGGCGGTCAGGCACTGCCCGCTCGCCGCGAACCCGGCCTCACCCTCCAGCGCGGGCGGCATCCCGGCGTCGGGCAGGACCGTCCACGAACGGCCGCCGTCCTTGGTGGACAGGATGCGGAACCGGCCGTCGACCGGGTCGCTCATGGCCAGGCCGTGCCGGTGGTCGAAGAAGGTCATGCAGTCGTAGAAGGCGCGTGCGTCGGTGTTGCGGAAGGTCTCCGTCCAGGTCGTGCCGCCGTCGTCGGTGCGGTACACCCGGGACGCCTCGCCCTCGCCGATGGCCAGCGCCACGGCACGCCGCGCGCCGAACGCCTCGACGTCCCGGAACTGCAGCTCCCCGGCGCCGGGCGGCGACACGTTCCGCCAGTTCCGCCCGCCGTCGGTGGTGCGCAGGACGGTACCGGCGGTTCCGGCCAGCCACGCCGTGCTCCGGCTGACCGCGGCCAGCCCCCGGAAACGCACCTCGGGCGCGCCGCTGTCCTTCAATGACCAGCGCGGCTCCGGACCCCGCGGTTCCCGCGCCTGCGCGGGCGCGGCCGTCAGCGCGGCCAGCACCGCCCCGCACACCGCCGTCACCGCCAGAGCCCAACCCGTACGTCCCGGCCGTCGCATGCTCCCCGTACGCCTCATGGCGCGCGAAGCTAGTCCACCGTCATCCCCGCGTCCAGAGCGCCTCATCGGGCATGGACGACCTTCCGGGCACGGCGGGGCGAAGGCGGCACCCCGGTGCATGAAGGCGGTGACAGAGGTCACTCGCCCTCCGGGTGCACGGAATGGCCGATTCCATCGTCTCTACAAGTGCCGTCCCCGCCCGCCCGTATCTCCGTCCCGCCGTCACAAGGGAGCAAGGCGTTGTCCACCGTCATCGAGCAGCCCGTAGAGGCCCGCCTCGTCGCCGCCGCGCCGCGGATGCAGCGCATCCCCGCGACCCTGCACTACGACCGGCGCGACCCGTTCGCCATCCGTATGACCTTCCCGGCCCCCGCCACCCTGGAGGGGGTCGAGGTCTGCTGGACCTTCAGCCGGGACCTGCTGCTGGCCGGCCTGGAGGAACCCCAGGGCGACGGCGACGTCCGCGTACGGCCGTACGGCTACGACCGTACGGTCCTGGAGTTCCACGCCCCGGAGGGCACCGCCGTCGTGCACATCCGTTCGGGCGAGGTGCGCCGCTTCCTGCGCGCCACGAGCGAGCTGGTCCCCCTCGGCCTGGAGCACCTCCAGCTCGACATGGACCGCGATCTGGCCGAGCTGATGCGCGACGCCTGCTGAGGCGGGCCGTCGCCGGGCCCCTCATGGGGGCTCAGCACCGCGCCTCGTTATTCCGTTGACACCGTCGGC
Organism: Streptomyces sp. RK62; assembly: GCF_018070255.1. NCBI lineage: Bacteria > Bacillati > Actinomycetota > Actinomycetes > Kitasatosporales > Streptomycetaceae > Streptomyces > Streptomyces sp. RK62. The sequence goes on along the minus strand of NZ_JAGPYD010000001.1, from coordinate 224,564 downwards.
AGCCCCTCGTACGGTGTACAGCGGTCCTGTTGCCGTCGATTGGAGAAGGACGTTGCTCGTCTGAGGTCCTGAGACACCGCGTCACACCACACGTGTGTGCACGCAGCGTGCGACCTCGGCGTTCGAGCCGTCCCAGCCGTCCTCACGGAACAGGGCTTCTTCCATGCCCAGGGCCTCTCACCGCCCGTTGGTCGCCGGTGTCTCGATACGCGTTTGCCCTTGAAGATCCGAGCAACCGCGGAGGCGCCCCCTCATGTCCACTTCCATCAGCTGTACCTCCCTGTCCTTCTCCTGGCCCGACGGCTCCCCCGTCTTCGAGGGCCTGGACGTCGCGTTCGGTCCCGGCAGGACCGGGCTCGTCGGCGTCAACGGATCGGGGAAATCCACCCTGTTGAAGCTCATCGCCGGTGAGCTGCCTCCGGCCGACGGCGTCGTGCGCGTCGCGGGCGAGATCGGCTATCTGCCGCAGAACGTCACCCTCGACACCGCGCTCCGGGTCGACCAGGCGCTCGGCATCGCGGGGAAACGGGCCGCACTGCACGCCATCGAGGCGGGCGACGTGGCCGAGGAGCACTTCGAGACCGTCGGCGACGACTGGGACGTGGAGGAGCGCGCCCTCGCCACCCTCGGCGAACTCGGGCTCGGCCACGTCGAGTTGGACCGTACGATCGGCGAGGTGTCGGGCGGCGAGTCGGTGCTGCTGCGGCTGGCCGCGCTGCTGCTGCGCCGCCCGGACGTCCTGCTCCTGGACGAGCCGACCAACAACCTCGACCTGTACGCCCGCCGGCGGCTCTACGCGGCCGTCGAGTCCTGGCCGGGGGTGATGGTGGTGGTCAGCCACGACCGTGAACTCCTCGACCTGGTCGACCAGATCGCCGATCTGCGCTCCGGGGAGATCAGCTGGTACGGCGGCAACTACTCGGCGTACGAGGTGGCTCTCGCCACCGAGCAGGAGGCGGCCGAGCGCATGGTGCGGGTCGCCGAGGCCGACCTGAGGAAGCAGAAGCGCGAACTGATCGACGCCCAGGTCAAGCTGGCCCGCCGCAAGCGGTACGGCCAGAAGATGTGGGACCAGAAGCGTGAGCCGAAGATCGTCATGGGGGCGCGCAAGCGGGCGGCGCAGGAGTCCGCCGGCAAGCACCGCATCATGCACGAGGAGAAGCTCGCCGAGGCGAAGGAGCGCCTGGGCGACGCGGTGGACGCCGTGCGGGACGACGACGAGATCCGCGTCGACCTGCCGTACACGGCCGTCCCCCCGGGCCGGAGCGTTCTCGCGCTGCGGGAACTGGAGGTGAGCTACGGAGCACGGGTGCCCGGCGGTCTCGATGTGCACGGTCCGGAGCGGATCGCGCTGGTCGGACGCAACGGCGCCGGCAAGACGACGCTGCTGCGGACCATCGCGGGTGAACTGGCGCCGGTGGCGGGCGAGGTGACGGCCCATGTGCCGTTGCGCTTCCTGCCGCAGCGGCTGGACGTCCTGGACGACACGGTGTCCGTCGTCGACAACGTCGCCCGGTTCGCGCCGGGTGCCGGGAACAACCGGATCCGGGCGCAGCTGGCCCGCTTCCTGTTCCGGGGCGCCCGCGCGGACCAGCTCGCCGAGACGCTCTCGGGCGGCGAGCGGTTCCGGGCGGCGCTGGCCGCGCTGATGCTGGCCGAGCCCGCGCCGCAGCTGCTGATGCTGGACGAGCCGACGAACAACCTGGACATGGCGAGCGTGCGGCAGCTGACCTCGGCGCTGGAGTCGTACGAGGGGGCGCTGATCGTGGCCAGCCACGACCTGCCGTTCCTGGGGTCCATCGGCATCACGCGCTGGCTGATGATCGAGGAGGGAGAACTGAAGGAGACGACACCGGAAGCCGTCGGGGATCCCGCCTAGCCCCTGCTCGTGCCCCTCTGGAGACCTGCCCCCGTGCGTCTCGGGAGGGGCACGACCTGACCCCGGGGGGTTTTCTACGGACGGGTAACCCCTGCATGATGGCCGTCCGGCGCCCCCCTGCATCATGGGTCCCGGAACCTGCCACCGATCCGAAAGATCCCGTCGTGCCCAGCAAGAAGGCCCTCATCCGCCGCCCCGGCCCGCGTCTCGCCGAGGGGCTGGTCACGCATGTCGAGCGGGCGGAGGTCGACGTCGACCTCGCGCTCGAGCAGTGGGAGGCGTACGCGGAGGCCCTGCGCGCGCACGACTGGGAGACCGTCGAGGTGGACCCGGCCGACGACTGCCCCGACGCGGTGTTCGTCGAGGACACGGTCGTGATGTACCGCAACGTCGCCCTGATCACCCGGCCCGGCGCCGAGTCCCGGCGGCCCGAGACGGAGGGCGTGGAGGAGGCCGTCGCCTCGCTCGGCTGCTCGGTGAACTGGATCTGGGAGCCGGGCACCCTGGACGGCGGCGACGTCCTCAAGGTCGGCGACACGATCTACGTCGGCCGGGGCGGCCGTACCAACGCGGCCGGTGTGCAGCAGCTGCGGGCCGCGTTCGAGCCGCTCGGGGCGCGGGTGATCGCCGTACCGGTCAGCAAGGTGCTGCATCTGAAGTCGGCCATCACCGCCCTGCCCGACGGGACGATCCTGGGCCGTATCCCGCAGCTCGACGTGCCCTCGCTGTTCCCGCGCTTTATGCCGGTGCCGGAGGAGTCCGGGTCGCATGTGGTGCTGCTCGGCGGGGACCGGCTGCTGATCGCCGCGAGCGCCCCGAAGACGGCCGAGATGCTCGCCGATCTCGGCCATGAGCCGGTCGTCGTCGACATCAGCGAGTTCGAGAAGCTGGAGGGATGTGTGACATGCCTCTCGGTGCGGATGCGCGATCTCTACGCCTGACGCGCTGAGCGCGTCACTCGTCCGGCCCTGGGACCTGCGGGTCCCGGGGCTTTTCGCATTCCGGGCAGTCCCGGCGGAACACCCCGCTGATCAGCGGTCTTTACGGCGTTCTTAACCTACGGCTTCGTAACCTACGGATTCGTAGCCTACGATTCCGTAGGTTGCCGGCATCCGCTCGCCGGTGTTTTCCGCTCAGCCGTCCGTCCCCCTGGAGTTCCTGTGACGATCGCTTCCCCGCACCTCGGCAGCCCCGCCGTCTGGACCGACGCCCGCCTGCTGTACGCACTGGAGGAAGTCGTCGAGAAGGAGCTGAACCGGCATCTGCAGGTCGCCAAGGACTGGATGCCGCACGAGTACGTCCCGTGGACCGACGGCCGCAACTTCCCCGGTCTCTTCGACGACGGCGAGGCCTGGGACAAGGAGCAGTCCAAGGTCACCGAGATCGGCCGGATCGCGCTGGTCGTGAACCTGCTGACCGAGGACAACCTCCCCAGCTACCACCACGAGATCGCCTCGCTCTTCGGCCGCGACGGCGCCTGGGGCACCTGGGTGCACCGCTGGACCGCCGAGGAGGGCCGGCACGGCATCGTGATGCGCGACTACCTGCTGACCTCGCGCGCGGTCGACCCGGACAAGCTGGAGCAGTTCCGGATGGCCCACATGAGTGAGGGCTTCGAGTCCGACAACCGGCACTCGATGCTGCACTCGGTGGCGTACGTGGCCTTCCAGGAGCTCGCGACCCGTATCTCGCACCGCAACACCGGCCACCAGTCCGGCGACCCCGTCTGCGACCGCATGCTGGCGCGGATCGCGACCGACGAGAACCTCCACATGGTCTTCTACCGGAACCTGCTGAAGGCCGCCTTCGAGCTGGCGCCCGACCTCACCATGCAGGCCGTGCGCGACGTCGTCGTGAACTTCCGTATGCCCGGCCACGGCATGCCCGGCTTCGAGCGGTTCGCCGCGCAGATGGCGATCGGCGAGGTCTACAACCTGCGCATCCACCACGACGACGTGATCCAGCCCGTGCTGCGCTTCCTGAAGATCATGGAGATGGACGGCCTCGGCCCCGAGGGCAAGCAGGCGCAGGAGGAGCTGGGCCTGTTCATGGGCGGCCTGGACGCCGAGGCGTCGAAGTTCGACGAGAAGCTGGCGGCCCGCAAGGCCCGTATGGCGGCCCGCGACGCCGGCTGACCCGGCCGCGCGACGGGCTCGGACCGGCGGACTCGGGCCGGCGGGCTCAGGCCTGGCGCGCGGTGCGCCTGATCTCCAGGCGCTCCTTCTCGGACAGTCCGCCCCAGACACCGAAGCGCTCGTCGTGGTCGAGCGCGTAGTCCAGGCAGGCGGAGCGGATCGGGCACAGCCCGCAGATCCGCTTCGCCTCCCGGACGGAGCTGCCCGGCTCGGGGAAGAAGAAGTCCGCCCCGGTCTGTGCGCACAGCGCCCCCTCCTGCCAGGCCAGGTCGGCAGGGGTGATCGGCGGGAACGCCGTGGTCGTGTCGAAGTGCATGGGCCAGATCGTGCCGGGCGGCGAAAAACGTTCGATGAACGTGCGATCAACGCGGTGTCGCGGGGCCCCGGCCGCCTCGATGGTGCCGCTCCGCGCGGCCCGGCGCACGGCGGCGCGCGGGACCGGGCCCACGCCCCGGCGGACGGCGGCGTTCCGGCGGCGCCCGCCCGGACGCGGTGGAAGACTCGGCGGTGCAGACCCCGGGTCCCTTCCGAGGAGGGCGATGATGCTCACCACCCGCAATGTGACCGGAGCACCGAACTGGATCGACCTCGGCACCCCCGACCTCGACGGGGCCGGCGCCTTCTACGGCGGCCTGTTCGGCTGGCGGTTCCGGCCCGGCGGTCCCGAGTCCGGCGGCTACGGCTTCTTCCAGCTCGACGGCAGGACGACGGCCGGCGGGATGCAGACCTCCGAGGAGCAGGGGCCGCCCTCCTGGACGGTGTACTTCCGGACACCGGACGCGGACGCCACCGCGAAGGCGGCCGAGGAGGCGCACGGGTCGGTGCTGATGCAGCCGATGAACGTGCTGGACCAGGGCCGTATGGCCCTCCTCGCCGACAAGTCGGGGGTGCGCTTCGGGCTCTGGCAGCCCGGCGCGAACAAGGGCCTCGACGTCGTACGGGAGCCCGGGTCCCTGCGCTGGCTGGAGCTGTACACGACGGACGTACCGGCCGCCGCGGGCTTCTACAACGCCACGCTCGGCCTGGAGACCTTCGCCCTGGACTTCTACGGCGGCACCTATACGACCCTCAGCCCGGGCGGCGAGGGCGAGGACGCCATGTTCGGCGGTCTCGTCGACAAGGCCGACGATCCGGCGGAGGCGCGGGCGCCGTCGTACTGGCTGCCGTACTTCGAGGTCACCGACACCGACGCGGCCGTCGAGAAGGCCCGGGCGGCGGGCGGGACCGTGCGGATGCCGGCCACGGACCTCCCGGACGTCGGCCGGATCGCCAAGCTCGCCGACCCCTACGGCGCCCGCTTCGCGGTGATCAGAAGCGTGGACCGCCAGGGGGTGTCAGACACCCCCTAGGCGGAGGCGCGCCGGATCAGGGTGGTCGGCAGGACCACGCTGGACGGGGCGGCGGCGACGGGCTCGTCGGCGGGGCGGCGGTCGAGCTCGCGCAGCAGCAGCCGGGCCATCAGGCGTCCCATCTCCTCTATGTCCTGACGGACCGTGGTGAGAGCCGGGTCGGTCTGTTCGGCCACCGGCAGCATGTCGTCGAATCCGATCACGGCCACGTCGTCCGGGACCCGCCGGCCGGCCTCGCGCAGCACGCGCATGGCGCCCGCCGCGGTCAGGTCGTTGGCAGCGAACACGGCGTCGACGTCCGGGCAGCGCTCCAGCAGCTCGCGCATCGCGCGCTCACCGCCGGCCGGGGTGAAGTCGCCCTCGGCGACGAGCCGCGGATCGGCGTCGACCATGACGTCCCGGTACCCGTCCAGCCGGTCCACCGCGGACGTCTGGTCGAGGGCGCCCGCGATGTGCGCGATCCGGGTGCGGCCGAGTCCGGCGAGATGGCGCACGGCGTCGCGCGCTCCGCCCCGGTTGTCGACGTCGACGTAGACGACACCGCGGGTCTCGCCGCTCCAGCCGGGCCGGCCGCCGAACACGGTCGGCACCCCGGCGTTCTGGATCAGCACGGGCAGCGGGTCGTCGAGGTGCAGGGAGAAGACGAGCGCCCCGTCGACATGCCCGCCCGTGAGGTAGCGGGCGACGCGGGCGTGGTCGTCGCGGCCCTCGGTGAGCAGCAGGACGAGCTGGTTGTCGTGGGCGGTCAGCTCCTTGCTGATGCCCCGCAGCTGGAGCGCGAAGAACGGGTCGGCGAAGACCCGGGTCTCCGGTTCGGCGACGATGACCGCGACGGCGTCGTGCCGGCGGGTCACCAGGCTGCGCGCGGCCTGGTTGGGGACGTAGCCGAGTTCGTCGACCGCCTTGCGCACCCGTTCGACGAGGCGTTCACGGACGCCGTCGCCGCCGTTGACCACACGGGACACGGTGGCCCGTGAGACCCCGGCCCGGGCGGCCACGGCCTCCAGCGTGGGGCGCGGGGCGGTTTCGGTCACTTCACGGCTCCTCGTCGGCGGTTGCCGATCAGGATAGCCATGGCCGGGGCCGTTTGTGAGAGCGCTCTCGTAACCGTCTCCCCGGGCGGGGCCGCTCAGTGCTCGTGCGCCGTCCCCGTACCGCCCGTGGACGAGTCCTGTCCGTGGTCGTGCGGGTCGTATCCGGGGATCGTCCCGTCCTTCTTCCTGACCAGGAACAGCCCGACCATCCCCATGTCGGAGTGGCTCTGGACATGGCAGTGGTACATCCAGGCGCCCGCGCCGACGCCCTCGCCCGCGATCACCTGGAAGCCGAACGAGTCGGCCGGGCCGACGATCTTGTTGTCGACCACCTGGCTCGGGTCGTCGGGGCCGGTCAGCAGGCCGGTGCGATTGTCGGCCCAGCGGTGACCGTGCATATGGAACGTGTGGTAGTACTCGCCGTGCGTGATCACCACGAACTCGACGCGGTCGCCCACCGTGGCCTCGAAGTCCGGGCCGCTGTGCGCCGGTTTGTTGTTGATGAGCATGTCGTTGAAGACGATGGTGTGCGTCCTGTCCGGCAGGACGTCGCCCTTGCGCCGGACGACGACCGGCCCGTACAGGCCCTTGCGGATGCCGCCCGTGCCGTGTTCGGTGCCGACGACATGGTCGTGGTAGTGCCAGTAGCCCGCGCTGCCCGCCCGCCAGGTGCCGTCCGCGCGGCGGCCCGGGGCATGGGTGCGCCAGGTGTAGGTGCGGGTGGCGCCGGGCTCGACATGACTGCGGTTCAGCTTGGTGCCGTCGCTGGTGATCTCGTAGTCGAGGCCGTGGACGTGCAGGCTGGCGGGGATGTCCAGGGTGTTCTCGACCTCGATGTGCGCGGTGTCGCCCTCGTTGAGCTCGATCAGCGGGCCGGGGATCGATGCCTTGCCCTTCTCGAAGCCGTAGCCGAGCTGACCGTCGGCCAGTTTCTCGATGTAGAGCTTGAGATGGCGGACCTCACCTCCGGCCGGGGCGGTCCGCGCCGGTGATGCCGCGCCCGCCGCCTCGGGTACGGACGCCAGGGACAACGATGTCGCGACGGTCGCGCCGCCGAGCAGTACACGTCGGTTGAAACTGCGTCTGTCCATGCCGAACTCCCCACGGTGTTACGGAATTTACGGGGGTGAACCGGAGCGACGGTACCGGTCGCCCTCGCGTTTATCCACACTCAGGACAAAGTTCGTCCGAGTCCGGTCATAGGTATTGGCGAGTCGTTCAAAGCGGTCTAACTTCCTAGTCGCTGTTGCTGTGACCGTGGAGGTGCCCATGCACTTACGAGGGTTGAGCACGAGAAGACGTACCTGGGTGGCCGGTGTGGCTGCCGGGGCCGTCGCCGCCGGGCTGATGTCCGCGCCGGCGGCGACCGCGCGCCCGGCGCCGGATCCACCCCTGACAACGATGTCCATCAAGTCGCCGCCGGGCGGCGCGAATGTGCGGGTGCTCATCTTCTACGGGTCCGCGGCGGCCGGCGAGGAGTCGCCCGTCGTGAACGCCGGTATCGAGGCGATCGAGAAGATCGGCCTGTCCGGCCCCGCGGGGCAGCGCTTCGCGGTCACGGCCACCAAGGACGCCTCGGTCTTCACCGATGAGACCAAGCTCAGCCGCTTCAACGCGGTCGTGTTCCTCACCGGCGGCGGCGACGTCCTCGACCCCGAGCAGGAGGCGGGCCTCGAGGCGTACATGGAGGCGGGCGGCGGTTTCGTCGGCGTCCATGACGCGGCCCGCGCCGAGCCGTACTCGGACTGGTTCACCGGACTGATCGGGGCGCGTCCCGCGAGCGCGAGCCCGGCCACCGCGCAGCGCGCGGTCGTCGAGGTGGGCGACCGGCGGCACCCCGCCACCAAGGAGCTGCCGGTCCAGTGGAAGCGGCCCGACAAGTGGCTGAACTGGGCGAAGAACCCGTCCGGTGAGGTGCACACGGTCGCGCGGGTGCGCGAGTCGTCGTACCAGCCCGGGACCGGTGCCAACGGCTGGGACCACCCGGTGAGCTGGTGCCGTGACTACGACGGCGGCCGCTCCTTCTACACCGGCATGGGCGGCACGGTCTCCTCCTACGACGAGACGGACTTCCGCTCCCATCTGCGCGGCGCCCTGCTGTGGACGACACGGCTGGTCCAGGCCGACTGCAAGGCCACCATCACCGGCAACTACAAGGCGGAGCGGCTCACCCAGCCCAACCAGCCGGGCCAGAACGACCAGATCGGCGAACCGCACGGCCTGGTCACGGCCCCCGACGGGCGCGTCTTCTCCATCGGCCGGGGCGGCGCCGACTCCTCGCAGCCCGTGATCACGGACTGGAACAACCCGGACGTCGGCAAGGGCAAGGGCGAGATCCACGTCTACGACCCGAAGACCAAGAAGGTCACCCTCGCGGGGGCGCTCACCGTCTTCGGCAACAAGGGCGGCGGGGACGAGCTGACCAAGGTCGAGGAGGGCCTCCTCGGGATCGAGCTCGATCCGCGCTTCGAGGACAACGGCTGGGTGTACCTGCACTACACCCCGCACGCGCGGATCGACCGCGACAAGCGGATGGCCGAGCGGCGCGTCTCGCGCTTCACCCTCGACCGGGCGACGAACAAGCTGGACCTGGGCAGCGAGAAGGTGCTGCTCAAGTGGCCCGTGCAGATCCACAGTTGCTGCCACGCGGGCGGCGGGATGGCCTGGGACTCCAAGGGCAACCTGTACATCGCGACCGGCGACAACAACTCCAGCGGATTCAGCGGCGGTTACTCGGGCAACAACCCCGAGCCCAACTACAAGGGCGTGTCCTTCGCCGACGCGCGCCGCACCGCCGGCAACACCAACAACCTCAACGGCAAGATCCTGCGCATCCACCCGGAGCCGGACGGCACGTACACCCTGCCTGAAGGGAACCTCTTCACCGGTGAGGAGACGGCCGAGGGCGGCGGCAAGACCCGCGGCGAGATCTATGTGATGGGCGTCCGCAACCCGGCGCGCATCTCCGTCGACCAGCAGACCGACATTCTCTACGCCGGCTGGGTCGGCCCGGACGCCGGGGCGCCGTCGACGACCTGGGGTCCCGCCAAGTACGACACGTTCGCCGTCATCACCAAGGCGAGCAACCGGGGCTGGCCCTACTGCATGGGCAACAAGCAGCCCTACCGGGACCGCAATCTGCCCGACCCGAGCAAGCCGCTGGGCTGGTACGACTGCGACCACCCGAAGAACGAGTCGCCGAACAACGACGGCCTGGTCAACCTGCCGCCGGTCACCGGCAACAACATCTGGTACTCCCCGCAGGGCGGCGCCCCGGACTTCCCGCGCGACGCCAACGGCGTGCCGTCGTACAAGCAGGAGGAGGCCACCTACGCGCTGCCGTGGCTCAAGGGCGGCGGACAGGCGGCGATGAACGGCCCGGTGTACCGGTACGACGCGGACAGCTCCAGCGCCGCCAAGTGGCCGGCGTACTGGGACGGCAAGTGGTTCGTCGGCGACTTCTACGACTCCGACCAGCCGCGCAACGCGGTGATCACCGACCCGAAGAACCACGGGGACGGCGGCCTGCCGGTCCACTCCGAGTCGCTGAAGAAGATCGTGCCGATCGGCAACGACGGCATCAAGAACCTTATGGACTGGAAGTTCGGTCCGGACGGTGCGCTGTACGTGCTCGACTACGGCCGCGGGTTCTTCACCTCGGACGCCAAGTCGGCGCTGTGGCGCGTCACCTACACGGGCGGCGGGCCCACGCCGGCCGCCGGTCAGCTGGCGAGGGGGACGCAGTGACACGAAGAGCATGGGCGGCCCTGCTGGCCGCGCTGATGGTGGTGCTCGGCCTCCAGGCCCTGCCCGCGGCCGGACAGCCGCGGGCCGGGGCGGGGGCGGAGGCGGCCGCCGCCCAGGTCCTCACCTGGACCGCGGGCGACGACATCACGAAGTACGCCTCGGCGCCCACGACGGCCGTGGCGGGCCCGACGACGATCGTCTTCGAGAACAGCGCGGCGACCGGGAACACCACCGGGATGCCGCACACCCTGACGTTCGACACGTCGGACGTCGAGTACAACGACGACGTGCAGCTCAACATCCTGGCGAACCCGAACGACGACCAGGGCGGCCGGCACACGGCGGAGGTCACGCTCACCCCCGGCCGCTACCGCTACCACTGCACGATCCCCGGCCACGGGCAGATGCAGGGCACCCTGATCGTCACCGAGGGCACCGGCGAGGACACGACGGCCCCCGAGGCGTCGGCCCACGTCAGCGGGACGCAGAACGCGCAGGGTGAGTACGTCGGTTCGGCGAGCGTGGCCGTCCACGCCACCGACGAGGAGGGCGGCTCCGGCGTGGACCGCGTCGAGTACGCGCTCGGCGACGGCGCTTGGCAGCCGTACACCGCGCCGGTCGTGGTCGACCAGGTCGGCGACCACACGGTCCGCTACCGGGCGCTGGACAAGGCGGGGAACGTCTCGGCGGAGAAGAGCGTCACCTTCACGGTGGTGGCGCCGCAGTCCGACGACACGACCCCGCCGGAGACGTCGGCGACGGTCAGCGGCGACAAGGACGCCGACGGGGCGTACATCGGCATGGCGACCGTCACGGTCTCCGCGTCCGACACCGGTTCCGGGGTCAACGGCGTCGAGTACGCGCTGGGCGACGGCGCCTGGCAGCCGTACACCGCGCCGGTGATGGTGCACGAGCCGGGCGGCCACACGGTCCGCTACCGGGCGACGGACAAGGCGGGCAACGTGGCGCCCGCCAAGGACGTGCGGTTCACGGTCGTGCCGGCGCCGGAGGACGACACGACGGCACCGGTGACGGGTGTGACGGTCGAGGGCACGAAGAACTCGTCCGGGGCGTACGTCGGGAACGCGAAGGTGACCGTCACGGCCACCGACGAGCACCATGGTTCGGGCGTCGACCGGATCGAGTACTCGATCGACGCCGGTCCGTACCTGGCGTACACCGCGCCGGTCGTCGTGGACCGGGCCGGCACCCACACGCTGGCCTACCGGGCGACCGACAAGGCGGGCAACACCTCCGCCGCCCGCACGGTGACCTTCACCGTGGTCTCCAGTCAGGTCCCGGCGCCCAACTGCCCGGAGTTCGACGAGCGGCTGACGGTGATCGTGGGCACGGTCGACTCGGGCGTCCCGAACCGGCTCACCAACAGCCGGTGCCGGATCAACGAGCTGATCGAGGACGAGAAGGAGTGGACGTCGCACGCGCTGTTCGTCAAGCACGTGACCTCCGTCCTGGACAAGCTCCTCAAGGAGGGCGTCGTCGACCAGCGCGAGTACCGGGCGATCCGCAAGGCCGCCCGGCAGTCCGGGATCGGTGAGCCGGGCCAGACGGAGGGGTACCGCACGATCCTCGACGGCAGCCCCGAGTCGTTCGCCAAGTGGCAGCAGGTGGGCGGCGGTTCGTTCGCGCCGAACGGCGACGGGTCGATCACCAGCGGCACCAGCAGGCCGGGGCTGGGCATGCTGTGGTTCCCGGAGCGCAAGTACGGCGACTTCTCGCTGAAGCTCCAGTGGCGGGACGACGCTCCGGGCACCGGCAACGCCAACTCCGGTGTGTTCGTGCGCTTCCCGTGGATCCACGACCACCCCGAGGAGCCACGGCCGGAGTGGGCGGCCATCAAGTTCGGGCACGAGATCCAGGTGTTCGACTCGCCCACCGGCGACATGTACAAGACCGGGTCGGTCTACGGCTTCGACCGGGTGGGGCTGGCCGGTGCCGGCGTCACCCAGAAGGGCACGTGGAACGACTACGAGATCCGGGTGGTCGACCAGCACTACTCGGTCTACCGCAACGGCGTGCTGATCAACGAGTTCGAGAACACCGGCGGCCAGGTCTTCGAACCGCCGCGCTCGGACGACCCGGGCACGGACGGCCGGCGGTTCGCCTCCGGCTACATCGGGCTCCAGGTGCACGGCACGACGGACGTGGTCTCGTACCGGGACGTCCGGATCAAGGAGCTGTAGGCTCCGGCGGCGTCTCCTCGTGAGGCGCCGCCTTCCTGGCCCGGCTCGGCTGTACCCGCTTGGGTTCCCCCGGCATCTTCGGATACTCGGGCGGGTACGGCAGATCGCCGAGGCCGTGGTCGCGCTCGTCCTGGTTCGCGAGGTCCAGCAGCGCGTCCAGCGAGAAACGGTGGTCGTCCATGTCGGCGTGCACATCGCCGAGTTCGGCGAACCGGGCCGGCATGGTGGCGATGTCGAAGTCACGCGGGTGGGCGGTGCCCACCTCCTCCCAGCGCAGCGGTGCCGAGACGGGGGCGTGCGGCCGGGCCCGTACCGAGTAGGCGGACGCGATGGTGCGGTCCCGGGCGGTCTGGTTGTAGTCGAGGAAGATGCGCTCGCCGCGCTCCTCCTTCCACCACTTGATCGTGACCCGGTCCGGCATCCGGCGTTCCATCTCCCGGCCCACCGCGATGGCGGCGCGCCGGACCTGGGTGAACGTCCAGCGCGGCTCGATCGGCACGAAGACGTGCAGCCCGCGCCCGCCGGACGTCTTCGGCCAGCCCCGCAGGCCCCCGAACTCGTCGAGCACGGCCCGCAGTTCATGGGCGGCGCGCACGGCGTCGTCGTAGTCGGTGCCGGGCTGCGGGTCGAGGTCGATGCGCAGTTCGTCGGGGTGATCGACGTCCTCGCGGCGGACCGGCCAGGGGTGGAAGGTGAGCGTGCCGTACTGGGCGGCCCAGACGACGGCCGCCTCCTCGGTGGGGCACATCTCGTCGGCGCTGCGCCCGCTGGGGAAGGTGATGTGGGCCGTGGGGATCCAGTCGGGCATGTTCTTGGGCGCCCGCTTCTGGTAGAACCACTCGCCGTTCACCCCGTCGGGGTAGCGCTCCAGGGTGGTGGGCCGGTCGCGCAGGGCGCGCAGGATGCCGGGGCCGACGGCGGCGTAGTACTGAGCGAGGTCCAGCTTGGTGAAGCCGCGCTCCGGGAAGAAGATCTTGCCGGGGCTGGACAGCCGTACGGTCCGTCCGCCCGCCTCCAGTTCCACCGCTTCGCCCATGGCCGCCACGGTAGGCGTCGCACGGACGCCTCGCACATCGGGCGGGTGCGGCCGGAGCCCCGCAGAATCGGACCATGGACCTGCCGGTGATGCCGCCCGTGAAGCCGATGCTCGCCAAGTCGGTGACGAAGATCCCGCCGGGCATGCAGTACGAGGCGAAGTGGGACGGCTTCCGGGCGATCGTGTTCCGCGACGGCGACGAGATCGAGCTGAGCAGCCGTACCACGAAGCCGCTGACCAGGTACTTCCCCGAGCTGGCGACGGCGCTGAAGGAGCGGCTGCCCGAGCGGTGCGTGGTGGACGGGGAGATCGTGATCGCCCGGGAGGGGCGGCTGGACTTCGACGCGCTCACCGAGCGCATCCATCCGGCGGACTCCCGGGTGCGCACGCTGGCCGAGCGGACCCCGGCGTCGTTCGTGGCGTTCGACCTGCTGGCCCTGGACGACGCGTCGCTGATGCGGGCGCCCCTGACGGAGCGCAGGGAGCAGCTGACGTCGGCGCTCTCCGGGGTGACGGCACCCGTGCACGTGGCGCCCGCGACGACCGACATCGAGACGGCCCGGGGGTGGTTCGAGCAGTACGAGGGGGCCGGTCTCGACGGGGTCGTCGCCAAGCCGCTCACCCTGCGCTATCTGCCCGACGAACGCGCCATGTACAAGATCAAGCACGAGCGGACGGCGGACGTCGTCGTCGCCGGCTACCGCCTGCACAAGAGCGGCCCGGTCGTCGGCTCGCTGCTGCTCGGCCTGTACGACGACCGGGGCGCCTTGCAGCATGTGGGGGTGTCGGCGGCGTTCCCGATGAAGCGGCGGGCCGAGCTGATCGACGAGCTGGAGCCGCTGCGGATGGACGATGTCTCCGGGCACCCGTGGGCCGCCTGGGCCGAGGAGGCGGCCCATGAGTCGGCCCGGCTGCCGGGGGCGCCGAGCCGCTGGTCGGGCAAGAAGGACCTGTCCTGGGTGCCGCTGCGGCCGGAGCGGGTCGCCGAGGTGGCGTACGACCACATGGAGAACGGCGCCCGGTTCCGGCACACGGCCCGCTTCCGCCGCTGGCGCCCGGACCGCACCCCCGAGAGCTGCACGTACGCGCAACTGGAGGAGCCGGTGCGCTACGACCTGGCGGAGATCTTCGCGCCGCCGGGGTGACCGGGCGCCCCGGTGGTACCGGTCAGGGCTTCATCAGCACCTTGACCGCGCCGTCCTGCTTGCGCTGGAACATCTCGTAGGCGTGCGGGGCGTCGCTCAGCGGCACCCGGTGGGTGGCGAAGTCGTCGACGCCGAGCGGGTCCTCGTCCGTGAGGTACGGCAGGATCTCGTCGGCCCAGCGGCGCACGTTGGCCTGGCCCATCCGCAGCTGGATCTGCTTGTCGAACATGGTGAGCATCGGGAGTGGGTCGGCCATGCCGCCGTACACGCCGGACAGCGAGATGGTGCCGCCGCGCCGGACCAGCTCGATCGCCGTGTGGAAGGCGGCCAGCCGGTCGATGCTGAAGCGCTCGGCGAACGGGCCGCTGATCTTGCGCGGCATGATCGCGGCGGCCGACTGGGCCAGCTTGGCGGCGGCGCTGCCGTGCGCCTCGGTGCCGACGGCGTCGATGACGGCGTCCGGTCCGCGCCCGTTGGTGGCGTCGCGGATGGCGGTGACGAGTTCCTTCTCGTCGTCGAAGCTGCGCAGGTCGTAGGTCTCGACGCCCCGCTCGCGGACCCGCTTCAGCCGCTCGGGCACCAGGTCGACGCCGAACACCTGGCCGGCGCCCAGGAGCCGGGCGACCCGGCAGGCCATGTCGCCGATGGGGCCGAGGCCGAGGACCGCGACGCTGCCGCCCTGGGGGACGCCCGCGTACTTGACCGCCTGCCAGGCGGTGGGCAGCACGTCGGAGAGGTAGACGAACCGGTCGTCGGCGGGCCCCTCCGGGATCTTGATGGGGCCGAACTGGGCCTGCGGGACGCGCAGGTACTCGGCCTGGGCGCCCGGCACCGCGCCGTACAGCCGGGTGTAGCCGAACAGGGCCGCGCCCATGCCCTCGCTGCTGACCTGGGTGGTCTCGCACTGGGTCGGCAGGCCGGTCAGGCACATCCAGCAGTCGCCGCAGGCGATCTGGAACGGCACCACGACCCGGTCGCCCGCCTGGAGGTCCGGCACCCCGGCCCCGACCTCCTCGACGATGCCCATCGGTTCATGACCGAGGATGTCGCCGGGTGTCATGAACGGCGTCAGCACCTCGTACAGATGCAGGTCGGAGCCGCACAGTCCGGACGACGTGATGCGGATGACCGCGTCGGTGGGTTCCTCGATCCTGGGATCGGGCACGTTCTCCACGCGGACGTCCCGCTTCCCCTGCCAGGTCACTGCCCTCATCGCCCCGCACTCCCTCCGTCGCCTGTGCGCGTTCGTGCGTGGCGCCCGGGTACCCCTGGCTCCCCCACCGAACCGCGCGCCGGTCCCGGGCGAGGGGGGTGGGCCGTCCGGCCGCCCTGGTGATGGGCCGATCGACGGACGGGCGCACAGGAAGGCATCCGACCGGGTATGGCCCCTATGAACCGATAAGCGCACTATTTATGACATGGACAGGGTGGGTGGGCTCGGGTGACGACGGTGAGCGGACGACAGGCGCGCGGCCGGCGCGTCACGAGCGTGGCGGCCCTGGTCGCCGCCGCCCTGACGGCCTCCCTGGCGGCGGGCTGTACATCCGGGCCGGGCGACGACGGCCGCGGCCGGACACGGTCGCCGGACATGAGCGCGGGCCAGGCGTCCGTCCTCGCGGTGAAGATCGACAACGTCCGTGCCGCCCGCCCCCAGACCGGCCTGAACGCCGCGGACGTCGTGTACGTCGAGCAGGTCGAGGGGGGCTTGAGCCGGCTGATGGCGGTGTACGCGTCCCGGCTGCCGAAGAGCGTCGGGCCCGTGCGCAGCGCCCGGGAGTCCGATCTGGAGCTCCTCGCGCAGTTCGACCGGCCGACGCTCGCCTTCTCCGGGGCGCAGAGCAAGCTGCTGCCGCTGATCGACAAGGCGTCCCTGCGGGCGCGGCCGCCCGGCACGGCGTCCGGCGCGTACGTCAGGGACCCGGACCGGCGCTCCCCGCACAACCTGTATCTGCGGCCGGACCGGCTGATGCCCGCAGCGCCGGGCGCGGACGCCCTGACGACAGGCTTCCGCTTCGGCGCCGCCCCGGACGGCGGCCGTGCGACGGCCTCGGAGACGGTGCGGTACCCGGCCGCCCGGTACACCTTCACGTGGTCCCCGGACCGCGGGCGCTGGCTGGTCGGCATGGACGGCAGGGCCGCCGCGACGACGGACGGGGGCCGGATGGCGGCGGCGACGGTCGTGGTGCAGGAGGTGAAGGTACGGCCCTCCGCGTACCGCGACTTCCTCGGCAACAACACGCCGTTCACCGAGACGGTGGGCTCCGGGAAGGCGCGGGTGCTGCGCGACGGACGTGCCTACGACGTGCGGTGGAAGCGCCCGAAGGCCACGGACGGCACGACGTTCACGACGAAGGACGGCGACCCCGTGAAGTTCCGGCGGGGCCAGGTGTGGGTGCTGTTCACGAAGGCGTCCTGAGCGGTCACGGGCGTCCGCGTCGCTCAGGGCTGCCGTACGGCGGGCTCCCCCGGGTTGCGCAGCCCCTCCGCCGCGTCCGCGACCCGCCGGATCAGGTCGAGGAACAGGGTCTGCTCCTCGGCGGAGAGCGGGGCGAGGAAGACCTGGTTCATTCGCGCGGTGCGCACGGTCAGCCGCTTGTGCGTACGCAGCCCCTCGTCGGTGAGGCGCAGCAGGGAGCGGCGCCCGTCCTGCGGGTCGCGCACCTTGTCGAGCAGTCCGCGGCGCCCGAGCCGGCTGATCACCTCGGCGATGGTGGACCGGTCGAGCCCGACGCGCTCCCCCACCGTCCGCTGGTCGAGGCCGGGCTCGGCGACGAGGGTGTTGAGGACGGCGAACTGGGGCGAGGTGATCTCCTCGGAGACCATCGTGTTCCACAGCAGGTGGTGCGCCTGCTGGAGCCGCCGGGCCAGATGCCCGAGGTGGGTGCCGAGGTCCACGGCGGCCATGCGCGCTCCCTGACGTCTCGTCCCGGCTGGGTTCGTCGGTTTGTTTGTCGGTGCACTGAACGATACCGGATCGCCTCAGCGGCGTCCCCCGTCCGGAGAGCCGCCGAATCGGCTCAAGGGCGGGGTATTGACGTCCTCTCCCCCACGGTGGCAGCGTGAGTCGCACCTCGTGAAGATGCTCAGTGCGCTGACTACTTCGGCCGGCGTCCAGGCCGGCAGGCGCTCGGAAGAGATGGGGCTTCTCGGATGGACAAGGTGGTCGCCACGGCCCTGGAGGCGGTGGCCGACGTGGGCGACGGGTCGTCGCTGGCCGTGGGCGGCTTCGGCCTGAGCGGTGTGCCGAACGTGCTCATCCAGGCGCTGTACGAGCGCGGTGTGTCCGGGCTCGCGGTCGTCTCCAACAACTGCGGCGCGATGGAGTCCGGGCTGGCCGTGCTGCTGGCGGCGGGACGGATCGCCCGGGTCACCGGCTCCTACATCGGCGCGAACAAGGAGTTCGCCCGGCAGTATCTGTCCGGGGAGCTGGAGGTGGAGATGATCCCGCAGGGCACGCTGGCCGAGCGGCTGCGGGCCGGCGGCGCCGGCATCCCCGCCTTCTACACTCCGGCGGGGGTCGGCACCCAGGTCGCCGACGGCGGGCTGCCCTGGCGCTACGACGGTTCCGGCGGGGTCGCGCTCGCCTCGCCGCCGAAGGAGATCCGCGAGTTCGACGGCACCCAGTACGTACTGGAGCGCGGTATCCGCACCGACTTCGCGCTGGTCCGCGCCGCCCGGGGCGACCGGCACGGCAATCTGGTGTTCGCCAAGTCCGCCCGGAACTTCAACCCGCTGGCCGCGATGGCCGGGCGGATCACGATCGCCGAGGTCGAGGAGCTGGTCGAGCCCGGCGGCATCGACCCGGACGCGGTCCATCTGCCGGGGATCTTCGTGCAGCGGGTCGTGACGCTCACCCCGGAGCAGGCGGCCGACAAGGGCGTCGAACGGCGCACGGTGGCGCCGCGCACGGCGCGCGGGACGGTGGACGGCTGATGGCGTGGACACGCGAGGAGATGGCCGCGCGGGCCGCCCGCGAGCTGCGGGACGGGCAGTACGTCAACCTGGGCATCGGACTGCCGACGCTGATCCCGAACCATCTGCCGCCGGACGTCGAGGTCGTCCTGGAGTCCGAGAACGGCATCCTCGGCACGGGGCCGTACCCGGACGAGGACGAGGTCGACCCGGATCTGATCAACGCCGGCAAGGAGACCGTGACGGTCCTGCCGGGTGCCTCCTTCTTCGACTCGGCGCTGTCGTTCTCGATGATCCGGGGCGGGCACATCGATGTGGCCGTGCTGGGCGCCATGCAGGTGTCCGAGCGCGGCGACCTGGCGAACTGGGCCGTCCCCGGCCGGATGATCACCGGCATCGGCGGCGCCATGGACCTGGTGCACGGCGCCCGCACGGTCATCGTCGTGATGACCCACACCGCCAAGGACGGCTCCCCGAAGATCCTGCGGGAGTGCACGCTGCCGCTGACCGGCCGGGCGTGCGTGGACCGGATCGTCACCGACCTCGGCGTCCTGGACGTGACCCCGGACGGGCTGCGGCTCGTGGAGACCGCGCCCGGTGTCGGCGCCGAGGAGATCGCCGCCCGCACCGGTGCCCCCTTGATCACGGATGTCGACGACCCCCGAGGAACGACCCCATGACGCTCACCCAGCACGACATCGACCAGGAGATCGCGGCCGAACGCGCCGCCTATCAGAAGCGGATCGCGGACGGGGCGCCCGTCGAGCACCATCCGCGCCGGGACTACGCGCCGTACCGCTCGTCGCTGCTGCGCCACCCCAAGCAGCCGCCGGTCGCCATCGACGTCACGGCGGACCCGGAGCTGGTCGAGCTGCACTCCCCCGCCTTCGGTGACCGGGATGTCACCGAGATCGACAACGACCTCACCCGGCAGCACACCGGTGAGCCCCTCGGGGAGCGGATCACCGTCGCGGGGCGGCTCCTGGACCGTGCCGGGCGCCCGGTGCGCGGCCAGCTCATCGAGATCTGGCAGGCCAACGCGGCCGGCCGCTACGCCCATCGGCGCGAGCAGCACGACGCCCCGCTGGACCCGAACTTCACCGGGGTGGGCCGCACCCTCACGGACGCCGACGGCCGCTACCACTTCACGACCATCCAGCCGGGCCCGTACCCGTGGCGCAACCACCTCAACGCCTGGCGGCCCGCCCACATCCACTTCTCGATGTTCGGCTCGGCCTTCACCCAGCGGCTGGTCACCCAGATGTACTTCCCGGCCGACCCGCTGTTCCCCTACGACCCGATCATCCAGTCCGTGACCGACGACGCCGCCCGGCAGCGGCTCGTCGCCACCTATGACCACAGCCTGTCCGTACCGGAGTTCTCGATGGGCTACCGCTGGGACATCGTGCTCGACGGGCCGAACGCCACCGGGCGGGAAGAGGGGCACTGAGCCGTGACGACGACCGACGCGGACGGACCGGGCGGCGTCCTGCCCACGCCCTCCCACACGGTGGGCCCTTTCTACGGCTACGCGCTGCCCTTCCCCGGCGGCGAGGACATCGCCCCGCTCGGGCACCCCGACACCATCACCGTGCACGGGTACGTCCTCGACGGCGCGGGCGCTCCCCTGCCGGACGCGTTCCTCGAACTGTGGGGCGCCGGCCCGGACGGGAACATCCCCACGGCCGACGGCTCGATGCGGCGCGACCCGGCGAACGGCGGCCATCTGGGGCGCAACGGCGTGGAGTTCACCGGCTGGGGCCGGACGCAGACCGACGCGGACGGACACTGGTACGCGCGCACCCTGCGCCCCGGCGCCCGCGGCGCGAGCGCCCCGTATCTGAGCGTCTGCGTGTTCGCGCGGGGTCTGCTGGTGCACCTGTTCACCCGGCTCTATCTGCCGGAGGACACCGCGGCGCACGCTGCGGACCCGCTGCTCGCCGGGCTGCCCCCGGAGCGACGCGCCACGCTGGTCGCGCGGGACGAGGGCCGTGCCACGTACCGTTTCGACATCCGCCTTCAGGGCGAAGGCGAGACGGTCTTCCTGGAGTACCAGTGACTTCTGCCGAAACCGGCGACAGCGGTCTGCTCGCCCCCGGGTGGACGGGTTCGGCGGCGGCCCGCGCGACCGGCGACACGGCCTTCCTGCAGGCCCTGCTGGACGCGGAGGCCGCCCTGACCCGCGCCCAGGCGGCCCTGGGCCTCGCCCCGGAGGAGGCCGCCCGGGCGGTGACCGGCGCGGCGGACGCGGACCGCTTCGACGCGCGGGCGCTCGCCGAGGAGGCACGCGCGGGCGGCAACCCGGTCATCCCGCTGGTCGGCGCGCTCACCCGGGCCGTCGGCGAGGAGCACGGCCCCTACGTCCACCGGGGCGCGACCAGCCAGGACATCATGGACACCGCCCTGATGCTGGTGGCGGTGCGCGCCCTCGGTCCTGTCCTCGCCGACCTGGAGCGCACCCAGCGGGCGTTCGCCCGGCTGGCCGCCGCGCACCGCGACACCGCGCTGCCGGGCCGCACCCTCACCCAGCACGCCGTCCCGACGACGTTCGGGCTGAAGGCGGCCGGGTGGCGGGCGCTGGTCCTCGACGCGCGGGACCGCACGACGGCCGTACGGGACACGCTGCCCGCCCAGCTCGGGGGTGCCGCCGGGACGCTGGCGGTGTTCGGGGCGTACGGGGCTGCCGACCCGATCGCGCTGCCGACGGCCTACGCCCGTGAACTCGGGCTGCGCGCGCCGGAGTTGCCGTGGCACACGCTGCGCACCCCGGTCGCCGACCTGGCGGGCTGCCTGGCGTTCACGGCGGGCGCCCTCGGGAAGGCCGCCGTGGACGTGCTGACCCTGTCGCGCACCGAGATCGCCGAGGTCGCCGAGGGCAGCGGCGGCGGTTCCTCCGCGATGCCGCACAAGTCCAACCCCGTACGGTCCACCCTGGTCGTCGCCGCCGCCCGGCGGGCGCCGCAGCTCGCGGCCACCCTGTACGGGTCGCTGGTCGCCGAGGACGAACGGCCGGCCGGCGCCTGGCACGCGGAGTGGGAGCCGCTGCGGGATCTGCTGCGCCTGGTGGGCGGCGCCGCCCGGGACGCCGCCGAGCTGGCGGAGGGGCTGCGGGTGCGCCCGGACGCGATGCGCGCGAACCTGGACCTCACCGGCGGGGCGGTCGTCTCGGAACGGCTGTCCGCCGAACTCGCCCCGGTTCTGGGCCGCGCCCGCGCCAAGGAGCTGCTGACCCGGCTGGCCGCGGAGGGGCGCCCGCTCGCCGAGGCCCCCGAGCTGGCGGACGCCGACCTCGACCCGACGCACTACACCGGCTCCGCCGGAGCCCTCACCGACCGTGCCCTGGAGCGACGTTGACCCTTCTCCATCACCGCGCCGACGGCCCCGCCTCCGCGCCCCCGCTGCTGCTCGGACCCTCGCTCGGCACCTCGTACGCGCTGTGGGACGCGGTGGCGCCCGAGCTGTCGCCCACCCACCGGGTGATCCGCTGGGACCTGCCCGGGCACGGCGGCTCACCCGCCGGTCTGCTCAGTCCCAAGGCGACCGTCGCCGACCTGGCCGGCCTGGTGCTCACGCTCGCCGACTCCCTCGGCATCGAGCGGTTCGCGTACGCGGGTGTCTCGCTCGGCGGTGCCGTCGGGCTGCATCTGGCCGTCCACCACCCCGAGCGGGTCACCTCGCTGGCCGCGATCTGCTCGTCGGCTCACTTCGGCGGCTCCGCGCCCTGGGAGGAGCGGGCCGAGCGGGTACGGCGGGAGGGGCTGGCGGGACTCGCCGACACCGCCGACGCCCGCTGGTTCACCACCGGGTTCACCGTGCCCCGGCTGGTCCGCGACCACCGGGAGGCCGACCCCGCCTCCTACGCCGCCTGCTGCGACGCGCTGGCCGCGTTCGACCTGCGCGATCTGCTGGACCGGATCACCGCGCCCACCCTGCTGGTCGCCGGCCGCGAGGACCCGGCGACCCCGCCCGCGCATCTGCGGGCGATCGCGGACGCCGTGCCGGGTGCCGCGCTGGTCGAGATCCCGGGCGCCTCGCATCTGGCCCCCGCCGAACGGCCGGAGGCCGTGCTCACCGCGCTGCGCGCCCACCTCGGCGGCGACGGGCGGCGGGGCATGGCGGTGCGCCGCGAGGTGCTGGGCGACGCGCACGTGGACCGGGCCCAGGCCCGCCAGACCGCGTTCACCGCCCGTTTCCAGGACTTCATCACGCGCTACGCCTGGGGCGAGATCTGGACCGACCCGACGCTCAGCCGGCGCGAACGCAGCATGATCACCCTGACGGCGCTGGTCGCGCACGGCCATCACGAGGAGCTGGCCATGCACGTCCGCGCGGCCCGGCGCAACGGTCTGACGCCGGACGAGATCGGCGCCGTGCTGCTCCAGACGGCCGTGTACTGCGGGGTGCCGGCCGCGAACGCCGCGTTCGCCGTCGCCCAGCGGGTGCTGTCCGAGAAGTCCGACGCGGACGCCGGCACCGCCGGGTGACCCGGGCGGCCGTACACCGGGCCGCGGCGCGCGCGTGCCGTCCGGCGTGCCTACGGTTGAGGGCATGTCCACGCTGCTGCTCACCGGCGCCACCTCGGGCCTCGGCCGGTACGTCGCCTTCGAACTGGTCCGTGCCGGGCACCGGGTGCTCGCCCACGGGCGGGACGCCGACCGCACGGAACGCCTCGTCGAGGAGCTGCGCGCGCACGGGGAGGCCGACGGGTATGTGGCCGATCTGGCCTCGCTCGGCCAGGTGCGGGAGCTGGCCGCGCACGTCGCCGGCGACCACCCGGAACTGGACGTCCTCATCAACAACGCGGCCATCGGCGGCGGCCCGGACCCCACCCGCCGGGAGCTGAGCGCCGACGGCCACGAACTGCGGCTCGCGGTGAACTGTCTGGCGCCGGTGGTGCTGACCCGCGCGCTGCTGCCCGTGCTGCGCGCCAACGCCCCGGCCCGGATCGTGAACGTCGGCTCGGCGGGCCAGGAGCCGCTGGACCCCGCCGACCCGGAGATGACCCGCGGCTACGACGGCGTGTCCGCGTACTGCCGCAGCAAGTTCGCCCTGGCGGTGCACACCTTCGTCCTCGCCGACGAGCTGGCCGGCACCGGTGTGTCGGTGAACGTGGTGCACCCGGCGACGCACATGGACACCGCGATGGTCCGCGACAGCGGCTTCGCGCCCCTCCACACGGTCGCCGACGGCGCCCCCGGTGTCGTCGCGCTCGCCACCCGGGATCTGGGCTCTGGCGGCTACTTCGAGGGGACGTCACCGGCCCGGGCCCACCCGGCCGCCTACGACCCCGGCACGCGGGCGCGGCTGACCGCGATCACCGAGCAGCTGCTGAGCCTGTGACCGGACCTCAGAGCAGACCGGTGGCCAGCGCGGCCTCGGCCTGGAGCACCAGCCCGTCCGCGCCGCAGGAGCGGGCCAGCGTCAGGCCGCGCCGCAGTTCCGTGGCGGAGCGGGCGGCCAGGCCGTACTCGACGCGGGCGACGGCGTGCTCGTACTGGCAGGGTGACGCCTCCAGATAGGCGACGGCCCGCTCGGCCAGGCGCACGGCCCGCTGCCCGGTCTCCAGGGCCGCCGCGCAGCGCAGGGCCTCCCCGATCGCGGTGTCGGTGCCCAGCCGCTCGGCGTGCCGGCGGACCTCGGCGGCCAGCCGGGCGGCCCGCGTGGGGTCCTCGTTGGCGAGGGCGCGGGCGAGGTCGACCGCCCAGGGGACCAGGACGGGGTTGTGGTGGCCGCGGACGGCCGCCGCCTTCTCGGCGGCCTCCAGTTCGTTGATGCCGTCCTTGGTGCGGCCCACGGCGAGCAGCAGCCGGCCGCGGACCGAGCGCGGGTCCGGCAGCACGATGGTGGACGGGTAGGGCGGGGCGAAGCCGTACCGCTCGGCGATGTCCCAGGCCTCCTCGACATGGCCGCGGGCGAGCAGCGTGTCGACGAGGTTGCAGGTCGCGGACCAGTGCAGCGGCAGCCGCCGGCCGACGCGCTCGGCGAACGCCAGCGACTCGCGCAGGGACTCCTCGGCCTCCCGGAGCCTGCCGCGTCTGCGGTGACCGAGCCCGACGTAGGCGTGGGCGAGGGCGAGGTGGCCGCCGCTCCAGCCGACCGACTCGTAGGCCCGCAGCGCCTCATTGTAGAGGGTTTCGGCGCGGTCGAGGCGGTCGGTGAAGGCGTAGGCGCTGGCCAGCATCATCGGCAGCTCCAGGCCCCACTCGGGGTCGGTCCAGCCGAGGCCGGGGGCGAGACGGCCGTTGACGAGGGCCCGGTCGCACAGCTCGGCGACCTCCTCGGCGTTCTCGCCGCGCGCCATGGCGTCGAAGCCGCGCAGGATGAGCAGGGCGCGCTCGGAGTTGTCCCGCCCGGTGCAGGTGGCGGCCAGGTCGGCGAGGCGGGCGGAGCGTCCCGGTGAGGCGGCCTCGCCGTGGATGCCCTCCCACATGAACTGCACGGCCTGGAGCCGCAACCGGGTGGGTCCGCTCTGCCGGGCGGCCTCCGCCTCGACGGTGCGGACGGCCTCCTCCAGCTGGTCGTTGTGGAGCAGGGCCTGGGACAGGCGGTAGACGGCGTCGACGCGTTCGTCGCCGTCCAGGCCGGGCAGGGCGAGGGCCCGTTGCAGATGGTCGATGGTGACGGCGGGCGCGGTCAGCAGGGTGGCGCAGCCGAGTTCGTGCAGCACATGGGCGTGGATCTCGGCGCGGGGCGGCTCCACCAGGGCGCGCTCCAGACAGCGGCGCGCCGCGTCGGGGGCGCCGACGGCCAGATGCTCGCGGGCGGCCTCGCGCAGCTGCTCGACGAGTTCCTCGTCGCCGTCGGGGTGGACCTCCAGGAGGTGGCGGGCGGCGACCGCGGCACCCCGGCCGTTGTCGGTGACGACACGGGCGGCGATGCCGTGCATGGCGGTGCGCAGCGCGTCCGGGATGGAGTTGTAGACGGCGGTGGCGATCAGCGGGTGGACGAACTGGAACTCGCCGTCGTCGGGCTGCGCCCCGGCCGGGTCGGGTTCGGTCAGTATGCGGGCGCTGCGCAGGAGTGCGGCGCAGCGCACGGCGTCGTCGACGCCCATCGTGGCGAGTTCGGCGACCAGGTCGACGGTGATGCCGGTGCCGAGGATGGCGGCGGCCCAGGCGAACCGGGTGGCCTCGATGCCGAGGGTCTCCAGGCGGGCGACGAGGCCGCCGCCGCGCGCCGCGCGGTTGAGGGCGCGCAGCTCGCCGGCGGCCGCCTCGGTCGGCTCGAACTCGTTCTCCTGGACCTTGGCGAGGAGTTCGACGGTCTCGTACGGGTTGCCGCCGGTGACGGCCCAGACCTCTCGGCAGAACGGCCCGTCGGCGTGGGCGCCGAGGGTGGCGCGGGTGAGTCCGGCGGTGGCTTCCGGGGTGAGGGCGCTGAGCGTGGAGACGGAGTCGCCGGCGTCGGCGATGGCGTCGAGGTGGCGGGCGCTGTCGCCGCTGACCTCGCCGGGGCGGCGGGCCACGACCACTAAGACGTTCTGCTCGTCGAGGCGTTCGCTGAAGGCGGCGAGCCAGCGCAGGGTCTCCTGGTCGGCCCAGTGGGCGTCGTCGATCAGCAGCACCAGCGGCCACTCGCGCCGGGCGAGCCGGCGGACGGCGGCGACCAGTCCGTCGCACACGCCCTGCGGGTCGGCCTGGCGGTCGCCGGGTTCCGCTATCCCGAGGGCGGGGCCCGCGATGTCGTACCAGTCGCCGAGGTACTCGCGGGCCTCCTCGGGCATCAGCGACAGGAGCGCGGGCTGGAGCAGCTGCCGTACGACGTTGAAGGGCACGGAGCTGAGGGTCTCGCCGCCGCGGGCGGACCAGACGGTGCAGCCGCGGGCCTCGGCGATACGGCGGGTTTCGGCCAGCAGGGCGGTCTTGCCGAGGCCGGCCTCGGCCCGCAGCACCAGCAGGCTGCCCGAGGAGGTCTCGTCGGCGCACAGCCGGTCGAGGGCCCGCCCGATGGCGGCGACCTCCTCGTCGCGCTCCCAGAGGGAGGCCGAGGCGGCCTGCGTGGGCCGTGCCTCCGTCATCGCGCTACCTCCCCAAGTCGCCCGGACGGCGTACCGAACCCGAGCGTAGTCCTCCGGCGGACGGAATGGAGAGCGGTCGGGGGACCTGTTGCCGCGACGGGTGACGGCGGGTGCGGGCGGGCGACGCGCAGGGCCCGCGACATGGCCCGTATCGACTGAATGACAGTCAAATTCCGGTCAGGGAACGGCAGTCGGGGATCGGCGGCCTCCGTGGACGGCCGGGCTCCCCGGGCTCGTCGCGGAGGTTCCGGACCGGGCGGGGCGGCGCGGGGGCGGGCCCTCTCATCCGGCTTTCACCCGCACCTCATACGGTGGGCCCATGACGCAGGTGACTCCTCCCGGCTGGTACCCCGACCCAGGCCGGCACAGTGACGGCCCGCCCACCGAGCGCTGGTGGGACGGCAACGCGTGGACGGACCAGGTCCGGGCCGCGGGGACGGCCGCCACGGCGGGCCCGCCGGCCGGCGGGGCGTATCCGGCGTACCCCGTGCACCCCGGGTATCCCGGTGTGCCCGCGCCCGGCGCGCGGCGCGGGCTGCGCACCGGGATAGCCGCCGGCGTGGCGGCGGTGGTCCTCGCGTGCATAGGCGTCGGCGTGTACGCGCTGACGGCCGAGGACGGCCCGGACGGCACGGCGGCCGGTTCCCGGGAGGTGCCGGGCCGCCCTGACCTGCCCGAGGGCCCCGGCGGGGAGTCGGGCGGGCCGTCGCAGGCCCCGGAGGGGTCCGGGCCGCCGAAGGTGGAGAGCGGTTCGGTCGCCGACCCGCTGAACGGCATCAGCCTTCCGGTGCCGGACGGCTGGTACGGGCAGCAGATCCGCTTCGGCGCGCAGGTGGCGTCGAAGGACACCTATCCGTGCCCGGCGCAGACGTCCGAGACCTGCATGAAGGGCGGCGCGTACTCGGCCCCGGCCAGGGAGCTGGGCACGGCGGGCGACACTCCCGAGAAGGTCGCCAAGGCGGACATCGCGGAGAACGCGAAGGAGTCGTACGGCACCGGCTACGGAAAGATCACCTCGCACAAGGTGCTGGCGTCGAAGGCGGTGACCGTGGCCGGACGCAAGGGCTATCTGGTCCGCTGGCAGGCGGTCACCAGCAAGGGCTCGGACGGCTATGTCGAGTCGCTCGCCTTCCCCTCACCGGCCTCGGACGGCAAGGAGATCGTCGTCGTCCGTCTCGGTGTCGACGCCGACGAGGGCCAGGCCGTCCTCGACGAGATCGCGAAGGGCATCGAGGTGTCCTCGGGCGGCGGCCCCGGCCAGGACGTGTGAGCCCGGCGCCTCTGATGTGACTCGGCCGGGTGGGGCGGCCCCTCCGCTCAAGGGGCACCCCACCCGGCCGGGTGGTGCGCGCCGCCCCCGTCCCCACGGTGCGGCGCTTCAGGTCGCCGTCCAGTCATCCCGCGGACGGCGGCCTGGGTCTCAGGTGAGTCCGAGCGTGGGCAGCACGGCGGCCTCCACGAACCGGACGATGTACTCGGGGTCGGCGTCCTTGCCCTCCAGGACGGGACGGGCCCGCAGCACGCCGAAGATCTGCGCGGGGATGTAGTCGAGCGCCGGGTGGTCGGCGGGCACCTCGCCCCGTTCGACGCCGCGCCGCAGGATCTGCCGGAGCGCGTCGATCTCGGGGTCGATGAGCGCCTCGCGCAGCGCCGTGCGCAGCTCCTCGTCCTCGGTGACGGCGTGACCGAGGGCCTGCAGCAGCCGGGTGTCCTTGGCCGACCAGGCGCCCGCGGCGCGGGCGGCCTCCCGCAGGTCGTCGGCGAGGGAGCCGGTGTCGATGCCGTCGAAGCGGGTCTGCCGGCTGGCCCGCAGGGCGGCCGCGACGAACTGCGGCTTGGTCCGCCACTGCCGGTAGAGCGTGGCCTTGCTGCACCGTGTGCTGGCGGCGACGCCCTCCATGGTCACGGACTCGTACCCACAGGCCCGGATCTGATCGAGGACGGCGTCGAAGAACTCCTGCTCACGCTCCCGCGTGATCTTGGAGCGGCGCGAGGCGGCGACCGTGTCCGGTCCGTCCGCGGCCTGCGACGTCATCTGCTCGTCTCCTCGGTCCGGGTGCGGCTCCCGCGGTCGGCGGGGCCCGCCTTCCCGTGTGTCGCACGTCTATCGATACGCCACTGTACCGGAACGCTGGCGTATCGGTACAGTGGCGTATCGGTACAGTCCCGTTTCGGAACGGGCACGTATCGATGAGTTCGCCGAGCCGGAGCAGTCCCCAGCCCGACAAGCTCGCCCAGCACCACCTACGTCAGCGAAGGGGCCGGGGGATGAATGCCCGCACCGAGCCTTACCGGAAGGAGGCCGCGCCACCGCGGCCACCGCTGGTCCGCGAGCTGCTGCTCGTGGCCGGGTTCTTCCTCGCCTACAAGGCCGGCCGCCAACTGACCACCGGCCACACCGGCGAGGCCTTCCGCAACGCGGACCGGCTGTGGGACCTCGAACGCGCCGTCCACCTGCCCGGCGAGGGCGCGGTGCAGCACCTCCTGCTGCACGGCGACACCCTCATACGCCTGGCCAACACGTACTACGCGAGCGTCCACTTCCCGGCGACCCTGGCCTTCCTGGTCTGGCTGTATCTGCGGCGCCCGGCGCACTACGTCTGGGCCCGACGCGTCCTGACGGCCGTCACCGGCGCCGCCCTGCTGCTGCATCTCGCGTTCCCGCTCGCCCCGCCGCGGCTGCTCGCCGCGACCGGCCTGCTGGACACCGCCCGCCTCTACGGCCCCTCGGTGTACGGCCCCCCACAGACCGACCAGCTCTCCAACCAGTTCGCGGCGATGCCGTCGCTGCACTTCGGCTGGGCCCTGATGGTGGCGGTCGGCCTGATCGCGGCCACCCGGTCCCGGTGGCGGGTGCTGTGGCTGCTGCACCCCGCGCTGACCCTGCTGGTCATCGTCGGCACGGCCAACCACTACTGGCTCGACGCGATCGCGGCGACGGCCCTGCTGGGTCTCGCGCTCGCGCTGGTCCCCCGGCCCGGACGCACGGCCACCACGGCGGGCCGGCTCCTCCCGGCGCAGCGCCGGGGAGAGACCGCGGGCCGCGACGCCGTCCTCGCGGGAGCGGGACGATGACCGCCACCGTGCTCGCCGTCGTGCTCTCCCTGGTCTCCGCCGTCGCCTACGCCGCCGCAGCCGTCGCCCAGGAGCGGCTCGCCTCCCGCAGCGCCGGCACCGGCCTGCTACGGCTGCTGGGCTCCGGCGCCTGGTGGGGGACGGTACTGCTCAACGCCACCGGCGCCCTGCTGCACGTCATAGCCCTGAAGTACGGCCCGCTGACGGTGGTGCAGCCGCTCGGCGCGCTCACCCTGGTGGCCGCCGTGCCGCTGGGCGCGCGGCTCGCGGGCCGCCGGGTCCGCGCGGTGGAGTGGCGGGGCACCGCGCTGACGCTGACCGGTCTGGCCGTGATCCTGGTGATGGCGTCCGGCCCCGCGCCCGACGACGTGCTGAGCACACCGGAGGCGATCGGGGTCGCGGCGGTGACGGTCGCCCTGACCGGGATGCTGGCGTGGCCGGGCGCCCGGCCGGGACTGCGGCACGCGACCGCGTCCGGCTTCACCTCCGGCGTCGCCTCGGCCCTCACCCAGACGGTGACGGTGGCCGCCACCGACCACTCCGCCCCGGTGCTGAGCCTCCAGGTCACCGGGGTGGCCGTCCTGGTGGCCGCGCTCGCGGCGGGCGGGCTGCTGCTGTCCCAGACCGCCTACCGGGGCGGCCTGGGCGCCCCGCTCGCGGTGGTCACCCTCGCCAATCCGCTCGCGGCCGCCGTGATCGGCCTGGTCCTGCTCGGCGAACGGCTGCGGGGCGGTCCGGCCGGTGTGCTGGCCGCCGTGGCCGGGGCGGGCCTGGCGTCCTGGGGTGTGGTGCTCCTGACCCGCGCCACACCCGCACCGGCCGTCCCCGCGGAAGCCTCATCCTCGGTTGCGGACGAGGCGCACCCGGTGGCCGCCGTCCTGGCCCTGGAGCCGGAGTCGGCGGCCCCGGAACGGGTGGTGGTGCCCCGGCAGCCGGGCCCGGGACACCTGACACCGCTCTGAACTCGCTCTCCGGTCGATCTGCTCGGTGAGACTCGCTCTCTGAACGATCTACTCGGTGAGCGTCGCCGGGTCGCTCACCCCCGGCCGCCCGTTCTCCACGTGTCCGGCGAACCGCCTCAGGAACGCGCGGTCGCCGTCGGCGGTCACCGTCAGGTCGTACCAGCGGCGGCTCGCCGCCAGGCCGAAGACCCGGCGGACGGTGACGCCGGGCCGTACGGTCACCGTCGCGGGCCGGCCGCCGTACCCGTCGGCGATCCGCAACCGGACGCTCGACCGGCCCGCGTTGGTGAACCTCAGCTCGATGTCGTCGCCCCGGTGCCGGGCGGTGACCTCGGGCCCGGCGACCGTGTTCGTGCCCCGGAAGGCACGGAAGAAGCCGGCCGGCCCGTGCACGGTGAGGTCGTAGGATCCGTTCGAGTACGCCGAGTTCCAGGTGTCGTCGATGTCCTTGCCCGCCTCGGTCGTGTACATCCACGGGCCGTCGGCGCGATTGCCCGAGGTGACGTGGAAGGCGGCGCCCGCCTTGGCGCCGGAGGCGAACGCGAGCCGGAAGGTGCCGGCCGCCGCGTCGACGCGGCCGTCCACGGACGGGGCGTACTTCAGCGGGCGGCTGGGGCGCAGCCCGCGCTCCTGCCGGGGCAGGCCGCCCTCGGTGGGAGGCGTCGGCCGGTAGTCGGGGTGCCGCTCCCGGTCCGGCGGCTCGTAGGCGTCCGTGTCCGGGAGTCCGGCGGGGCGGCTGTCCTTGCGGGAGAAGTCGAACGCCGAGGTCAGATCGCCGCAGACGGCCCGCCGCCAGGGTGAGATCTGGGGCTCCTCGACCCCGAAGCGGCGCTCCATGAACCGCAGGATCGAGGTGTGGTCGAACGTCTCGGAGCAGACGTAGCCGCCCTTGCTCCAGGGTGAGACGACCAGCATCGGCACGCGCGGGCCGAGGCCGTAGGGCCCGGCCGTGCGGGTGGCGTCGCCCGGGTAGAGGTCCAGTGTGACGTCGACCGTGGAGCGGCCGCGGGAGGCATCTCGCGGCGGGAGCGGCGGCACGACGTGGTCGAAGAAGCCGTCGTTCTCGTCGTAGGTGATGAACAGCGCCGTCCGCGACCAGACCTCCGGATTGGAGGTGAGGGCGTCCAGGACCCGTGCGATGTACCAGGCGCCGTAGTTGGACGGCCAGTTGGAGTGCTCGGAGAACGCCTCGGGGGCGGCGATCCAGGAGATCTTCGGCAGGGTGCCGGCCCGGACGTCGGCGCGCAGCCGGTCGAAGTAGCCGTCGCCGGCCTTGGCGTCGGTGCCGGTGCGGGCCTTGTCGTACCAGGGGTCGCCGGGCCGGGCCTCGCGGTACTTGTCGAAGTACAGCAGGGAGTTGTCCCCGTAGTTGCCACGGTAGGCGTCGCTGATCCAGCCCCAGGAGCCGGCCGCGTCCAGTCCGTCGCCGATGTCCTGGTAGATCTTCCAGGAGACGCCGGCCTTCTCCAGGCGCTCGGGGTACGTCGTCCAGCCGTAGCCGAGTTCGTCGTTGCCCAGGACGGGGCCGCCGCCGGTGCCGTCGTTGCCGGTGTGACCGCTCCACAGGTAGTAGCGGTTGGGGTCGGTCGAGCCGATGAACGAGCAGTGGTAGGCGTCGCAGACGGTGAACGCGTCGGCGAGGGCGTAGTGGAAGGGGATGTCCTCGCGGGTCAGATACGCCATCGTCGTGGTGCCCTTGGCGGGGATCCAGCGGTCGTACTTCCCGCCGCCGTACGCCTGCTGGCCGTCGGACCAGCCGTGCGGAAGCCCTTCCAGGAACTGCATGCCGAGGTCGTCGGCGTCCGGGTGGAACGGCAGGAGGTCCTTGGTGCCGTCGGACTGGTACCAGATGGGCTTGCCGTCGTCCCGCCGCACCGGCCGGGGGTCGCCGAACCCGCGGACGCCGCGCAAGGTGCCGAAGTAGTGATCGAAGGAACGGTTCTCCTGCATCAGGACGACGATGTGCTCGACGTCCTCCAAAGAGCCCGTGCGCTGGTGCGCCGGGATCGCGGCGGCCCGCTGGATGCTGCTCGACAGAGCGCTGAACGCCGTCGTGGCACCCGCGATCTGGAGGAATCTGCGCCGGTTGACTTCGGGCATGGGTGGAAGACCTCTTCCCATCGTGAGGGGTGATCCGGCCGGTCGGTGACAACGCGCGCGACAGGAGTGTTCCAGGGGCACCGAACGAGGGGGAAGGGTGCGATGGCGCCGGCGTGAAGGTGGGGGGTACGTGGGGTGCGGCGACGCGGTGTCCTCGCCCTGCCCTCCTTCCGTGAGGCGGAAGCCGTGTTGCCTCCGCCCGGGCCCCTTCCCGACGATGTCGCCACGACACCTAGACGGGAGCCGCTGCCATGCCGCACATGACCGCGTATGCCAGGAACCAGTGGTACGTCGCCGCCTACAGTCATGAAGTGGGGCGGGAGTTGCTCGGGCGGAGTGTCTGTGGGGAGACGCTCGTGCTGTACCGGACCAAGGACGAGGGGACGCCGGTCGTGCTGCACGACCGGTGTGTGCACCGCCGGTATCCGCTGTCCGAGGCGCCCACGCGGCTCGACGGGGACCGGATCGTGTGCGGGTACCACGGCTTCACGTACGACACGACCGGGACGTGCGTGTACGTGCCCGGGCAGAAGCGGGTGCCGCGGACCGCGCGCGTCGCCTCGTACCCGGTGGTGGAGCAGGACTCGCTCATCTGGGTGTGGATCGGGGACCCCGAGCTCGCGGACCCGGCCGGCATCCCGCGGGCCCGGCATCTGGACGCGCCGGGCTGGGTCACCGTGCGCGGGATGGAGCCCATCGACTGCGACTACGGACTGCTGGTCGACAACCTCCTCGACCTGTCCCACGAGACGTATCTGCACGGCGGGTACATCGGCACCCCCGAGGTCGCCGAGACGCCGATCACCACCGAGGTGGACGAGGGCGCGGGCATCGTACGGGTGAGCCGGCACATGGACGACGCCGAGTGCCCGCCGTTCTACGCCCGTTCGACCGGGATCTCGGGCCGGATCACCCGCTGGCAGGACATCGAGTACCACGCGCCCTGCCTGTATGTGCTGCACAGCCGGGTCGCGCCGGTCGGCGTGGTGCCGAACCCCGACGGCAGCGACCCGGACGCCTTCCACACCGAGGTCACCTACGCCATCACGCCCTCAGGGGACGGGACGGTGTACGACTTCTGGGCGGTGTCCCGGGACTGGGCGACCGAGGACGACGAGGTCACCGAGTTCCTGCGCGCCAACAACCACACCGTGGTGATGCAGGACGTCGACGCCCTCAACCTCCTCCAGCGGACCCTCGGCACCGAACGCCACGGCTACCAGGAGCTCAGCATCAACATCGACACCGGGGGCCTCGCCGCGCGCCGCATCCTCGCCCGGCTGGTCGAGGAGGGCGCGAAGCCCGAGGAGAAGGTCAAGTGAGCGGCCGCACCGGGGAGGTGTACCGGGTCGACTGGGTGCCGGGCACCGACCTGCTGCACGGGACCTGTCACTGCGGCCGCGAGCACCGCGCCGAGGACCCGGTGCGGATGTGGGAGTGGATGCTCGCCCATCCGCAGGGCCATCGGATGCCGGAGGACGACTCGTGACGGAGGCGTACGAGGCCGAACTCGTCGTCGAGGGGATCGAGTTCGCAGCCGACGGCGTGCTCGTCCTTCTGCTGCGCGACCCGTCGGGTGAGCCGCTGCCCGGCTGGGAGCCCGGCGCCCATGTCGACCTCCTGCTCCGGCCCGGGCTCGAACGGCAGTTCTCGCTGTGCGGTGACCCGGCGGACCGGACGCGGTGGCGGATCGCCGTCCTGCGGGAGCCCGCCGGGCGCGGCGGGTCCGCCCATGTGCACGACCGGCTGGGACCCGGCGACAAGGTGCGGGTGCGCGGTCCGCGCAACCACTTCCGGCTGGAACCCGCCCCCGCCTACCGGTTCGTCGCGGGCGGTATCGGCATCACCCCGATCCTGCCGATGCTGGCCGCGGCCGAGGCGGCGGGCGCCGAGTGGAGCCTGCTGTACGGCGGCCGCACCCGCCGGTCCATGGCGTTCACCGCCGAACTGGCCGCGTACGGCGGGCGGGTCACCCTGGCGCCCGAGGACGAGTGCGGGCTGCTCGACCTCGGTTCGGTGCTGGACGACCTTCCCGAGGGCACTCTCGTCTACTGCTGCGGTCCCGGTCCGCTGCTGGACGCCGTGGAGGGGCGCTGCCCGGCCGGCGCCCTGCGCGTCGAGCGGTTCCAGCCGCGCGATCAACCAGTCGAGGGAGACGGGGAGTTCGAAGTCGAGCTGGCCCGCAGCGGGCTGACCGTCACCGTCGGGCCCGGCGTCTCCGTGCTCGACGCCGTGCGGGCCGCGGGTGTCGAGGTGCTGTACTCCTGCACCGAGGGCACCTGCGGCACCTGCGAGACCGACGTACTCGACGGCACCCCCGACCACCGGGACTCCGTGCTCACCGCCGAGGAGCAGGAAAGCGGCGAGACGATGATGATCTGTGTGTCCCGGTGCCGGGGGCGGCGGCTGCTGCTCGATCTGTGAGCCGCCGCCCGGGCGCTACGGCCGGTGCGCGGGGGCCATCCTGAGGTCGGCCTCGATCGCGGCGGCCGTCGCGCGCAGCGGCGGCAGCAGATCGCGGCGTACGGCGTCGACGGTGTGCCGACCCGCGTGCACGGCGATGTTGACGGCGGCGACGACCGTGCCGTCGCGGTCCCGTACCGGGGCGGCGACCGACCGCAGCCCCTCCTCCAGCTCCTGGTCGACGAGGGCGTAGCCCTGCGCGCGGACCCGGTGCAGCTCCGCGCGCAGGGCCGCCAGTGTCGTGAGGGTGCGGGCCGTCAGGGGTTTCAAATCGGCGCGATCCAAGAGTTGTTCGGACTCGGTCTCCGGCAGGTGCGCCAGGATCACCCGGCCCACCGACGTGACATGGGCGGGGAAGCGGGTGCCGACCGTGATGGACGCCGTCATGATGCGCCGGGTGGGGACGCGGGCGACGTACACGATGTCGTCGCCGTCGAGGACGCACAGCGACGACGACTCCCGTATGCGCGCGACGAGTTGCTCGAGGTGCGGTTCGGCGATCTCGGGCAGGGTGTAGCTCGAGAGGTAGGAGTAGCCGAGTTCCAGCACCCGCGGGGTGAGCCGGAAGTGGCGGCCGTCCTGGTGGACATAGCCCAGGTCGGCGAGGGTCAGCAGCAGCCGGCGGGCGGCGGCGCGGGTCAGGTCGCAGGTCTGGGCGACCTCGCTGAGCGTGCGGACGGGATGGCCGGCGTCGAAGCAGCGGATCACGGCCAGGCCGCGCTCGAAGGACCTCACGAAATGCGGTGCGCGGGCGTCGGCTTGCACGGCGCCACCTCCAAAATGTCAACAATGTTGTCAGCAACCCATTGACCGGATCCGGTGGAAGCTTCTACCTTCCCGCTGGGTGAAGTCGCGCACTACTGTGCGCGGTGCGCACAACCTGTCGGAACACCGTTGCACCGTTGTCTGTACAGGAGGAGCCATGCGTCGTCTGTCCGCCGGTCTCACCGCCGGCGCCCTGCTGCTCGTCGCGACGGCCTGTGGCTCGTCCGGCGACGAACCGTCCAAGGGGGGCGGGTCGTCCGGCGGGGTCACGACCGTGAAGGTCGGACTCATTCCCATCGTCGATGTCGCCCCGCTTTATCTGGGCCAGAAGAAGGGCTTCTTCAAGGAGCAGGGCCTGGAGCTGGAGTTCACCACGGCGCAGGGCGGCGCCGCGATCGTGCCCGGGGTGGCGAGCGGTCAGTTCCAGTTCGGGTTCAGCAATGTGACGTCCCTGATGGTCGCGCAGTCCAACGGCGTTCCCGTGAAGGCGGTCGCCAACGGCATCGCCTCGACCGGCGAGCCCGGCGAGGACTTCGGCGCGCTGATGGTGAAGAAGGGCAGCCCTCTGAAGTCCCCCAAGGAGTTGGAGGGCAAGAAGGTCGCCATCAACACGCTGAAGAACATCAACGAGACGGCCGTCCGCGCCTCGGTGCGCTCGGCGGGCGGCGATCCCGACGAGGTGGAGTTCGTCGAGCTGCCCTTCGACCAGATGCCGGCCGCCCTGGACAAGGGGCAGATCGACGCCGCCATGGTGGTGGAGCCGGCGACCGCGACCATCAAGAGCCAGGACGGCGTGGAGATCGCCTCGCCGCTGGTCGACGTGGCGCCCGACCTCACCGTCGCCCTGTACTTCACGTCCAAGCAGTACGCGGAGCGCAACCCCGAGGTGGTCGAGAAGTTCCAGAAAGCCACCGCGCAGTCCCTCGCCTACGCCGACGCCCACCCGGACGAGGCACGCGAGACCATCACTACGTACACGAAGATCCCGGCGGAGGTGCTGGCGAAGGTCACCCTGCCGAAGTGGCCCGCCGAGCCCAACCGGGCGTCGATCGAGGCCCTGATGAAACTCGGCCGGTCGGACGGCCTGTTCAAGACCGACCCGAACCTCGACGAGCTGCTGCCGTGAGGGACACGGACCGGTGAGGGGGACGAACGCCGCACTCGGCGTGGCGGGGCTCGCCGGCTTCCTGGCGCTGGCGGAGGCGGCCCCCCGGCTCGGCCTGGTGGACGAGGAGTACGTGCCGCCGGCCAGCCGGATCGCGGTCGCGCTCGGCGACGAGGCCGGCGACCCCGCGTTCTGGACCGCGCTCGGCGACACGCTCACGGGCTGGGCGCTGGGGCTCGCGATCGCGTCCTGCGCGGGTGTCGTGCTGGGCGTCGTCCTGTCGGTCGTGCCGTACCTGCGGCAGGCCACCGCCTCCACCATCGAGTTCCTGCGGCCCATCCCCTCCGTCGCCCTCATCCCGCTCGCGGTCCTGCTCTACGGTTCCGAACTGCGCTCGGTGCTCCTCCTCGTCGTCTACGCGTCCTTCTGGCAGGTGCTGATCCAGGTCCTGTACGGCGTCCAGGACGTCGACCCGGTCGCCGAGGAGACGGCACGGTCGTACGGGCTGGGCACCTGGGCGCGGATCCGGTACGTGCTGTGGCCGACCGCGCTGCCGTATGTGATGACCGGGGTGCGGCTCGCCGCCGCGGTCGCGCTGATCCTCGCCATCACCGCCGAACTGGTCATCGGGGCACCGGGGCTGGGTCAGCGGATCGGGGTGGCGCAGACCTCGCAGGCGGTGCCCGAGATGTACGCGCTGATCGTGGTGACGGGCCTGCTGGGGCTCGTGATCAACGTGGGGGCGCGGGCGGTGGAGCGCCGGGCGCTGGCCTGGCACCAGTCGGTGCGCGGGGAGGTGGCGGTGTGACCCGGGTGCTGCTGCGGCTGATCCTGGCGGGCGCGCTGCCCGCCCTGCTGGTCGTCGTGTGGTGGGTGGCGTCGGCGGGCAGCACGGATGTGTACTGGCCGCCGCTGCGGACGATCCTCTCGGCCTTCCCGGACGTGTGGACGCCGGAGCGGCTGGGCGCCGACGTGCTGCCCAGCGTGTGGCGGCTGGCGGCCGGTTACGCCCTGGCGGCGGTCGCCGGGGTGGCGCTGGGCACGGTGATCGGCTCGCACCGGCGGGTGCGGGCGGTGTGCGAACCGGTGCTGGAGTTCCTGCGCGCGGTGCCGCCGCCCGTACTGGTGCCGGTCATCATGCTGTTCGCGGGGATCGGCGACACGATGAAGGTCGCGGTGATCGCGAGCGGCTGTGTCTGGCCGGTGCTGCTGAACACCGTCGAGGGCGTCCGCGCGGTGGACCCGGTGATGGCGGAGGCGGCACGGTCGTACGGGATCAGGGGGGTGGCCCGACTGCGGAGCCTGGTGCTGCCGTCGGCGAACCCGCAGATCTTCGCGGGGCTGCGCCAGGCGCTGTCCATCGGGATCATCCTCATGGTGATCAGCGAGATGTTCGCCGCCAGCAACGGACTCGGTTTCACCATCGTGCAGTTCCAGCGCGGTTTCGCGATCCCGGACATGTGGACCGGCATCCTGCTGCTCGGGATGCTGGGCGTGGTGCTGTCGGTCCTCTTCCGGCTGGTCGAGCGGCGGGTGCTCGGCTGGTACCACGGTCTGCGCGACGCGGCCCGGCGGTCGCCGTGAACCTTCAGAAAGGGCGTTCCATGCTGGACGTACGGGGTCTGCGGAAGGTCTACGAGGGCTCGGGACGGCGGGTGGAGGCGGTCCGCGACCTGACCTTCGCCGTCGACCCGGGCGAACTGGTCTGTCTCGTCGGCCCGTCGGGCTGCGGCAAGACCACCCTGCTGAAGTGCATGGCGGGGCTGCTCGCGCCGACCGGCGGCGAGGTGCTGCTGGAGGGGCGGCGGGTCGACGGGCCGCCTCGCGGGATGGCGTTCGTCTTCCAGGAGTACGGGCGCAGTCTGTTCCCGTGGATGCGGGTCGGCGAGAACGTCGAACTGCCGTTGCGGCAAAAGGGCTTGGGTAAAACGCGCCGCCGGGTGCTGGTGCGGGACGCGCTGGAATCGGTGGGGCTCGCGGACGCGGCCGGCGCCTACCCCTGGCAGTTGTCCGGCGGGATGCAGCAGCGGGTCGCGATCGCGCGGGCGCTGGCGTACGAGCCCCGGGTGCTGCTGATGGACGAGCCGTTCGCCGCCGTGGACGCGCAGACCAGGGCCGATCTGGAGGACCTGGTCCGGCGGCTGTGGCGGGAGCGCGGCATCACGATCCTGTTCGTCACCCACGACATCGACGAGGCCGTGTATCTCGGCGAGCGGGTGATCGTGCTGTCCGCGTCCCCGACGGTCGTACGCGAGCAGCTGACGGTCGATCTGCCCGCCGAGCGGGATCAGTTGCACACGCGGGTGGACCCGCGCTTCGCCGGTCTGCGCACCCGTGTGTACGAGCAGATCCAGGCGGCGAAGCGCGGGGACGTGCCGGATGTGCTCACGAAATCGAGTACGCCTCCACCTCGCTGAACTGGGCGGCGGGCCAGCCGGTGTTCGCGCTGACGGAGAGCCGCAGATGGCGCAGGCTGGTGCCGGCGGGCAGGGGGATGGTGACCGTGTTGCCGGTGGCCGGGTCGAAGCGGTGGCCGGTGGCGCCGACGACCGTGGAGTACGTCGAGCCGTCGGTGCTGCCCAGGACCGTGACGGTCTGGGTGCGGGCGCCCCAGGCGGCGGACGGGGGCAGCTTCAGCACCAGCCTGCGGACCGTCCGGGACGAGCCGAGGTCGACGGTGAGGGCCTGCGGAAAGGCGTGGTTGGCGGACTCCCAGTAGGTGCCGGCGTCGCCGTCGACGGCCTTGCCGGGTGTGTAGACGTCCTGTGAGCCGGTGGCGGTGGCCGGGCGGCCCTTGGCGAGGTTGCCGGACTCGCCGGGGTCCGGGTCCGGGTTGCCCTGGCCGGGCTGCGGCCAGGTGGAGCAGTCCGACCAGGTGCTGCTCCAGCCGGAGTTGCCGCCTCCGTCGGTGAGGGCGAAGGTGCCGGAGCCGGCCGGGTAGGGGCAGTTGTAGACGCCCGCTGCGCCGACGCCGGTCGCCGTGACGTTGCGGAAGGTGGCGGCGCCCGGGGTCTCGGCCTGGACGACGACCGTGCCGGTGTTGCGGACGGTCGCCCCGTCGACGGTGACGTTCTTCGCCGCGAACCCGCGTCCGCCGCCGGAGACGAACTCGAAGGCGCTGTACGGACTGTCGGTGACGGTGGTGTTCGTGATCCGGACCTGTGCCTCGATGGCGCTGTCGTAGCTGTCGACCCGCAGGGCGCCCATCGGGTGGTTCCAGTTGGGGTTCATGGCGCCGGTGCGGACCAGGGTGTTGCCGTCGACGGTGATGGTGCCGGACAGCGGGTGGAACGGGTCGAGGAACTTCTGGTTGGAGATCGCGATGCCGCTGCCGAGCGCGTTGGTGTCGGAGATCAGGTTGCCGCGGACGGTGATGTCGGTGCCGCCGTAGATCGCGATGCCGTTGGCGAGGTTCGGCTGGGTGATGGTGTTGTTCTCGAAGCTGCTGCCGACGTCCGGCGCGTTCAGCGACCACATGGCGAGCGCGTCGTCGCCCTGGTTGCGCAGGAAGTTGTGGCGGACCTTCACTCCGCGCGCGTTGCCGTTGAGGTTCAGGCCGTCGGCGGTCATGTCGAGGAAGCGGTTGTTCTCCACGACGAGGTTGTCGTTGGTGCCGGTCAGCCAGAGGCCGACCTTGAGGTGCTGCAGCCACATCCCGGAGACGGAGCTGTTCGGCCCGAGCGAGCCGTTGACGAAGTTGTCGGGGTTGGAGTCGACGCGCTCGGTGACCTCGCCGATCACGGCGAAGTCCTTGATGTGGACGTTGCCGGAGGAGCCCGTCTGGTCGATGAACCGGGAGGAGCGCACGATCGAGTGCCAGTG
Source organism: Streptomyces sp. RK62 (assembly GCF_018070255.1). NCBI lineage: Bacteria > Bacillati > Actinomycetota > Actinomycetes > Kitasatosporales > Streptomycetaceae > Streptomyces > Streptomyces sp. RK62. Next base: position 183,817 of record NZ_JAGPYD010000001.1, on the reverse strand, counting down.
CCCGGCGCCCTGGAGGGTCACGTTCTGCACGCCGCTGAGCGACGACGTCAGCCGGTACTCCCCCGGCGGGATCCACACCACCCCGCCCCGCGCGGCGGCGACGGCGTCCCGGAAGGCCTGCGTGGAGTCGCCCTGGCCGGTGGGATCGGCCCCCTTGGAGACGACGGACACCGATCCGGCGGGCTGCCCTGCCGCGCCGGCGACCTGCTCGAAGTCGGCGACGTCCACGGTGACCTGGACCCCGGTCGCCTGGAAGGCCACCTTGTCGCCGGCCCGTACGTCCCGGCCGAGGAGCAGCCGCGCGTTGTCGTAGAAGTGGTGGGTCTTCGAGCCGGTGATCCAGCCGGTGTCGACGTACGAGTACTTCGAGGTGACCGGAAGGGTCTTGGCGAGCTTCTGGCCGTTGACGTAGACGTCGAGCGTGCCGGACTGGCCGTCCGGGACGCTGTAGGCGAGGTTCACGGCGTTGGCGGCGCGCGGGACGGTGAACTCGACGCGCTGACCGGCGCCGAGGCGTACGGCCCGGCGTCCGGACGCCTCGGAGGCGAGCGTGCCCTGGGTGAGGTCCGGTCCGATCGCGGTTCCGGTCGTGGTGGCGGACTCGGCCTCCACGGAGGTGAACGGCAGGTCGGCCCCGGCCGCCGCGTGGGCGGCGGGGGCGGTGACGGTGACCAGGCCGGCGGCGAGCGCGACGGCCACCGCGACTGGCATGAGCCTGACACTCGTACGGGTGGGGTGCATGGGCTGATCCCTTCGTGGGGGGGTGACGGGATAGCGGGAGGCGGTCTCAGGCGCGCAGCCAGACCGCGGTGTCCTGGGGCAGCCGACCGTCGGCGTCCAACGGGGCGCTGGACAGGAGGAGTTCGGTGTGCGCGGGCAGGTCGGCGGGGGTGTCCGACAGATTGACCACGCACAGGGCGCCGGAGGCGCGGGCGAAGGCGAGCACGCCGTCGGACGACGGCAGCCAGGTGAGGGGTCCGTCGCCGAACTCGGGGCGCAGGGCGATGGCCCGGCGGTACAGGGTGAGCATGGAGCCGGGGTCGTCCGCCTGGCGGTCGGCGGCGTACGCGGCCCAGCCCTCCGGCTGCGGCAGCCAGGGCTCCGCCTGGGCGCCGAAGCCCGCGTACGGCTCCTCCGCCCCCCAGGGCAGCGGCACCCTGCAGCCGTCGCGGCCCGGGTCTGTGCCGCCGGAGCGGGCGTGCATCGGGTCCTGGATGCGGTCGAGGGGGATGTCCGCCTCGGGCAGGCCCAGTTCCTCGCCCTGGTAGAGGTAGACGGACCCGGGCAGCGCCAGGGAGAGCAGCGCGGCGGCGCGGGCGCGGCGGGTGCCGAGGGCGAGGTCGGTGGGGGTGCCGAACGCCTTGGTGGCGAAGTCGAAGCCGGTGTCGGCGCGGCCGTAGCGGGTGACCGTGCGGGTGACGTCGTGGTTGCACAGCACCCAGGTGGCGGGGGCGCCGACCGGGGCGTGCTCGGCGAGGGTGGTGTCGATCGAGGTCCGCAGCCGCTCCGCGTCCCACGGGCAGGACAGGAACGAGAAGTTGAAGGCGGTGTGGAGTTCGTCGGGGCGCAGATAGCGGGCGAACCGCTCGGCGTCGGGGAGCCAGACCTCGCCGACGAAGACGCCGTCGTAGGCGTCGGCGACGGCCCGCCAGGAGCGGTAGATGTCGTGCAGCTCGTTGCGGTCGACGTAGGGGTGCGGGTCGGGGGCGGAGGCGAGGTCGGGCAGCTCCGGGTCCTTGGCGAGCAGGGCGGCGGAGTCGATGCGGACGCCGGCCACGCCCCGCTCGAACCAGAAGCGCAGGATGTCCTCGTGTTCCTGGCGGACGGAGGGGTGGGCCCAGTTGAGGTCGGGCTGTTCGGGGGTGAACAGGTGCAGGTACCACTCGCCGTCGGGCAGCCGCGTCCAGACGGGGTCGGTGGAGCCGACGAACTCCGACGGCCAGTCGTTGGGCGGTAGGGAGCCGTCGGGGCCGCGTCCGGGCCGGAAGTGGAACAGCTCGCGCTCGGGGCTGCCGGGTCCGGCCTCGCGGGCGGCGCGGAACCAGGGGTGCTGGTCGGAGACGTGGTTGGGCACGATGTCGACGATCGTGCGGATGCCGAGTTCACCGGCCTCCGCGATGAGCTTCTCCGCCTCGGCGAGGGTGCCGAAGGCCGGGTCGATGGCCCGGTAGTCGGCGACGTCGTAACCGCCGTCCTTCAGCGGCGAGACGTACCAGGGGGTGAACCACAGCGCGTCCAGGCCGAGTTCGGCGAGGTACGGCAGCCGGGCGCGGACGCCCGCGAGGTCGCCGGTGCCGTCGCCGTCGCCGTCCGCGAAGCTGCGGACGTAGACCTGGTAGATGACGGCGGAGCGCCACCACGGTGCGGCGTCAGGACGGGACTGTGCCACGGTGTGGCCCTTTCTGTCGGGAGGGAGTGGACGTCCGGGGGGTGGGTGGGGGACGTCAGCCCTTGGTGCTGCCCGCGCCGATCCCCGCGATGATGTGCCGCTGGAAGGCGAGGAACATCGCGACCATGGGGATGCTCGCGATGACCATCGCGGCGATGAGCACGGTCAGCGGGATGTTCTGCGACAGCTGGACGAGGGCGACGCTGATGGGCTGTTTGTCGGTGTCGGAGAACACCATCAGCGGCCAGAGGAAGTCCTGCCAGACGGCGACCAGGGCGAAGATCGACACCACGCCGAGGACGGGCCGGGACATCGGGAGCACGATCGACCACAGGGTGCGCAGCCGGCCGGCGCCGTCCATCTCGGCGGCCTCCAGTACATCGCGCGGGAGCTGGTCGAAGAACCGCTTGAGCAGATAGAGGTTGAAGGCGTTGGCGACGGCCGGCAGCCAGATCGCGACGGGGTCGTTGAGCAGCCCGAGGTCGGCCACGGTCAGGTACTTCGGCACGACCAGGGCCTGGGCGGGGACCATGAGGGTGGCGAGGATGCCGCCGAGGATCACGTTGCCGAAGGCGGGCCGCAGCTTGGACAGCGCGTAGGCGGCGGCCGTGCAGAACACCAGCTGGAACAGCCAGGCGCCGGCGGCCTGGACGACGGTGTTCCACAGGTGTTCGGGCAGCTGCATCAGGTCCCAGGCGTCGGTGTATCCGCTGACCTGCCAGCGTTCCGGGACCAGGGTGGGCGGGGTCCTGGCGACCTCGTCCGCCGACTTCATCGCGCCCGTGACCATCCAGTAGACGGGGAAGAGGAACGCGATCACGAACAGCAGGACGGTGCCGGTGAAGACGGTCCAGTAGGCGGCCTTGCCGCGCGGCCGGGCCAGGGCGGCCGGCGAGAGGAGGGTCCGGGTGCTCATGCGCTCTCCCCTTCGGTGCGGGTCAGTCGCAGGTACACGGCGGAGAAGGCGCCGAGGAGCACGAGGAGCATCACGCTCAGGGCGCAGGCGCCGCCGAAGTCGTTGTAGAGGAAGGCGTACTTGTAGATCAGGTAGAGGACGGTGACCGTGGCGTTCTCCGGGCCGCCGCCGGTGATCACGAAGGGTTCGGTGAACACCTGCATGGTGGCGATGATCTGAAGGAGCATCAGCATCAGGATCACGAACCGGGTCTGCGGGATCGTGATGTGCCGGACGCGCTGCAGCAGGTTGGCGCCGTCGAGTTCGGCCGCCTCGTACAGCTCTCCGGGGATGGACTGGAGCGCCGCGAGGTAGATCAGCACGGTGCCGCCCATGTTGGCCCAGGTGGCGACGATGACGAGGGAGACCAGCGCGGTGTCGGCGCCGTTGGACCAGTTCGAGGTCGGCAGGTGCAGAAAGCGCAGCGCCTCGTTGGCGAGCCCGGTGCCCGGGTCGTAGAACCACTTCCACAGCAGGGCGCTGACCACCGGCGGGATCATCACCGGCAGATAGACCACGACCCGGAAGAAGGCCTTGGCGTGCCGGAGTTCGTTGAGGACCAGGGCGAGCACGAAGGGGATCGCGAAGCCGATCAGCAGGGCGAGCAGGGTGAAGGTGAGCGTGTTGCGCCAGGCCGCCGTGAACTCCGGGTCCTGGAAGACGCGGGTGAAGTTGGCGGTGCCGACCCACTCGGGTTCGCCGCCCGGCGTGTACTTCTGGAAGGCGATCACGACCGCGCGGATCGCCGGGTACCAGGAGAACAGGGCGAAGCAGACGAGTCCGCCGACGAGGAAGCCGTAGGCGCGGGCCTGGTCGGCGAGGCGGCGCCGCCTCCGGTCCCCTGCCGGGGGCGGCGCCTGCACGGGGTGCACCGCGACCTTCGCGACGGTCCGTCGCTGAGCCGTGTCGGTCATGACGGGTCAGCCCCGGTCCAGGATTCCGTCGATCTTGCCGGACGCGTCCTTCAGGAGCTGGTCGATGTCGGCGTCCTCCTTGGTGAGGACGGCGGAGACGACCCCGTCGAGGACGGAGTAGATCTGCTGGGCGCTCGGCGGCTCGATCTTCATGTCGAGGTTCTGGTTGCCGTCGAGGAACGGCTGGTAGTTCTCCACCGGGACGTTGGCGTTGGCCTTCTTCACCTCCTGGTCCTTGGCGTCGGCGGCGCCGGTGAAGAGGCGGGGTTCGGGCAGGCCCACGGGGGCGTCGTTCTTCTTGGCGCGGGCGTAGTCGCCGAGGAAGCCGTCTCCGGGGGTGAGGAACATGTGGTCGAGCCACTTCAGGCCGGCCCGGATCTGCTCGGGGCTCGCCTTCTTGTTGAACATGTAGCCGTCGCCGCCGATGAGGGTGCCCTTGCCGCCGGGCATGGGGGCGAGGGCGAGGTCCTTGTAGTTTCCGCCCTTCTCCTTGACGAGGATCGGGATGTTGTCGGGGGCGGCCAGGTACATGCCGAGCTTGCCCGAACCCATCATCTGCTGGACGTCGTTGATGACGAGCAGCTGCTTGCTGCCCATCGAGTCGTCCTTCCACCGCATGTCGTGGAGGGTCCGCAGGACGGCGCGGCCCTCGGGCGAGTCGACGGTGGCCTTCTTGCCGTCGGGGCTGACGACGTCGCCGCCCTGGGAGTACAGCTCGGCGGTGAAGTGCCAGCCGCCCTGGTTCTGGGCGCTGTAGTCGGCGTAGCCGACGGTGCCGCCGCCGAGGCCGGCGATCCTCTTGGCCGCGGTGCGGACCTCGTCCCAGGTGGCCGGGGGCTTCTCGGGGTCGAGGCCGGCCTTCTCGAAGAGCGCCTTGTTGTAGATCAGGCCCATCGAGTAGCCGGTCCGCGGGACGCCGTAGACCTTGCCGTCGACGGTGTAGATGTCGCGCAGCTGCTGCTGGATGGTGCCGTAGCTCTTGAGTTCCTTGACGTACGGCGTGATGTCGGCCGCCTGATTGATGTCGACGACGTGCCGGGCGTCGGTGAAGTACGTGTAGAAGACGTCCTCCATCTGCCCGCCGGCGAGCTTGGCGTCGAAGGTCTTCGGGTCCTGGCAGGGGAACGCGTCGTGCGGCACGACGTCGATGTCCGGGTTCTGCCGCTCGAAGTCGGCGACGTCCTGCTCGAAGAACTGGCGGTCGACCTTGGCGCTCTTGGGCGGCATGCAGTTGACCGTGATGCGGGTCTTGCCGCTCGCCGAGTCGTCCTCGCCCGAACCGCAGGCGGAGGCGGCGAGGGCGAGCGAACAGGCGCTCAGCGCGGCAAAGGTACGGCGGAACCCGGTGCTTCTCATCGGTGGACCCCTCTGGGCATGGAGCGGTGGGCGCCGCACACTCAAGCACCGACGACATCCGAGCGCAAGATGTCGCGCGAGATTTGCAATTTTTGAACAGCAGGTCGGTTGCCGGTGATGCGCCTTTCGCGAGGGGTCCTCCGTCAGGGACGCGGCGCCTGCGCCGTGGAGCCCCGGACGACCAGCTCGGGCTCGAAGAGCAGCTCCTCGGCGGGGACCGGGGTGCCCGCGATCTGGGCGTTCAGCAGTTCGACGGCCGCCCGGCCCATGGCCTCGATCGGCTGGCGGACGGTGGTGAGCGGGGGCTCGGTGCAGTTCATGAACGCGGAGTCGTCGTAGCCGACGACGGAGATCTCCGACGGCACGTCGAGTCCCTTGCGGCGTGCGGCCCGTACGGCGCCGAGGGCCAGCGGGTCGCTCGCGCAGATGATGCCGGTGACGCCCCGGTCGATCAGCCGGGAGGCGGCCGCGTGCCCGCCCTCGATCGAGAAGATGGCCCGCGCCACATGCTCCTCGGGCAGCTCCCCGGCGATCTCCCGCGCGGCCGCCAGCTTGCGCGCCGACGGCACATGGTCGGCCGGGCCCAGCACCAGCCCGATGCGCTCGTGGCCCAGCGAGGCCAGATGCCGCCACGCCTGCTCCACCGCCACCGCGTCGTCGCAGGAGACGGCCGGGAAGCCCAGGTGCTCGATGGCCGCGTTGACCAGCACCACCGGGATGTTGCGGCCCGCGAGTTCCTTGTAGTGGTCGTGCGGCGCGTCCGCCTGCGCGTACAGGCCGCCGGCGAAGACCACCCCGGAGACCTGCTGCTGGAGCAGCAGCGTGACGTAGTCGGCCTCGGAGACCCCGCCCTTGGTCTGTGTGCACAGCACCGGGGTCAGGCCGAGCTGGGCGAGCGCCCCGCCGATCACCTCGGCGAACGCCGGGAAGATCGGGTTCTGCAGCTCGGGCAGGACCAGGCCGACCAGACGCGCACGCTCGCCGCGCAGCTGGGTGGGGCGCTCGTAGCCGAGCACGTCGAGGGCGGAGAGCACCGCCTGCCGGGTGGCCTCGGAGACACCGGGCTTGTCGTTGAGCACCCGGCTGACCGTGGCCTGGCTGACCCCGACCTTCTTCGCCACTTCAGCAAGTCGTCGCGTCATGAACGCAAGAATAGCGCAAGAAATGCAAACTGCTTGCGTATGGGTCAGCCCTCGTGCCGCGCCGCGTCAGCCCTCGCTTCGCGGCGCCTCAGCCCTCGTTCCCCGCCGCCCACAGGCCCCGGACATGCCCCAGATGCCGGGTCATGACCTCCCGTACGGCCCGCTCGTCCCGGGCGAGCAGCGCGTCGAGCAGTTCCAGGTGCTCCTCGGCGGACGCGAGCAGGCGCCCGGCCTCGACCAGCGCCGTCAGCCCGTACAGCCGGGAGCGTTTGCGCAGGTCGCGGACGACCTCCACCAGATGGGCGTTCCCGGCGAGGGCGAGCAGGCCCAGATGGAAGCGCGTGTCGGCCTCGACGTACGCGATGAGGTCACCGTCGGCCGCGGCCCGCACGATCTCCCGGGCGGCGGGCCGCAGCGCCTCCAGGGACACCGGGTCGGCGGTGGCGGCCAGTTCCACGACCGTCGGGATCTCGATGAGCGCGCGGATGTGCTTGTACTCGTCGAGCTGCTTCTCGGAGACCGCCGTGACCCGGAACCCCTTGTTGGGCACCGTGTCGACCAGCCCCTCCTTGGCCAGGTCGAGCATGGCCTCGCGCACCGGGGTCGCCGAGACGCCGAAGCGGGCGGCGAGCCCGGGCGCCGAGTACACCTCGCCGGGCCGCAGTTCCCCGGCGATCAGCGCGGCCCGCAGGGCGTCGGCGACCTTCTCCCGGTAGCTGCTCCTGCGTCCGCCCAGGGAGGGCAGCGCGGGAGCGGCGGCGGTGGACGGGGCGCCGGTGCGCTGGGCGGCCATACGGTGTCTCCTCGGGTCGTGCCGCTGTGCAATGTCACGCGGTACCGGGCATTATCCCCCGCTCACAGCACGAACCCCTCCGGGAACGGGTCCGTGGGATCGAGCAGGTACTGGGCCGTGCCCGTGATCCAGGCGCGCCCGGTGAAGCTGGGCAGCACGGCGGGGTGGTCGCCGACGCGCGTGGTGCCGAGGAGACGGCCCGTGAACCGGGTGCCGATGAACGACTCGTTCACGAACTCGGTGTGCAGCGGGAGTTCACCGCGCGCGTGGAGCTGCGCCATGCGCGCGCTGGTGCCCGTCCCGCACGGCGAGCGGTCGAACCAGCCCGGGTGGATGGCCATGGCGTGCCGGGAGTGCCGGGCGGTGGAGCCGGCCGCGAGCAGATGGACGTGGTGGCAGCCGCGGATGGAGGGGTCCTCCGGGTGGACGGGCTCGTCCTCGGCGTTGACCGCCTCCATCAACGCGAGCCCGGCGGCGAGGATGTCGTCCTTGCGGGAACGCTCGAAGGGCAGTCCGAACCGCTCCAGCGGCAGGATCGCGTAGAAGTTGCCGCCGTACGCCAGGTCGTAGGTCACCGTGCGGCCGTCGGCGAGGGTGGCGCGGCGGTCGAGGGCGACCGCGAAGGACGGCACGTTCCGCAGGGTGACCTCCTTCGCGGCGCCGTCCTCGACGGCCACCTCGGCGACGACGACACCGGCCGGGGTGTCCAGCCGGATCGTGGTGACCGGCTCCACCACCTCGACCATGCCGGTCTCCACCAGCACGGTCGCCACGCCGATGGTGCCGTGCCCGCACATCGGCAGATAGCCCGACACCTCGATGTAGATCACGCCCCAGTCGCAGTCGGGGCGGGTCGGCGGCTGGAGGATCGCGCCGCTCATGGCGGCGTGCCCGCGCGGCTCGTTCATCAGCAGCCGCTTGACGTGGTCGCGGTGCTCACGGAAGTACAGGCGCCGTTCGTTCATCGTCGCGCCGGGCACGGTGCCGACGCCGCCGGTGACGACCCGGGTGGGCATGCCCTCGGTGTGCGAGTCGACGGCGTGCAGGACGAGCTTGCTGCGCATGGTCCCCTACGCCCATCCGGCCGCGACGGCCTTCTCCGTGGCCGCCCGTACGGCGGCCTCCTGCTCGGGCAGCAGCGGGACGCGCGGCGGACGTACGGGTCCCCCGTGGCGGCCCACGACGTCCATGGACAGCTTGATGGCCTGGACGAACTCCACCCGGGAGTCCCAGCGCAGCAGCGGGTGCAGCTGTGAGTACAACTCCTTGGCCGTGTCCAGATCGCCCGACACGGCGGCCCGGTACAGCCGTACCGACTCCCGCGGCAGCGCGTTCGGGTACCCGGCGACCCAGCCCTTGGCGCCGGCCAGGGCCAGTTCCAGCAGGACGTCGTCCGCGCCGATCAACAGGTCGAGTCCGGGGGCGAGTTCAGCGATCCGGTAGGCGCGGCGGACGTCACCGGAGAACTCCTTGACCGCGTGGATGTGCCCCTCGGCGTGCAGCCTGGCGAGCAGTTCGGGCACCAGGTCGACCTTGGTGTCGATGGGGTTGTTGTACGCCACGATCGGCACGCCCGCCTTCGCGACCTCCGCGTAGTGCGCGAGCACCGAACGCTCGTCGGCGCGGTACGCGTTGGGCGGCAGCAGCATCACGGAGGCGCAGCCCGCGTCACGGGCCTGCTCGGCCCAGCGCCGGGCCTCGGCGGAGCCGTACGCGGCGACACCGGGCATCACCCGTGCGCCGCCGACGGCCGCCACCGCCGTCTCGACGACCTTCGCGCGTTCCTCGGGGGTGAGGACCTGGTACTCCCCCAGCGAGCCGTTGGGGACGACGCCGTCGCAGCCGTTCTCGACGAGCCAGGCGCAGTGCTCGGCGTACCGGCCGTGGTCGACGCGCAGATCCTCGTCGAACGGCAGCGCGGTGGCGACGAGGACGCCGCGCCAGGGGCGGTGCTCGGTGACGGTCATCCGGATTCCCTCCCAGTGGGGTCTGACATGTCATCGCGGTGGTCCGGCCCGCCCGCGAGCACCCCGAGGGGCACGGGACGGGCGAACGGCCTGCGGGTCGGGGTGAGCGCGCAGCCGGTGAGTCCGGCGACCGCGGGGGCGCAGATCCGGCCCTGGCACCAGCCCATTCCGGCCCGGGTCAGCAGCTTCACCGTGCGGACGTCGCCCGCGCCGAGGTCGGTCACGGCCTCACGGACGGCGCCGGCGGTGACCTCCTCGCAGCGGCAGACGAGCGTGTCGTCGGTGATCTGCTCGGTCCCGTGCGCGGGCGGCGCGTACACGGACTCCAGCGCGGCGGCGAAGGCCCGCAGCCGGTCCCGTGCCCGGGCGGCCCGCGCCCAGCCCTCCGGGTCGGGCCTGGTTCCGTGCAGCCGGGCCGCGGCGGACCGGCCGGCGATATGCCCCTCGGCGAGGGAGAGTTCGGCGCCGCCGATACCGGTGGTCTCCCCCGCCGCCCACACGCCGGGCACGTCCGTGCGCTGCTCGGCGTCGACGCGTACGGCGAGGCCGTCCATCCGGCAGCCGAGGGTCTCGGCGAGGTCGGTCTGCGGCAGCATGCCGTGGCCGACGGCGAGCGTCGCGCACGGGATGCGCCGCCCGGTGCCGGGGCGGACGCGTCCGTCGCCGTCGAGGGCGGCGACGGTGACGGCCTCCAGCCGGTCGGTGCCGTGCGCCTCGACCACGGTGTGCCGGGTGAGGACCGGCACGCGCCGGCGCAGCAACGCGGCCGCGTATCCGGCGCCTTCGGCGAGCTTGGCGGGGTGGGCCGCCCATACGGGCGTACGCCGCAGGAGGGCCTTCGGGTCGGCGGACTCCACGAGCGCGGCGACGGTGACACCGGCCGCCGCGAGCCCGGCCGCGACCGGGAGCAGCAGCGGGCCGGTGCCGGCGACGACGGCGGTACGGCCGGACACGGTCAGGGTGCCCTTCAGCATGGCCTGGGCGCCGCCCGCGGTGACGACCCCGGGAAGCGTCCAGCCGGGGAACGGCAGGACCTTCTCGTAGCCGCCGGTGGCGAGGACGAGGGCGTCCGCCCGCACCTCGGCGGGCTCGCGCTGCTCGGGGCCGTGCAGGGCGTGCACGGTGAATCCGGTGCCGGGTCCGGGCTCGGCGCACCAGACGTGATGGTCCGTCAAGTGCCGTACCCGGCCTGCCCGCACGTGCGCCTCCAGGCTCTCCCTGAGCCGCTCCGCCGTGCGCCACGCGTGGTGCAGCGCCTGGGGTCTGCGGGCGCCGAGCGCGGCGGCGGGCCTGCGGTGGAACTGGCCGCCCGCCTGCGGTGCCGCGTCCAGCAGCGTGACCCGTACGCCCCGTGCGGCGGCTGCGAGGGCCGCGGCGAGCCCGGCGGGCCCGGCGCCGACGACGGCGAGGTGCGGGGCGGGGGCGCGGTCAGTCATCGTGGCCCGTCCCGTCCTGGGTGCGGATCGCGTCGCCGGGGTTCAACGGGAGCAGGCAGGCCCGCTGGTTGGGGCGGTCGTTGACGGTGACGAGGCAGTCGAAGCAGACGCCGATGCCGCAGAACACCCCGCGCGGGCGGCCCTGGGCGCGGGTGGTGCGCCAGGAGGTGACGCCGGCCGTCCACAGGGCGGCGGCGACGGTGTGGCCGGGCAGTGCCTGGATCTCCCGGCCGTCGAGGGTCACCGTGAAGGCGGGGCCGGGGTGGGCGTCGGCGAGGTCCAGGGGGCTGGTCACACGGCCTCCTCGGGGAAGCGGTCGGGGCGGAACGGCGTCAGGCCGAGCGCGGGGGTCCGCCCGGTCAGGGCCTGGGCGATCAAGTGGCCGGTGGCGGGGGCCAGTCCGATGCCGGCGCCCTCGTGGCCGCAGGCGTGGTGGAGCCCGGCGACACGGGGGTCGGGGCCGACGGCGGGCAGATGGTCGGGGGTGTAGGGGCGGAAGCCGAGGTAGGCGCGTATCGCGTGGACGTCCCGGAGGAACGGGAAGAGCCGGGTCGCGCCGGCGGCCAGGGCCCGGACGACGGGCAGCGAGAACGTCCGGTCGAAGCCGACGCGTTCGCGGCTCGCGCCGATCAGGACGGGGCCCGCTGCCGTGCCCTCGACGACCGGGGAGGTCTGCAGCGCGGCCGAGTCGCTGGCGACGTCGGCCACGTAGTCGGCGGCGTACACCTTGTGCCGGATCCGGCGCGGCAGGGGCTCGGTGACGAGGACGAAGCCGCGCCGGGGCAGGACGGGGAGGTGGACGCCGGCGAGCGCGGCGAGGTCGCCGCCCCAGGTGCCGGCCGCGTTCACGACGGCGGGCGCGTGCAGGTCGCCCCGGTCGGTGCGCACCCCGCGGACCGCGCCGTCACGGGTGCGCAGGACGCCGGTCACGGTGACGCCGGTCAGGAGGCGGGCCTTCGAGGCGCGGGCCAGGGTGGCGGCGGCGAGGGCGGGCATGACCTGGCTGTCCTGCGGATAGTGGACGCCGCCGGGGAGACCGGGGGCAAGATCCGGTTCGAGGTCGTACAAGGCCCCGCCCGTGACGGGTTCGGCGGTGACTCCGGCGGCGCGCTGGGCGGAGGCGAACCGCTCGAGCGCGGTGAGCCCGTCCGGGGTGGACGCCACGACGAGGCCGCCCTTCGCCTCGTACTCGACGGACGGCCCGTACTCCTCGGCCAGCTCCCGCCACAGGCGCGCGGAGAGCAGCGCGAGGTCGAGCTCGGGTCCCGGTTCCTTGTCGGAGACCAGGATGTTGCCCTCGCCGGCGCCGGTGGTGCCGCCCGCGACCGGGCCGCGGTCGACGAGGATCACGTCGAGGCCGGCCCGGGCCGCGTACAGGGCGCAGGCGGCGCCCGTGATACCGGCTCCGACGACCACGACGTCGCAGGTCAGTCCCTGGGTCACACCAGTACTATGTCACACACCACTGTCGGACGGAACAGTGCGGAACCTGGGTGAACGCAGGGAGGTGCTGACGGGGCGCCGTCGGCGACCTGAACGCCGACGGTGCCCCGTTCAGTCCTCGGGCGGACGCACCACGCGTAGATACGAGGCGTCACGACGCGCCCCGCGCGCCCTGCCCCGCTCACGGCGCGCCTCGCGCAGCACCAGCGTCAGCCGCGTATAACCCAGTTCGCGCAGGGTCGCCGGCGTCTCGTCGACGACCCGGCACTCGGTGGAGCCCCAGCGCGGATCGGGGTGGTGCAGCGGGCGGACCGCGCCGTCCTCCTCGACGGCCCGCTCCCCCACCGCGCGGATCCAGTGCGGCAGGCCCTGCCGGTAGGCGGCCTCCATCAGGGGGTCCTGGGCGACGTCCCGGCGGACGGCCTGGAGCGCGTGGTCATGGCCGTGCCGCTCCAGCGCCTCGGAGAGGTGCGCCAGCATCGGCAGGCACCAGCCGGTCTCGTGGTCGCCGAGGACCGAGGCGGCGTCCGGGTGGAAGAGGACGAAGCGCAGGAGGTTGTCGTGCGGCATGGCGGTGGGATGCGGGCCCACGGCGCTGAAAAGTGACGCGAAAGCGCTGTTCGCCAGGATGACGTCCCAGCGGTGGTCGACGACGACGGACGGGAAGGGCACGGCCTCCACGAGGGCGGCGTAGTCCCGGAGGTACGCCTGGACCTCGGGGCGGTCGGGGACGGGCCGCGGTACGGACCGCTGCCCACCTGCCTGATATGCCATCGGGAGGTCACCCCTCTTGCCTATGCGGCCTTCACGCGGCGCCCCGATCCTGGTGCCCGTGCCCGAGCCATGTCAACTATCGTGGCATTCCCCGCCTGTTGACGGCTGAAATTGGCCACAGTTGTGGCGGAACCTGGATGCGCGTTCGAACCACCCGGTAATCTTCGTCGAGTTCACGGCAACAGGTTGTGAGAAGCCTGTGAGAGACGTAGGAGATCTGTCGGTGACGGATGGCTTCGGGGGCCCTGGCGCCACGGTGACGGCCGCGCTGCCCGCCGTCGTCGCCCGCGTCACCGCGCTCGCCGACCGGCTCGACGTCCCGCACACGGAGGTCTTCGACACCGGCCGGCTGTCCGCCGCCTCCGGAGTCCCGGAGTCCGTGGTCAAGGCCCTGCTGAGCGGCCGGCCCGCGGGCGAGCCGGATGTGCAGGCCCGGTTCCTCCAGCGGCTCGACCTCCTGCGCCGCACCCGCCTCAAGCCCAACGGCCGCCGGTACACCCAGCAGGAGATCGCGGACGGCGCCGGCATGTCCCGGCAGCAGGCGGGCGCCCTCATCAACGGCGACCGGCGGCCCACCATGGAGCACTGCGACGCCATCCAGCGCTTCTTCCGCGTGCACGCCGGCTTCCTGACCGCCGAGGACCCCGAGGCGCTGGCCGGGGCGCTCCAGCGCACCGAGCAGGACCTGCTGCAGAGACTCGCGGAGCGCGAGGCGGTCCAGCCCGCCGAGGACCCGCTGGAGAGGCTCCTGCAGGACCACGGTGTGCGCGGCATCGCCTGGCGGGCCGCCCAGCTCCCCACCGACCAGCACCGCGACAAGGTCGCCGAGTGGCTGGACATGCTCCTGGAGAGCGTCAAGCGGCCCGAGTCGTGACCGGGAGGAACGGGAGACCATTGGGCATCGGTAGGGAAATGCGCCGCCTGTGCGGCGAGTTGGTCGCGGAGCTGAGGCTTCCCGCGCCCGCGGCGCCCGAGACGCTGTACGGCGCGCTGTGCGACGCCATGGGCAGACGCCGCGGCCGCCCCGTCCACTTCCGTACGGCCGCCTTCCCGCCCGGCACCGCGAGCGGCCTGTGGCTCGACATGGCCGACCAGGACCTCGTGGTGATCGAGGAGCGCACCGCGCCCGACCACCAGCTGGTGATCCTCGGCCACGAGCTGTGGCACATGAAGGCCGGCCACTGCAGCCACAGCATCGAGGGCGCCTCCGTGGCGGCCCGGATGCTGGGCAGCGAGGCCGACCTGCGCTCGGCGGTCCTGAAGGTCGCCGCCCGCAACCACTTCGACCAGGCGGAGGAGAAGGAGGCCGAGGCCTTCGGCCTGCTGCTGGCGAGCAAGTGCCGCGCCTGGCTGGCGGTTTCCTCGGAGCGGGGCCGGCGCGACCATCTGGCGGGCCGGATCGAGGCGTCGCTCGGTTATCTGGGTCCACAGAGCTGACCCGCTGACCTGCGCGTATCCGGTGAACGGACGGCCGGGCCCGACCCGTTGTCAGTGGTGGACGGCAAGCTGGTGGGTGGCGCCCCTGCGTGCGGGGCGCGACGACGCCGACCCGGGGAGAGCCGACCGATGCCCACCGCCGTACTGACCGACCGCGAGCGCACCGCCGTCCAGGCCTACCTGCGGCTGCTGCACACCGTGCGAGCCGCGTTCGACGGTGCCTCAGGACCGGGCCGGCCACCCGTCGTGCCGCCCTCCGTCCTCGCCGAGGCCGAACAGGCCCTGGCGGACGCGGGGCTGACGGGCCACGAGGAGGAGTTCTTCCATCTCCTGCGGACCTGGTGCCCGGACTAGAGAGCGGCGGCCGACGCCGGGGTCAGGTGTGCGGCACGGTCACCGCTGTCGCCACCAGCCCCCGCCCGACGGTCCAGCGGCCCTCGAACCGCTCGAGCCGGCGCCCGCCGACCACCGGGCCCGGCACGAGGAGCCGGGCATCGAACCGGCCCGCGCGCGGATCGGAGTCTCCGGCCCGGATGTCGATGTCGGCCTCGGAGAAGTCCAGCCACCGTCCGGTGAGGGGGAACCACGCCTTGTAAACGGACTCCTTGGCGCTGAACAGGAGCCGGTCCCAGTGGACCGCGGGGTGCTCGGCGGCGAGCCGGCGGAGCCGCTCCGTCTCACCGGGCAGCGCGACGGCGTCCAGCACCCCGTCCGGCAGCGGCAGGTGGGTCTCGGCGTCGATGCCGAGCGAGGCCAGGTCGGCGGCGCGGGCCAGCGCGGCGGCGGCGTACCCGTCGCAGTGGGTCATGCTGCCGATGAGTCCGGGCGGCCAGCCGGGGGCGCCGCGCTCGCCGGGGAGCACGGCCCGCGGGGGCACGCCGAGCTTCTCCATGGCGCGGCGCGCGCAGGAGCGTACGGCGGTGAACTCGCGGCGGCGCTTGACGACCGCGCGGGCGACGACCGCCTCCTCCTCGGGGTAGAGCGGCGGGTGCTCCTCGTCTCCGTACGTCTCGACGCCGACCGTGTCGTCCGTCAGCAGCTCCTCGATCAACGGACCGTGCCCTCCCCGTCCGGCGCGGGCAGCACACGGCGCAGCCGGCCCGGTGGTTCCGGTCGGCGGCGCCACTCGCGGGGGTAGCCGACGGAGACCTCCTCGAAGCGGACGCCCTCGTGCCAGGTGGTCCGCGGGATGTGGAGGTGGCCGTACACCATGGCGGCGACGCGGAAGCGGCGGTGCCAGTCGGCGGTCCGGGTGGTGCCGCACCACATCGCGAACTCGGGGTACCACAGCACGTCCGTCGGGTGCCGGTGCAGCGGGTAGTGGTTGACGAGGACGGTGGGCAGGTCCTCGGGGAGGGCGGCGAGCCGGCGTTCGGTCGCGGCGACCCGGGCCGCGCACCACGCGTCGCGGGTCGGGTAGGGGTCGGGGTGCAGCAGGAACTCGTCGTTGCAGACGACGCCGGTCCCGTGCGCGTACTCCAGGCCCTCCTCCTTGGTCGCGCAGCCCGCGGGGAGGAAGGAGTAGTCGTAGAGGAGGAAGAGCGGGGCGACGGCGACCGGGCCGCCGGGGCCGTCCCAGACGGGGTAGGGGTCCTCGGGTGTGGTCACGCCGAGGTCCCGGCACACCTCGACGAGGTGCTCGTAGCGGGCGGTGCCGCGCAGCGTGACGGAGTCCTTGGGGTGTGTCCACAGCTCGTGGTTGCCGGGGACCCAGACGACCCGGCGGAAGCGGCCGGCGAGCGTCTTCAGCGCCCAGGTGACGTCGTCCACGGTCTCCGCGACATCGCCGGCGACCAGCAGCCAGTCGTCGTCGGTGCCGGGGCGCATGCCCTCCACGAGGGCGCGGTTCTCCTCGTACCCGATGTGCAGATCGCTGACGGCCAGCAATTGGCTGGTCCCCGCGGCCGTCGACGTCACCCTCGCCCCTCCCCCGATCACCCGATGGACACCACGAGAACACAGGCTGTGCACCGGCGACAAGGCCGGGCCGGCCGGGCGCCCGGGCGGTGGCGGAATCCGTAACACGTACGTTGCACGCGGCACCCGTTGAAGGTCGTATGATCGCCCCGACACCACCGCCGCGACACCCTTCGCCAGGGGCGGTTCGGTGTACCTCCATCCTCCCTGCCCGGGCACGGGCCGCTTCGCCGTGCCCGCGAACCCCGAAAGGACGGCCTGCATGGTCTCTCGCGTACGCGTCTGGCTCAACCGCACGTACGCGGAGAACGTGTTCTTCATGGATCAGCTCCGCAGAAATCCCAGCGACAGAGCGGTGGAGATCCATGCGACGCACGGGGACGCCGACTCCCCCGTGCTGGCCGCCGCCGACACCGCGGAGCTGGAGCCCGAGGGCCTGTCCCCCGCCGGATACGTCGAGTACGCCCTCGCCCAGTGCCGGCGCCGCGGCATCGACGTCTTCGTGCCGCGGCTGCACCAGTCGGCGATCGTGGCGCATCGCGCGGAGTTCGAGGCGGTCGGCACCGCGCTGCTGGCGCCGCCGCCGGAGGCCGTGGCCGTCTTCCAGGACAAGGTCGTCGCGTACGAGGCCGTCCAGGCGGTCGGGGTACCGGTGCCGCCGTGGTTCCGGGTCCGTGACGCCGACGAACTCCTCGCCGCCGTCGAGGAGTTGGAGGCGGGCGGGCACCGGGCGTGCTTCAAGCCGGCGTCCGGCGCGGGCGGGGTCGGCTTCCGGATGATCACCCGCTCCCCGTTCTCGCTGACGCACCTCAGCGGCTTTCCGACGCCCTATGTGCAGCTGGACCTGGTCCTGGACGCGCTGCGGCGGTCCGAGGAGCCGGTGGACTGGCTGGTGATGCCGCGCCTGGAGCAGCCGGAGGTGTCGGTGGACTGCCTGACCGGTCCGGACAACCGGGTGCGGCTGGCGATCGGCCGGGTCAAGAACGGGCGCCGGCGCGGCTTCACCCTGCAGGAGCAGTGGCTGGAGCCGGCGCGGCTGGTCGTGGAGGGCTTCGGGCTGCACTATCTGTCCAATGTGCAGTTCCGGATGTTCGGCGACACCCCGGTGCTGATGGACGTCAACACCCGCCCGGCGGGCGGGCTGCACCAGCTGTCGCTGTGCGGGGTGAACGTGCCGTGGCTGGCCGTGCAGCTGGCGCTCGGCGACGACCCGGGCACGGTGACCCCGCCGTTCCTGGGCCAGGACTACACGGTGGTCGCGGGTCCGCGTCCGCTGCGTCCGGTGTCGATCCCGCAGCAGCGCCCGGAGACGGAGGCGCCGCTGCTCCCCGCGGTGCCCGCGCCCGCGCAGCCCGGCTCCGTCCAGACCGGGGCGGCTCTGCCCCTGTAGGACGTCTGCAGGACCCCGGCGGTATGCCATCGGTATGGACCAATCCCGCGTGAGTGCTTGACAGCGGAATTGGTCCATACCATTTTGTTCAGCGCACCTCTCAGCACCTGTGCACTCCCGAACACCCCACCTCTCGCAGGGAGATCACGTGCGCAACCGACCCCTCGCGCGGCTCAGACGCCGTGTCCTCGCCCTCGTCGGCAGTGCGGCGCTCGCGGTCACCGCGGCCGTCGCCCTGCCCGGCACCGCTCACGCGGCCAACGTCCTCGGCAACCCCGGCTTCGAGTCGGGCGGCCTCTCGCCGTGGTCCTGTACCGGCAACCTCGGCTCCGTCGTCTCCTCCCCCGTCCACGGCGGCACCAAGGCGCTGGCCGGGGCCGCGAGTTCCAGTGACAACGCCCGGTGCTCCCAGAGCGTCGCGGTCCAGCCGAACACCACGTACTCGCTCAGCGGCTGGGTGCGGGGCTCCTACGTCTACCTCGGCGTGGACGGCGGTGCCTCCACCTGGACGTCGTCGCCGTCGGCGTACTCCAGGCTGTCGCTCAGCTTCACGACCGGCGCCTCCCAGACCAGCGCCACGATTTATCTGCACGGCTGGTACGGGCAGGGCACCTACCACGCCGACGACATCAGCCTCGACGGGCCGGGCGGCGGCGGCTCGGACGGGCAGGCGCCGAGCGCCCCGGGCGGTCTGCGCTCCACCGGCACGTCCTCCACCAGCGTCTCGCTCGCCTGGAACGCCTCCACCGACAACGTCGGCGTGACCGGCTACGACGTCTTCCGCGGCTCGACCCAGGTGCTCAGCGGCGTCTCCGGCACCAGCGCCACGGTCGGCGGGCTGTCGCCCAGCACCTCCTACACGTTCACGGTGAAGGCGCGGGACGCGGCCGGGAACGTCTCGGCGGCCTCCAACGCGGTCTCCGTCACCACCGACCCGGGCGGCGGGGGCGGCACCGGCTTCAAGCAGGCCGCGCCCTATCTCTACCTGGGCTGGGGCGATCCGCCGAGCGCGACATCGGTGATGAGCGCGACCGGGATCAAGTGGTACACGATGGCCTTCATCCTGTCCTCCGGCGGCTGCAACCCGGCCTGGGACGGACAGCGTCCGCTCACCGGCGGCAACGACCAGACCGTCATCAACGCCATCCGGTCCGCCGGCGGTGACATCGTCCCGTCGATCGGCGGCTGGAGCGGCAACAAGCTCGGGCCGAACTGCTCCAGCGCCGAGGCGCTGGCGGGCGCGTACCAGAAGGTCATCGACGCCTACGGGCTGAAGGCGATCGACGTCGACATCGAGAACACCGACGAGTTCGAGAACGCCACCGTGCAGGACCGCATCCTGAACGCCCTGAAGATCGTCAAGGCGAACAACCCGGGGCTGAGGACCATCATCACCTTCGGCACCTCCACCACCGGCCCGAACTACTGGGGCAACCGGCTGATCGAGCAGGCCAAGGCGCTGAACGCGGACATCGACGTCTTCACGATCATGCCGTTCGACTTCGGCGGCGGCGCCGACATGTACGGCAGCACCGTGGGCGCGGCCGAGGGGCTGAAGACCAAGCTGAAGTCGACGTTCGGCTGGGACGACGCCACCGCCTACGCCCATCTCGGCATCTCCGGCATGAACGGGCTGTCCGACCAGCAGGAGCTGACCTCGCCCGGGACCTGGACGCAGATCCGCGACTGGGCGAACTCCAAGCACATCGCGCGGCTCGCCTTCTGGTCGGTCAACCGCGACCGGCCCTGCCCGGGCGGCGGTGTGACGAGCAACTGCTCCGGCATCAGCCAGAGCACCTGGCAGTTCACGTCGATCACGGCCGGCTTCACCGGCTGAGTCCCCGATCGCGCACACCGATCGTCCACGCGAGATCACCCACGCCGGAGAAAAAAAACTTCCGGCGTGGGTGTATCAGACCGCCCCTCGCGCGCTCATGACACTGAGCAAGGCCAACGGGGGGTCCTGCGGGGGAAGCACGGGGGACCGACGGGGGAAGCACGGGGGCTTCGGGCCGGCCGGCGCTGTCACGGGGGTGGCGGCCGGCCGGCCCGAAGGTGTTTCCCAGAGCTCAGCCCTCGGTGCCCCGCCGGAGCCGCAGGGTCAGCACCTGGAAGGGGCGCAGCGAGACCGGCACCCCGCCGTCCGTGCCGACCGTCTCCAGGGGCCGCTCCAGCAGATCCGTGATCTGCGCGTCGGCCAGCGGGAACCCGGTGCGCAGCACACCCTCCGCCCGCCCGCCCCGGGACTCGTAGAGGCGGACGACGACGTCGCCGGAGCGGTCGTCGGCCAGCTTGACAGCCTCGACCGTGATCCCATCGCCGTCCACGGACACCACCGGCTCGGGCGCGCCCGCCGCGTCCGCCACCCGCAGCGGCAGGTTGAGGGCGTAGCCCTCGGCGACGGCGTCCTCGATGCTCGCGCCGGGCAGCAGCGCGTAGGTGAACCGGTGCATGCCCTGGTCGGCCTCGGGGTCGGGGATGCGCGGGGCACGGACCAGGCTGAGGCTGACGCGGGTCGTCGTACCGCCGTCCTCGCGGACCGTGCGGGTCACGTCGTGCCCGTACGTCGAGTCGTTGACGACGGCGACGCCGTAGCCGGGCTCGGCGAGGTGCACCCAGCGGTGCCCGGAGACCTCGAAGCGGGCCGCCTCCCAGGTGGTGTTGGTGTGCGTGGGCCGCTGAACGTGCCCGAACTGGATCTCGGCGGAGGAGTGCGGGGCGCGGATGTCCACCGGGAAGCCCGCCTTGAGGATCTTCTCGGCCTCGTGCCAGTCGATCTCGGTGGCGAAGTCGATCCGGGGGCTGCCGGCCCGCAGCGTGATCGTCTGGGTGATCGTGGAGCCCTTGCCGAAGGCCCGGGTGACCCGGACGGCGCCGAGGAGCGGGCCGTCCTCGACGACGGTGACGGACTCGGTCTCCCGCAGCTCGCGGTAGCGGTTGCGGTAGTGCTTGTCGATGTCCCAGGCGTCCCAGTAGTTGGGCAGGTCGGTGTGCAGGCGCAGCAGGTTGCCGGCGCCGACGAGCACCTCGCGGTCGGCCCGCAGGTCGAACACGGAGGACAGGGTGCCGTCCTCGGCGATCTCGACGCGGACCAGGCCGTTGTCGAGGACGCGCCCGGAGACGGTGACGGGCCGCTCGGGCTCCGTCGCCTCGAGGGGCGCGCTGCCGTTCGCGGGGACGGTGACATAGGCGGGCGTGCCCTCGGAGGTGCGGACCACCTCGGCGCGGTCGAACGGGCTGGTGTTGAACACGCGGGCCGCTCCCCCGCCGAGCGCGGCCACCGCCTCGCCGGTCAGCTCCTCCAGCTCCCGTGCCACACGGGCGTACTCGGCCTCGGCCTCGCGATGCACCCAGGCGATCGAGGAACCCGGCAGGATGTCGTGGAACTGGTGCAGCAGGACCGTCTTCCAGAGCCGGTCCAGCCTCTCGTACGGGTAGGTGTAGCCAGGCGCGTGCAGTGCGGCCGTCGTCGCCCACAACTCGGCCTCGCGCAGCAGGTGTTCGCTGCGCCGGTTGCCCTGCTTGGTGCGGGCCTGGGAGGTGTAGGTGGCGCGGTGCAGCTCCAGGTAGAGCTCGCCGTTCCAGACGGGGGCGTCCTCGTACTCGGCGCGGGCCTTGGCGAAGAACGCGTCCGGGTGCTCGACGACGACCTTGGGCGAACCCTCCAGGTCGGCGAGCCGGCGGGCCCGCTCCATGATCTCGCGGGTGGGGCCGCCACCGCCGTCGCCCCAGCCGAACGGGGCGAGGGAGCGGGTGCCGCCGCCCTTCTCCTGGTAGTTGCGGACGGCGCGGTCCATCTCCTCGCCGCTGAAGCAGGCGTTGTAGGTGTCGACGGGCGGGAAGTGCGTGAAGATGCGGGTGCCGTCGATGCCCTCCCACCAGAAGGTGTGGTGGGGGAACTTGTTGGTCTGGTTCCAGGAGATCTTCTGGGTCAGGAACCACTCGTTGCCGGCGAGCTTGGCGAGCTGCGGGTAGGCGGCGGTGTAGCCGAAGGAGTCGGGCAGCCACACGCCCTTGGTCTCGACGCCGAAGTGCTCGATGAAGAACCGCTTGCCGTGGATCAGCTGGCGGGCGAGGGCCTCGCCGCCGGGCAGATTGCCGTCGGCCTCGACCCACATGCCGCCGACCGGCGCCCACTGGCCCTTCTTCACCGACTCCTGGATACGGGCCCACACCTGCGGGTAGTTGTCGCGCACCCACTCGTACTGCTGGGCCTGCGAGCAGGCGAAGACGAACTCCTCGTACTCGTCGGCGAGGGACGTGACGTTGGAGAAGGTGCGGGACGTCTTGCGCCTGGTCTCGCGGATGGGCCACAGCCAGGCGGAGTCGATGTGCGCGTGCCCGACGCCGGAGATGGTGTGGGCGCTGGCGTGCGCGGGCCTGGCGAGGACCGGTGCGAGCACCTCGCGGACGGCGGGGGCGCTGCCGGAGACGTCGTCCAGGTCGAGGGTGTCCATGGCGCGGTCGAGGGCGTGCAGGATCTCGTGCCGGCGCGGCTCGTGCTCGCCGAGGTGGACCATGAGTTCGCGCAGCACCGCGAGGTCGAGGTCGAGGTGCCAGACCTCCTCGTCCAGGACGGCGAGGTCGGCGCGCCGGAAGGTGTAGAGGGGCTGGTCGCCGGCGGTGCGGATGTCGCCGAGCGGGGTGGGGTGGACGAAGCCGTCGGCGAGGATGTCGGGGTTGGAGGCGGCCTCGACGAGGTAGTGGACGTCCTCGCCGCCCGCGGCCGGGTTGCCGATGGGCACGTACTGGTTGAGCGGGTTGACGGCTTTCAGGGGGCGGCCGTCGGCGAGGTGCACGAGGCCCTCGGCCTGGTTGCCGGGCCAGTCACTGACGAACCCGAGGTCGATGACGGCTTCCACGCGCCGCCCGGCCCACTCGGCGGGCACCCGGCCGCGCATCCTGAACCAGGTGGTGCCCCAGGGCGGCCCCCACGGGGTGCCGGTCGCGAAGGGCGTGTAGGGCGCGGCCGCGGCCTCCTCGAAGGGGACCGGCTCGCCCGGGGCCTGCCAGGCCTCGACCTCGAACGGGACGGTGGCCGCGTAGATCGCGGGCTTGATGCGCTGGGTGTGGACGCGCTCGACGCGCTCCTCGATCCGGCGGCGTTCGTCGTGCATCAGGGTCTCCAGGGAGGCAGAGAACGGGGGCGGAATTATTGGGTGAGGTAGGCGAGCCCCGGGTGGACGGAGGTGTAGCCCTCGACGAGGCGGCGGGCCACGCCCACCGAGTCGACCAGGGGGTGCAGCGCGAACGCCTTGACGGCCGTGGTGCGTGAGCCGGACTCGGCGGCGGCCAGCACCTCGCGTTCGACGGCCTTGACCGAGCAGACGAGGCCGGTGGCGTGGTCGGGCAGCGGGGCGACGGCGACCGGGTGGGCGCCGTTGGCGTCGACCAGGCAGGGCACCTCGATGACGGCGTCGGCGTCGAGCACCGACAGGGTGTGCTGGTTGCGGACGTTGAGGATCAGGGTGGTGCGTTCGTCGCGGGCGATGGCCCGCATCAGCGCCAGCGCCACCTTCTCGTAGCCGCCGGACAGGTCGTCGGCGTCGCGTTCGCCGGCGCCGGCCGTCTCCCGGTTCTCGGACATGTAGGTGGCCTCGCGCTCGGCGCGGGTGCGGTCCCAGATCTCCAGGGCGGGGGCGTCCGGGTCGCGCATCCGGTCGTAGAAGCCGGCCTGCTGGTCGCGCAGGAAGGCGCCGCGGGTCCGCTCGGCCTCCTGGTAGGCGCGCACGGCCTCCCGGTTGAAGTAGTAGTAGTGCAGATACTCGTTGGGGATGGCGCCGAGCGAGCGCAACCAGTCGGTGCCGAAGAGCTTGCCCTCCTCGAAGGAGCCGAGCAGTCCGGGGTCGGCGAGCAGGCGCGGGAGTTCGTCCCGGCCGGCGACGCGCAGGCCGCGCACCCAGCCGAGGTGGTTGAGGCCGACGTAGTCGATCCACGCCTCGGCGGGGTTCTTCACGCCGAGCACGCGGGCGATACGGCGGCCGAGGCCGACCGGGGAGTCGCAGATGCCGATGACGCGGTCGCCGAGGTGGCGGGACATGGCCTCGGTGACCAGTCCGGCGGGGTTGGTGAAGTTGATGACCCAGGCGTCGGGTGCGAGGCGGGCCACGCGGCGCGCGATGTCGACGGCGACCGGGACCGTGCGCAGGCCGTAGGCGATGCCGCCCGCGCCGACCGTCTCCTGGCCGAGGACGCCCTCGGCGAGCGCGACCCGTTCGTCGTCGGCGCGGCCCTCGAGGCCGCCGACGCGGATCGCGGAGAAGACGAAGTCGGCGCCGCGCAGCGCTTCGTCGAGGTCGGTGGTGGCGGTGACCTCGGGGGCGTCGGGCACCCCGGCGGCCTGTTCGGCGAGCACCCGGGTCACGGCGTCGAGCCGGCCGGCGTCCAGGTCGTGCAGCACGACCCGGGTGACCCGGCCCTCGGCGTGGTCCGTCAGGAGCGCGCCGTACACGAGCGGTACGCGGAATCCTCCGCCGCCCAGAATCGTCAGCCTCACGTCTGCACCTTTCCCGCCACGACGACCTCGACGCCGGCCTCCTCGAAGGAGGTCCGCGTCGCCGTGTCGACCGGCGCGTTCGTCACCACCACGTCCAGGTCCTCGGGACCGCACACCTTGGCCATGCCCTGGCCGGGGAACTTCGTCGCGTCCGCGAGCAGGACGACCTTGGCGCCGGCCTTGATCATGGCCCGTTTCACCGGTACCTCGACGACGGTCGTGTCCATCACCTGCCCGCCGGGCCGCACTCCGCTGGTGCCGAGGAAGACCCAGTCGGCGTGGAGCTGGCGGAGGTTGTCCTCGGTGAGGAAGCCGACCAGGGAGCGGTACTCGCGGCGGACCATGCCGCCGAGCAGGACCAGCTCGATGCCGTCGTCGTCGGCGAGTTCCTCGTAGACCACCAGATTGCTGGTGATCACGGTGAGGCGGCGGCCGTGCAGCTGCCGGGCCAGCCGGAAGGCCGTGGTGCCGATGTCCAGCAGCACCGACTGACCGTCCTCGACCATCGCGGCGGCGTGCGCCGCTATGGCGTCCTTCTCGGGCACCCGCACCTCGGCGACCTCGGCGAAGGGCTGGTCGCCCTCGTCCGCCACGGCGCCGCCGTGCACCCGGGTGAGCAGGCCGTCCTCCTCCAGCTTGACCAGGTCGCGCCGGATGGTGGCGGGGCTGACGCCCAGTTGCTCGGAGAGATCGGTCACGGCCGCGGGCCCGCCGGAGCGCAGGGCCCGCAGGATGAGTTGGTGTCGTCGTTCTGCCAGCACGGCGTGAACACTACTCGTCATTTTCAATCAACGCCATGCTCATTTCTGCTCGGGTATTGACCAATCGCGCCGAGCGGCGCACGATTCCGGTCACCGAAATGAACAGTTCTGACGATCTCTCCTCCGGGGGAGCTCCGAGCGAGAGGACGCATCCGTGGACGACGACCGGCCCGATGTGCTGCTGACCGGGCTGCTCTTCTACGACCTCGTCCTCACCGGGCTCGGCGGACCGCCCACCCCGGGCGAGGAGATCTGGACGAAGGGCATGGGCTGCGGCCCCGGCGGCATCGCCAACCTCGCGGTCGCCGCCGCCCGCCTCGGCCTGCGCACCTCGCTCGCGACCGTCTTCGGCGACGACCTGTACGGCGTCCACTGCCGGGACGTCCTCGGCGCCCAGGAGGGCATCGACCTCTCGCTCGCCCGCACGGCCGGCGGCTGGCCCACCCCGGTCACCGTCTCCCTGGCCTACGGCGGCGACCGGGCCCTTGTCACGCATGGCCAGGAACCCCCGTACAGCCAGGACGCGCTGATGGCCGACCCGCCCCCGGCGCGCACCGCCCTCGTGCACCTGGAGCCGGAGCCCCGCGCCTGGCTCGCCGAGGCCGCCGCGCACGGCACCCAGGTGTACGCCGACGTCGGCTGGGACGCCTCCGGGCAGTGGCCCCGGGACCTCCTCGACCAGCTCTCCCTGTGCCACGCGTTCCTCCCCAACGAGGCCGAGGCCATGGCGTACACCCGCACCGGCAGCGCCTCCGCCGCGCTGAAGGAGCTCGCCGAACTGGTGCCGGTGGCCGTGGTGACCCGCGGCGGCCGGGGCGCCGTCGCCGTGGACCAGACGACCGGCGAGTACGCCGACGTGCCCGCTCTTGACATCGATGTCCTCGACCCGACGGGTGCCGGGGA
Organism: Streptomyces sp. RK62; assembly: GCF_018070255.1. NCBI lineage: Bacteria > Bacillati > Actinomycetota > Actinomycetes > Kitasatosporales > Streptomycetaceae > Streptomyces > Streptomyces sp. RK62. The sequence goes on along the minus strand of NZ_JAGPYD010000001.1, from coordinate 157,744 downwards.
CGTCTTCGGGGCGAGCTTCGTCGCGGCCTCCCTCGGCGGCTGGCCGCTGGAGGAGCGCCTGCGCTTCGCCGTCCTCGCCGCCGGCCTCTCGGTCGGCCACCCGGGCGGGGCGCTCGCCGCGCCCGGCTGGTACGGCGTCGACCGCTGGTGGCGCTCCCTGACCGACCCCGGCCTGCGGCGGGCGTACGGCTTCCTCGCGGACCGGCTCCCGGACGACCCCGGGCCGCCGGTCGCGTATCCGCCCGTCACCCCGCCCGCACCGCGGCACTGACCCACCCACCCCCACACCCCCTCCCTGCGAAGTCCCGAACAGATCCGAAAGGCGGTGGGAGCTGTGCGGCTCTCACGAAGAGGCCTGCTGCGCGCGGGCCTGGCCGGTACGGCCGCCACCGCGCTGGGCGGCCTGGCGTCCGGCTGTGCCGTACCGACCGGCTCCACCGGCCGGAACATGGTCCTGTGGTACTGGAGCGGCGGCCTGAGCGACACGGTCGTGAAGAAGGCCAAGGCCCGGTACGGCGGCTCCGTGGACCTCGACGCCATCCAGATCGGCGGCTACTACCGCTCCAAGCTGATCACCACGCTGGCCGGCCGGGCCCACATCCCGGACATCGCCGGACTGCGGGGCGAGGACATGGCGTCCTACCTCCCGAACGCCGACCAGTTCGTGGACCTGCGCACACTCGGCGCGGAGAAGCTCAAGGACCGGTACCTGGACTGGAAGTGGCAGCAGGCCGTCGCCCCGGACGGCAGCCTCATCGGCCTGCCCATCGACGTCGGCCCGGTCGTGCACTACTACCAGCCCGCCGTCTACGAGCGGGGTGGCCTCCCCCACGAATCCGCGGACGTCTCGCGTGAGCTGGACACCTGGGAGAAGTTCTTCGCGGCCGGCGAGCGCCTGAAGAAGCGGCTGCCCGGCACGTACATCCTGACCGACGTCGTCAGCGTCTTCGAGATGTCGATCGGACAGGGCACCACCCGGTTCGTCGACGAGGACCGGCACTTCATCGGGGACGGCCCGCATGTGCGCGCCTGCTGGGAGCGGGCCGTGGAGGCCAAGCGGCGCGGCATCGTGTCGAACATCGTGGCGGGCACCCCCGACTCCATCTCGGCCACCGAGAAGGGCAAACTGCCCAGCCAGCTCAACGCCTCCTGGGCCGCGGGCGACCTCAAGCTCGCCTACCCGAAGACCGAGGGCCACTGGCGGGTGGCCGACTGCCCGGGCGGCCCGTCCAACGTCGGCGGCTCCTTCCTGGCGATCACGAAGGCGTGCCGGGAGCCCGAGCGGGCGTTCGAGATCATCAGCTGGATGCTCGACGCGCGCAATCAGGCGCAGGGCTTCGTGGACGCCGGTCTGTTCCCGTCGACCCCGGCGTCGTACGGGATGCCGAAGCTGCGGGAGCCGGACCCGTTCTTCGGCGGGCAGATCACCATGGATGTCTTCGGGCCGGCCGCGGAGAAGATCCCGGTCGCCTTCAACAGCCCGTACGACATCGCGCTCGGGCAGCCGATCCGGGACGAGATCAAGAACGTCGGTGTCCTCGGCAAGGACCCCGCGAAGGCCTGGGAGGACGCCATGGGCAAGTGCCGGCGCATCGCCAAGCACCTGGGGGTGACCTTCTGATGGCCGTCGCCGAACAGACCCCGCCCGCCGTGGACCGGCCACGCCCCGCCACGGCCCCGCCGCGGACCGGCTGGCGCAAGCACTGGCACCTCTACGCCGCGATCTCCCCCTTCTATCTGCTGTTCCTGGCCTTCGGCCTGATCCCCGTCGGCTTCTCGCTCTATCTCTCCCTGCACCGCTGGGACGGCCTGGGCTCGATGGAATGGGCGGGCCTCACGCAGTACCAATACCTCTTCACCGACACCGACTTCTGGCAGTCGATCGGCACCACCCTGATCATCTGGGCGCTCGCCACCTTCCCCATGATCTTCCTGGCGATGGTGACGGCCGTGATGCTCAACTCGGCGGTCCGCTTCAAGAACGCCTACCGGTTCGCGTACTTCCTGCCGAACGTCACCTCCGTCGTCGCCGTCGCCATCGTGTTCGGGTCGGTCTTCTCCACCAACTTCGGCCTGGTGAACGCCCTACTGCAGGCGGTCGGCCTGGACCAGGTGGCCTGGCTGAACACCCCGTGGGGCATCAAGATCGCCGTCGCCACCCTGATGACCTGGCAGTGGACCGGCTACAACGCGATCATCTTCCTCGCCGGGCTCCAGACGATCCCCGGCGACCTGTACGAGGCGGCCCGTATCGACGGCGCCGGTCCCGTGCAGACCTTCTTCCGGATCACGCTGCCGCTGCTGCGGCCGACGCTGCTGTTCGTGCTCGTCGTCTCGACGGTCACCGGACTGCAGAGCTTCTCCGAACCGCAGGTGCTGCTCCAGACCACCGCCAACGAGTCCACGTTCTCGGGCGGCCCGGACCACGCCGGCCGGACGATGGTCCTCTACTTCTTCCAGCAGACCTTCGACAACAACGACTTCGGGTACGGCGCCGCCGTGGCATGGGGCATCTTCCTGGTCGTCGTCCTCTTCTCCATCATCAACTGGCGCCTGGTGCAGCGCCGGGGCGAACAGTAGGAAGGCCGCGACATGGCATCCATCAAGGGCTCCGGACGCCGGGGCATCGCGCTGCACACATCCCTGATCGCCGGTGTGCTGCTGTCGGCCTTCCCGTTCTACTGGGCCGTGATCATGTCGACGCACACCTCGTCGGAGATCTTCTCGTACCCGCCTAAGCTGCTGCCGGGCTCGCACTTCGCGGAGAACGTCCGCCACCTGTTCGACACGGTCGACTTCTTCGGCTCGATGGCGAACTCGCTGCTGGTCGCCACCGTGGTGACCTTCCTGGTGCTGTTCCTCGACTCGCTCGCCGCCTTCGTCTTCGCCAAGTTCGAGTTCCCCGGCAAGAACGCGCTGTTCGCGCTGCTCATGCTGATCTTCATGGTCCCGGCGCAGATGGCCGCGATCCCGCAGTTCGTGATCATGGCGAAGCTCGGCTGGATCGGCTCGATGACCTCGCTGATCGTGCCGGCCGCCGCCAACGCCTTCGGCATCTTCTGGATGCGCCAGTACATGCGCAGCGCCATCCACGACGAACTGCTCGACGCCTCCCGGCTGGACGGCGCGAACTTCCTGCGCCAGTACTGGCACGTCGCGCTCCCGGTGGTCCGCCCCGGGCTGGCCTTCCTCGGCATCTTCACCTTCATGAGCCAGTGGAACGACTACGCCTGGCCCCTGATCGCCCTCACCAACCCGGACAACGTCACCCTCCAGGTCGCACTGTCCCAGCTCAACGGGACCCACGGCACCACCGACTACGGCATGGTGATGACCGGCGCGGTCCTCGCCCTGATCCCGCTGCTGATCGTCTTCGCGGTCGGCGCCCGGCAGATCATCGGCGACCTCGCCAAGGGAGCCGTCCGCGGATGACCACCTCTCCCGACCCCCTGATCGCGCTGCGCCCCTGGGAGGCGCCCGAGCTGACCTCCTGGAACCGCCTCCCCATGAACGCCGTCGACCGGCGTGCCGGAGCCATCCCCTTGGACGGCGACTGGCGTTTCCAGTTGCTGCCCGCTCCGGACGCGCCGGTCGGCGGTGCCTGGTCGACGGCGTACGTGCCGGGCGCCTGGACCGTCCAGGACAGCGGCGACCTGCCGCAGTACACCAACGTCACGATGCCGTTCCCCGACATCCCGCCGCGCTCCCCCGCCGCCAACCCGACCGGGGTGTACGAGCGTGAGGTGGACGTGCCGGCCGGCTGGGCCGGACGCCGGATCGTGCTCCAGGCAGGCGCGGCCGAGAGCGTGCTGCTGGTCCACGTGGACGGCCGGCCCGTGGGCGTCTCCAAGGACTCCCACCTGGCCGCCGAGTTCGACCTGACGGCACTGGTGCGTCCCGGCGCGCGGACGACCGTACGACTGACCGTCGTCAAGTGGTCCGACGCCTCGCACATCGAGGACCAGGACCAGTGGTGGCACGGCGGCCTCACCCGCTCCGTCCTGCTGTACGCCACCGACCCGCTGCACCTGGCCGACGTCACGGTGCGCGCACGGCGCGACGGCGAACTCCGGGTCGACTGCCAGGTGCGGGACGCACGGGGCACGCTCCCGGCCGGCTGGTACCTGACCGGCGACCTGGACGGCCCGCCCCTCGCCCAGGACGCCGATTTCGACCGGCTCAACGCCGAGGACGAACGGGTCTCGACGTTCCTGGGCGAGGCCCGCCTGACGACGACGGTGCCGCAGGTACGCCCCTGGACCGCCGAAACCCCCCACCTGTACGCCCTGACCATCCGACTTCACCGAGCCGACGGCACGGTGGCCGACACCTCCCGGCACCGGGTCGGCTTCCGGGACGTGGAGATCGTGGGCAGGGACCTTCTGGTCAACGGGGAACGGATCTACATCCGAGGCGTGAACCGGCACGACTTCCACCCCTCGACCGGCCGAACGGTCTCCCCCGAGGACATGCGCGCCGACCTCACCCTCCTCAAACGCTTCGGCTTCAACGCGATCCGCACCGCCCACTACCCGAACGACCCCGCGCTGTACGACCTCGCCGACGAACTCGGCTTCTACGTCGTCGACGAGGCCGACATCGAGTCGCACGACCACGCGCACGAGATCGCCGACGACCCGCGCTACCTCAACGCCTTCGTCGACCGGGTGTCGCGCATGGTGCTGCGCGACAAGAACCACCCGTCGGTCGTCGTCTGGTCGCTGGGCAACGAGTCCGACTACGGCGCCCACCACGACGCGGCGGCCGGCTGGGTCCGCCACCACGACCCGACGCGGCCGCTCCAGTACGAGGGGGCCGCGAAGCTCGACTGGGCGGCGACGGACGACGCCTCCGACATCGCCTGCCCCATGTACGCGCCGATCGAGGAGTGCGTGGCGCACGCCCGCTCGGGCCGCCAGACCCGGCCGCTCATCCAGTGCGAGTACTCCCACGCGATGGGCAACAGCAACGGCACGCTCGCCGACTTCTGGGCGGCCGTGGAGTCCACACCGGGCCTCCAGGGCGGCTTCATCTGGGAGTTCTGGGACCACGGCATCCTGCAACGCCTGAGCGACGGCCGCCCGGCCGGCCGCACGGGCCCCGCGCTCCGGGGAGACGGCGTCGCCCCGCACGGCCACCGCTGGGCCTACGGCGGCGACTTCGGCGAACGCGTCCACGACGGCCCGTTCATCGCGGACGGCGTGGTCTTCCCCGACCGCGCCCCCAAGCCGGCCCTGTACGAGCACCGCGAGATCGCGGCACCGGTACGGATCGAGGGCGCAGAGCAGGGGGGTGTCGTGATCGGGAACCACCAGCACTTCCGAACCCTGGACTGGCTGACCGGCGAGTGGCGCCTGGACCTGGCTGACGGCACGACGCTGTACGCCCCCGCCGACCTGCCCGATCTGCGCCCCGGCCGAACGGCCGCCGTACCGCTGCCCTTCGAGCTGCCGGAGGAGGGCGGCGAGGCGTGGCTGACGCTCCGGGTGACGGTGGCGAAGGCCCAGCCGTGGGCGCCGAGCGACACGGAACTGTGTGTGCCGCAGGTGCGCCTGCGCGGCCCGTCCCCGGTGCCCGTGCCACCGGTGAGCGGCGCGGTGCAGGTGGACGCCGAAGGCCTCCTCCGCCACCCCCTGCTGACGGCACCCCCCACCCTCACCCTCTGGCGGGCGCCCACCGACAACGACGAGATCGGCGGCATGGCCGACCGCTGGCGCGACTGGGGCCTGAACGCCCTGTCCCGCAAGGTCGTCTCGGTCCGGGAGGAGGCCGGCCGGATCACGGTGGAGGCCCTCTACACGGGAGGCCCGGCGGACGTACGGCACCGGCAGGTGCTGACGCCGGTGGCGGGCGGCGTACGGATCGAGGAGGAGGCCGAGCTGCCGGCGGGGTTCGGTGACGTGGCGAGGGTCGGCACGGTCTTCGAGACGGTGGCCGGCCTGGACCGCCTTGAGTGGTTCGGCCAGGGGCCGTGGGAGTCGTACCCCGACCGCGCGGCGGGGGCGCCGGTGGGCCACCACGCCCTCCCCGTGGACGAGTTGTTCACGCCGTACCTGCGCCCCCAGGAGAGCGGCGGCCGGCACGGTGTCCGCCACTTCACCCTGACGGGCCCGGAGTCGGGCGGCCTACGGATCACGCTGGACGAGCCCCGCCAGATCTCGGTGACCCGCTACCGCGCGGGGGACCTCACGGAGGCCGCCCACCACGACGAACTGGTCCCCCGCCCGGGCTGTGTGGTCCACGTCGACGCGGCCCACCGCGGCCTGGGGACGGCGTCGTGCGGCCCCGACACGTCACCGGGCTACCTGGTGGCACCGGGGGTGCATCGGTGGAGCTGGGTGCTGGGCGAAGGCTGAGCAAGTGTGCGGCGAACCGGCCTCCGTGACCTTCACGGCGGCCGGCCCGTCGGCCAGGATGGGGCTCTCGGGCAGTCGGCTCCCACGGCCCGCTCCGTGCCGGTCGCGCGCCCGGACTCCACCCGCCCGGGACCTCGACCAGGGAGCCCTTCATCATCACGCCCGACACCCCCCGTTCCGCCCCCGCCCGTCTTCTCTCCGTGCTCGGGGCGTTCGATCTGGAGCATCCGGCGCTGAGTCTCACGGACATCGCTCGGCGGGCCGGGCTGAGTCTGAGTACCGCGCATCGGCTGGTGGGCGCTCTCGCGGAGTGGGGGGCGTTGGAGCGGGACGAGCGGGGGCTGTATCACGTCGGGCTGCGGCTGTGGGAGCTCGCGGCGCTCGCGCCGCGCGGGCCGGCGTTGCGGCAGATCGCGTTGCCGTACCTGGAGGACCTGTACGAAGCGACGCACGAGAACGTGCAGTTGGCGGTGCGGGACGGAGGCGAGGTCGTCTACATCGAGTGGCTGTCGGGGCGTTCGGCGGTCGGGGTGCACATCCGGGTCGGCGCGCGGTGGCCGTTGCACGCCACCGGCGTCGGGCTCGCGCTGCTCGCGCACGGCGGGGCGGAGGACCAGGAGGCGTACTGTGCCGGGCCGCTCGCCTCGTTCACGCCGTACACCGTCACCGAACCGGCGCGGCTGCGCCGTATGTTGGCCGAGGTGCGCCGGACCGGGGTGGCGGTGAGCAGTCGTCAGGTCACCGAGGACGCCCTGTCCGTGGCCGCCCCGGTCCGTGATCCCGCCGGTGCCGTGGTCGCCGCCGTGTCGGTCGTCGTGCCGTACGCCGACGCGCAGGTCCCGGTGCTGGCTCCCGCCGTACGGCTGGCGGCGCGAGGGATCTCCCGGGGGCTCGGGTGGCGGCCGGAGCCGTAGGGTCGTCCGGCACCCGGGCGGAGCACGTACGGCGCCGCCGAGTCCGCGTCACGCTTCACACGGTGAACTTGGGTGTGGCGTCTGGGATTTACCTGCTTCATCTCTTGACGGCCCGCACTCCGGGGAGCACATTGACCTCACCCTCACCCTGAGAGCGCTCTCAAGGTGGGATTGAGCCACCCCCCACGCCACCTCTCCACTCCCCACTCCTCACTCCCCACCCGAGAGGCACCCCCATGAGCGAACTCTCCGGTATGCCCCCAAGACGCCGCTCCGTCCGGCGGGCGGTCGTGGCCGTGCTCGGCACCCTCGGTCTGGCGGCGGCCGCCGCCGGTGTCGTCGTCCCGTCCGCCAGCGCCTCCGCGCCCACGCCCCCGTCGGGCTGGACCCAGGTCTTCCTCGACGACTTCACCGGCCCCGCCGGCTCCGGTGTGAACACCTCGAACTGGCGCTACGACACCGGCACGGGCTACCCCGGCGGCCCCGCCAACTGGGGCACCGGCGAGATCGAGACGATGACGAGCAGCACCGACAACGTCTCGCTCGACGGCAACGGCAATCTGCGCATCACACCGCGCCGGGACGGGGCCGGGCGCTGGACCTCGGGGCGGATCGAGACCAACCGCACCGACTTCCAGCCCCCGTCGGGCGGCAAGCTCCGCGTCGAGGCCCGGATCCAGGTGCCGAATGTGACGGGGGCCGCCGCCAAGGGCTACTGGCCGGCGTTCTGGATGCTGGGCGCGCCCTACCGGGGCAACTACTGGAACTGGCCCGGCGTCGGCGAGCTGGACATCATGGAGAACACCCAGGGCATGAACACGGTGTTCGCCACCATGCACTGCGGCACCGCGCCGGGCGGCCCGTGCAACGAGAACAGCGGGATCGGCGGCAACACGACCTGTTCCGGCACGACCTGCCAGGCGGGCTTCCACACCTACCGGCTGGAGTGGGACCGCTCGACGAGCGTCGAGGAGATCCGCTTCTACCTGGACGGCGTCAACTTCCACACCGTGCGCGCCAACCAGGTCGACGCGACGACGTGGGCCAACGCCACGAACCACGGGTACTTCATCATCCTCAACGTGGCCATGGGCGGCGGCTTCCCGGACGCCTTCGGCGGGGGCCCGGACGGCGGGACACAGCCGGGGCACTCCATGGTCGTCGACTACGTCCAGGTGCTGACGTCCGGCGGGGGCGGTACGACGCCGCCGCCGACGGGCAACCGTGACGCCTACAGCGCCATCCAGGCCGAGTCGTTCGACGGGCAGAGCGGTGTCTACACCGAGTCGACGTCGGACACGGGCGGCGGGCAGAACATCGGGGCCCTCGCCAACGGGGACTGGGCGCTCTACCGAGGCGTCAACTTCGGGTCGTCGGCGGCACGGCAGTTCGTCGCGCGGGTGGCGAGCGGTGCGGCGAGCGGGGTCAGCGGTCTGGTCGAGGTGCGCCTGGACAGCCGTACGAACGCGCCCGTCGGCAGTTTCGCGGTGGGCGGCACCGGCGGGTGGCAGTCGTGGCGGACGATCCCCGCGAACATCGGCGCGGTGACCGGTACGCACGACGTGTATCTCACCTTCACCAGCGGACAGCCCGCCGACTTCGTCAACGTCAACTGGTTCAACTTCGGGCATTAGTAGGTGCGTTGGTGCCGCCCCGCGAGGTCCCGTCCGGCCTCGCGGGGCGGCTGTGCGTTCAGCGGTGGCGGCGTAGTGCCCTGAGCAGTTTGGGAAGGGCGGCGCCTAGTAGCAGGCCTCCGGCGACGGGTGCGGCCATGGCCCAGGGGTCGCGGATCGGTTTGTAGGTGCTGACGCCGTCGCGGATCTCGATGTAGCCGAGGGGGCGGGCCTCCACCCCTCCCCCGCCGCCTCCGCCGTCGTTCGTCTTCGTGCCCTCCACCGAATGTCCGGTGCCACCGCCGAGGCCGAAGGCGACCCGGGCGACGGGGACGACGGTGACGCCTTCGGCGGTGACGGGTTCGCCGTAGACGGCGGTGACAGTGGCCCGGCCGCCCAGTTTCTCGGCGAGGCGTTCCAGGAGGCTCACGGTGGGGTGGGAGGCCGGTCCGGGTGTGGGTGCTTGAGGGTCGGTCATGCAGGACTCGTAGACGCGGGCGGCGTTCCCGTCAACCCGGCGCGCCGGTCCGGTGCCGGATGACCCACGACGAGCTCCACAGCCAGGCGTCCGTCAGCGGAGCTCCGCCCGGAACGCCGCCGGTGTCGTGTCCGTGTGCTGCTGGAAGTACTTGGAGAAGTTCGCCGCGTCCGAGAAGCCGACGGCCGCGCCGATCCGGCCGATCGGCATGTCCGTGTGGGCCAGGAGCCGTTTGGCCTCCAGGACCACGCGCCGGTCGATGAAGCCCTTCGGGGTCTGGCCGGTTGCGGCGCGGACCGCGCGGACGAGGGTGCGGCGGGAGTAGCCGAGCTGGTCGGCGTAGGCGCTGACGCTGTGGTTGGTGGCGAAGCCGCGTTCCACGGCGTCCCGGAAGAGCGTGAACGTGGTGTCGCCCTGCCGGGGCGTGGCCGCCGAGCTCACGGCGAGGTGGGAGAGGCGCAGCAGGAGCGCCGTCAGGGAGTGGCGCAGGACGGCGGTGTGCAGGCTGAGCGGCAGGGTCGTGGAGTCCTCGTACTCGCGGCGGAGCTGGACGAGGGCCGCGCGCAGGGCGGCGAGCTGGGCCTCGTCGGGGCGCAGCAGGGGTGGCAGGTCGTAGCGGTAGAGGCCGGTGGCCTCGACGGTGGCGCGGGGCAGGAAGCCGGGCTGCATCGCCAGGACGGTGCCGCGGTAGTCGGCGTTCACTGCGAACCGGTGGACCTGGCCGGGGCGGATCCACAGCAGGTCGCCGGCGTGCGCCTCGTGCTCGGTGAAGTCGACCATGTGCCGGACGGGTCCCTCGTCGAAGAGCATCACGACGTGGAAGTCGATGCGGTGCACCCGGCCCAGGGGCGCGTCGGCGTGCCAGGTGCGACCCTCGCCCATCGGGCCGACCTGGATGCCGACGCCGAGCACGCTCAGATCCACCGGGAAGGGGAAGGTGCGGATCGTGTCCCCGGCGCGGACCGAGCCCACCGCCCCACCCACGCCGGCTCTCCCGGCGCCTGGCCCGCCTTCGGCTGTTGTGTCCACCATGTCCGTCTCATGCCGTCTCAGTCGTGCGGGGCGTCCGCTCAGCCGTGCGCCGCGGCCCGCGCGGTGTCCCACTTTCACCACAGCGTGACACACGCCGACCTTCCCAGCGAAAAGTCAGACTTTTAGTTTTGAACGCGTTGGACCAGCTACTCCACCGCGATCGAGGACTTGTTGAAGATGAGCACGCAGACACCGGACAGCTTCGAATGGACCGAACTCGACCGGCGTGCCGTCGACACGGCGCGGCTGCTGGCGGCGGACGCCGTGCAGAAGGTCGGCAACGGGCACCCGGGCACGGCGATGAGCCTCGCCCCGGCCGCGTACACGCTCTTTCAGAAGGTGATGCGCCATGACCCCGCCGACCCGGAGTGGACCGGCCGGGACCGCTTCGTGCTGTCCCCCGGGCACACCTCGCTGACCCTCTACACCCAGCTCTTCCTCGCCGGGTACGAGCTGAGCCTCGACGACCTCAAGTCGTTCCGTACGCACGGGGCGAAGACCCCGGGTCACCCCGAGTACGGGCACACGGCGGGCGTCGAGACGACGACCGGCCCGCTCGGTCAGGGCGTCGCCAACGCCGTCGGGATGGCCATGGCCGCCCGCTACGAGCGCGGCCTGTTCGACCCGGAGGCACCCGAGGGCGAGTCCCCGTTCGACCACATGATCTGGGCGATCGTCTCCGACGGCGACCTCCAGGAGGGCGTGTCCGCCGAGGCGTCGTCCCTCGCCGGCCACCAGCGGCTCGGCAACCTGGTCTTCCTGTACGACGACAACCACATCTCCATCGAGGGCGACACCGCGACCGCCTTCTCCGAGGACGTCCTCAAGCGCTACGAGGCGTACGGCTGGCACGTGCAGCGCATCACGCCGGCCGAGAACGGCGACATCGACGTGGCCGCCCTGTACGGGGCCCTGAAGGCGGCGCAGGCCGAGACGGGCCGCCCCTCGATCATCGCGATGCGCACGATCATCGCCTGGCCCGCCCCCAACGCCCAGAACACGGAGGCCTCGCACGGCTCCGCGCTCGGCGCCGAGGAGATCGCCGCCACCAAGCGCGTCCTCGGCTTCGACCCGGAGCAGTCCTTCGAGGTGGCCGACGACGTCCTCGCGCACACCCGCCGGGCCCTGGACCGGGGCGCCGAGGCGCACGCCGCCTGGGACAAGGAGCTCGACGCGTGGCGGACCGCGGCGCCGGAGCGCGCGCGGCTGTTCGACCGGATCGTCGCGGGCCGGCTGCCCGAGGGCTGGGAGGACGCGCTGCCGGTGTTCGAGGAGGGCAAGGCGGTCGCCACGCGTGCCGCGTCCGGCAAGGTGCTGCAGGCGCTCGGCCCGGTCCTGCCGGAGCTGTGGGGCGGCTCGGCCGACCTGGCCGGCTCCAACAACACGACCATCGACAAGACGAGTTCGTTCCTGCCGGTGGGCAACCCGCTGCCGGAGGCCGACCCGTACGGCCGTACCGTCCACTTCGGCATCCGCGAGTTCTCGATGGCCGCGGAGATGAACGGCATCGCGCTGCACGGCAACACCCGTGTCTACGGCGGCACGTTCCTGGTGTTCTCCGACTACATGCGCAACGCCGTGCGCATGTCCGCGCTGATGCAGCTGCCGGTGACGTACGTGTGGACGCACGACTCCATCGGCCTCGGCGAGGACGGCCCGACGCACCAGCCGGTCGAGCACCTGGCCGCGCTGCGTGCCATCCCCGGTCTGAACGTGGTCCGGCCCGCCGACGCCAACGAGACCTCGATCGTGTGGGCGGAGATCCTGCGCCGCCATTCCACCGACCCTGCCCCGCACGGCCTGGCGCTGACCCGCCAGGGGGTGCCCACGTACGCCCCCGACGCCGATGCCGCGAAGGGCGGTTACGTCCTGCGGGATGCCTCCACCGGGACCCCCGAGGTCGTCCTCGTCGCCACCGGCTCCGAGGTGCAGCTGGCCGTCGCCGCGCGCGAGTTGCTGGAGGCGGAGGGGGTCGGCACGCGGGTGGTGTCGATGCCGTCCGTGGAGTGGTTCGAGCAGCAGCCGCGCGAGTACCGCGACAGCGTGCTGCCGCCGGCCGTGCGGGCCCGGGTCGCCGTCGAGGCCGGGATCGGCCTGACCTGGTACCGGTTCGTCGGGGACGCCGGCCGCATCGTCTCCCTGGAGCACTTCGGCGCCTCCGCCGACGCCACGACCCTGTTCGCCGAGTACGGCTTCACCCCCGAGCGCGTGGCCGCCGCCGCCCGGGAATCCCTCGCCGCCGCCCGCGGTTGATCCGCACGCAGAAAGAAGATGATCGCAGTGACCACCGAAGCAACCGCCGCCGGTAACCTCAAGCGCCTGTCCGACGAGGGCGTCTCCATCTGGCTGGACGACCTGTCGCGCCGCCGCATCGAGTCCGGCAACCTCGCCGCGCTCGTCGCGGAGAAGCACGTCGTGGGCGTCACCACCAACCCGTCCATCTTCCAGGCCGCCATCGGCTCCGGCGAGGGCTATGAGGAGCAGCTGGCCGACCTCGCGGTGCGGGGCGTCACGGTCGACGAGGCCGTACGGATGATGACGACGGCCGACGTACGGGCCGCCGCGGACGTCCTGCGGCCCGTGTACGACGCCACCGGCGGCCGGGACGGCCGGGTCTCCATCGAGGTCGACCCGCGTCTCGCGCACCAGACGGCGGCCACGGTCGCCGAGGCCCGTCAGCTGGCCTGGCTCGTCGACCGCCCGAACGTGATGATCAAGATTCCGGCGACGAAGGCGGGGCTGCCCGCCATCACCGAGGTCGTCGCGGCGGGCATCAGCGTCAACGTCACGCTGATCTTCTCGCTGGAGCGCTACCGCGAGGTCATGGACGCCTACCTGGCCGGTCTGGAGAAGGCGGCCGCGAAGGGCCTGGACCTGTCCGTCGTCCACTCGGTGGCGTCGTTCTTCGTCTCCCGCGTCGACGCCGACATCGACCGCCGGCTCACGGAGATCGGCACCGACGAGGCCCTGGCGCTCAAGGGCCGGGCGGCGCTCGCGAACGCGCGGCTCGCCTACGAGGCGTACGAGCAGGTGTTCGCCTCGGAGCGCTGGACGGCCCTCGAGGCCGCCGGGGCGAACCGGCAGCGCCCGCTGTGGGCGTCCACGGGCGTTAAGGATCCCTCGTACAGGGACACCCTGTACGTGGACCAGCTGGTCGCGCCGGGCACCGTGAACACGATGCCCGAGGCCACGCTCGACGCCACCGCCGACCATGGCGAGATCACCGGTGACACGGTGACCGGCGGCTATGAGCGGGCCCGCGCCGATCTGGCCGCGGTGGAGGCCCTCGGGGTCTCGTACGACGACGTCGTCACCCGGTTGGAGGACGAGGGCGTCGCCAAGTTCGAGGTGGCGTGGCAGGACCTGTTGGACGCCGTGAAGAAGTCGCTCGGCAGCAAGGGAGCTGACGCAGAATGACCTCCGACTGGGACAACCCGCTTCGCGACCCCCGCGACCGCCGCCTCCCCCGGATCGCGGGCCCGTCCGGGCTCGTCATCTTCGGGGTCACCGGCGACCTGTCCCGCAAGAAGCTGATGCCGGCCGTGTACGACCTCGCGAACCGCGGCCTGCTGCCGCCGGGCTTCTCCCTGGTCGGGTTCGCCCGGCGGGACTGGGAGGACCAGGACTTCGCGCAGGTCGTGCACGACTCGGTGCGCGAGCACGCCCGGACCGAGTTCCGTGAGGAGGTCTGGCAGCAGCTCGCCGAGGGCATGCGGTTCATCCCGGGTGACTTCGACGACGACACCGCCTTCAAGCAGCTGCGGGACACCGTCCACGAACTGGACGCGGCCCGCGGGACCAGCGGGAACTACGCCTTCTACCTGTCCGTGCCGCCGAAGTTCTTCCCGAAGGTCGTGCAGCAGCTCAAGCGGCACGGTCTGGCGGACGCCCCGGAGGGGTCGTGGCGGCGGGCGGTCATCGAGAAGCCGTTCGGACGGGATCTCGCGAGCGCGCGTGAGCTGAACGCGATCGTGCACGACGTGTTCGATCCGGAGCAGGTCTTCCGGATCGACCACTACCTGGGCAAGGAGACCGTCCAGAACATCCTGGCGCTGCGCTTCGCCAACCAGATGTTCGAACCGATCTGGAACCGCTCGTACGTCGACCATGTGCAGATCACGATGGCCGAGGACATCGGCATCGGCGGCCGCGCGGGCTACTACGACGGCATCGGGTCGGCCCGGGACGTCATCCAGAACCATCTGCTGCAGCTGATGGCGCTCACCGCGATGGAGGAACCGGCCGCGTTCGACGCGGCGTCGCTGCTCACCGAGAAGCTGAAGGTCCTCAAGGCGGTCAAGCTGCCCGAGGACCTGGGCCGGCACACCGTGCGCGGCCAGTACGCGGCGGCCTGGCAGGGCGGCGTGAAGGTGCGCGGCTACCTCGAGGAGGAGGGCATCGACCCGGCCTCCAAGACCGACACCTATGCGGCCATCCGGCTGAACGTGGACAACCGGCGCTGGGCGGGTGTGCCGTTCTACCTGCGCACCGGCAAACGGCTGGGCCGGCGCGTCACGGAGATCGCGGTGGTCTTCCAGCGGGCCCCGCACTCCCCCTTCGACTCCACGGCCACCGAGGAGCTGGGCCAGAACGCCATCGTCATCCGGGTACAGCCGGACGAGGGCATGACGGTCCGCTTCGGTTCCAAGGTGCCGGGCACGTCGATGGAGATCCGGGACGTGACGATGGACTTCGCGTACGGCGAGTCCTTCACGGAGTCCTCGCCGGAGGCGTACGAGCGGCTCATCCTGGACGTCCTCCTCGGGGACGCCAACCTGTTCCCCCGCCACCAGGAGGTGGAAGAGTCCTGGAAGATCCTCGATCCGATCGAGGAGTACTGGGAGACGCACGGCAGGCCGGCGCGGTACGCGGCCGGGAGCTGGGGACCCGAGGAGGCGGACGAGATGCTCGCACGAGACGGACGGAGCTGGCGCAGGCCATGAAGATCGACCTGACCGACACCACGGCAAGCAAGATCAACAAGGCGCTGGTCCAGGGCCGCCGCGCGATCGGCACCCCGGCGGTGGGCATGGTCCTGACGATGGTCATCGTCACGGACGAGGAGAACGCCTACGACTCGATCAAGGCGGCCGAGGAGGCCTCGCACGAGCACCCCTCGCGCACCCTGGTCGTGATCAAGCGGCACGCCCGCACCCCGCGCGACCGCACCCGCTCCCACCTCGACGCCGAGGTCCGGGTGGGCGCCGACGCGGGCACCGGCGAGACGGTCATCCTGCGGATGTACGGCGAGGTGTCCGAGCACGCCGACTCGGTGGTACTGCCGCTGCTGCTGCCGGACGCCCCGGTCGTGGTGTGGTGGCCGGTGGACGCGCCGGAGAACCCGTCGAAGGACCCGCTGGGCGCGCTCGCCCAGCGCCGGATCACCGACCTGTACACCTCCGAGAACCCGCTGGCCGACCTGGAGACCCGCGCCCGCAACTACGCGCCCGGCGACACGGACCTGGCGTGGACCCGGCTCACACCGTGGCGTTCCATGCTGGCCGCCGCCCTGGACCAGGCGCGGGTGCCGGTCGTGTCCGCGGTCGTGGAGGCCGAGGCCGACAACCCGGCCGCGGAGCTGCTGGCCCGCTGGCTGGAGGCCCGGCTGCACGTCACCGCCGAGCGGGTCGTCACAGCCGGCCCGGTCGTCACGGGCGTCCGGCTGGGCACCGAGAACGGCGAGATCGTCATCGACCGCCCCGAGGGCCCGCTGGCCACGCTGCACCTTCCGGGCCAGCCGTCGCGCACCCTGGCGCTGAAGGTCCGCACCACCTCCGAACTCATCGCCGAGGAGCTGCGGCGCCTCGACGCCGACGAGATGTACGCCATCGCCCTGCGGGGCGAGGCCGGCAAGGAGACGCCCTCCCATGTCTGAGACCCCCCGGCTCACCCGGCGCCCCGAGTGGGTGGCCCTGGAGGACCACCGCGCGGAGGCCTTCCAGCAGCCGAGTCTGCGGGAGCTGTTCGCCGCGGACCCGGCGCGCGCGGAGCGGTACGTCCTGCGCGTCGGCGATCTGCGCATCGACTACTCCAAGCACCTGGTGAACGACGAGACGCTCGCCCTGCTGCGCGAACTGGCCGCCGCCACCGATGTGTTCGGGCTGCGGGACGCCATGTTCCGCGGCGAGCGGATCAACGTCACCGAGGACCGGGCGGTGCTGCACACCGCGCTGCGCGCGCCCCGGGACGCGGTGATCGAGGTCGACGGCGAGAACGTCGTGCCGAAGGTGCACGCCGTCCTCGACAAGATGGCGGACTTCGCCGGACGGGTCCGCTCCGGGGCCTGGACCGGCCACACCGGCAAGCTGATCCGCAACGTCGTCAACATCGGCATCGGCGGCTCCGACCTCGGGCCGGCGATGGCCTACGAGGCCCTGCGCCCGTTCAGCGCACGGGAGTTGACGTTCCGGTTCGTGTCGAACGTCGACGGCTCGGATCTGCACGAGGCGATCCGGGACCTGGACCCGGCCGAGACGCTGTTCATCGTCGCGTCGAAGACGTTCACCACGATCGAGACGATCACCAACGCCACCTCGGCCCGCTCCTGGCTGCTCGCCGGGCTCGGGGATGGGGGTACCTCCCGCTCGAGCGAAGCCGAGAGTGGGGGAGAGAAGGCCGTCGCCAAGCACTTCGTGGCGCTGTCGACGAACGCCGAGAAGGTCACCGGCTTCGGGATCGACCCGGACAACATGTTCGAGTTCTGGGACTGGGTCGGCGGCCGCTACTCGTTCGACTCCGCGATCGGGCTGTCCCTCATGATCGCGATCGGCCCGGACCGGTTCCGGGAGATGCTCGACGGCTTCCACACCGTCGACGAGCACTTCCGCACCGCGCCCGCCGAGTCCAACGCCCCGCTGCTGCTCGGCCTGCTGGGCATCTGGTACGTCAACTTCTTCCACGCCGAGTCGCACGCGGTGCTGCCGTACTCGCACTACCTGTCGAAGTTCACGGCGTACCTCCAGCAGCTGGACATGGAGTCCAACGGCAAGTCCGTCGACCGGGACGGGAACGTCGTGGGCTGGGAGACCGGGCCAGTGGTGTGGGGCACGCCCGGCACCAACGGGCAGCACGCCTACTACCAGCTGATCCACCAGGGCACCCGGCTGATCCCGGCCGACCTGATCGGCTTCGCCCGCCCGGTCGCCGAGCTCAGCGACGAACTGAAGGCGCAGCACGACCTGCTGATGGCCAACATGTTCGCGCAGGGGCAGGCGCTCGCGTTCGGCAAGACGGCGGACGAGGTCCGCGCGGAGGGCGTGCCCGAGGAGCAGGTCCCGCACCGCACCTTCCAGGGCAACCACCCCACGACCACGATCCTCGCCCCGGAGCTGACCCCGTCGGTCCTCGGCCAGCTGGTCGCCCTGTACGAGCACAAGGTGTTCACGCAGGGCGCCGTGTGGAACATCGACTCCTTCGACCAGTGGGGCGTGGAGCTCGGCAAGGTCCTGGCCAAGCGGGTCGAGCCCGCCCTCACGGACGGCGCCGAGGTCCCCGGCCTCGACCCGTCGACCGCCGCCCTCGTGGCCGCGTACCGCTCACTCAAGACCGCGTCGGACGCGCAGGGCGTCCAGGAGGAAGTGAACTGACATGCAGATCGGCCTTGTTGGTCTCGGCAAGATGGGCGGCAACATGCGCGAGCGTCTGCGCACCGCCGGCCACACCGTCGTCGGCTACGACACCAACCCGGACCTGTCCGACGTGGCGAGCCTGGCCGACCTCGTCGAGCGGCTCGACGCGCCGCGCACGGTGTGGGTGATGGTGCCGGCCGGGCACGCCACGCAGACGGTGATCGACCAGCTGGGGGGCCTGCTCAAGCCCTACGACACGGTCGTCGACGGCGGCAACTCCCGGTGGACGGACGACGAGAAGCACGCCAAGGAGCTCGCCGCGCACGGCATCGGTTTCGTCGACGCCGGTGTGTCCGGCGGCGTGTGGGGCCTGCAGAACGGCTACGCCCTGATGGTGGGCGGCGAGAAGGAGCACGTCGACCGGCTCCGGCCGATCTTCGAGGCGCTCAAGCCGGAGGGGCCGTACGGATTCGTGCACGCGGGCCGGGTCGGCGCCGGGCACTTCTCGAAGATGGTCCACAACGGCATCGAGTACGCCATGATGCAGGCGTACGCCGAGGGCTGGGAGCTGCTGGAGAAGGTGAACTCGGTGGACAACGTCCGCGAGGTCTTCCGCTCCTGGCAGGAGGGCACCGTCATCCGTTCCTGGCTGCTGGACCTCGCGGTGAACGCGCTGGACGAGGACGAGCACCTGCAGAAGCTGAAGGGCTACGCGCAGGACTCCGGTGAGGGCCGCTGGACCGTGGAGGCCGCCATCGACAACGCGGTGCCGCTGCCCGCGATCACGGCGTCCCTGTTCGCGCGGTTCGCGTCCCGGCAGGACGACTCCCCGCAGATGAAGATGGTCGCGGCGCTGCGCAACCAGTTCGGCGGGCACGCCGTCGAGTCGAAGTAGCGGCTCGACCCTTTCCTCGGGCCGGGGTGGCGCGTCAGCCACCCCGGCCCGAACGTGCTTCGTCCGGGCGTGAGTTGACAGCGGCGGCGGCCGGCGTCAGAGTCCCCGCTGATGGAGATCGACGAGCTGACACCGGCCGAGCGCACCGTGTGGGAGGCCTTCCCCAAGGGTCGGCCCGTGGACTTCCGCCGGACGGCGGACGAGAGCCCTGCCGACGGCGGCGGGTGGGGGCCGGAGCGGACCGTACGCGCCGTCGTCCTGAAGGCGCTGCTGCTCGACGGCCCCGAGGAGCGCGGCGAGGTGGCGGCGCTGAAGCTGGCGGGCGCCCGGATCACCGGTGGGACGGATTTGCGGTACGCGACCGTCGACCACATCGTCCGGCTGAGCGACTGCTTCTTCGACGGCGTCCTGAACATCTCCGGCACCCAGTTGAGATACCTCAACCTGTCCGGCTCGCACCTGCCCGGGCTGACCGGCGCGCGGACCCGGGTCGACGGCGGACTGCGGCTGACGGGCTGCCGGTTCCGGGGTCCCGTACGGCTGGGCGGGGCGCAGATCGCGGGCGCGCTGTATCTGGAGGACGCCGAGATCACGGCGGACGGGGCACGGCCGGGGCCGGTCCTCCAACTCCACCAGGTGACCGTCGGCGAGGACCTGTGCGCGAGCCGGCTGCGCACCCGGGGCGAGATCCGGCTCAACGGCGCCACGATCAGCGGCTCGCTCCGGCTGGAGGAGGCGCGGCTGAGCGGTCCCGGCGACTTCGTGCTCAACGCGGAGGCGCTGGAGGTGGGGGCCAACGTCCTCGGCCGGCGGCTGAGCACGGACGGCCGTATCGATCTGCGCGGCGCCCGTATACCCGGCCGCCTCGACCTGCTGTACAGCCGGCTGTCCAACCCCGGGGGCACCGCCCTGCGCGCGAGCAGCTGTGTCATCGGCGAGGTGTGGCTGCGCGACGGCGAGACGATCCGGGGCCGGCTCAATCTGCGCCGCTCCCAGATCGACCATCTCGATCTGGCGCCGGAGATGCTGCCGGAGCAGGTCCGCCTCCTCGACCTCACCTACACGTCCCTGACCCCGCACGAGCCGCCCGAGCGGCGGCTGCCCATGCTGGAGCGGGACGAGGACACCTACGACCCGCACGGCTACGAGCAGTTGACGGCCGCGTACCGCCGCACCGGCGACGACCACGCCGCCCGGCTCGTCCAGCTCGCCAAGCAGCGCCGTCACCGCACCACCCTGCCCTGGTACGGCCGTTGGTGGGGCCGGGTGCAGGACGCGACCGTCGGCTACGGGTTCCGTCCGATGCGGGCGCTGGGCTGGCTGCTGTCCCTGCTCGCGATCGGATCGGTCGCCTTCGCGCTGGACGCGCCACCCGCGCTGAAGGCGGACGAGGCGCCGCCGTTCAACCCGGTCTTCTACACGCTGGACCTGCTGCTGCCGGTGATCTCCTTCGGCCAGGAGTCGGCGTTCGCCCCTCGGGGCCTCCAACAGGCCCTCGCGTACATCCTGGTCCTGACGGGCTGGATCCTGGCCACGACGGTCATCGCGGGCGTGACCCGAACCGTCTCCCGCCAGTAGCCCCTCACGCGTTGGACCAGTTCAAGCGTTGGACCAGGCCCGGGTGCAGAGCACCAGCCGATAGCCGTCCGGGTCCTCGACCGTGACACCCCACTCGTTCCAGTACGGGTTCGGGGAGACGACCCGCCGCCCACCGCACTCCTCCAGCCGGGCCACCAGATCGTCCGGCACAGGACCGTCGAGGTAGATCACGAGGAGATCCTCGTCGGTGGGCCGGGGTTCGACCGGGCGGGCGGGTTCGTGGACGAGTTCCAGATGCCAGTCCGCGTCGGGCCAACCGAGCATCAGCAGGTCGTGCTCGCCGGGTTCCGCCCCACCGGCCGCCCGCCACACGACCGTCAGGCCTAGCCCGTCGGCCCAGAATCGCTCGGCCGCCACGAGATCGCGGGAGGGGCGGGCGATACGGATGTGACTGCGGCCGCTGACGGACACGGGGCCTCCGGGGGTGAGGTGGGAACGTCCGGCAGCCTAGGCGGCCGGTGCGACGCGGTCATCGGGCCTTGGCCCTGGGTCCGAGGTCCTGGTCCCGCGCCGTGAGGAGCTTGGTAGACACTGTCTACTCATCTCTGGTAGACAGTGTCTATGACGGACGTGCCAGAGAAGGACGTGTCGGAGAAGGACGTGTCGGAGAAGGACACCGGAGGGCTGCGGGAGCGGCTGGTCGAGGTCGGGGTGGAACTCGTGGCCCGTGAGGGCGCCCAAGCCCTCACGCTGCGGGAGATCGCCCGGCGGGCCGGTGTCTCGCACGGCGCCCCGCGCCGCTACTTCCCCACCCACCTGGATCTGCTGTCGGCCATCGCCCGCCGTGGCTTCGGCGAACTGGCCCGCCGGGTCGCCGCGGTGACCGGTGACGGTACGGCGGATCCGCGGACGCGGATCGCCGCGCTGGCCCGTGTCTACCTGGAGTTCGCGCTGGGCGACCGCGGCATGTACGAGCTGATGTTCCGTCACGATCTGCTGGAGAGCGGGCGGCTGGGGCTGCGGGACACCAGCCTGCCCCTATTCGGGCTCCTGGCCGATCTCGTCGGGCAGGTCCGTACGGACGCGGACCCCCGGCTGGTCGCCGGCGCCCTCTGGGCGAACCTGCACGGCATCGCCCAGCTGTGGAGTTGGGGCAGCCTTCAACTTGCCGCCGACGCGCAGGACTTCGAGCCCCTGTTGGCGGCCGCCCTCGACGCGCACCTCGGGCCGGTGCAGCGGTGAACCCCCGTCTCGCACTCGTCGGCAGTGTGGTCGGCGCCGTGATCGTCGCGCTCGACGGTACGGTCCTGACCGTCGCGCAGCCCGCCCTGCGCCGCGATCTCGATACCTCCTTCGCGGCCGTCCAGTGGACCAGCACCGGCTATCTGATCGCCGTGGCGTCCCTGCTGGTGTTCGCGGGACGGCTCGGCGACCGGTACGGGCACCACCGGCTCTTCGGCATCGGCATGCTCGGCTTCGGGGGCGCCTCGGCCGGGATCGCCGTGGCGCCGGACGTCGGCTGGCTGATCGGACTGCGGGTCGTGCAGGGCGTGTTCGGCGCGCTGCTGCAACCGGCGACGCTCGGGATGCTGCGCGCCTCGTATCCCCCGGACCGGCTGCGCGGCGCGATCGCGCTGCGAACCGCCTCGATCGGTGTGGCGGCGGCTCTGGGGCCGCTCGTGGGCGGTGCGTTGGTGGCGGGGCCCGGCTGGCGCACCGCGTTCCTCCTCAATGTCGTCCCCGCGCTCGTCCTCGGCGCCCTCGCCCTCTCCGCCCGGGCCCGGCCCGTGGCGCACCCGGTCCGGCTCGATCTGCCGGGCGCGCTGCTGCTCGCCGTGACCCTGGCCTGTCTGGTGCACGCCCTCATCGCCTCCCCCGGGTGGGCGCTGTCGGCGACGGGGGCCTGCCTGACCGGCGCCGCGTTCGTCCGCCACGAACTCCGGACCGCGCATCCGCTGCTGCCCACCCGTGTCGTCGGTCCTGCCGCTCCCGCGCTCGGCATGCTCGTGGCCGCGTCGGCGGCGCTGTCGGGCACGCTCTTCGCCGGTACGTTCCTGCTGCAGGGCGCGCTGGGCATGGACGCGTTCCGCAGCGCGCTGACGAGTCTGCCGCTGGCCGTGCTGATGGTGGCGGCGGCCCTCGCGAGCCCGCTGCTGCTGCGCCGGGCCGGGACCCGGCGTACGACGACGGTGGCGATGGGTGTCCTGGCCGCCGGCATTCTCGTCCTGTCCCAGGTGACCTCGGCGCCCGCGCTGTGCACGGGGTTCGCGCTGATCGGCGCCGGGTTCGGGACGGTGATGACGGCGGCCACGCACGGTGTCGTACGGCAGGCCGCCGTCGAGTCGGCCGGGGTGGCGGGCGGGCTCCAGCAGACCGCGATGAACGTCGGACCGGTGCTGGGGATCGCCGGCGCGACCGCGCTCATGGGGAGCGACGGCGATGTGGCCGGACCGATGGCGGTGCTGTCCGCCCTGGTCCTGGCCGGTGCGTGTCTCGGCCGTCTCCTTCCCGGTCCGGACGGTGACGAGCGGAATGATCATCGCCGTTCGGAGGACCGTCCGCCGGTTCCTGAGCGACGATGAGAGCGGAGGCCGCCGCGGTGGGCACCGGGGCGCACCTCGTCGTACGCACGCGAAGGAGAGCCGATGGCACTGCTGACACAACAGATCGACCCGGGCGAGGCCGGGCTGGACGTCAAGGCGCTGGACCGCCTCGACCAGCACTTCGCCCACCGGGTCGACGAGGGGCGGCTGCCCGGCTTCCTGGTGTCCGTCGCCCGCGGCGGACGCGTCGCGCATCTCACCGCGTACGGGATGCGGGACGTGGCCGCCGGTCTGCCGGTCGAGGCCGACACCCTGTGGCGCGTCTACTCCATGACCAAGCCGATGACCTCGGTCGCCGCCCTGATACTGGTGGAGGAGGGCAGGCTCTCCCTCGACGACCCGGTGGGCAAGCACATTCCCGCGTTCGCCGAACCCCGTGTGTACGTCGGCGGATCGGGTGCCGACATGGTGACCCGTCCCGCCGAGGGGCCGATGACGGTACGGCATCTGCTGACCCACACCGCCGGGCTCACGTTCGCCTTCTACCACCAGCATCCCGTCGACGCCCTCTACCGGGACGCGGGCCTGCACTCGGCGGTGCTGCCCGGCTCGGACCTGGCCACCACGGTCGACGTGTACGCGGGCCTGCCGCTCCAGTTCGAGCCCGGCACACAGTGGAACTACTCGGTGGCCTCCAACGTGCTCGGCCGGATCATCGAGGTGGTGTCCGGGCAGCCGCTCGACGTGTTCCTCGGCGAGCGCGTGTTCGGACCGCTCGGCATGACGGACGCCGGGTTCCACGTGAGCGGCGAACAGGAGGACCGGCTGGCCGAGTTGTACGGCGACACCGAGTCCGGCGGGATCGAGCCGATCGCCGGTCTGCCGCTGCACGGGCGTCCCCGGTTCCTGTCCGGCAGCGGCGGTGTGGTGGCCTCCGCGCACGATGTGCACCGCTTCATGGAGATGCTGCGGCGCCGCGGCGAACTGGACGGCAGCCGGCTGCTGAAGCCCGGGACGGTCGCACTGATGACGTCCAACCACCTGCCCGGGGGCGCCGATCTGAGGTCCTGCGGCAGCCGTCCCGCGCATGACGAGCCCGGCAACGACGGTGTCGGCTTCGGCCTCGGGGTGTCCGTGGTGATCGACCCCGACCGCACCCGTGACCCGTCCGTGCGGGGCGCCTTCGGCTGGAGCGGGGTCGCCACGACCACCTTCTGGGTCGATCCGCGTCACGACCTCACCGTGCAGTTCATGACGCAGGTGCGGCACGGGACCTCGCACACGGTCTTCCAGGACCTGAAGCGGTTCGTGCACGAGGCCCTCACCGGGGACTGACGGCTCCTCAGGTGTCCGTGTGCTGCGTGAACCGCACTCCGTCGGCGGCGAGTTCGCGCAGCCACTCCTGCGAGCGGGCCGCCGTCCCGGCGGACCGGTGCAGGCCCGCCGGCAGGGAGCCGTCCAGGATGTGGCGTACGCCCAGGGCGAGCGGGCGGGAGACACAGCGGGCCATCGCGCTCTCCTCCGCGTCGCCCACCAGGTCCAGCAGACAGCTCCTGGACCAGGACCCGCCCTTCTCGCCGCGCACGTCGAGGGAGACGGCGAGGACGACCCGGTCCCGGTCGGCGTCCGTGGTCGGGTGGGCCCGCGCCAGTTCCCCGGCCAGGGCGGCGATCCGGGCGTCGTCCCCCGCCCTCAGCTCCGCGAACACACCGGCCCAGGCGTCCAGCCAGCCGTCCAGGCGCAGGGTGCCGCGCACGAAGGTGTCCGGGCGCCAGGCCCCGGGCAGCCCGTACTGCCCGATGAAGGGGACGCTGTCGCGGTTCGGGTACGCCTCGAACGTCTCGCCGTCGACGTCGTGCCGCCGGGTCGCCTCCCACGGCCGTTCCGTGACCCGCTCGGCGCCGTCCTCGATGTACCGGGCGGGGGCGCGCAGCGCGTTGAGCACTCCGGCGGGCGCCCAGCTGAAGCGGTACCGGAAGTCGTTGGGGACCGCGGGGACGCCGCCGCAGTACGAGGTGAGGGTGTAGGCGGCCGGTGTGTCGTCGCCGACGGCCTCGCGGGCCCGGCCGACCAGGCTGTGGGCGAAGAGGTGGTCGATGCCGGGGTCGAGTCCGGCCTCGGTGAGGACGGTGAGCCCGGCCGCGCCGGCCGCGGGGACCTGCTCCAGGACCGCGTTGGAGACATAGCTGGAGCAGGCGAAGTGGGCGCCCTCGCGGACGCAGGCCGCCAGCAGCGCGGCGTGCTCGGTGGTGGGCAGCATCGACACGACGACGTCGCCGGGCGCCAGCTCGGCGGTGAGCGCGTCGGGGGTGTACGCCCGGGGTGCGGCCCGGCCGGTGAGCCCGAGACGGTCCAGGGCGTCGGCGGCCCGCCGCTCGGTGCGATGCCACAGCCGTACCCGTGCGGCGGTGTCGCACAGACGGGCGAGCCCGCTGCCGGTGGAGAGTCCGGCGCCGACCCAGTGGACGGTGCCGCTCGCGGGGACCCGTGTGTCAGGCATCCTTCGGCTCCTCCTTGTCCAGGCCGAGTTCACGCAGGGCCTGGTGGAACCGGTCGAGGCAGCGGTCCCACGCCGGGTCGGTGCCGAAGGCGAGCAGCAGGGGTGTCAGGGCGGACGAGAAGTCGGCGCTGGACTCACGGGGCAGCAGGGATGGCAGGTTGTCGATGGCGATGAGGTCGAGCGGCGGGTCCTCGCGCAGCCGGCGTACCGGGGCGGTCCAGTCGGTGACGCGGTCGTAGACCGGCAGCACGTTCAGCGGCGAGCCGACGTCGACGGTGACGTCGCAGACCGTGCGCAGCCGCCGGTCCGGGGCATCGAGGTCCTGCGGGCGGAGGAAGGGCGGCACGGATGTGGTGGCGAGGACTGCGTTCACCAGGACGTCGTGCGCGAGCAGGACCCGGCGGTCCAGATCGCGGGTCTCGGCGACGTCCCACGCGGTGGCCTCGACACCGGCCGTGAGCAGGGCGAGCCGCGCGCCGCGTCCGCTGCGGCCGAGGGCGCCGATCACGAGCGCGGTGAACTCCTCGTCCCCCGCGGCTGGCCGGAGCAGGCGGTCCAGCTCGTCCTTGGCCGTCGGGGTCAGGGGTGCGGTGAGCCGGCCGCGCTGCTGGAGCACGGCGAGCGCGGCCCCGAGGTACCCGGCCCAGAACCCGAAGGCGGCGAGCCGGCGGCCGGAGTCGTCCACCAGGTACTCCAGGTCGAGCAGGGCCCCGCCGCCCGCCGCGAACCGGCGCAGCAGGTCCCC
Organism: Streptomyces sp. RK62; assembly: GCF_018070255.1. Lineage (NCBI taxonomy): Bacteria > Bacillati > Actinomycetota > Actinomycetes > Kitasatosporales > Streptomycetaceae > Streptomyces > Streptomyces sp. RK62. Next base: position 131,561 of record NZ_JAGPYD010000001.1, on the reverse strand, counting down.
GGCTCCGGGCTGCCCCTTGTAGGCGTGCCCGAAGTAGAGGTGGCGGTGGGTGAGTTCGGCGGGGTCGGGCGGCAGTTCCTTCAGTCCGGTCACGACGGCGGTGGCGGGCGCGGACGTCCAGGAGCCGGCGGGTGCGATCCGGCAGCCGGCCGCCTCGTACTCCTCGACGGGGTGGATCCGCTGCGGGGACTCCTCCACGGTCACGGTCGCCCCGCTGTCGACGAGGCGCCGCGCGTCGGACGGGACGATCGGGGTGCGTCGCTCGGTGGATCGGATCTCGTGGCGCAGCCACAGGTGCAGCTCGGTCATACGCGATGGGCCTCCGGTCGCGGGGCACCGGCCACGAACCGGCCGGCGCTCAACGGGCTGACGTCCACGAAGGGTACGCGGCCGAGGTACAGGTCCCGGACGACCTCGCCGACGGCCGGGCCCTGGAGGAAGCCGTGGCCGGAGAACCCGGTCGCGTACAGGAACCGGGACACGGAAGTCGCCTCGCCGATCAGCGCGTTGTGGTCGGGGGTGACCTCGTACAGGCCGGCCCAGCCTCCGGTGCGGCGCAGGTCGAGCAGGGCCGGTGCGCGGTGCCGCATGGCGTCGGCCAGGCGGGCGATCCAGCGGTCGTGGGTGCTGGTGTCGAAGCCGGGACGTTCGTCGGGGTCGGACATGCCGAGGAGCAGTCCGGGTCCCTCGGTGTGGAAGTAGAGGCTGGTGGTGAAGTCGATCGTCATGGGCAGCCGGGGCGGCAGTGCGTCGACGGGTGCGGTGACGGCGATCTGGCGGCGCAGCGGCTCCACGGGGAGGTCGACGCCGGCCATCGCGCCGACGGACCGGGACCAGGCGCCGGCCGCGCAGATCACGGTGTCGGTGGCGATCCGGCCGGCGTTGGTGGTGACGCCGGTGATGCGGTCGCCGTGCCGTTCGATGCCGGTGACGGTGGTGTGCCGCAGGATGCGGGCGCCGTGCCGGCGGGCGGCGGCCGCGTAGCCGTGGACGACGGACTCGGGGGTGCAGTGGCCGTCGTCCGGGGAGTACGCGGCGGCCAGGAGCCCGTCGGTGCTGATCAGCGGGGACAGCTCGCGCGCCTCGGCCGGGTCGATCATGCGGCTCGGTACGCCGAGGGAGTTCTGCAGCCGGACGGCCGCCTCGAACGCGGTGACGTCCTCGGGCGTCGACAGCAGGAACAGATAGCCCACGCGGTGCAGCCCGATGTCGTACCCCGTGTCCTGCTCGAACCGGGCGAACGCCTCCAGGCTTCGGGCGCCGAGCCGGATGTTCAGTTCGTCGGAGAACTGGGCGCGCACCCCGCCGGCCGCCTTGGAGGTGGAGCCGGACGCCAGTTCGTCCCGCTCGACCAGGACGACGTCGGGGACGCCCGCCCGCGCGAGGTGGTAGACGATGCCGGTGCCGATCACACCGCCCCCGACGACGACGGCGCTCGCGTGCGCGGTCATGGCCGGGGGCCTTCCGCCCGCGCCCGCGTCCGCGTGCCCGGGTCACCGGCCGGTCCGGTCAGGAAGAGGTCGTCGGTCATGCCCTCTTCCTGTCCGGGCGGGCCGTCCCGCAATCAGGTCAGCTGGCCGACGGCGTCCAGGTGGGGCAGGTGGTGGTCCATGCGCTCCCGCTTGGTGCGCAGATAGGTGATGTTGCTCTCGCACGGCTGGATCAGCAGCGGGACCTGCTCGGTCACCTCGATGCCGTGCTCGACCAGCGCCTCGCGCTTGCGCGGGTTGTTCGACATCAGACGGACGCTGCGGACGTCCAGGTCGCGCAGGATGCCGGCGGCGGCGCCGTAGTCGCGGGCGTCCACGGGCAGTCCGAGCGCGAGATTGGCCTCGACGGTGTCCAGGCCCTCCGCCTGCAGGGCCATGGCGCGCAGCTTGGCGAGCAGGCCGATGCCGCGGCCCTCGTGGCCCCGCAGATAGACGACTATGCCGCTGCCCTCGGCGACGACGGCGCGCAGGGCGGCCGCGAGCTGGTCGCCGCACTCGCAGTGCTGGGAGCCGAACGCGTCGCCGGTCAGGCACTCGGAGTGCAGCCGGACCAGGACGCCGTCGGTGCCGGGTTCGCCGTGGACGAGGGCCACCTGTTCGTCGCCGCGATCGTGGTCGATGTAACCGATCGCCCGGAATTGCCCGTAAACGGTGGGCAGGGGGGCGTTCACCACGCGTTCGACTCCGGAACGCTGCGTCCGCTGGCCGGACTTCTTGCCGAGCACGCCAATCTTGTCTGTCATGATTCTTCAGTTCCTATGCAGAGACGAAAGGCCGGTAAAAGATGAGTGATGCGCAGACGCGGCCGGCGGCACACTCGCTGGTGCCGGCGGACACCACCGAAGATGTACGGGCGCGGGGAGCTGGCGTCTCACGACAGGTCGCGGTCCTTCCCGTCGGGAGCTTCGAACAGCACGGCGCATTCCTGCCGCTGGCCACCGACACCCTCGTGGCGTGCGCGATCGCGCGCGAGGTGGCCGCCGTGCACCCCGTACACCTGCTGCCGCCGGTGACGATCTCGTGCTCGCACGAGCACGCGGCCTGGCCGGGGACCGTCAGCATCTCTTCGGTGACCCTTCATGCGGTGATACGGGACATTGCGGATTCGCTCCGCCGTTCGGGCGTCGACGCCCTGGTGCTGGTCAACGGGCACGGCGGCAACTACGTACTGGGCAACGTCGTTCAGGAGTCCTCCGCGCGAGGTGAGCGGATGGCGCTGTTCCCGGCTCCGGAGGACTGGGAGACGGCGCTGGAGCGGGCGGGTGTGGAGACCTCGCTGCTCACCGACATGCACGCGGGGGAAATCGAGACCTCCATCCTTCTGCACGCTCATCCCGAATTGATCCGACCCGGTTATGAGACTTCCGATTTCGTCGCGGACGACCGGCGTCATCTGCTCACCCTCGGCATGTCCGCCTATACCGATTCGGGGGTCATCGGCCGTCCGTCGCTGGGTTCCGCGGAAAAGGGGAAGCGGCTGCTGGAGAGCCTCGCGGATTCCTTCGGCGCGTATGTGTCACTGCTGACCTCCGCGGGCGACTCCGTCGCGGACACGACGGACGGACGAAAATAGCCGCTGGCAACCGGGTCCGCCACGGTCTCGGCGGATCCGGTGCCCCGGGTCCGCAGACCCGTGCACCAGCGGGCGACGAGGACGAGGGCGCCCGGCAGGGCGGCCACGAAGCTGAGGACGCCGTACACGACGGCGACCGCGAGACCGGTGTCGGCACCGAGTCCCGCGGCGGCGAACGCCCAGGCGGTGACGCCCTCCCGGGGGCCGAACCCGCCGACGTTCAGGGGCAGTCCCATCGCGAGCAGCGCCAGCACGGCGAGCGGCACCAGGGTGGCGACGGAGGCGGCGGAGCCGGCGATCCGCGCGGCGAGCACGAACATCGCGAGGTGACCGGCGAGGACGACCGCCGAGGAGACGGCGACGCCGGGCCCGTTGCGGCGTGACAGCAGGCTCTCGCGGGCCTGCGCGAGCGCGGTGCGCAGGGCGGAGGGCTTCGCCCCGGCCCGGCGGGAGGGCGCCCGGTTCATGCGGACGGCGGCGACGACGGCGAATGTCCCGGCCGCCGCGAACAGCAGGACCGGGGTGAGGTCGCGGGCCTGGTCGAGCACCGGCGACGGCATCGTCAGCAGGACGACCGCGCCGACGGCGGCCAGGGCGACCTGCCCGGCCGCCCGCTCCAGGACGACCGCGCGGACGCCGCGTCCGAGGTCGCCGGCGCTCTGCCCGTGCCGCACCGCCCGGTGGACGTCGCCGAGGACGCCGCCGGGGAGGGCCGCGTTGAGGAACAGCGCCCGGTAGTAGTCGGCGACGGCCGCCGCGAACGGCAGCCTGATCCGCAGCCCGCGCGCCACCAACTGCCAGCGCCAGGCGCTGAACACGGTGGTGACGAGCCCGATGCCGAGCGCCCCGAGCAGGGCGGGCCCGTCGATGCGGCGCAGCCCGTCGAGGAACACGCCGGTGCCGAGCCGCCAGAACAGCACGGCGAGGATGAGGACTCCGGCGGCCGTGCCCAGATGGGTGCGGACCTTCGGGTTCCCCAGGAGGGCCTTCACTCGGGAGACGGAGGCGTCCGCGGTGCTCGCCCCGGCCCGGGCGTCCGCGGTCTCCCCCGTACGGTCCGCGCGCCGGGCGCGCGGGGTGAGGCCCTCGCGCCCGGTGTGCGTCCGCGCCACCGTCTCCACGGTCATGACGCCCCGCCCGTCGGCCGGGCGAGAGCCAGCAGGTCGGTGTGGTGGACGACGACCCGCAGCTCGCCCGCCGCACAGGCGGCGAGGCGTTCGCGCAGATAGCGGTCGGCGCGTTCGCGCAGTTCGGGCCGCTGTTCGACGGCCGCGCCGACCCAGCCGCGCAGCCACTGCGCGGTGAGCGCCGCCTCGTCGGGGCCGAGCCGCCAGGGGCTCGGGTGCAGCTGGACGGTGGCGCCGTGCTCGGAGAAGACCTCGGCAGCCACCGTGGCGGCGTCCGGGCCGAGCAGTCCGGTGCGCTTCTGGTGCGCGTTGAACGCCTCGGTGATCTCCTCGTCCAGCGGGTCGGACGGGGTGAGTTCGACGCGGCCGGCGACGGACAGGGTCAGCAGCGCCGTGCAGCCGGCGCCCGCGCAGGCGGCGGCGAGCGTGGTGATCTCGTCGCGGGTGAGGACGTCGAGCAGCGCGGACGCCGTCACCAGGGAGGCGCCGTGCAGGGCGTCGGGGGTGAGCCGGCCGACGTCGCCGCGGCGGGTCTCGACGGTGACGCGGCTGCCGTCGGCGGAGGAGCGCGGGGAGGCGACGGCGGCGAAGTGCAGCAGATAGGGGTCGCGGTCGTGCAGGACCCAGTGCTGGGCGCCGTCCAGGTGGGGGGCGAGCCAGCGGCCCATGGAGCCGGTGCCGCAGCCCAGGTCGTGGATGACGAGTCCGCCGGCGCGGCCCGGCAGATTGGCGAGCCGGATCCGCAGCGGGTCGAGCAGGTCGTGCGCCCGGGCGGCGGCGTCCGCGCCCTCGCGCAGCTCCAGCCACTCGGGGGCGTAGCGCGGCGGGTCGTCCGGAGCGGCCTCCCGCAGCCGTACGGTGGCCCGCTCGCCCGGCCGGCCGGTGGGGCCCGCGCCGAGGATCACGACGTCGGAGTCGGCGCCGTGCGCCTCGGGTCCGGACGCGTCGCTCATGTCACCCTCCGCCGAAACGATCCCGCTGTCGGGTCCCCGGCGTGCCGGACCGGCCGCGTCCCTGGGTCCCGGCTGGGCCGGGATCGTGCCCCCGCCCTGTGTCGTCGCCGTCTTGCTCATGCCGCCCTCCGCGGTTCGTCAGGCAGTCGGCCCAGTACCGCGGCCAGGCTGCGGGCCGTGCCGGCCCAGCCGTTCAGAGCGGCCCGGCGCCCCCGGGCCGCCGCCTTCAGCCGGCGTCGTACGTCCGCCTCGCCGAACCAGCCGCGCAGTTCGGCGGCGATCGCGGCGGGGTTCTCCGGCGGCACGAGGATGCCGGGGACACCGCCGTCGGGGGCCCGGCCGACGGCCTCCGGCACCCCGCCGACGTCGGTGGCGAGCACCGGGATGCCGCGCGCGAGCGCCTCGGTCACCGCCATGCCGTACGTCTCGGCGTAGGAGGTGAGGACCATCAGGTCGGCGGAGTTGTAGCTGGCGTCGAGTTCGGCGCCGGCCTGCGGGCCCGCCAGGACCAGACGGTCGGTCAGACCGTGCCGGGCGATCAGGTCGCGCAGTCCGTCGACGTACTCGGGGTCGTGGTTGAGGCCGCCGACGAGAGAGCAGCTCCACGGCAGGTCGGTCACCGTCGCCAGCGCCTCGATCAGCCGGTGCTGGCCCTTGCGCGGGGTCACGGCGGCCACGCACAGCAGGCGGGAGACGCCGTCGGTGCCGGACGCGAGGGGCGCGATGTCGGCGCCGGGGGCGGCGACATGGACCCGCTCGGGGGCGAGGCCGTGATGGGAGACGAGCCGGCGGACCGCCCAGTCGCTGGTGGCGACGACCGCGTCGACGGCCCGCAGCACCGTGCGCTCCCGGGCGTCCAGGTCGGCCGCGACGGACGGCTCCAGGCCGGTCTCGTCGCCGAGCGGCAGATGGACGAGGACGGCGAGCCGCAGCCGCTCCGCCTCCGGTACGACGATCTCGGGCACCCCGCAGGCGACCAGGCCGTCCAGCAGGACGACGGCCCCGTCCGGGAACTCGCTTAGGGTCCGGGCGAGTTCGGCGCGGGCCGCGGCCTCGGGGCGGGGCCATGCGCCGGCCACCGCGTGCTTGTGGACCTGCCAGCCGAACCCGGGCAGGTCCAGGCTGACCCGTCGGTCGTAGGCGTTGCCGCCGCTGGGGGCCGCCGGGTCGTCGACGCCGCCCGGCATGACGAAGTGCACGGAGCGCAGGGACATCGGGATGATCTCCGCGTTCTTCAGGACGGAATGCTGCGCCGGCACATAGCCGAGCGTCACCTTCTCGGGCCGCGGCTGCTTCTCCAGGGTCACGTCGGTCACAGGGCACGCTCGTAACTCGCCCAGGCGACGTGCGACTCGTGCAGGGTGACGGTGATCCCGGCGAGACCCCGCGCGCCCTCGCCCAGCGCGCCCTTCTCGACGCGCTCCGCGAGCCGGTCGGCGATGACCTTCGCCAGGAACTCGGTGGAGGTGTTGATCCCGGCGAAGTCGGGTTCGTTGTCGAGGTTGCGGTAGTTCAGCTCGGCAACGACGGCGCCGAGCTCCTGGGTGGCCAGTCCGATGTCGACGACGATGTTGTCGTCGTCCAGCTGCTCACGCCGGAACGTGGCGTCCACGAGGAACGTCGCCCCGTGCAGACGCTGCGCGGGCCCGAAGACCTCGCCGTGGAAGCTGTGGGCGATCATGATGTGATCGCGGACGGTGATGCTGAACAACGGACGACCCTCCAGGTGCGGTGCGCCTAGTCCCCGGCCGATCGGCGCCGGGGATGCCGTGTAGTACGGCTCTTCGGTTCCCCGTGTTCAGCGCGTCCTCACTCTTTTCTCAGGTCAGGCGCTCTTGCCGGCCCGCGGGGAAAGACGGGCGTCAGGGCGTGTCCGGATACCTGACCCGGTGACAGAGCGCCGGGATGTGCCCGGACGCCAGCTTCGGCAGCACGTCGGGCAGCTCCTCGAAGGCGCTCTCCCCGGTGACGAGCGCGTCCAGCGCGGGGTCGGCGAGCAGGTCGAGGGCGAGCGCGAGACGGTCGGCGTAGGTGCGGGTGGCGCGGTTCGGTGAGACGGTGCCGACCTGGCTGCTGCGGATGACGAGGCGCCGGGAATGGAACGCCTCGCCGAGCGGGACGGCCACCTGCCGGTCGCCGTACCAGCTGAGTTCGAGGACGGTGCCCTCGGGGCGGAGCAGTTCGAGGGAGCGGGCGAGCCCCTGCTCGCTGGCGCTGGCGTGCACGACGAGGTCGCAGTCGCCGCGCGCGTCCTCGGGGGACGCGAAGTCCACGCCGAGGGCCTTGGCGACGTCGGCGCGGGACGGATCGGCGTCGACGAGTTGCAGCCGTACGCCGGGGAAGCGGGCCAGCAGGGCGGCCACCGAGCAGCCCACCATGCCGCCGCCGACCACGGCGATCCGGTCGCCGACCAGCGGCGCCGCGTCCCACAGGGCGTTGACGGCGGTCTCGACGGTGCCGGCGAGGACGGCCCGTGCGGCGGGCACGGCGTCCGGGACCACGGTCACCGCGCTCGCGGGGACGACGTACCGCGTCTGATGCGGATACAGGCAGAAGACCGTACGTCCGGCCAGGTCGTCCGGCCCCTCTTCCACCACCCCGACGCTGAGATAGCCGTACTTCACCGGGGCGGGGAAGTCGCCCTCCTGGAACGGCGCCCGCATGGCCGCGTGCTGACTCTCCGGGACGCCGCCGCGGAACACGAGTGTCTCCGTGCCCCGGCTGACCCCCGAGTAGAGCGACCGCACGACCACGTCACCCTCGCCGGGCTCGGGCAGGGTGACCTCCCGGATCTCCCCGGCGCCCGGGGAGCTGAGCCAGAACGCACGTGCGGTGCGGTTCATCGGGATCCTCCTGAACGATCTGCGAGCTGTTCACGTACCGAGGTGTGCACAGGCCGCGCACAGTACGCGGCCTTGATCGACTCTGTCATCTGGCCGGAGGAATGTGCGGTGGCCCTGAACAACACGTACGAAGCAAGGCTGGTCCAGCAGGAGACCGCGGTGGGAGCGGGCGTGCAGATCCTGTTGCTGGCCCTGCTGGGATCGGCGATCGGCATGGGTCCGGCGGGCTGGCTGACCGGCCTCGCCTTCGCCGTCGCCTCCTGGGCGCTGCTCTCCCTGGCCCTGCACCGGTCCAGGCTCCGCTCGTTCGGCCCGGCCAACCGGGTCACGCTCGGCCGCGCCACCCTGGTCGGCGGGGTGACGGCCCTGGTCGCCGACTCCTTCCAGGACTCGCCGCCGGTCACGCTGTTCGTCGGCCTGACCGCGGTCGCGCTGATCCTCGACGGCGTGGACGGCAAGGTGGCCCGCCGCACCGGCACCTCCACGGCGCTGGGCGCCCGCTTCGACATGGAAGTGGACGCCTTCCTGATCCTGGTGCTCAGCGTGTACGTGTCCATGTCGCAGGGCCCGTGGGTCCTGCTGATCGGCGCCATGCGCTACGGCTTCGTCGCCGCCGCGCGGGTCTGGCCGTGGCTGAACACGCCGCTGCCGCCGAGCACGGCCCGCAAGACGGTCGCCGCCCTTCAGGGGGTGCTGCTGCTGGTGGCGGCCTCCGGGCTCCTGCCGCACCTGGCGAACGCCGGTGTCACGGCGCTCGCCCTGGGCCTGCTGGTGTGGTCGTTCGGCCGTGACGTGCTGTGGCTGTGGCGCACGCACCGGGCGACGCGGGTGGCGCCGGCGGTCGTGGAGCCCATGCCCCGGCGGGAACTGGTCACGAGCTGAGGGCCCGCCCCCGTGCTCACCCGCGGTTGTTACGCTCGCCGGATGCACATACCGGGACCGGAAGAGATCCGCGCGCTGCACGAGGAACACGCGCCGACCACCGAGGCGTTCGCCTCCGTCCACCGCCACTGCGAGATCGTCTGGAGCGTCGCCGAGCAGCTGCTGGCGTCGCCGCACCTCGCCCATCTGGACGCGGAGCTGGTCCGGGCCGGCTGCCTCCTGCACGACATCGGCGTCTACCGCCTCTACGACGCCGACGGGCGGCTGGACCACAAGAACTACATCCGGCACGGCCTGCTCGGTCAGGAACTGCTGGAGAGCGTGGGCCTGCCCGCCGTCCTGTGCCGTTTCTGCGCCCACCACACCGGTGTCGGCGTGACCCGGGAGGACGTCGTACGCCAGAACCTCCCCGTGCCGCCCGCCGACTACCTGGCGGAGACACCGGAGGAGCGGCTGGTGATGTACGCGGACAAGTTCCACTCCAAGTCACGGCCCGACCGGTTCCTCTCCCCCGACGCCTTCGCCGCCCGCGTCCGCCGCTTCGGCGAGGAGAAGGTGGCCGCCTTCCAGGCGCTGCGCGACGAGTTCGGCGACCCGGACCTCGCTCTTCTCACACCGGACGTGACACGACCGCCCGTCGCCGGCTGAGGGGTGGTCCCTCTCACTCCTCCGGAAGGTGCGCGTCCGGTGGGTCCGGGCCTCCCGAGCGGCAGCCCCACCCCGGACGAGAAGTACCGCGCCACCGTCCATACGTACACGGTCACGGTGCGCAAGCCATGAGCCCCGCGCGATGAACTCCGCGCGATGAACTCCGCGCGATGAGCGGCAGCCGGAACACGGGCCTGATCGCCGAGGCCACCGTCTGGGAGACGGTGGCCTCGACCTCGGCTGACCGCCCGTCACACGGCGGGCGTCACGCCGCCCGCCGCACCCTCCCCCCATGCGCCCGCACGATGTCCGCGTACAGATGGCCCGTGCCCTTGATCGTCCGTACCTGCGTGTCGTAGTCCACGTGGATCAGGCCGAAGCGCTTCGCGTAGCCGTACGCCCACTCGAAGTTGTCGAGGAGCGACCACGCGAAGTAGCCGGCGAGCGGGGCGCCCTTGCGGGCGGCCGAGGCGCAGGCCGCGAGGTGGCGGACCAGGTAGTCCTGGCGTTCCGGGTCGTCGACCGTGCCGTCGGGGCGGACGACGTCCGGGAAGGCGGAGCCGTTCTCGGTCACGTAGATCTTGCGGGCGCCGTACTCCTCGGCCAGGCGCAGCAGCAGGGTCTCGATGCCGCCGGCGTCGATCTCCCAGTCCATGCCGGTGCGCGGGACGTCGGGGCGGCGGACCGAGCGGGCGTACGGGGCCGGGCCCTCGGGGTCGTCGACGACGTACGCCGGGAAGTAGTAGTTCAGGCCGAGCCAGTCCAGCGGGGCGGCGATCGTCTCCAAGTCGCCGGGCTGCTGAGGGAGTTCGACGCCGTATGTCTCGACCATGTCGGACGGGAAGCCGCGGCCGTGGATCGGGTCGAGCCACCAGCGGTTGACGTGGCCGTCGTGGCGGCGGGCGGCGGCCGCGTCCTCGGGGCGGTCGCCGGCCGCGAACACCGTGGAGAGGTTGTTGACGATGCCGACCTCGGCGCCGGGTGCTGCGGCGCGGATCGCCTGGGTGGCGAGGCCGTGGCCGAGGAGGAGGTGGTAGGAGGCGCGGACGGCGGCCGTGAGGTCGGTCAGGCCCGGGGCCATCGTGCCCTCCAGGTGCCCGATCCAGGCCGAGCAGGAGGGTTCGTTGAGGGTGGCGAAGTGGCGTACGCGGTCGCCGAGCCGGGCGGCCACCACCGAGGCGTACTCGGCGAAGTGCTCGGCCGTCGCCCGCTCGGGCCAGCCGCCCCGGTCCTGGAGGGCCTGCGGCAGGTCCCAGTGGTAGAGGGTGACGGACGGGGTGATGCCCGCCTCCAGCAGGGCGTCCACCAACTCGTCGTAGAAGGCCAATCCCTTGGCGTTCACGGGGCCGTCGCCGCCGGGCAGGACGCGAGGCCATGCCACGGACAGGCGGTAGGCGTTGGTGCCGAGCGTGCGCATGAGGGCGAGGTCCTCGCGCCAGCGGTGGTAGTGGTCGCAGGCGATGTCCCCGGTGTCGCCGTTGTCGATCTTTCCGGGGGTGTGCGAGAACGTGTCCCAGATCGACGGGGAACGGCCGTCCTCCGCCACGGCTCCCTCGATCTGGTACGCCGCTGTGGCGGTGCCCCAGAGGAAGTCGTTCGGGAGTGCGGCGAGGTCGATACGGTCGGGCACGGAGTTCCTTTCGGGGCGGGGGTGGCACTCGGGGCGGGGCTGCTCGGTCACTTGACGGCGCCCGCGGTCAGTCCGGCGACGAGGTAGCGCTGGAGGAGGAGGAAGCCGGCCACCACGGGGACGCTCACGACGAGGGAGGCGGCCATGATCTGGTTCCAGTACACGTCGTTGAGCGTGGAGTAGCCCTGGAGGCCCACGGCGAGGGTGCGGGTGGTGTCGTTCGTCATGACGGACGCGAACAGCACTTCGCCCCAGGCGGTCATGAAGGCGTAGACGGCGACGGCGACGATGCCGGGGACGGCGGCCGGGACGACGACCCGGAACAGCGCGCCGAGCGGTCCGCAGCCGTCCACGAGGGCGGCCTCGTCCAGGTCGCGCGGCACGGAGTCGAAGTACCCGATCAGCATCCAGATGGAGAACGGCAGGGAGAAGGTCAGATACGTCAGGATCAGACCGCCGCGGGAGCCGAACAGGGCGATGCCGGTGGCTTGGCCGATGTTGACGTAGATGAGGAACAGCGGGAGCAGGAAGAGGATGCCCGGGAACATCTGGGTGGACAGCACGGTGACCGTGAAGACGCGCTTGCCGCGGAAGTCGTAGCGGCTGACGGCGTAGGCGGCGAAGACCGCGATCACCACCGAGCAGACGGTCGCCGCACCCGCCACGATGAGCGAGTTCACGAAGTACGTGGCGAGCGGGACCGTCGACCAGATGTCGATGTACGGGCGGATGGTCAGGTCGCTGGGCAGCCAGCGGAAGGTGCCCGACACGTCGGCCAGCGGCTTGAGCGAGCTGGAGACCATGACGTAGACGGGGACCAGGACGAAGCCGGTCAGCAGGGTGAGGAAGATCCGCCGGGACCAGAGGAAGGACCGGGGCGGTGCCATCGGGGACCTGTGCGCCCCGGCGAGGGAGGGTGCGGACTCAGACATCGGCGGTCCTCCGTCCGCGCGAGGTGATCACGAGATAGACGCCGGTCACCACGAGCAGGAACAGCAGCAGGAGCACGGACATCGCCGAGCCGGTGCCGAAGTTCCAGGTGACGAAGGACGCCTGGTAGATGTGCACGGAGATCAGGTCGGCGGCCTCGGGCGCGGTCTTGCCGAACAGGACGTACGGCGTGTTGAAGTCGTTGAACGTCCACAGGAACAGGACGAGCACGAGCACCTGGTTGACGGGGCGCAGCGACGGCAGGGTGATCCGGCGGATCTGCTGCCACAGGCCGGCACCGTCGAGGGACGCGGCCTCGTACAGCTCCTTCGGGATGTTCTGCAGGCCGGCCATGACGATGAGGAAGGCGAACGGCCAGCCCTTCCACACGGACACGGTGAGCAGCGCGATGAAGCTGTTGTCGCCGATGAGCCAGAACGACGGCTTGTCGGTGAGGCCGAGCTGGTCGTGCAGGACGTGGTTCACCAGGCCGTTGTCGTGCTGGAACATGAAGACCCAGGTGATGACGGCGGTGTAGACGGGCAGCGCGTACGGCACCAGGAAGAGGGCGCGCAGCAGGCCCCGGCCGCGGAATGTGTCCTGCATGAAGATCGCGGCGGCGGTGCCGATGAGCCAGCACAGGGCGACGGACAGGAGTGTGAAGGCGACCGTGACCAGGAACGAGTGGAGCAGCGCCGCGCCGACCGGGGCGTCGAAGTCCACGGAGACGCTGTAGTTCTCGAGGCCGTTCCAGGGGGCGGTGGTCCAGTCGCGGATGTAGAACTGCGTGAGCTCCTTGAAGCTCATCACCATGCCGATGACCATCGGCACGAGATGGACGAGGAGTTCGAGGAGCAGGGCGGGCAGGAGGAGCAGGTAGGGCAGGCCGATGCGGCGGATCCGCCCGGGACGGCGGCGAGGGCCGCTCGCCGTCCCGGGGGAGCTCGGACGCACCGCGGCCTCGGTGGGGACCGTGGTCGTCATCGTGCTCACTTCGTAGGCATCTGCTGCTGGGCCTTCTCGAGGGCGGCCTTCACCGACTCCTCCGTGACCTTGCGTCCGGCGGCGGCTTCGGCGAACAGCCCCTTGATGGCCGTACCGACGGCGGTCTCGAACTGGGACTCGTCGGCGACCTGCGGCGCGGCGACGGCGCTCTTGGCGAGGGTGTCCTTGAGGACGGCGTTGGCCGGGGTGTTGAAGGCGGCGTCGGCCTGGGCGCCCTTGACCGGCGGTATGGAGCTGTAGGCCTGGTTGAGGACCTTCTGCTCGGCGTCGCTCGTCATGAACTTCACGAACTTGGTGGCGCCGTCGATGTTGTCGGTGTTCTTGAAGACGGCCATGTTGATGCCCATGACCATGGAGTTGACGCCGGTGCCGGTGCCGGGGGCGCCGGACTGCACGGGCACCGGGGCGATGCCGTAGGCGTCCTCGCTCATGCCCTGGGACTTGAGGTTGGCGGAGGCGGACTGCCAGAGCAGCATCGCCGTCTTGCCCTTGGCGAAGTCACTGACGGACTGGTTCTGCGCGTACTCGGCGTTGCCGGGCGCGATGATCTTGTCCTTGGCCATCAGGTCGACGAACTGCTTGACGCCGGCGACGGCCTTGTCGGAGGTGAAGTCGGGCTTGCCGTCGGCGGTGAAGAAGTCGGCGCCGTGCTGCTTGGCGAAGACGACGGCGTGGTGGATGTTCTCGGAGGGGTTGGAGCCCTCTACGCCGAGGGCCCACTTGCCGTCACCGGTGAGCTTCTTGCCGTCGGCGACGAGTTCGTCCCAGGTGGCCGGCGGCTCGGAGATGCCCGCGTCGGCGAACGCCTTCTTGTTGTAGTAGAGCGCGTACGCCATCGAGTACAGCGGGACGGCGGCCGGGTCCTGGCCCTCGGCGCCGGTGGAGCCGAGCGCGGAGTCGACGAAGCGGTCCTTGCCGCCGATCTTGTCGAACTGGGCCTTGTCCCACGGCAGGAGGGCGCCGGTGGCCTGGAGCGAGGCGGACCAGGTGTTGCCGATGTTCAGCACGTCCGGGCCCTGGCCGGAGGTGGTGGCGGTGAGGATGCGGTTGAGCAGGTCGGACCAGGGCACGACCTCCAGCTTCACCTCGATGCCGGTCTCCTTCTCGAACTTGTCGAGTTCGGGCTGGAGGACCTTCTTGTCGACCTCGATGCTGGCGCCCTGGTTCGAGGCCCAGTAGGTGAGGGTCTTCGGGGAGTCGTTCGACCCCCCGCCGTCGGTCGACGAACCGCCTCCGCAGGCCGTGGCGGCCAGGGCGAGAGACATGGTGACGGCAGCTACGGCCGCGGCTCGCGTTGTACGCATGGCTCCGGTGTCCCTTCCGGGGGTTTCACTGCTTAATTTAGAGCGTGAGTTAAGCCCTTGAGCGGGGCGGCGTCAAGGCTTTGGACGCACTTGCCGGACCTCTGTCCAACCTCTTGACTCTTTCATTTCGGGGTTGAACCATTCAGCGGCGAGAGAGCGCTCCCGTACCCCCACCACGTTCACTTCCTGAACCAGGAGAGCCGCCCCATGCCTGATTCCTCCCCGTCCTCGTCACGCCCGCCCCAGGTCGGCCGCCGCACTCTGCTGGGCGCCGCCGCGGCCGCCACCGCCGCACCCGTGGTGCTGGGTCCGGCGAGCCGCGCCGCCGCCGCGCCGGCGCCCCGCAAGAAGCCGCGCGCCCTGCCCGGCGGTGGCGACCTCGGCCCCAACGTCCTCGTCTTCGACCCGTCGACCCCCGGCATCCAGGACCGCCTCGACGAGGTGTTCCGGCAGCAGGAGTCCGCCCAGTTCGGCACCGGCCGCTACGCCCTGCTGTTCAAGCCCGGCACCTACAGCGGCCTCAACGCCCAGCTCGGCTTCTACACGTCCATCGCGGGCCTCGGCCTCTCCCCCGACGACACGACCATCAACGGGGACGTCACCGTCGACGCCGGCTGGTTCAACGGCAACGCGACGCAGAACTTCTGGCGTTCGGCGGAGAACCTCGCCCTGGTGCCTGCCAACGGCACCAACCGCTGGGCGGTCGCGCAGGCGGCCCCCTTCCGCCGGATGCACGTCCGCGGCGGCCTCAACCTCGCCCCCAGCGGCTACGGCTGGGCCAGCGGCGGCTACATCGCCGACAGCCGGATCGACGGCCAGGTCGGCCCGTACTCGCAGCAGCAGTGGTACACCCGCGACAGCGCGATCGGCAGCTGGCTCAACGGCGTCTGGAACATGGTGTTCTCGGGCGTCGAGGGCGCCCCCGCGCAGAGCTTCCCCAACCCGCCGTACACCACCCTGGCCACCACGCCGGTCTCCCGCGAGAAGCCGTTCCTGTACCTCCAGGGCAGCGAGTACCGGGTCTTCCTGCCCGAGAAGCGGACCAACGCGCGCGGCGTGACCTGGGGCAACGGCACCCCGCGCGGCACCTCCCTGCCGCTCACGCAGTTCTACGTCGCGCGCCCCGGCGTCTCGGCGGCGACGCTCAACCAGGCGCTCGAGCAGGGTCTGCACCTGCTTCTGACCCCCGGCATCTACCACCTGTCGGAACCTCTGCGGATCAACCGGGCGAACACGGTCGTCCTGGGCCTCGGCTACGCGACCCTCATCCCGGACGGCGGTGTCACGGCGGTGAAGGTCGCGGACGTCGACGGCGTCCGGCTGGCCGGCTTCCTGGTGGACGCCGGGCCGGTCAACTCCCCCACCCTGCTGGAGATCGGACCGCGCGGCGCGTCCCGCGACCACTCCGCGAACCCGACCACCGTCCAGGACGTGTTCATCCGCATCGGCGGCGCGGGCCCCGGCAAGGCCACCACGAGCATGGTCGTCAACAGCCGCCACACGATCATCGACCACACGTGGGTGTGGCGCGCCGACCACGGCGACGGCGTCGGCTGGGAGACCAACCGCGCCGACTACGGCGTCGTCGTCAACGGCGACGACGTCCTGGCGACGGGCCTGTTCGTCGAGCACTTCAACAAGTACGACGTGCAGTGGTTCGGCCAGCGCGGCCGCACGATCTTCTTCCAGAACGAGAAGGCGTACGACGCCCCGAACCAGGCCGCCATCCAGAACGGCTCGACCAAGGGCTACGCCGCCTACCGCGTCGGCGACGCCGTGACCTCGCACGAGGGCTGGGGCCTGGGCAGCTACTGCTACTACAACGTCGACCCGACGATCGTCCAGCACCACGGCTTCGCCGCCCCGGTCCGCCCGGACGTCCGCTTCCACAACCTGCTGGTGGTTTCCCTGGGCGGCCAGGGCCAGTACGAGTGCGTCATCAACGACACGGGTTCCCCGACGTCGGGGACGTCCACGGTGCCTTCGACGGTGGTGTCGTATCCCTGACGGTCCGCCATAAACGGGCGCGTGCGTGCCGGGCAGGCCGGAACCCACGACGTGGATCTGCACCCGATCAGTCGTGGGTTCCGGCTGCCCATCACGCCGGCCAAGGCTGTCGGCGCGGTCCAGATAGGTGCGGCCCCCGGCAGCAGCGGGCTCCTTCACCCGGCCCCCGAAGTCCTCGCACCGAAGGAGCGGGTGGCCCCACCCGAAGTGCGGGTGGGGCCACCGCCTTGGTCACCGGGTGGCCGGTGCGGCCGGGGCCGGGGCGTAGCCCGTGGGGCGGGTTGTGAAGGTGCCTCGGCCCTGGGTGCGGCTGCGCAGGCGGGTGGCGTAGCCGAAGAGTTCGGCCAGCGGGACGGTCGCCGTGACGACCGCCGCGCCCGCCCGGGTGACCGAACCCGAGACGCGGCCGCGGCGTGCCGCCAGGTCGCCGAGGACGGTGCCGACCGCGTCCTCCGGCACGGTGACCGTCACCTCGACCACCGGTTCCAGCAGCACCATCGCGCAGGAGCGCAGCGCGTCGCGCAGGCCCAGGCGCCCGGCGGTGCGGAACGCCGTGTCGGACGAGTCCTTCACATGCGTCGCCCCGTCGGTCAGGGTGACCCGCACCCCGGTCACCGGGTGCCCGCCGAGCGGGCCCTCGCCGAGGGCGTCCCGGCAGCCGGCCTCCACGGCACGGACGTACTCCTGCGGCACCCGGCCGCCGACCACCGCCGAGCGGAACTCGAAGCCGGACCCGGCCTCCAGCGGCTCGACATCGAGGACGATGTGCGCGAACTGGCCCGCGCCGCCGTCCTGTTTGACGTGCCGGAAGACGAACCCGCGCACGCCGCCGCCGACGGTCTCGCGGTACGACACCCTCGGGCGCCCGACGGCGACGTCCAGGCCGGTCTCGCGCCTGATCCTCTCCACCGCGACCTCCAGGTGCAGTTCGCCCATCCCGGACAGCAGCGTCTGCCCGGTCTCGGGGTCGGTGCGCACCACCAGCGACGGGTCCTCCTCCGCCAGTCGGGCCAGCGCGCCGGCCAGCCGGTCCGTGTCGGTGGACCTGCGTGCCTCCACCGCGACCGACACCACCGGGTCGGCCACCCCCGGCGGTTCGAGGACGAGGGGGGCCTCCGGCGCGCACAGCGTGGCGCCCGCGCGGGCCGACTTCAGCCCGATGACCGCGACGATGTCCCCGGCGACGGCCCGGTCGACCTGGGCGTGCCGGTCGGCCTGCACGCGCAGGATCCGCCCGATGCGCTCGGTGCGCCCGGCGTTCGTGTCGAGCACGGTGTCCCCCTTTCCGATCGTTCCCGAGTACACGCGCAGATAGGTCAGCCGTCCGGTCGGCGTGGCGCTCACCTTGAACGCCAGCCCGGCGAACGGCGCCGACGGGTCGGCCGGGCGCTGTTCCTGTGTGTCATGTGTGTCGTGGACCGGCGGTACGTCGAGCGGCGACGGCAGATACGCCACCACCGCGTCGAGCAACGGCTCGACACCGCGGTTGCGGTACGCCGAGCCGCAGAGCACGACCACGCCCTCGCCGGTGCGGGTCACCCCGCGCAGGGCTGCCGTCAGCGTCCCGGGCGACACGGTCCCCCGCGCGCAGAACTCCTCCAGCGCCTCGGCGTGCAGCTCGGCCACCGCCTCCTCCAGCAGGCGCCGACGTCGTACGGCTTCCGCCCGCAGGTCCTCCGGCACGTCCCCGACCGTGCGGGTGCCGTCGTCGGCCCAGAGCAGCGCCCGCATCCGTACGAGGTCGACGACCCCGCGGAAACCGTCCTCGGCGCCGATCGGCAGCTGCACGACCAGGGGTACCGGGTGCAGTCGTTCCCTGATCGACTCCACCGCCCGGTCGAGGTCCGCGCCGGCGCGGTCCAGCTTGTTGACGAAGGCGATCCTCGGCACGCCGTGCCGGTCCGCCTGCCGCCACACCGACTCGCTCTGCGGCTCGACCCCGGCGACGGCGTCGAACACGGCGACCGCGCCGTCCAGCACACGCAGCGCCCGCTCGACCTCGTCGGCGAAGTCGACGTGGCCGGGGGTGTCGATGAGGTTGACGCGGTGCCCGTCCCAGTCGCAGCTCACGGCCGCGGCGAAGATCGTGATGCCCCGGTCGCGCTCCTGCGGGTCGAAGTCGGTGACGGTGGTGCCGTCGTGGACCTCGCCCCGCTTGTGGGTGGTGCCGGTGGCGTACAGGATCCGCTCGGTGACGGTGGTCTTGCCGGCGTCGACGTGGGCGAGGATGCCGAGGTTGCGGACGGTGGCGAGGGTCTGGGTGAAGGTGTGCGTGCGCACGGCCGGTGGCCTTTCGGATGGTCCGGAAGAGGGCTGCGCGATGTCCCGGGCGCACGGCAGCGCGGGCCCACGGCGGGCGGGGGCGCTGGAGTTCAGACGTGCGTCACGGGGTCCGGTGCCGGGCGCGCAGCGGGCACCGGGCGGCCGGAGACACCAGGATCACCTCGGTCCGGCGGGACCGGGAACGGGGAGCGGCGGTGGCGGTGTGCGCACGCACGGCCTGTCTCCCCTCGTCGTCGGTCGTGACGGCGCCGCCCGTCGCGGGCGGCGTCCTGGGGTGAGTGTAGGGAGGGGGGTGGGGGCGGTGCCATGGGTTTTCCCGGGGGCCCGCCCCACCCGGTGACCCGTACAGCGACCCCACAGGCGTCTCACATGGCGAGATGTGCTTCCTGAGTCATGAGATGTCTGCGAGTGTTGATCTACCTGCACTGTGCACCTATCCCCTGGCGGGGACGGGTGCCGTGCGGGCCGGCCGGCATGTGCCGCCGCGACCGTCCCCCCCTCGAAAGACCGAGTGATGTCCGCACCCACCAGCAGTCCCACCGGCAGTCCTGCCGGCAGCCCCGCCGGAACGCCCGTCAACTCGCGGTCCCGTGTCCTCGTCGCCAGCCTCATCGGCACGACGATCGAGTTCTACGACTTCTACATCTACGCGACCGCGGCCGTCCTGGTGTTCCCGAAGCTCTTCTTCCCGAGCAGCGACCCGACGACGGCCCTGCTGTCGTCGTTCGCGGTGTTCGGCGCCGCGATGGTCGCCCGCCCGATCGGCGCCGTCGTCTTCGGGCACCTCGGTGACCGCCTCGGCCGCAAGGGCACGCTGGTCACCTCGCTGCTCACGATGGGCATCGCCACCTTCCTGATCGGCGTACTGCCCACCTACGCGCAGGCCGGCTGGGTCGCCACCGCCCTGCTGGTGCTGATGCGGCTGGCGCAGGGCTTCGCGCTCGGCGGCGAGTGGAGCGGCGCGGCGCTGGTCGCCACCGAGAACGCCCCGAGCGGCAAACGCGCCCTCTTCGGCACGTTCCCGCAGCTGGGCGCGCCGCTCGGCTTCATCATCGGCAACGGCCTCTTCCTCCTCATGGGCGCGCTGCTGCCGTCGGCGGCGGGTGCCGACCCGTCCCAGCCCTCGGACGCCTTCCTGAGCTGGGGCTGGCGGGTGCCGTTCCTGTTCTCGGCCGTGATGGTGGCGATCGGCCTGTGGGTGCGGATGCGCCTGGTCGAGTCGCCGGTGTTCGCGAAGACCCGCGAGGCCGGGCTGGTCCGGAAGATGCCGCTGGTGGCCGTGGTCCGCACGCACGGCAGGCAGCTGGTCCTCGGCACCTTCTTCATGCTGGCGACGTACGTGCTCTTCTATCTGATGACCACGTTCTCGCTGAGCTACGGCCGCACCGCGCGGGACGCCGCCGTGCCCGGCCTGGGCTACAGCTACACCACCTTCGTCCTGATGATGATCTTCGGTGTGGTGTTCTTCGCGGTGTTCACCCTGGTCTCCGGCCCGCTCGCCGACCGCTACGGCCGCCGCACCACCCTGGCCTGGGTCACCGCCGCGATCGCCGTCTTCGGACTGGTGTGGGTGCCGCTGATCGGCCTGGGCACGCTCGGCGTGGTCCTGTGGCTGGTGCTCGGCTTCACCCTGATGGGCATGACGTTCGGCCCGATGGGCGCGCTGCTGCCGGAGCTGTTCCCGACGAGCATGCGGTACACCGGGTCCGGCATCTCGTACAACGTCAGCTCGATCCTCGGCGCGGCCGTCGCCCCGTTCATCGCGGTGGCCCTGTGGGAGGCGGGCGACGGCTCGCCGTGGCTGGTCGGCGTCTACCTGTCCGCGATGGCGGTGCTGACGCTGGTCGCGCTGCTGGTGGGCAAGGAGACGAAGGACGTACGGCTGGAGGAGGGCGAGTCGGCCGCGACTCCCGCCGCCGACGAGGCCCCCGTCACCGTGGCCCCCTGAACGACCGCCGAGGCCCCCGCATCCGTCACCGGGTGAGGGGGCCTCGGTCTGTCCGGCGGAGGGCCGGTCGGCGCTGTCGCACAGTCCGGGGCGGGGTGATTTATGGTGAATCCAGCAGTTTGCCCCTACCGGAGGTGCAATGATGCGCGCCGCGGCAGCGATCGTCTCTCTGGCTGTCAGCGGGGCGCTCATCGTCGTGACCTCGGCCTGCGACCAGGACGGATCGAAGTCGTCGAACATCCGCTACGGCGACTGCGAGGTCTCGGGGCGGCACGGGCAGTTCCATCTGACGCCCGAGACGGCCGGGGCCCTGACCGTCAAGACGACCCTGCCCGCCCCCGGCTGGTGGAACGGCGACACCCCCGAGTCCGTGAAGAGCGGATACGAGTACTGCATGGCCGCGAACATCGCCTACCGGTCCGGACTCGACCGGGTCGATGTGAAGAACGCGCCCTTCCCCGAGGTCGTGTCCGGGAAGACCAAGGACTTCGATCTCGCCCTGGCCCAGATCACGATCACACCGGAACGGAGCAAGGTCGCCGAGTTCTCCCCGCCGTACCTCTCCTCCACCCTGGGGCTGCTGATCCGGCGCGGCGAGAACATCGACGAGGGCAACATCAGCGACGTCCGTATCGGCGTGGCCGAGGGCACCACGGGCGAGGAGTTCGTGGAGAACCGCATCAAGCCGGTCCAGCCCGTCACCGCGTACGCGAACGACCCGGAGATGATCAGGGCGCTGGAGGACGGCCGGATCGACGCGGTCGTCCACGACACCACGATCCTGCTTCCGTACGCCCAGAAGGAGAGCAGCAGGGTGAGCCTGGTGGGCCAGTACCGGACCGACCAGGGCTACGGCGCCCTGTACCCGACGGGGTCGCCCAACCGGGCGGAGTTGGACCGGGTCATCAGGCAGCTGATCGACGACGGCACCCTGGCCAAGCTGTCGGCCGTCTATCTGGGAGCTGCGTTCGGCCGTGACCCGGCCAAGATCCCGTTCATCACGGTCGACGACAACTCCTGAGGGGCGCTGAGCAGTGCTCACAGGTCCAGCAGACCGCTCAGATCCCCGGCGGCCTCCCCGTCGAGCGCCTGCTCCGCCCAGATGATCTTGCCGCGGTCGGTGTACCGGGTGCCCCAGCGCCGGGACATCTGCGCGACCAGGAACAGCCCGCGGCCCCCCTCGTCGGTGAGGGTCGCGCGGCGCAGATGCGGTGAGGTGCTGGTGCCGTCGGCGACCTCGCAGATCAGGCTGTCGTGGTCGCGCAGCAGCCGCAGTCCGATGGGGCTGCGGCCGTAGCGGATGGCGTTCGTGACCAGCTCGCTGAGGATCAGCTCGGTGGTGAAGGCCGCCTCGCCGAGCCCCCAGGACTCCAGCCTGCGGCCGGCCTCGGCCCGGATGCGGGGGACGGCGGCGGGGTCGTCGGGGACGTCCCACTCCGCGACCTGGTCGGGGTCGAGCAGCCGGGTGCGGGCGACGAGCAGGGCGACGTCGTCGCTCGGCCTGGTACGGAGCATGGTGTCGAGCACCGTCTGGCAGGTGTCGTCCAGACCGGCGTCCCGGGTGGCGGCGAGCGCCTCCCGCAGCATGTCGAGGCCGACGTCGATGTCCCGGTCCCGGGCCTCGACCAGACCGTCGGTGTAGAGGACCAGCCGGCTGCCGGCGGCCAGCCGCAGCTCGGCGGTCTCCACGGGCAGGCCCGCGCCGACGCCGAGCGGCGGGGCGACGGGGATGTCGGGGAAGGTCACGGAGCCGTCGGGCGAGACCAGCGCGGGACCGGGGTGCCCGGCCCGGGCGAGGACACACAGCCCGGACACCGGGTCGTAGATCGCGTACAGGCAGGTGGCGCCGGTGACTGCCTCGGTGTCGCCCTCGGCCGCCGCGTCGGTGTCGATCCGGGCGATGAGGTCGTCCAGGTGGGCGAGCAGTTCGTCCGGGGGCAGGTCCAGGGCGGCGAAGTTGTGGACGGCGGTCCGCAGACGCCCCATGGTCGCGGCGGCGTGCAGCCCATGACCGACGACGTCACCGACGACGAGGGCCACCCGGGCGCCGGGCAGCGGGATGACGTCGTACCAGTCGCCGCCCACGCCCGCCTGGGCGGGCAGATAGCGGTGCCCGACCTCCAGGGCGGACAGCTCGGGGAGCGTGCCGGGCAGCAGGCTGCGCTGGAGGGTGACGGCGGTGGTGTGCTCGCGGGTGTAGCGGCGGGCGTTGTCGATGCAGACGGCCGCCCGGGTGGCGAGTTCCTCGGCGGGGGAAAGGTCGTCGGGTTCGAAGGGGGACTGCTCCGAGCGCCAGAACTGTACGACCCCCAGCAGCTGGCCCCGGGCCCGCAGCGGCACCGAGATCATGGAGTGCATCCCGTAGGCGATGAGCCGCCGCGAGCGCTCCGGGTCCTGGGCCCGCCAGCCGTCGGAGGCGGCGAGGTCGGCCACGAGGACCGGGCGGCCGGTGGTCACTCCGGTGGTCACGGGGTTGCCCTCCCGGTAGCGCAGCGGCGTTCCGACCGGGCGGAAGGGCGCGTCGTCGTGGATGCCGGCGACGGCGATCCGGCGCATCTCGGTGCTCGCGCCGGTGGGCTCGTCGCCGTGCAGGACGGACTGCACGAGTTCGACGGTGGCGAAGTCGGCGAAGCGCGGGACCGTCACCTCGGTCAGCTCCTCGGCGGTACGGCCGATGTCGAGCGTGGTGCCGATGCGGGTACCGGCCTCGTAGAGCAGTTGCAGGCGTCCGCCCGCCACGTCCGCCCGCCCGGCGAGCGCGCGGAGCTCGGTGGTGTCGCGCAGGGTGGCCACACAGCCCTCGCGGGGGCCGACCGGTCGTACGTTGACCGCGAGCAGGGTGTCCCCGGCGAGGACGACGTGGTCGGTGACGGCCCGGCTCGCTCCCAGCAGCTCGGCGAGGGCGGGGCTGAGCCCGAGGTCGGCGACGGGCCGGCCCTCGGCGTCCGGCGGCAGGGCGAGCAGCCGGCGGGCCTCGTCGTTGGCCAGCAGCAGCCCGCCGTCCCCGTCGAGGATGAGCACGCCTTCGCGCACCGCGTGCAGCACCGCGTCGTGGTGCTCGTACATCCGGGTCATCTCCACCGGCCCCAGCCCACGGGTCTGGCGCCGCAGACGCCCGCTGACCAGTGCGGATCCGCCCGCGGCCAGCAGCAGCGCGACACCGCCGGCGGCGAAGATCACCGGCAGCTGGTCCTGGACCACGCCGGTCACCTTGTCGACGGTGACCCCGACGGTGACGAGTCCGACCGCCGTGCCCTTGTCGTTGAAGACGGCCACCGTCGAGTCGACCGCCTTGCCGAGGCTGCTGTCGAAGGTGGTCTGGTGGGGCTCGCCCTCGAGCGCGTTGCCGTAGGAGGTGGAGACGTGTTTCCCGATCTGGTCCTCGTCCGGATGGGTCCACCGGAAGCCGTACGGGCTCAGGGCCACGACGTAGTCGACGTCGGTTCTCTTGCGCACGGCCTCGGCATGGGGCTGCAGCTCTGCGGTCGGGTCGTCGCTCTCCATGGCCTCCGCGGTGCCCCGGGCGTTCGCGAACGACTCGGCCACCACCAGCGAGCGGTCCTTGGCCTCCTGCAGCGCGCGATTGCGGTCCTGGATCACGAGCGCGGCCACGGCCGTGGCGATGAGCAGCAGGACGACCACCAATTGCAGCAGGAAGACCTGACCGGCGACGCTGCGCGGCTTGCGCCAGGACAGCAGACGTCGACGGGCCGAAGGGTGACGCGCCTTCGGGCCGGCTTCCGGTGGCCCGGCCTCGGAAGGCACACGGTCGCCCTGTCGGCTCGCTGGGGCGATTCGCCCTAGTTTGCCCATTTCCTCAGTATCAGCGACCGGGGAAGCGGGCGCGGCTCAGGGCGGGGCCACTCGGCGGGCCGGGCGGGGCACGGAGGCGTGACGAGGACCCCGACCGTGAGGCCGGAGCCCTCATACGCCTGGCGGGAGGTCCCGGCTCTCGGCGGGTCAGAGCCCTCCCGTCACCACTCCCTGCGGTTCCCCGTTGACCGTGACCGCGGGATCCGCCTCCACGACGCGCACGGACACGTCGATCGGCGCCGGGCGGGCGTTCGCCGCTTCGGCCGCCGAGAGGTGCCGGACAGGGGAGGAACCATCGGCGAACGGGCGAACGGTGTGGGCCAGGAGGCGGGTCAGTTCGTCCTCGAGACCGTGCTGCAGCGGCGTGCCGTCGGGTCCGAAGGAGTCGATCTCGCGCTCGGCGAGCAGCTTGCCGGTGGCCGCGTGGGTGGCGGTGAAGTGCAGAATGCCGCTCTCGTTGTACCTGAACCTGATCTCGATCTTGTTCTTGCCGGTGTCCTGTTCCCGGGTCGGGAGAGGCACCTCGATGTTGGCCAGGGGGAAGGAACGGTCACTGTCGGCCGGGTAGCCGATCTCGCCCTCGATGACCGGTACGCGCACGAAGGAGGCACCCGGCGTGTCCGGCAGGAAGGTGGCCGAGCCCTCGGCGGGGAGGGTGGCGTTGCGCCGGATGATCGCGCGGAAGCCCTTCTGTCCCCCGGCGCTCACAGCGGTGCCCAGGTCGTAACTGGTGACCAGGGAGAAGTCGCTCTCGTCCCCGAGGTCCCCGTCCAGGGACGCCGCGTAGATAGCCGCACCTCGGGCCACAGCTGTCATGGGCCGGCACAGGCCACTGTCGACGATGCGGTCGTGCCCCAGCAGTTCACCGACAGCATGGCGCACCTGCGGAATCTGCGAGGTGCCGCCGATCATCAGCACCGAGTCGATGGCCTCCGGGGTGATCGCCAGGTCCTCCAGCGCCTGCCGGACCGGCTCCAGAGCGCGGGTGATCAGCGGGGTGATCGCCTCGGTGTACTCGGTCGCGGTGATCTTGACCTCGCGCTTCGAGATCGACGGGGCAAGGCCGACCGGGAGGTCGAAGAAGATCGCCCCGTCCTCCGGCACGGACGAGAGGGCGATCTTCGTCAGCTCCACCGACCGGCGCCATCGGCGTCGTTCCGCCTTGGTGAGGTGCTCCGCACTCAAACCGATCTTCCGCTGGATCAGCCGAGCCAGCGCGTTGTCGAACTCCAGACCACCGAGGGCGGTAATGCCGCGGGAGGTCTGCTCCTCGAAGAGGCCGTCGTCGTACTCGAGGACGGTGACGTCGATGGTGCCGCCGCCCCAGTCGAAGACGAGGAAGCGGCCGGGGACCGGGACGTCGTGGGCGTACGAGATCGCCGCCGCGGTGGGTTCGTTGAGCAGGGCCCGGACCTTCACTCCGCCGAGCGCCGCGGCGGCCCGGGTGCGGTAGCGGGCGCCGCCCGTGGCGTTGGCGGGGACGGTGACGACCGCGTCCGAGAGGTCGAGCAGCTGGCCGGACACACCTTCCTTCATGCGGCTGAAGAGAGAAGCGGCCGCGACCGTGCTGTGGTACTTCTCCGAGCCGACCCAGACGTGGTGCTCCTCGAGCTGGGCGGCGACCTCGAGTCCGTCGGTGTCCTTCTCGGCACCGGATCGGGTGCCGAGCATGCGCTTCACTGCGTCGAGCGGCTCGCTGGTGCCGGTCTTCGCCTCCCAGCCGAAGCAGAGGGTGCGCTGGAGGTCGCGCATGGACAGCACGGAGGGGAACAGCTGCTGGAACTCCGGCATCTGCCACTGGGCGGGCACGTTGTCGCCGTCCACGGGCAGCACCTCGACGCCGTGACCGTTCCAATGGGCGACCACCGAGTTGCTCGTGCCGAAGTCAATACCGAAAGTCATCGCGTGCCCCTCTGCCCCCGCTGCTTGCCGGCCGCGGCCCGCAGCGCCTTCTTGAAACCCTGCTCCTGCTGCGTACGGCCGTCTGTCGTCACGCGCCGCGGTGCGGCAGCGCCACCCGGCCCGCCCTTACGAGCCGGCTGACCCTCCGCTGCCTTGGATCCGGCAGAGGTCGTTGGCCTGTCTGCTTCGGAGCGGCTCGTCGTGCGCCGTGTCTCCGTGCGTTCCCGCGACGGACCGCCGGGCCCTTGCCCCCGATGGGGCTTCTTCCTGGGCTGGGCATCGCCGGCCCTCTCCTTGGCGTCCCTTTTCTGCTTGCTGCTCGTCTCCGTGTGCATGGCCCTGCGCTTCTGCCCGGGCTTCGTCTTGTCCGCCGCCGGCACCGGTGGTGGAGTCTTGGGCACGGCTCGGAGCCATCCTCGTTCGACGACCTTCCCGGACTCCTTGTCCACATAGGCCGGAACCACGAGTTCGAAGGTCACCGGTCCTTTCTTCATCACGCCTTGCTGTTCCTCCACCACGTTGAACAGCGCGTGGTCGCCCTCGTCGCCGACGATCTGCAGACCGGCCCTCGCCGCCTCGTGCTCCAGGCGAGTCAGAACGACCTGCATCGTCTTCGCTTCCAGTCCTTGCCTGTGCAGCACGGCGAGTTGAGCCAGGTGCATCTGTCGCGTGCGGATGCCCTCCATCACACCTGCACGCACCGCTTCCGTGAACTGGGGAAGCACCCGGCGCAGCAACTCCGCCCGGAACACCGAGATCAGGTCGGCCCCGGTCCCCTGCTCGGCCAGAGTCGCTCCGAGTCGCTCCGAGGCCTCCCCCAACTCCTTCTCCACCACGGGCAGGAGCGCCTCGTTGACCGCTTTCAGAATCGCGGCGGCATCCAGTGCCCCAGGCTCGAACTCGGGCAGATCGCTTCCCTGGCTCCGCCACGGAGCAGCCTCGACAGCCCGACGCTCACCGCGGCTCCGCGCGCTCCCGCTGTTCGGTCCTCGCCCACGCCTCTCCGGGGATCCGTCACTGGCTCCTGAATCCCTGCGGGCTCGACCGGCCTTGTTCCTCACGATGTGCTGCTCTCTGCATCTTCAGGGGCTGCGACGTCATCGGCAGCCGGGGAAAGGCGTTCTGTCGCCTTGGTGATTATTTCTCGCGCCGCCTCGGTGCGAGACCACTCGCGGTCGCTGTCCGTCGGCTCCTCGGTGAGCCTCTGCAGGGGCTCGGGCGGGAGCTCCAGACGGTGGCTCGTGGCGGTGGGGTCCTGCCAGCGGTGCGGGGTGAGCGGCACGGCGAACCAGGGCTCCTCGCGCTGCCTGCGGGCCGCCTCCTCGATCATGTCCTTGGCACGGTTGATCTGGGCACGCCCGGCGTCGTCGAGTTCCTTCCTCAGCGCACGCCAGGTCCGCTTCCAGTCCTCCGCTCCGTCCGGCACGCCGAGCGTCAGGTACGGGTTGAGTGGCGGCAGTTCGCGGTCCGTGCGGCGCTGCAGAGCCTCAAGCAGGCTCCGGTTCCTCCGCAGAGCGGTCAGGGCGCTCTGGCCGAGCTGCTCCGCCACCGGAGGACGTCCCTCGGCGTCCCGCTCCAGAAGACCGAGGGACTCCGCCACGCCCTGCCCGACGCACAGGTACGCCTGGATGTTCTGCGCCTCCCAGCGGGCGGGCTGAGGGTGGTGCCGCAGTCTCCCGGCCACGGCGAACGCGGCCGTCCGCCGCTGTTCCGCCGTCTCCACGTCACCGCGGAGAGCGGCATGGTGCATCTGCCGGACCGCCCTCAGCATGGTCCGCACACCGATCCAGCTGTTGAACCTCTTGTTGCCCCGGCTGTACACCTGCGGACGGAGCCGCTCGAGCAGAAGCCACAGCCCGTCGTCGGCGACGAGGTCGTCCGGGACCTCGCCGGTCCGCTGTACCTCGCGCAGGGCGGTGAGGAGTCTCCGCGTCGGCGGGAGGATGTCGGTCCATTCCTCGGCCACCGCCCTGGCGTCGTTGGCCTGCAACCTCACCAGGAGACGCCAGTCCTCGGGCCATCCGGGTCCCGGCTCCGTTCCGGGACCCGCTTCCCGGCGCTCCCTCTCCAGGGGCCACGCCAGCAGGTCCATCTCCTCGTCGCTGAGGGAGGCCGGGTCCAGGCGGGCCCGGAAATAGGCGGCGCGGGAGGTGCCGTCACGTTCGGGGACCGCGCTGATCCACTCCTCGTCGATGTAGTCGTCGAGCAGCGGCCGGGGAAGCGTCGCCAGCAGAACCCGCTGCCGGGGTGCGGGCAGGTTGACGTCCATGAGGCGACGGTCGTCCTGGTAGGTCTGCCACATGCCGCCCGGCTCACCGGGGAGGGGCAGCGGCTTGTCCGCCAGCAGGGCCCGCGCACGCTCGTCGAGCCGGCTGCTGAGGACGTCCAGCCCATGGTCCTGGGCCATGGTCAGCAGCGAGACGCCGCCGACCGGGTCGTCCATCCGCGAGGCGGCTCCGGCGGCTGCCAGGGCAAGACTCCGTGCGGTGACTGCTCCGGCCTCCCCCTTCAGCACGTCGGGCATCGTGATCTCGGCGAAGGATCGGGCGCGTTCCCACGCCGCCCGGTCGGCGAATCCCTCAGGAACGGGCGGTTCGGCCGTCACCGGAATACTCGGCTGCGGCGGCGGGGCGACCGGGGCGGGGACGTCGGTGGCTTCCGCGGCCTGCGGGGCCGCCGCACCGAGCTGCCCTTGCCCGCGGGCCCGGCGCAGCGCGAGGCGGCGGGCGATCTCACGCTGCCGCAGCTCCTCCCGCGACGCCTGCTCGTCCTGGCTCCCGCCGAGGGTGCCTGTGGTCATCAGAATTCCTCCGCGAAGGTGCGCACCTGCTCGATCACCGCGGCAGGCGTCCGGTCGAGGCTGTAGGAGTCGGCGAAGACGACCCGGTCGGCGAGCCCATCGGCCCGTACTTCTCCCCTCAGCTTCTGGAGCCGTTCGGTCCCGCATTCCTCGGTGGCGGACTCCAGCGGGTGCTTCACGACCACCGCGACGGGCTCGCCGGTGAACTCGGAGGTGAAGAGCGCCACCGGCCCTGCGGCCGTCTCCGTCACCTCCACCGTGGCGTCCTCGCTCGCCCAGCCCTTCAGCAACCCGGCATGCTCGTCCAGGGGGATCCGCAGTTCCCGGCCCCGCAGGGCGTCGGTGAGGTCCCGGGCGAGCCGCCAGTCGTACAGCGGGTGAAGCCGCATGTTCGAGTAGTCGCGCAGACAGGCGTAGCAGGAGCTGCGGCAGTGCAGTGCGTGGTGATCGGCCTCCAGATCCTGGACGTACCGGTCGACCGCCTGGAGGAACTCCTCGATGTGGTGCTCCGAACCGAGGTGGGTGCTGAAACCGGCTCCGTTGTCGAGGCTGTCGGCCAGGTAGGCCATGACGGGGGCGGCCACCGGAGCGTCCGAGCCGTGGATGCCGCTCAGAAGTTCTTCCGGCTGCACGTCGAGGTGCGGCGCGGCGGCACGGCGCAGCAGCGCCGCGAGCGAGTACCAGGCGGCGCGCCGGCCGTGGTACGCCTCGGGGAAGCCGTCGATCTGCTGGGACTTGGAGATGTCGAAGCGGAGTCCTCTGTCGGTGTCGAGTGCGCCCTTGGCTCCGATGAACAGCATGTCGGTGTGCTGGGTGGCGCCGAGGGCGATCTCCAGGTCGGCGTCCGCCTTCGGGTTCTCCACGGCCCGGTACCCGAACCAGGGCGCCTGGCTCTTGGCGAACCGGAAGAGCTTGCCCGCGTTGGTGTTGACGATGTAGCGGTCACCGCTGCCGGTGTGGACGACCATCCAGTCGTCGGCGGCCCGGTGGATGCGCGGTGCGGTCCTCTCCAGGTCCGTGGCGGTCCGCGCGCTGGTGGCGTGGGAGCCGAACTCCCGGTAGCCGTCGTAGTCGCGTGCTTCGGGCGCGGCCCGGAACCCGGCGGGCTCCCTGAACGGCACGGCCTTGTAGTACTTGTTCTCGGCGCCGCAGGCGGGGCAGGAGCCCGCGCTTCCGCTCTCCGGGTCGATGGCGGCCGTCGGGTCGACGTGCGAGCAGATCCGGCACATGGCGACGAGCCGTTCCGGTCCGAAGGGTTCCTCGGCCGCCTTCACACCACGGCCGCTCGGGACGAGGGAGACCACGCCCATGGAACGCAGCAGGCGGCCGTCCTGCGGCGTCTCGCTGCCCGGCGCGAACTTGGTGAGGGCGACGGCCAGGTCCCGGTTGACGGAGTCGGCCGGCGGCCACGGGAAGGTCTTCTTCGGGATGCTCCGGTAGAGGAGCCGGGAGCGCGTGGGGAACCCGAACATGGGCAGGAGGCCCGCCTCCGCAAGGCGCTGGCTGAGGTCGGAGTGCCCGACGGCCTCGCCTGCCACGGCGTCGATCTGGTCCAGCAGTTCGTCGACGGTGGCCACGGGGTCGATGGCGGTGATGGTCTCCGGTGTGCCGGCCTGGAGTGCCGAGGCGGCGGCCCTGATCAGGTGCGGGTGCTCCGCGACCCAGCGGCGGACCGAGGGACGGTGCGTCGGCCAGTCCGCGGCGAGACCGAACTGTCCGTGCACGTTGCTCGTCATGTCCGGGCCCTTCCTGCGGTCCTCCGGCTGCAGGGGCGCGAAGGCCTGACGGAGGACCTCACCCAGCAGGACCCGCCGGAACACGGAGGCCATGCCGAGGACGAGGTAGGGCGGCGGAGTGGGATCGTTGGTGATCGCTTCGGGACGGGCGAAGTAGTGCTCGTCGTGGCTGCGTCCACGACAGACGGTGAGGGCCACGGCGACCGGGCTGTTCCGCCGGCCCGCGCGGCCCACCCGCTGCTGGTAGTTGAATCGGGTGGGCGGCATGTTGGCCATGATCACGGTGTTGAGCGGCCCGATGTCGACGCCGGCCTCCATGGTCGTGGTCACCGAGAGCAGTTCCAGCCCGTCCGCCTGCGGGACGTCGTTGTCGCCGAGGAAGACGTCCTGGAAGAGGCTCTGCCGGCGCTGGGCCTCCAGGCGGTCCGTCTGTCCGGTCAGTTCCGCGGTGCGCAGAGGGAAGTCCCCGGTGCGGTGGGCGGCCTTCCAGGCGTAGTAGTCGTCCTCGAAGACCCCGCTGTACTGCTGGGGCTCGGCAGGCAGGGCGGTCAGGCACTTGGTGCACAGCCCCACGCCCGGGTGGAGGTGAGGCCGGTGGCAGGCAGGGCATGTCCAGGTCTTGTTGTCCGCCGGACGCAGTGCCACCTTCTCCGGCTTGATGACGTACTCGACGACGGCGTCCTTCCAGACGCCGAGCACCCGGTCCATGACCGCGTCCATGTCGATGCCCTGACGATCGGCGACCTTCTGCCAGAAGCGCTTCAGGGGAGCCGGGGGCTTTTGAACGGGTCCGCGCATTCTGCTGAAACGGCGCATCAGGCCGAGGATGCGCAGACTCGCCCGGGCCACTGCCAGGTCGCTGTCCGGGCTGATCCCGGTCGGCGAGCGGTCGTCACGCAGACAGAGCCAGCCGAGCCCGAGTGACTCGAAGTCACGGCCGCCGCCGGAGAACAGGCTGCCGACCGTCTCCTGGCGCAGACGCATGCGGAGGCGGTCGAGCAGTTCCTGCTGCGCCTGGGTCTCCGCGACGGCTTCCCGGTCCCGCTCCCAGTTGAAGAGCATGGTCCAGGGCTGCTCCGCCGAGGTCTGCTGAAGTGAGGCGAAGGGGCCGGCGGGGTTGGTGCCGTGTTGCAGCAACCTGCCTTCCAGATCCGTGGCCAGGTCGTCGAGTGACGGCAGCGCGGAGAATTTCCGCTCGAGATCGGGCAGGAGCTCCGGTTCGGCGTCGAGGTCGTCGGTGAGGATGGCTTTCAGGCGGCCCCAGTTCGCCGGATCGCGGTCCCGCGTCCGCTGCATGGCGGCGCGCACGCTGCCGGAATCCACGGGTTCCTTCGCGTAGTACGCCTTCACCAGCTGGAGGTCCGCGAACGGGTCGCCCTGGCCGGCGACTGCTTCGGCGCTGAGCAGGCGAAGGAGGTCCTGGTAGTGACGGAGGGCGAGGCCACTGGCGAGTTCGGAGGCGTCGTCGCGGCTGTCGGAGAAGGCGATGGCCTTGCGCTGTCCGTCGGGCAGGTGGCCCAGCGCCTCGGTCACCAGCACTTGGTTGATCTTGTAGAAACCGGTACGCATCCTGCGGACGGGGGCGTTGCGCAGCCGGTCGGGCGACTCGAGCGGCACGAAGCGGCCGTCCCGGTCGTACTTGATCTCCCAGTCGTCGCCGCAGGCGGGGCAGCGGGTGGGAAACGCCTGCAGCCGGGCCGGGTCGTAGGCGGGCTTCTTCCCCTCCTTGTCCATGGGCACAGCGATGTGGAACGACCAGCCGGTGTGCTGGACGTCGCGGTTCACCAGACGGCCGGTGACCGGCTGGTAGGCGCTGCGACGGAACGCGAACTCGACCTGGGGTCCACCGTCGGACAGGCCCGCGTGCCAGGCGGCGTCGTCGAGACCGAGTCCCTTGGGGCGCGGCCAGTACACGACGTAGTTCGCCGCGGTGGGCGCGCCGCTGTCCTCGTCCGGCAACAGGTCGAGATCCGGGAAGTCGGTGTGCAGGGCGCCGGTGAACTTGCGCTTGCGGGTGTCCTTGGGGCTGGCGTAACCGCCGAGCATGAGGTCGCCGCAGGCCTGGCAGGAGAGGAGCTCCAGCACGCGGGCCCCGCAGGTGCACCGGGAGGTGGGTTCGGCGAAGAGCCGGCCGACTCTGCGTTCGGGTCCGTGCTCCACGGGAATGTGGGGGCACCGGGGGTCGGAGCAGGCCCAGATGCCTTCGATGTTCCGGAAGAAGAAGTGCGCCCGCAGCTGCGGGAGTTCGGGGCCCTGGGCGATGCCGAGTATCCGCAGTACGCCGTGGAGGGCGTGCTGGCGCCGGTCGGCGGGGGCGTCCGGGAAGAGGTCCTTCGCCAGGTCCGGGGCGGGCAGTGCGCGCGGCTTCCCGCCGGGGGTCAGGGCCCGCTGGAGCGCCGGGCCGAGCCCCGTCTCACGGGCCAGGGCGGCGGCGTCCTCCTGGGTGACGGACTCCTCGGCCGTGCGGGCGAAGCGCTCGGCGTGTGCGGCGAGGTCGCCCTTACCGGGGATCTCCTTGGCCCTGCCGGGGATGATCACGCGACGGGACCCGGGCAGGGCGAAGAACCCGTCGAGGAACTCGTCGTCGCGTCCGGCCTCCAATGACGCGGAGGCCGCCATCACGCGGAACTTCTCGGGCGTCCGGTCCAGACCGAGGCGGTGACGCAGGTTGCGCAGCAGGTAGGCCACCTCGGTGCCGGCCGTGCCGCGGTACATGTGGAGCTCGTCGAGGATCAGGGTGAACCGGGCGTCCGGCGTCTCCTCCAGCCACTTCCGGGTCGTGCTGAAGATGTGCTCCTCCTGCTTGCGGAGCAGCATGATGTTCAGCATCGAGTAGTTGGTGACCATGATGTCCGGCGGCGCGGCCTGCATGTCCCAGCGGGCGTGCATCTCGGCTCCGCCGAGGCGCGGGATGAACGCCCGCAGCTCCTCGCCGAGCTTCTCGTCGGCCTTGCGCTGCCGGTCCTGGACCTCTCGCAGGTACTGCCGGAGACGGAAGTTCGCCGGTTCGGAGTCGAGGCTGCCGGAGACGGGGGTGGCTCCCGTGTAGCGGCCGAAGTAGAAGCGGTGGCCGTGGCGCTTCCGGTCCAGCCACGCGTGCGCTTCGCTGCTGTCGAGGGCCTTCCGGAGGCGCACCAGCTGGTCGTCGGCCAGGGCGTTGGTGGGGTAGAGGATCAGCACCCGCATGGCGGCGGGGTGGCCGTGCTCGCCGCGTCGGCTCGGCACGAAGCCGGCTTCTCCCTTCCACCACTCCGGCTGCGCCGCGCGGGTGCCTGTCCAGTCGGAGGACTCCTTGACGAGGTCGGCCAGGACCGGCAGCAGGAAGGACTCCGTCTTCCCGGACCCGGTGCCCGCCGTGACCACGAAGTCCTTGCCCTGTCCCGCGGCGACCAGCGCGTCGTGCTGGTGCTGGTAGAGGCTCGTCACGCCCTCGGGGAGGGTGAACCGGGCGAACTCGGCGGCGTCCGGGTGCGCCCCCGCTTCGGCGAAGGACTCGGCGATGCCGATGCCCCGCGAGGCGTACTGGGGGCGCAGCTCGATCAGAGGGTCCCGCCAGGC
The DNA here is from genome assembly GCF_018070255.1 of Streptomyces sp. RK62. Classification (NCBI taxonomy): domain Bacteria; kingdom Bacillati; phylum Actinomycetota; class Actinomycetes; order Kitasatosporales; family Streptomycetaceae; genus Streptomyces; species Streptomyces sp. RK62. Next base: position 97,129 of record NZ_JAGPYD010000001.1, on the reverse strand, counting down.
CCCGTTGTCCCGGTTCAGCAGACCGCGCCGCTCCGCCATGACGGAGGGGTCGTCGACCCAGAACGGGGTGTCGTAGTACCGGAAGAGGGCGCTGCGCAGGTCGTCGAAGGTGCCCAGGACGTCCTGGACGTCGATGCCGGTCACGGCCGCTGTCTTCTCGTCGTCGCTCACTTGGTCCTCCCGCCGGCGGTGGCCACCGGTCGCGGCATGATCTCCAGGTGCTGGCACAGTGAGGCGGCGATCGCCTCGGCGAGCGCCCGGGGCACGTTGTCGTAGGCGCGGGTCTGCGCCTGCCGGCTCGCCGAGGGCGGGAAGCCGCTGCACAGGACGGCCGCACGCTCGTGCAGCGCGGGCAGGGGTGCGTACCGGTCGACGAAGAGCCTGCCGACGCCCGCACGGCCCCGGCCCGACTCGGGTCGCCAGCGCATCGCTCCGGTGCGATGGCGGGCGAGCTCGAGGTAGATGCCGGTCTCGCGTTCCACCGCGTGGAAGACACCGTCGCGGCGGACGCGGGTCAGGCGCGCGTAGTCGGCGCCACGCCAGCGGTACAGGCCGTCCTCGCCGTCGCGGTCCACGGGCACGAACCGCTGAAGGCGCGGTTCGTACTTCTCCAGCGTGTTGGCGGTGCTCCCGCCCGGCGGCGCGGCCTCCGGCCCCAGCTCCGCCTCGGGAAGCAGTCCGGCCAGCTGCCGGGCGGCGCACGGCACGTAGCGGACGCCGAGGAGTTCGGCGGTCTCCCGAAGAGTGCGCACGTCCTCGTACTGGATCAGAAGGGTGTCCGGCAGCGGCACTTCACCGGCGTCCGGCCGGTGAGGGGCTGTGATCAGTTCCATCCACTCCCCCGCCGCCTCGGCGACGCGCGCGCTGATCCGCGCGGTGCGCGCACCGGTCAGGAGAGCGAGACCGTCGGCGTGGGGCAGCCTGGTCAGCACCGGTGGGGCCACCGACCAGCGGTCGGCATGCAGGTCCAGGTCGATGAAGCCGAGGGCGGCGGCCCCGCGCATCCAGTCCCACTCGGCGTACTCCTTCAGCTCCAAGCCACGTGCCCGTGCCTGTCCGCGCACACCGTCACGCAGCACGGACGCCCTGCCGCTGCGGCTCTCGCTCAGCCAGCGCAGCAGAAGGCCGCCCAGTCCGCCGCCGTTCATGGGTTCCGTCATCGGTCGAGCTCCTTCGCGACCAGCACGTAACCGGCCCACGCGGGATCGTCGGACACCTGCTGGGCGTTGAGGACGGCGCGGGCCCACGCCCGCGGGTTGGCTGTGGGCGCCGGGTTCGCCGCACCGGGGTCGACAGCGGTTCCCCTCCATCGCCCGCTGCGGCGCTCCAGGAGCCAGCCGCCGATGCCGTGGAAGTCGGCCTCGAAGCGGAGGGGGGCCGGAGTGTCGGGAAGCCGCTCGGTCCACCAGCCGGGCTGTTCCGGGGCCTCCAGCGTCCACAGCCGTCCGTCGGCCGCCGCGAACAGCACCTCGTCCGCCTCCCGGCGGCACAACTCCGTACGATCGGCTGCGTGGTCGGACGCCGCACCCGTGCAGTCGGCGCCGACGATGCCGGTGGGCAGAGCGCGCTCCTCCAGGAGCGCGGGCGACTCGGACGCCTTGCCGGCCGCTACGGCGAAGCCGCAGACCTTGGTGATCCTCGGCTCGACGTCGGCCTGTTCGGCGGTGGCGAACTCGACCTCCACGCCCGCGTAGCTCACGGTGTGACGTCCCGGCTGCAGCCGGAGGCCTGTCAGGGGAACGGCGCGACCGGCGGCGATCGCCTTCCGCAGCTCGCTCCGCTCCTTGCCGTCGACCAGGAGGACGCCCGTGCCCTCCACCTCGTCCGGGAGGACGACCTGCGGCTCTCCCCCTGTCAGGTACAGGTGGGAGTGGAGCGAAGGCGCCAGCTTCAGCCCGCCCTCCAGGCGGAGCTTGAACTGGGCCGGCGGCTGCAGCAGGCCGACGGCTCCCTGGACCTCGTGGAGCGCCCTGCGCAGCGTGACCGCGTCGTCGAACGTGACGGGCTTGTGCAGGGACCAGCCCTGCGGCACCCAGCTGAGCTTGCTGGTGTCGGCGCTGCGGCCCGTGGTCGCGGCCTTGTCCAGCAGTCGCTGCACATCCCGCTGTGCGGTCGGCGCGGCGAGCACGACGTGTGGTTCTCCCGGGCGGAAGCCGTCGGTCGTGGCCCAGACTCCGAGTACGTCATCGCGTGCGAGCACCAGGACGGGGGACGGCGGGCGGCTGAGCACCAGGCGGTCGCCATCGCGTCTGATGCCCTTGGTCAGGGTGCCCGCGCCGGGTTCGGGCAGCCCCGTCACCTCGTAGTAGGCGGTGTCGCCGAGTTGTTCGAGGACGACGCCGCCTCTCAGTTCGACGCGGCTCTTCCGCTCGGGGGACCGCAGGCGCGCCACCCATCCGAGACGCCCCGCGTCCAGTCGTACGAGGAGTTCGGCCCGGACGACCCCGGTCGGTACCAGCTCGTCCGAACCGTCCCAGGACGCCGCGTAGTTGCCCATGAGCTTCGCGAGCAGCGGGCGGAACTCCTCCTCCTGGAGGGCGTTGCGGAAGCCCTTGGAGAAGTGCCGTTCCATGCCCCGGATCTCGATCTGGGCGAGCAGCGTCTCTCCCGGCAACGGCCAGGTCGTACCGTGCTCGCGCAGCGAGCGGAAGAACCGCGGCATGAAGGACCGGTCCCTGCCGCTGATGAGGGCCTGGGACTGGGCGAATCCGATCATGCTCCGGTTGGACGGCAGGTCCGTCGGAAGCGGAATGGTGCACAGGCCCCGGGCACCGTGCTGTTCTCGCTGCCAGGCGGCCAGCACCTGCCACATACGGGACACCGGCTCGTAGTGGGCGCTGCCCAGTTGCCTCTCGTCACCGGTCAGCAGGGTCGAGAAGCGGGCGTGGTAGGCGGTGGCCCGGTGGTTCCGGTCGTTCACCATCCGGGACGCGGCCACGACCGAGCAGGCCAGCAACGGCAGGAACGCGGGTATGTCGTCCTTGTCCTGCTGACGCCTGCGCCAGCGGTAAGCCTCCAGCGCTTCGTACGGTTCGGCCGTCCCCAACCGCAGAAACCTGCCGACACACTCGGCGAGGGGCTCCTCCAGGCCGTAGCCCTGCCTGAGCTCCTGCTCCACGTCGTCATCGACGTAGAACACCGTGGGATGGCCGGCGTGCTGCCGTCCGAAGAACTCCTCGGCCAGCACGTCCTGCCACACCTGATAAGAATGATCCACTCTGTCCCCAAAAGAGTTGTTCCGATGCCCTGTTGATGCAGCCCCCGGCATGGAACGGTCTTCCGTGTCACTCTGAACGGCCGTCAAGCGTGCCGCTCGTGACACCCCTCGGCCTCAGCCCTCGATTGCGCCACCCAGACGTGACGCCACGGCACACAACGCGCGAGGCCCCCCACTCATCCCCCCACCATTTCTTACTGGCACCCCGTGGGTGCTCGAGGAATCATCCGAAAGATATGGCCATAGCCTCACCATCGGTGATTCCCTCGCACCAGCCGCAGAGCTCCACCGACCCGCAGGACGCGGAGATCCGTGCACCCTGAAATCGAAGATTACCTGTGTAGATGATGTGGTTGAAGTGTGGAGTACGTCAATCGTTGTGCTGGTAGGCAGCGTGCCGGGGCACACGGGCCGGCATTGCCGTGACTTGCGCAGGGCGACGAGGAACATGAACGCGGGGCGCCTTTCCTCCAGGAAGTCCGTCAATGACGGGGCAACCGCCGTGCCGGATAGCGGACTTATGCGGCGGCCGACGACTGGCGTTGCGCGGAACCGAACGTGCGCAGAATCCGCGCCGCCTCCTTTTTTGCCATAGAGGCAGGAATGCGTCCCGTGGCACGGCGAAGGGCAAGACGGGCGCAGGCATCCGCGATCTCGTTGAGGTCGTGCCCGACATGACCTTTCAGCCAGCGCACCTGGACGCGGTCACGGTGGCGCACCAGGCGAGCCATCAGCTCCCGGCTCTCCGGGAACAGAAGGGTGCGGTGGGCGGCTCCGGGATCGGCGGCCTTCAGGGCGGAGTCAACCGCGTCGACGGCCTCGGTGCTGTCGCACAGAAGGACCACCAGCGCGCCCTGGTGGCGTTCGAGGAGGCTGAGAGCGGCGGCGCAGATACCGATGACCTCCGCTTCACCGCTGCTCGCGGCCATGGAGTCCCCGTGCCCGGCCTTCCCCGTCTCCGAGGCCCAGCCGTAGCCGCACACGGCGGAGTCCTCCCCCAGGGCGGCGTCGGCGACGGCCACGACGGCGGTGTCGGGAAGGTCGGCGAGCAGGGCGTACCGGTCGTCGTGAGCCGAGGCCGACGGCACCGAGAGCTCGCCCTCCCCGCCCTCGTCCCGTCCGGCGAGTTCGTCGGCCATCACCTGGGCGAGACTCCCGTGACAACGCCGGCAGCCGTCGGCCTGCTCGGAACAGTCCGTCTGGTGCTTCACGGTGAGGTCCCGGACGCGCCGCCACGCCTCGGGCTGGGTGTGCTCGAATCGCGCCAACGCACCGGCACGGCACTGGGCCACGACCTCCGCGAAAGGCGCCGATGCCACACAGGCGTGCATCCGGTCATGGAGATCGGTCACCCGAAGCTGCGCCTCGCGCGACCGGGCGGCGAGCACCGCGGCGTCCTGGTAGGCATCATCCAGCGCGTCAAGTCGTGCACACCGAGCGGTCGGAGGGCAGGCGAGTACGTCCCGTTCCGCCCGCCCGATCGCGTAACGCCCCCAGGCCGATGCCGTGCGGGTGTGGCGGCTCCACCGCTCGACCACCGCGTCGTGCGGGAGGAGCGGGTTCTCCTCCTCCCTGGCGTCGAGCAGGAGTGCCTGGACGAACGCTTCGTCGTCGCGGTCCAGAAGTTCGCGTACCGCCTCCGGCACGGCCCGGTCGGCTGCCGCCCGCTCCCAGGCCCATCGGGCGAGGTCGCTTTCCGGAGCGTGCGGCGAGCCGTCCGGCAGCCCCCTGCCACGGAGTTCCTGCCGCAGGAACTCATGGAACGACGAGGGGAAGGCCACGCGCACGACTCTCAGCTCCAGCGGCTCCACCGGCCGCGGACGGCCGAGCCGACGGGCACGCTCCTTCTTGTACCTGGCCTCCGCATGCGACCGTGCCCGTCGCACCGTGCGCGCCTGCGCGCGCAGGCGCCGCAGCCGCTCGGGAGGCTGTACCGCCAGCTCCGCACGCCGTACGGCCCCGCGGGCGAGGACGTCGGCGTGCGCGAGGACGACGGTCACGGGGCCGACGAGGGCGGGATCCTCCAGCGCCGCCGCCGTCTCCGGTGCGCCGACCCCGTTCACCTGACGGAGAACGGCCTCCTCCAGGGCGGTGAAGTCGTCGGCGAGGCGACGGATCAGCTCGGTGTGTTCTGCCATCACGGCGGTGTCCTCTCAGGCGGGTCGGAGGTCGGGGAAGCCGCTGCGGTCGGGGCTACTTCACCTGTCCGGTGAAGATGGCCGTGCGGTACCAACCGGAGTCCGAGGTGTCGGCCGGCGTTATCTCGATCTGGGCGTCCTTGGCGGTCTTGGGGAACACGCAGGCCGCCTTCCAGGTCCCGGACTTGCCCGGCAGGAGGTGCGTGTCCGGCGCACCGCCGAATCCCGCGTCCGTGTCGTAGACCTGCTCGGCACCCTCCGGGCAGGAGAGGCTGATCATGCTCAGGTCGAGGGCGGACTTGGAGCCGTTCCGCACCGTGACGGAGAAGGACAGGTAGGCCTTGCCGGACGGGCTGGCGTACTCGCCGGAGGTGCCTCGACCGAAGCTGCCCAGGTGCGCCTTGACGCCGTTGTTCCACGTGGCGGTCTTGTCGAGGTCGACGGTGAAGGTGTCGCCCTCGGTGTCGTCCACGTCGTCCGGCGCCGCCTCCTCGGCACTCTGGTCGTCCTGCGACGCACTGACCGTGGCCCCCTTCGGCGTGGAGTCGGTCTCGGTGCCGCTGACACCGGAACAGGCGGACAGGAGGCAGCCCGCGGCAGCCACGGCCACGGCCACAAGGGGCTTGCGCCGGCGAGCCGGGGTCGTCGCGATCGACGGTCGGGGCGCTGCGGCGATGTTCGGGGTGTTCATGGTCGTTTCCTTGTCTGTGTGGAAAGGGCGGACTGAGGCCGCCCTTCGGTCACGGCCCCGAGACACCGGATACGCGGGAGCCAGGGGCCGTGCCCATGTGAAGGGCCTCGTTCGGGCGGTGCTCGACCGAGAAGATCAAGGCGTCAACAGGTCCCTGATATAGACCCGTTCAGCCACGAACGCCGCGGATCTTCTTGCCCAGGTCGCCGGCCGGATCGAGGAGCGCGCCGGCGACACGGCCGGCGGAGTCCCTGACACCCCCGCTGAAGTTGAGACGACCGGAGGCGCCCACGGTGGCGCAGACGCCGTCCCAGTAGAGGGCTTCGCGCTCCCAGCGGACGTCGGCGAGCAGACGCTCCACCGACTCGTAGTTCACGGCGACATCGGGGGCGCACCACGGGGTGGCACGGTGAAGCAGGATGCCGAGGCCCGCCATCACGGCCGGGGCGGTGATGGCGCTGCGCCGGGCGAAGTCCGGGAAGTGGTCCGCGATCAGCCGGGACACGAGGCGGACGACCACCGTCGCCACCTCGTCGGCGTCGGTGTTGGGCGGCAGGTCTCCCTCGTGGACGTTGGCCGCCGAGTAGTGGACACCCTTGCTACCGAAGACGGTGGTGACGATCAGCGCCCGCAGCGCGGACAGCGTCAGCACCTCCTTGTCGGACTTGGTGAGCTGCCGCTTCCCGGCGTTGACCAGCTTGCCGAACGGCATCCGCTGCCCGTCCGACTCGACCTCGAGCGTCTCACCGACGGTGTAGGCGAGGCGGGTGGCCAGGTCACGCTGGTCCATGGACATGGCCAGGTTCTTGGCGACGTCGACGCCCTTGACGTTGCGGTCGTAGAAGATCTGCCGGGCGTCCGCCGGAGAGATCCCGAGGTAGAGCTCGAAGGGGATGCGGACTCGCTGGTTGAGCTCCGTGTACGTGAGACCGAAGGCCTCCGGGTCCCGGTAGATGTCGTGCCAGGCGGTGGTCTGGGTCTCGCCGTCGACGGCGATCACCATGGCGTCCGGAGCCGCCGTCAGCGTCCGCAGGCCGGAGCCGGGAACCAGTTCGTCGCTAATCGCGGCGACCTCGCCCGGGTGCCAGAGCGTGATGGGCGGCGTGGACCAGGCCGAGCCGTGTTTGCCGAGGATGCCGGCGGCGATGTACTCGGCGTAGTCCGGGATGTTCTTTCCCTTCTGGGACTTCAGCGTCCGCTGCACGGTCGCGCGCAGTTCGGCGCGGCGGCGGTCGTGCCCGGAGGCGGCCTTCAGGACGCGCGGGTCCTCTTCCTGACGCGGGGACGGCACGAGCCGCACCAGCGTGGCGAGGGACATGGTGCCGATGACGGCGTCCTCCCGGAACGGCATGACGGTGAGCGGGATTCCTTCCGGGATGCCGCTCGGCATGGTCAGGCGCATGGGTTCCCCCCTGATGGTGATCGATGGCCCGGCGACAGGCCGGTAGGCGTGGTACTTCGCCGCTGTCCCGAGGTGGAGCTGAGACGCGGGCCGGGCTTTCGAGGCATGGCTGTGGCCAGGTACGTGTGCTTCACACCACCGGTGCACTGCTCACCGGCGGAAGCGATTCCATGTAAGCATGACCGTGAAAGCATTGTCCATCAGCTTGCCAGAGTTGACGGGTGCTGTAGGGTGTGACCACGCCGACCATCGGAGCCAGGACCACCCATGTCGCAGCCCTCCACACCATCCGCCCAGGTGACAGCCGCCGAGATCTCCCGTATCGCGGGCGTCACGCGCGCCACCGTCAGCAACTGGCGCCGGCGGCACGACGACTTCCCCGCGCCCTCGGGCGGCACCGACAGCAGCCCGCTCTACGACCTCGAAGAGGTCCGTGCCTGGCTCGCCTCCCGCGGACAGCACACGGCGGCCACACCCAGCGGGGAACTGCGCACTACCCTGCGTCTCCGCGAGCCGGCGGGAGCGGGTGCCTCCGACCTGCTCGTCCTCGTCCTGGCGGCGGCCCGCCGCCCCGCCGACGAGCTCACAGACCTGCTCGCGGGGTCCGACGCCGACCTGGTGAAGCGGGCGAACGAGGCCGCCGCCGGGGTGGCGGACGTGGTCCCGGAGACGGAGTCCGTCCGGTTCACCCACATCGACACCAACGTCCTGCGCGCTCTGCTGCTCTGTGTCCGCGACGAGGGCGCACAGGCGGCGCTGGGTGTACTCGCCGAGCGGGAACTGGAGGACAGCGCAGCCAGCGGCGCCTACCGAACCCCCGCCCCCCTCGCCGACCTGATGGCCGGCCTGGTCTCGGGCGACCCGGCCCGCGTCCTCGATCCGGCCTGCGGCAGCGGCACCCTGCTGACGGCTGCGGCGGCACGGGGCGCGCGTGAGCTGTACGGGCAGGACAGCGTGCCGGTCCAGGCGCGTCGCACGGCGGTCGGCGTGACCTTGACGGCGGGCGGGGGCGCACAGGTCACCGTGCGCACGGGCGACAGCCTGCGTGCCGATGCCTTCCCCGACCTCACGGTCGACGCCGTGCTGTGCAACCCGCCCTACGGCGACCGGGACTGGGGACACGACGAACTGGCCTACGACTCGCGCTGGGCATACGGCTTCCCGCCCCGTGCCGAGTCGGAGCTGGCCTGGATCCAGCACGCACTGGCCCACCTCGAACCGGGCGGCCACGCTGTACTGCTCCTCCCGCCGGCTACGGCGTCCCGCTCCTCCGGCCGCCGTATCCGCGCCGAACTCATCCGGAGCGGCGCGCTGCGTGCCGTCGCCGCCCTGCCGCCAGGGGCGGCGGTCCCGCTTCACATCGGCCTGCAGCTGTGGGTGCTGCAACGCCCCGAACCGACGCGGCCGGCCTACCAGAGCGTGCTGTTCGTCGACCCGGTGGGCGAGCCGTCAACGCCGGGGCGGGGCGCAACCCGTTCGGGTTCGGTGGACTGGTCACGGGTGACCGAGCAGATCCTCTCCGCGTGGACGGCGTACGCCGAGGACCCGGACGGCTTCGAGGCGCAGGCCGGTGTGGCACGGGCGGTGAGCGTGGTCGACCTGCTCGACGAGGTCGTGGACGTGACACCCGCCCGGCAGGTGCGGGCCTCCCAGTCGGACATCGATCCGCAGGATCTGGCCCGCGAGGCCGCCACGGCTCGCGAAGGGCTGTCGGCCGCGGTGCGGACGGTGGCCGAACTGGCCGGCACGACGGCGTGGGACGCGGCCGGGGCCTCGGCCCGCGAGTGGCGCACGGCGACGGTGTCGGACCTGGCCCGGGGTGGGGCGCTGAAGGTTCTGCGTGCGGTTCCGGTCTCACCGCGGGCGGCGGCCGAGGCGGGTGCCCTGGATGCGGGCAGCGGCGACAGCCGCGACCCTCGCCCTGTCCTGACCGGCCGTGACTTCAACGCCGGGACGGGACCGACCGGACTCTCCCTGGAACTCCAGGCCGAGCAGATGCCAGAGATCACCGAAGGCGACGTCCTGGTCCGCAGCCTGGTCGGCGGCAGCGGCCCCATGGCGCGAGTGGCGGGCGAGGCCGAGGCCGGTGCCCTCCTGGGAACCGGGCTTCACCTGTTCCGTCCGGACCCGGCGCGGCTGGACCCTTGGTTCCTCCTCGGTTTCCTCAGCTCCGAGGCCAACCTGGCCGGCGCGTCGACCGGCAGTTCCACACTCCACCTCACACCGGGCCGACTGCGCGTACCGTTGTTGCCGCTGGAGGAGCAGCGCCGGTACGGCGAAGCATTCCGGCACGTGGAAGCGCTGCGTGAACAGGCGCGGCGCGCCAGGGACTTGGCGGAGGAGACGGCGCGGCTCGTGAGCGGGGGGCTCGCGGGCGGCCAGTTGGTGCCGGAGCCCACTTAAGCTCCGGCGACACCCCCACTTATACGCGGACGGACGAGGACCCAGCGTCCCGCGCCCGCCGCACCACAGTCATCCGTACGGCCCCGGAAGGGAAACGGAAGAAGTCTTGAACAGCAGCAAGCACACGGAGTTGGCGAACCACGCGTGGTCCGTCGCCGACCTCCTGCGGGGGGACTACAAGCAGTCCGACTACGGCAAGGTCATCCTGCCGTTCACGGTGCTGCGGCGCCTGGAGTGCGTCCTGGAGCCGACGCGCGACAAGGTCGCGGAGATCGCCGAGCAGCACAAGGACAGCGGCATCGACCCGGATCGCTTTCTGCGCCGGGCCGCGGGCCACTCCTTCTACAACCGGTCCCGCCTGACGCTGAAGAAGATCGCGGCCGACCCGCAGAACGCGGCGAAGAACCTCCAGGTGTATGTGGGCGCGTTCTCCGACAACGCGCGCGGGGTGCTGGAGCGCTTCGACTTCGCCCAGCAGATCAAGAAGCTCGACGACGCCGACCTGCTCTACAAGGTCATGGGCCGGTTCACGGACCTGGACCTGCGCCCCGAGGTCGTTCCCAACCACAACATGGGCTACATCTTCGAGGAGTTGATCCGCCGCTTCTCGGAGCAGTCGAACGAGACGGCTGGTGAGCACTTCACCCCGCGCGAGGTCATCCAGCTCATGGTGCGGCTGCTGGTCGCCCCGGACGGCGACGCGCTGCAGTTGCCGGGTGCGGTCCGTACGGTCCTCGACCCGGCGTGCGGCACGGGCGGCATGCTCTCGGCGATGGACGACCTGATCACCGAGCTGAACCCGGACGCGACGGTGGAGGTGTACGGCCAGGAGCTGAACCCCGAGTCGTGGGCGATCTGCCGGTCCGACCTCATGATCAAGGGCCAGGACCCGGAGAACATCGCCTTCGGCAACTCCTTCTCCGACGACGGCCACGCCCGCAAGACCTTCGACTACATGCTCGCCAACCCGCCGTTCGGCGTGGAGTGGAAGAAGGTCAAGGAGGCGGTCGAGGACGAGCACAAGTCGCTGGGGGATGCCGGCCGCTTCGGCGCGGGCCTGCCCCGCATCAACGACGGCTCGCTCCTCTTCCTCCAGCACATGATCGACAAGATGAAGCCGATCGACGTGAACGGCGGGGGCGGCTCACGCATCGCCATCGTCTTCAACGGCTCGCCCCTCTTCACGGGTGCGGCGGGCTCGGGTGAGTCGGAGATCCGCCGCTGGATCCTGGAGAACGACTGGTTGGAGGGCATCGTGGCCCTGCCGGACCAGCTCTTCTACAACACTGGCATTTCCACGTACTTCTGGATCCTCACCAACCGCAAGAGTCCCGACCACAAGGGCAAGGTCGTGCTGCTGGACGCCCGCGACCAGTGGGAGAAGATGCGCAAGTCGCTCGGCGACAAGCGCAAGGCGCTGGGCAAGGAGCACATCCGCACGGTGGTGGAGCTGTACGGCGAGGCCTTGTCGGTCGTGAACGACCCGGAGCACCCGCTGCACGGCAAGGTGAAGGTCTTCAGGAACGAGGACTTCGGCTACCAGCGCATCACCGTGGAACGCCCGCTGAAGCTGCGCTTCGAGCTGACCGAGGAGACGCTGGCGGCTCTGGAGGCTTCCAAGGTCATCCAGAAGCTCCCGCAGGCCTCGGTCATGTTCGACGCTTTCGAGTCTATGCAGGTCACGAGCTGGGACACCAAGCAGGAGGCGTGGATCGCCCTCAAGGACGCGGTGGTGGAGGCCGGCGCGACTTGGCCGAGCGGTGCCCCGTTCAACAAGGCGCTACGGGATGCGATCGGGGTGCGGGACCCGGAGGGTGAGGTCCAGCTCGTGAAGGGCCAGCCCGAGCCGGACTCGGAACTCCGGGACTACGAGAACGTGCCGTTGGGCGAGGACATCGAGGAGTACGTGAAGCGCGAGGTCCACCCGCACGTCCCGGACGCGTGGATCGACCATAGCAAGACGAAGATCGGGTACGAGATCCCGTTCACGCGGCACTTCTACGTGTACGAGCCGCCGCGGCCGTTGGCTGAGATCGATGCGGAGTTGAAGGCGCTGGAGGCCGAAATTCAGGGGCTGTTGGGGGAGGTAACGGAATGAAGCCAACCAGCAGGCGAACCGTGCCACTTTGGTCGGTCGCAACTGAGACTCGCATAGTTGTTGATCCGTCCGACCTTGGCGATCATGTGGTCCACTACAGCATCCCAGCTGTTGATGCGACAGGTACGGGCCAGATCGAGACAACTGATTCAATCAAGTCCGCGAAGCTTCGACTGCACGGCGAGGAGGTGTTGGTCAGCAAGCTGAACCCACGAAAGAGCCGAGTACTGACCGTCACTGCCTCACCGCTCCCCATCGTCTCGTCCACAGAATTCGTGGGAATCATCCCTGGGACCGAACTCGATCCTCGTTTCCTGGCTTACTTCCTACAGTCTGAGACAACGCGCCAAACTTTGGACTCTCAAGTTCAGTCTGTTACCCGCAGTCACCAGCGAGTGGCGCCCGAGGATATTATGCACCTTTCGATGCGATTGCTGTCACTGGACGAGCAGCGCCGAACTGCCGACTTCCTCGACACCGAAAGCGCGCGCATCGATCGGATGATCACCCTTCGGAGCAAGCTCGTTCAACTGTCACATGAGCGCGATAACGCGCTGCGTGACGGGCTCATCAACGAACTGTTCTCCTCCGAAGGAGAGATTCCCCTTAGGCGGGTTACACAGGGAATCGAGCAGGGGGACAGTCCTCAATGTGATGCAGTACCACGAGAGTCGGGCGAGTGGGGTGTTCTCAAGCTGAGCGCCGTGAAACATGGGGTCTTCAACTCGGCCGAGAACAAGCGGCTACCAGACACCGTCACCCCCAACAGGGAATTTGAGGTTTCCCCAGGTGACCTACTCATTACCCGAGCGAACACGCCAGGCCTTGTAGGGGATGCCGCAATCGTGGACTCCAGTTCATCTCACCTTCTCCTCCCCGACCTGATCTACCGCGTCCGACTGACTGAGTCGATGAGCGCCGACTTCTTGATGCATGTGGCCTTGAGCGGTCGGACTCGCTCATTGATCGAAGCTGTAGCCCGTGGCTCATCGCAGTCAATGGTCAAGCTACGAAGCGAAGACATCAAATCCTGGCCGATCCCTCGCGCCGACCGCGTTCAGCAGGCCGAACTCGTCAAGAAAATCCAACGCAGCAGCGCGCAAACTTATCGTTTGCGACACGTCGCCGAACGCCAGATCGCTCTGCTCAATGAACGTCGCCAAGCCCTCATCACCGCCGCCGTAACCGGCCAGTTCGACATCTCCACCGCCAGCGGTCGCAACGTCACCGAAGGAGTGACCGTATGAGCCCCGTGCACGACGAGTCCTCCTTCGGTGCCGCCATCATCGCCGCTCTCTGCAAGCGAGGCTGGCGCGAAGCGAATCCCGAGGATTACCGCCCCGATCTCGGCCTCGACACCAACGAGCTGTTCACCTTCATCGGGGCGACCCAACCCGACGAGTGGAACGAACTGCTCACCGTCTATGGCGGCAACCCCAACGAGGCTCAGCGCGGCTTCGCGCAGCGACTGGACCGGGCCATTGCCGATGACGGGCTGCTTCACATACTCCGGAATGGAGTCAAGGACCGTGGAGTCCGGCTCCGCGTCGCCTATTTCAAGCCCAACCTGATCTCCGCCGAATCCGTCCTCGACGGCTACCGGGCCAACCGCCTCACCGTCGTGCGCGAACTCCCGTACGCCACCAAGCAGGCCGACTGGGGCCACAGGCTCGACCTCACCCTGTTCCTGAACGGCATCCCGGTCGCCACCGCCGAGCTGAAGAACCCACTCACCGGCCAGGGCGTCGAGCAGGCCAAGGAGCAGTACCGGACCGACCGCGACCCAACGGAGTTGATCTTCACGCGGCGGGTCGTCGCGAACTTCGCCGTGGACCCGGACCTCGTGTTCGTCACCACGCAACTCCGAGGCAAGGCAACCCAGTTCCTCCCCTTCAACACCGGCTCGAACGGCCCCGGCCAGCCCGGCGGCGCCGGAAACCCCGCGCCCACCGCGCACGGCACGTACGCCACCTCGTACCTCTGGGAACAGGTCTGGGAGCGTGACAACTGGCTCGACCTGCTTCAGCGTTTCGTGCACCAGCAGAAGCACAAGACGCCCGGCGGCGGCACGACCAAGTCGACGATCTTCCCGCGCTTCCACCAGTGGGACGTCGTCAAGAAGCTCACCGCACACGCTTCGATGCACGGCGCCGGCCAGAACTACCTGATCATGGCCTCCGCCGGCTCGGGCAAGTCGAACACGATCGGCTGGCTGGCCCACCGCCTGAGTGACCTGCACGCCCGTATGGACCCGCACATCCTCAACCCGGAGGCCCTGGCCGAGGGACGCATCAAGCCGGGTGAGCCGGTCTTCGACAAGGTCATCGTCATCACCGACCGCCGCGCCCTGGACGCTCAGCTCTCCGCGACGGTCGGCAGCTTCTCGCAGACGGACGGCCTGGTCGTGAAGGTCGACGAGAAGCACGGCGCCAAGAGCGAACAGCTCGCCCGCGCACTCTCCCGCGACACGGGGAAGATCGTCACGGTCACCCTGCACTCGTTCCCCGCGCTGCTGGACTACATCAAGCGCAACCCCACGGAGATCAAGGGCACCCGCTTCGCGATCATCGTGGACGAGGCGCACTCCTCACAGTCCGGCGACGCGGCCACCGCCGTGAAGTCCGCACTACGCGACCTCGGCCTGGACGCGGACTCGGACGACGAGGGCGCGACGACGGTCACCGTGGACGAGCAGTTGAAGGCGAAGGCCGTGGCGCGTTCCCGTGCCGCGAACCTCTCCTACTTCGCGTTCACGGCCACCCCCAAGTCCAAGACGCTCGAACTCTTCGGCACGGAGGGCGTGGAGAACGGCAAGGCCGTCTACCGCCCTTTCCACACCTACTCCATGCGCCAGGCCATCGAGGAAGGCTTCATCCTCGATCCGCTGCGCAACTACGTCACGTACAACACGTACTGGAAGCTCGCGAACCTGAACCGCGACGAGAAGGAGGTGGACCCCTCCAAGGCGAACAGCCAGCTCGCCCGGTTCGCGCTCATGCACGAGCACACGGTGTCCCAGCACGCCCAGGTGATCGTGGAGCACTTCGTGCGCCACACCCGCGGACGGCTCGGTGGGCGTGCCAAGGCGATGGTGGTCACGGCGTCCCGGCTGTCCGCCGTAGAGATGGCGCGGGCCATCCGCAGCTACATCGCCGACGTCGGCTACGACACCAAGTACCCCGACCTCGGCGTCCTGGTCGCAATCTCCGGTTCCCTCACCGTCGACGGCGAGGAGACCACCGAAGTCAAGGAGAACGGCGGCCTCTCGGAAGCGGCGCTGCCGAAGGCCTTCGCCTACACCCGCGCCGACGACAAGGCCGCGAAGGCCGGCGGCAAGGGACAGCAGGAGTACCGCATCCTGGTCGTCGCCGAGAAGTACCAGACCGGCTTCGACCAGCCGCTTCTCACGACGATGTACGTGAACAAGACGCTGACCGGCATCGCCGCCGTGCAGACCCTCTCGCGCCTCAACCGCACCGCCGAGCGCAAGTCCCAGGCCGACCTCGCCGTCCTCGACTTCGTGAACGAGGCCGAGGACATCCAGGACGCCTTCCGCCCGTACTTCGAGGAGGCGCACACCCTCCCCTCGGACCCGAACCTGCTCTACACGGCCCAGAGCCGCGTCATGTCCGCGCCGATCATCTCGGAGCAGGACATGGACCAGTTCGTCGCCGCGTACATCGAAGCGGAGGCGAAGGCGGCCGGCAACCAGGCCAAGTGGGAGAAGCTGCACGCCGAGCTGTACCGGCTCCTCTCCCCCGCCGTCACCCGCTTCACCCACCTCCTGGAAAGCGAGGAGGAGGAGGACGTTGAGGCTGCCGAGGAGTTCCGCGCCAACCTCAACGACTACGTGCGCAAGTACGGGTTCCTCGCGCAGATCGTCCCGTACCAGGACGCCGAGCTGGAGCGGCTGTACCTCTACGGCCGCCACCTGCTCAACCGCCTCCCGCGGCTGGCAGACGGTGGAGTCGACATAGGGGAAGTCGACCTCAGTCACCTGCGCGTGGAAAAGACCGGCGAGCACGACGTGTCCCTCACCCCCGAAGGCCCCGCCGAGCTCAAGGGGTTCGGTGATGGTGTCGGCGGCGGCAAGGATGCCGAGAAGTCACTGCTGTCCGAGCTGATCGAGAAGTTCAACGCGAAGTTCGGAACGGAGTTCACCGAGGAGGACGTCCTCCCGGCCTTCAACGCCACCAAGAAGGACCCGAAGGTGCGGGCCGCCGCCCTCGTCAACGACGAGGAGAACTTCGGCATCGTCTTCGACAAGAAGTTCGAGGAGAACATGATGGACCACGTGTCCACCATCGACACCCTCGGCAAGCGCTACTTCGGCGCCGACCGCAGCTTCAAGTCCAACCTGGACCGCAGCGCCCGCCGCGCGGCCTGGCGCATGATCCGTAACGAAGAGGGCTTGGACGACGTGTAGTGCGTGACCGGAGGGTTCCGCCGTGCGCCGGAACCCTCCGGACCCGCGCGCTGTTCAGCTACTCACAGCCGACTCCAGAAACCCGGTCCAAGCGGCCTGACCAACGGTGAGTACAGGGCCGGTCAGGTTCTTGGAGTCCCGTACCCATATCGCTTCTGCCGTGGCGGCCACCTCCACGCACTGACCGCCCTCGGCACCGCTGTAGCTGCTCCTGCGCCAGGCGACTTCGAGGACGTGGCCTGAGACGTCGACGGTGTTCATAGCTCTCCCAGCAGCTTCTCGATGAATCCCAGGGTCTCTCTCGGGCTGAGAGCCTGACTCCGGATGATTCCATAGCGCGCGGAAGCCTGCCGTGTCTCGTCCCGGTCGGTCTGCAGATGGCTGCGACCCTGCACTTCGGTGTACACGAGCTGTTCGTTGCTCTTGCGGACGATGACCGTGAACGGGCCGTCCACACCCGCGTTGTCGTCGCGATCCATGGGCATGACCTGAAGCTCGACGTTGCGCTTATGCCCGATCAGCAGGAGCTGTTCGAGCTGTCCACGCAGCACGTCACGTCCGCCGATGGTCCGACGCACGACTGACTCGTCCAGCACGAAGCCCAGCAGGGGAGCAGGCCACCGGATGAAGATCTCCTGTCGTGCAAGGCGGGCCGCAACACGCAGTTCGATCGTCGCCTCGTCGAGCAGTGGGCGCCTCATGGCCAGCACGGCACGCATGTACTCCTCGGTCTGCATGAGCCCGTTGACGAGCAGCGTGTCGTACGAGTACAACTCGACCGCCTCCGACTCCAGCCGAGCCATGTCCCGGAAGAACGCGGGGTACTGGGCGCGCGCAAGAACCTCCTTCAGCGCAACCAGCACACCCCCGGCCTTCAACACCTCATCCGCCCGCTCCACCAACCGAGGCTGCGGAATCCGGCGCCCCTGCTCAATGGACGCGATGGACTCGGCCGCGTACCCGACCCGCTTCCCGAACTCCGCCCGGTCGAGCCCCGCGCGGACCCGCAGCAGCTTCAGCTGCTTGCCGAAGGCCGCGACGACGCCCGTCCCCGGTTCGTCCTCCGGCCGCTGCGCCACCCCGTCGTCGTTGCTCATCGTGTCGCTCCGACCTCGCTCCTCAGTCCTCGGCACGCAGGTTCCGGATATGGGCCCGCAGCGCGTCCGTGCTGTGGAAGATGCGGTAGTCACCCGCCTCCAAGGCCGCCTGCTCCTCCTCGGTCATGTCGGGCGCGAGGACGACCGGCATCCCGCCCTCCGCGCGGAGCCCCTGCGGCCAGTACGCGGCAGCGACCACGATCGCGGCCCCGGTGGCCGGGTCGCTGACCTCGCTGTCCAGCTCGGGTGCCGCGAGGTCGGCCTCACTCGCCTCGGCCAGGAGCGCGCCCAGGCCGGGGATCTCCTCAGCCGCGTCGGCGCGCGCCGTGCCGGACAGGGCGACCACGGACGGAGCCACGCCCGGACCGGGGCGAGGGTCCGCGACGGCCGCCGGGTACGGCCCGTCGTGGAGGCCCTGGAGGAAGTCGTTGGCCGCACGGGCGAGGAGTTCACGGCGGGCGGCGAGGAAGTCGTGGTAGGCGGACACCTGCCACAGATCTCTGTCCATCGGGATCCACTGGCTGGCCAGCGCCCCGGGCATACGCGACTCGATCTCCTCCAGGTACTCCACCGGTTCCCTCGCCCCGATCTTGAGATTGGTGTCCTGCGTGAGGAAGCAGAAGTTGGCGACGGCGTTGACGTCGGCCCGGCTGTAGTCCTGCTTGTACAGAAGCGCCTTGGGGAAGATGTGGTGGACCTGGAGCGAGCTCAGCCGGCCCAGCATCCCCGCCCGCAGCGGGACACCGCTGACGAAGTCCTGGGCGCTGTGGACCCGGGTCAGCATGTAGAGCAGCGGATAGAACCGCGACCCCATGCTGGAGCCGACGAAGTCGTCGGGCTCGACCACGAGACGGCCACCCCGGCTGCGCCGCAGCACGCTGATCAACTGGTCCACGCCGCCCTCGTCCACGGCTTCCAGATCCTGGTTGAGGTAGGTCTCGGTGGCTCCTGTGTGGCGGCCCCAGAGCGAGCTGTGCACGTACCAGTAGAAGAGACGGTCGCGCGACATAGCGTCGGGGAACCTACCGCCGTGCTTGTGCAGCAGCCGGCTCATGACCGGAAAGGCCACGCGGCCGTTCAGTACCGCCCCGTGGTCGAGCCCCAGCCGTCCGCCGAGCGCATTGAGCAGGTACGAGACGGCGTCGATGGTCTCGGAGAGGCCGGAGCGGAAGGCGGAGACCTCCACGTCGGCGAGCTTGGAGAACTGTGCCTCGCCGGTCAGGACGGCGTTGACGTTGCGCAGCAGCCAGTCGAGCTTGAAGGAGAAGCCCGCGGCGGCCCACTCCTCCAAGGCCTTGTTCATGGTGGGGCGGGCGGCCGGCCAGGCGGCGCAGATGGTGGCCAGGGCCAGGTCGCCCTTGGTGAGCTTCGTACCACCGGAGTTGACCCGGTTGAAGATCTGCACCACCACGTCGATGGTCTTGTCCTCGCCGGTCACCTCGTCGATGTGGACGTTGCGGTCCTTGATCTGGGTGATGCGGTTGAGGCGCTCGATGTAGGTGGCCTGACGGCCCGCGTCCCCGCTGGCCAGTTCGGTCACGGCGAGAAGCTGGCTGCCCAGCCCGTTGAGGAAGAGCGCGGTGACGTCCACCCAGACCGGGTTGTCCTTCATCTTGGCCGGTGCGTAGAACTCGAAGACTTCCGTGTCCAGGTGGAAGTGGAGGCCCGTGAGCGCGGAGGCGTTGCCCTCGAAGAACTCCGGGGGCCGGCCGCGGGTGACACCGTAGAGCGTCGTCACGCGCTGCTGGCCGTCGAGCAGGAGGTGGATCGTGCCGTCGCGGCCGGAGTCCCCGCCGCGTGTCTGCACGCTGTCCGCCTTGGTGCTCCAGGTCAGGAAACCCCCGATCGGGTACCCCCGGTACAGGGACTGGAAGAAGCCTCGTACCTGGTCCCGTGTCCAGACGTAGCCGCGCTGGAACTCGGGGAGCGCGATGTCCCCGGCCTCGACCTTGTCCAGAACCTGTGAGATGTGCACCGTCGTTGCGCCCGTTCGTTCGGTCCTGGTGACCTCGCCACCAGAACGTAGCTGCCCGATCGCCCGAAGTTAGCAGCCCAGTCGCACAGTTGCTCCCGGAACAGAGGCATATGCGCTCGACCGGGCGGCCCTCGGCTTGGTCACCGAGAAGAGCGCCGTTCCTCGCTACCGCCCGGGCGCGGCAGGTCACGTACAGGCCTCGCCGCAGCACGTACAACGGGCCGGTGACGGCGCGTCACCTCTATGCGCGAAGGGTGAGTGACGAGCAACGTACGAGTCATGACCACCGACCCGGAGGCCGCGGCCCACCACTCGGCCGACCGCCCCGAACTGCGCTCCCCCACTCACCGTTTCGCGATGGACTTCACTTCCACCCGGCGCGGCGCCCGGCTCGCCCGGCACCTGTGTGGAGCACGGCTCGACGCATGGGGTGTCCCCTACGGCAGCGATCCGCACGACGCCGTCGCCCTCGTCGTCGCCGAGCTCTGCGCCAACGCCGTCCGGCACGGGCATGTACCCGGCCGTGACTTCAGGCTGCGACTCATGGGACGGGACACGACTGTGCTCGTGGAGGTCTCCGACACACGCGCCGAGCGGCTGCCCGTCCCGAGCGCTCCCCCCGAAGCGCCGGGTGGCCTCGGTGACGGTCCGGAGGACGACCGGGACGGAGGCAGGGGCCTGCTGCTCGTCGCGGCCCTCGCGGACGGTTGGGGCTGGTGCCCGCGCGCGGAGGGCGGGCCGGGCAAGACGGTGTGGGCGCGGCTCGTCCTCCCCGGAGGTTTCGCCCTCGTCAGGCCCACGCTGGCACCGGCACCCATCTCCCCCTCGATGCCCCTGACGCTCGCCCGCCTGTCCAGGTCGGCGGCCGCGCGACGGTCCGTAACGGGGTCACTCCCGGCCTCCCCGCCTCCTGGACAGGACACCGCCGGCCACCTGTGATCACCCTTCGGGGGCTCCTGAAGCACCTCGGCTGGACTGACGTTCCCGCAGCGACGACACTGGTGCCCGACCAGTCGGACCGGCGCCGAACCATCGCTCGCCGGCGAGGTGACTCGACGGGGGCAGGGGTGCCGCAGAAGCCGGTCGCGGGGCGTTACGAACTGCTGGAGCAGCTCAACCACGGCGGGATGGGCGAGGTCTGGCGCGGCTACGACGCCGTACTGGACCGGCCGGTCGCCGTGAAGGTGATCCGGGGGCAGGCCGCCGCCACCCCGCAGCTCGCCGAGGAACTGGCCAAGCGGTTCCGGCGCGAGGCACGGATCACGGCCCGCATCCAGCACCCGGGCGTCCCGCAGGTGTACGACGCGGTGCTCGACGAGGACTCCTACGACCGGCTGTTCCTGGTGATGGAGTTGGTCGAGGGTGTGCCGCTCAGCCACCTCGTCCACCCGGACCGGTCGCTGCCCATCGGCTGGGCCGTGGCCGTCGCCGCGCAGGTCGCCACGGTGCTCTCGTACGCGCACGAGGTACCCGTCATCCACCGCGACCTGAAGCCGGGCAACATCCTCGTCGCCCACGACGGGACGGTGAAGGTGCTGGACTTCGGCATCGCGGCCATCCTGCGGACCGACGTCACCAAGCTGACCGCGACCGGCAGCCCCGTCGGCACTTACCAGTACATGTCGCCGGAGCAGGTCCGCGGCGGACAGGTGACCCCGAAGGCCGACCTTTACGCGCTGGGCTGCGTCCTGCACGAACTGCTCAGCGGTCGCGTGCTGTTCAGCGCGGACAGCGAGTACCTGGTGATGTTCCAGCACGTCAACGCCCCGCCGGCACCGCTGCGGCAGCTGCGGGCCGACGTACCGGCCGAGCTGGAGGAACTCGTCCTGCATCTGCTGCGCAAGGCCCCGGAGGCCCGGCCCGCGGACGTGCAGGAGGTGTACGAGCGGTTGCGGCCCTTTCTGCCGGCGGCGGGTGAGGAGCCCGCCCCGCACGAGGCGGTGCCGCCCGGGACACCGGACCCGACCGGGGTGTTCCGCCGTCCCTACGCGCCCCGCAGCCGCGGCCGATCGGTGGGCACGCCGGGCCCAGCAGTGGCCGAGGCCTCGCCCGTACCTGCCGCCGCGCCCCTGTCCGAGACGCTGCGCGCGCAGATCCGTGAGGCACGCGAGCACTACGACGCCCTCGTGGAGGAGGAGCGTTTCTCGCAGGCCGCCGAGGTCGCGGGCGAGATCGTCGAGCCCGCCGCACAGGCCCTCGGCGCCGAGAACAAGGTGGTGCTGGCCCTGCGCGCGCGGCGGGCCGGCGCCCGGCTGCTCGGGGGTGACTTCCGTGCGGCACTGCCCGAGTTCGAGACGCTGGCGGAGGCCTACGGCCGTATCAACGGCCCCACCAGCCGGGCCGCACTGGACTGCCGAGCCCAGGCCGCCCGCTGCCGCGCCGAACTCGGCCAGGTCACCGAGGCCCTCGCCGCGCTCGAGAGCGTCCTCGGTGTCGTACGGAACGTGGACAGCGACGCCAGCGAGGACGCCGTCGTCCTGCGCCGCGACATCGGCATGCTGCTCCTCGCCCAAGGCCGCGCCGACGAGGCCCGCGCCCTCCTCGAACCCCTTCACGACGACCTGAACCTGGTCTACGGCCCCGAGGACGAGATGACGGTGGAGGTCGCCGAAGCCCTTGCCGTCCTGCGCCTCGACCTCGACGGCACGGCGGGCTGAGCCCGGTCCGCGACATCGGCCCCCCCGGCCTTCTTGACCCCGGTCACTGTCACCCTGGAGAGAATCGCCTCATGCCCCGCCTCGCCTTCGACATCGGTTTCTGTGCTCAGCTCGGCAAGCTTCAAGGGACCGTCCGGGAAGGGGTGTTCTCGGCGTGGGAGAAGTTCGAGCGGCTCACGCTGGACCAGTTGTTCAAGGATCCCGGCCTGAAGCTGGAGTCGTTGAAGCAGGCGCGTGACCCGCACATCCGCACCATCCGGATCGACCAGGGCACCCGGGGCGTGGTCCTCGCGCCGGAGTCCGGTGAGACGTTCGTGCTGCTGCGGGTGATGCCGCACGACAAGGCCATCGCCTGGGCGGTCAAGCAGAAGTCGAGCATCAACACCGTCACCCGTGCCGTCGAGATCCGCGACATCGCCTCTCTGGAGGAACTGACGCCCGCGTACGAGCGGATCGCGCCCGAGCCGGACCGGCGGCTGTTCGCGAAGGTCTCCGACGGGGACATGGCGGCGCTCGGCATCGACGGTACGACGCTGCGGCAGGCCCGCGCGCTGACCGACCTGGAGCAGCTGGAGGTCTTCGCGCCGTACTTCCCCCAGGACCAGCGGGAGGTGCTGGAGTACCTCGCGGCCGGGTTCACCGTGGAGGAGGTCTGGCGGGACGTGGTGTCCGTCGCGCTCGCCCACGCGCCGGCGGCCCCCGTCGACGCGTCGGACTACGAGACCGCGATCCACCGCAGCCGCGCCCGCATCGCGGTCGTCTCGGACTCCGACGAGATGCGCGACATCCTGGACAAGCCCTTCGCCGCCTGGCGCGTCTTCCTGCACCCGACCCAGCACAAGGTGGCCTACCGCCCGTCGTTCTCCGGTCCCGCCCAGGTGACCGGGGGTCCGGGCACCGGCAAGTCCGTCGTCGCCCTCCACCGGGTGCGGCATCTGCTGCGGCACCTGCGCGACGGCGACCGCATTCTCCTGACCACGTTCACCAACGCGCTCGTGGACGCTCTCACCGAGGGGCTCGGCCTGCTCGTCGACGACCCGGACCTCCGCGACCGGGTCGACGTCATGACGGTGGACGCCTTCGCCGGACGTGTGGTGAACACGTCTCGCCGGCCGCTCAACGGATACGAGGAGACCGCCCGGTGGGAACAGGCCGCGGCGGCCACCGGCTTCTCCGGAACCCCGCAGTTCCTCGCCCAGGAGTACAAGCACGTCGTCCTGGCCCAGGACATCCGTACGCAGGAGGCGTACGAGAGCTGCGAGCGGCGGGGCCGCGGCAGCGCCCTGTCCTCCGGTGCGCGACCGCTGGTGTGGCGGACCGTGGAGGAGTTCACCCGGCGGCTGGACGAGGACGGACTGCGCACCTATCTCGGCACCTGCGCGGAGGCCACCGACCTGCTGGCCGGGCAGGGCCCGGCCTACCGGCACATCGTCGTCGACGAGGCGCAGGACCTGCACCCGGTCCAGTGGAGGATGCTGCGGGCGGCCGCCCCGTCACGGCCGGACGATCTGTTCATCGCCGGTGACCCGCACCAGCGGATCTACGACAACCGGGTGTCGCTGAAGGCCCTCGGCATCAACGTCGCGGGCCGTTCGACGAAGCTGCGCAAGAACTACCGTTCCACGCAGGAGATCCTCAGCTGGGCGACAGGTCTCCTTCTGGGCCGGCCCTTCGCCGAACTGGCCGACAGCGGGCGGCACGACACCCTGGTGGGGTACAGCTCCGTCCTGCACGGCTCCGGGCCATACGTCCACGAGGCGGCTACGGAGGAGGCCGAACTCGACGCCCTGGTCGAGCAGGTGCGGGAGTGGGTGGACGGCGGTGCGGCGTACGGCGAGATCGGGGTCTGCGCGCGCTTCAACAAGACCTGCGAGAAGGTCAGAGACGCGCTGCTGAAAGCCGGAATCCCCGCAAGCCGTGTCCGGGCCGGTGCGGCCCGTACCGACGACGCTGTCAACGTGGGCACCATGCACACCTTCAAGGGGCTCGAGTACCGCTATGCCGCCGTCGTCGGGGTGAACGACGCGGCTCTGCCGAACCCTTCCGCGGTCACGCCGGAAGACGTCGACCGCCTTCAGCACGAAGCCGACCTCGCTGCGGAACGCTGCCTGCTGTTCGTCGCCTGCACGCGGGCCCGGGACGGCCTGTACGTCTCATGGACGGGGCAACCCAGTCCTTTCCTCGTGGAGTCCGGTTGTGGCGCCGGTTAATGGCCGGACCCCAGCCACAGCCGAAAGGTACATTCAGGCCAACTATCGCCGTTTGACGATGCTTTCATCGTGTGGAAGTGTGTAGCCGCTTCGCCCTACTTGTGAAGGGCGGCACGGCGAGGGGGTCGTGACACCAAGGGGTGGGCGGGTCAGCAGTGCGGGGTGCTCCGACCTGGAGAGTCCGCAGGAGGGGTGGTGCGTGATGGCCGACGAGAAGTCTCCTGACGAGGGGGCCGAGGACAAGACGCCCGACGAAGGGGCCGTCGAGAAGACGGGGCGATGGGTCGCCGATCTCGCGGAGAAGGTGATGGTGAAGGGCATCGGCCCGATCACCGGGTCGGTTGTCTGGGCCGAGGACCGTCTGTCGCGACGGCAGGGGGACGCCTACCGGGCGCCGGACGACGAAGAGCGCCGGTCTCCGGAGGACATGAAGGACGACATCGACGCGGTCGTCGCCCGGCTTATCAAAGAGTCCGTGGCCGCGGCCGGCACTCAGGGTTTCGTCACCGGTCTCGGCGGGCTGATCACCGCAGGTGTGACACTCCCCGCCAACGTTGCCGCTGCCGTCACCGTCAACATGCGGATGGCCGGCGGCATCGCGCACCTCCGGGGGTGGGACATCCGTGACCCGCACGCCCGGACCGTCGCGATGATGCTCGCGATCGGAATGAGCACCCAGAGCGTCCTGGCGGCCTTCGGGGTGAAGGTCGGCCAGAAACTCGGCGAGCAAATGATCAAGAAGATTCCGATCACCATGATCCGCGCGATCAACAGGAAGGCCGGCACACACCTGGTCGCGAAGTACGGAACGAAGCGCGCCGCGATCACGCTCGCCAAGGGCGTCCCCATTCTGGGCGGCGTCGTCGGGGGCGCAGTGGACGCCGGATCGACCGCCGTCATAGGACGGGCCACGGACAAGGCCCTGCGGGGTGACCTGCTGCGGGACGAGGAGTTGGAGAAGTAGCGCCCCGTCTTCCCCATGCGGCAGACAAGGGAGGTCCGCCGGTTTCAGGATGTGTTCTGGCCGGCGGACCTCCCCGTGCCGGTGGCCACCCCCGCCCGTCGGAGAAGCACCGGAAGCCACAGCAGACACGCCAGCAGCGGTACGACGGCGTAGGCGGCCATGCCCGCGCCGGAGCCCAGCCCGTCCATGAGCGTGCCGAGGACGAGATAGCCGGTGCCGATCAGCACCGACTCCACGAACGCGATCATCGACAGCAGGCTCGCCCGGTGGCGGGACGGCACCGCCTCGTTGAGGACGTTGTCCACGAGCACCGCGGTGATCTCGGGAACCCCGACCAGGACGAGGAACGCGGTGACGGTGACCCACACCAGGCCGAGGCCGCTGAGGCCGAGGGCCGCGGCGAGCGCCAGAAGGGACACCGGGACGACGACCCGATACCCGAGACGCCGGTCCGCGCGACCGGACAACAGGGGAACGAGTCCGCCTGCGAGGAATCCCCCCGCGATGACCACACTGACGAGTGCGGTGCCCGCGCCCTGATCGGACAGGACCTGCTGCGTGAAGATGATGTACGGCGTCAGGGTCGCGTGCATCAGTCCGGACACCACGGCGAGCGTCAGCAGCGCCGGCGTAGCGACCCGGAGCAGCGCCCGCCACGCGGTGGTGTCGACGTGCGCCTTGCCGGTCCCGCCCTGCTCGTCCACGGCGTCCGCGCCACGGATCTCGGGCACCCGCGCCATCAGCACCAGCACGGCCAGGACGAGGCACGCGGCGGACCCAACGTAGACGATCGCCCACGACAACCGCTGCAGCTGACCTCCGAGGACGATGGCGACTCCCGAGGTGACCGTCCCGAGCATGGTGAACCGGGACCTGATCCTCACGTAACCGGCCGTCGCACCCCGCCGCACGAGCAGGTCGTACAGAAGGGCGGTGTCCGAACCGGACACGCAGGCCATGCCCACGCCGTGGCCGATGAACAGCGCCACGAACACCCAGTACTGCGAGGACGCCGCCTGCCCGAGCAGACATACGGCGATCAGCACCTGCCCGATCACGATGCTCGCGCGCCTGCCGATGCGGTCGGCGATGACGCCGGTCGGCAGCTCCGCAAGCCCGCTGACCAGGTAGATCAGCGTCTGCAGCACGGCCACCTGCCCGGCGGAGAAGCCGCGCTGCTGGAGATAGAGGACGAACACGCCGCGCTGGAACAGCGAGTTGGCGAGCACGGCGTACCCATAGAACGGGCCGGTGACGCCGCGAGCCGCATCCCCCACCGCAGCCGACCCGCCCCGCGCCTCCGTGGTGGTCATGCGGCGGGCTCCCCCTGGCGGCTCCGGCGGGCGATCATCGTAGCGGCCGCGGGGTGGGTGGCCGACGTGGCTCGAAGACCGTCCGGAAACGACGAAACCGGCCGAGTCGCACTGACTCAACCGGTATCGGTCTCACTGTGTGTCCGAGGGGGGACTTGAACCCCCACGCCCGATAAAGGGCACTAGCACCTCAAGCTAGCGCGTCTGCCATTCCGCCACCCGGACTAGGTGTGTGTCACCGCGCCGGGGTGTCCCGTCGGCGACATGGACAACAATACCAAGCTTTCGGAGTGCCTTTCACCTGCGTTTCCTTCCGTCGGGCGGGGGTCCCGGACCTCGTGGCCCGGCGCGCCTAGGGTCGCACCATGAGTGACTGGCTGGTTACGCAGAGCCCGGCCGCGGGGCGACGGCGGCCGCGGGCGTTGTCGCCGTTCCGGGAGCATCTGCGGGACACGTTCTGGTTCGCGCCGACCGTCGCGATGGTGGGTGTCTTCTTCGTCTGGGTGGCGGCGGAGGCGCTGGACGCGGCGATCGTGGACGCGCTGCGGGAGGAGGGCGACTACGCGTCCCTCGAGGAGCTGCTGCGGTTCTCGGAGGACACCAAGACCGTCGTGAACGCCGTCGGGTCGGCGATGATGACCTTCATCGGGGTGGTGTTCAGCATCTCGCTGGTCGCCGTCCAGATGGCGAGCGGGCAGTTCACCCCGCGGGTCGTACGGCTCTTCGTGCGCAGCCGGATCACCAAGGCGACGTTCGCCGTCTTTCTCGCGACCTTCGTGCTCAGTCTGCTGGTGCTGACGTCGTTCGACACGACCGACGATCCGCGGAAGGTGACGACGCTGCCGCTGGTGCAGTCGGTGCTCACGCTGTGCATGGTCGCGCTGAGCCTGCTGCTCTTCGTGCTGTACGTGAACGGCACGCTGCGGCTCATGCGGATCAGTCATGTGATCGCGCGGATCGCCGCGGAGTCCTTTCGGATGGTGGCCTCGATGGCGCCCTCCGCGGGTGGTGAGGATGCGTCCCGGCTCGGTGAGCCGACGGCGTGGGTGGCGTACGACGGGCGGGCCGGGGTGTTGCGGGACGTGCACGTCGCGCGGCTGGTGCGGGTGGCGCGGCGGCACGGGGTCGTGCTGCGGCTGGTCCCGCGGATCGGGGACTTCGTGGTGCCGGGCACGCCGCTGCTGGCCGTGCACGGCGGGGCCGCGCCGCCGGCGGGCGCGTTGCGCCGTACCGCGTCGGTCGGTGTGGAGCGGACGTACCACCAGGACCTCGGTTTCGGG
Organism: Streptomyces sp. RK62; assembly: GCF_018070255.1. Classification (NCBI taxonomy): domain Bacteria; kingdom Bacillati; phylum Actinomycetota; class Actinomycetes; order Kitasatosporales; family Streptomycetaceae; genus Streptomyces; species Streptomyces sp. RK62. Next base: position 69,258 of record NZ_JAGPYD010000001.1, on the reverse strand, counting down.
CTGCGGCAGCTGTGCGACATCGCGCTGCGGGCCCTGTCCCCGGCGGTGAACGACCCGACGACGGCTGTGCAGGCGCTCGACCGGATCGTGCAGTTCCTCGCGGCGCTGTCCCGGCGACCGCTGGACGAGTCCGTGCACCGGGACCGGGCCGGGGCCGTGCGGCTGGTGCTGCCCGTGCCGGGGTGGAACGAGTTGGTGGATCTCGGGTTCACCGAGGTACGGGGGTGCGGCGCCGACAGTCCCCAGGTGACCCGGCGACTGCTGGCGGGGCTGGACGACTTGCTGCTGCTCGCTCTCCCGGACCGGCGGGAGCCCTTGCTGCGGCACCGGGAGCTGTTGCGGCAGGCGGTCGAGGCCTCGGCACCGAACGCCCCCGATCGGGAGTTCGCGCTGCGGCCGGACCGGCAGGGCATCAGCTGACCGGACCCGACCGGCCGGCCCGCCGATGCCCCGGTTCGGTCCGGGTGCCCACGGTCAGGGGAGGGACTGGTGCCGGCGAGCCCCGCCAGCCGCTCCCCCGCCCGTCCTCAAGGCAGGAGTTGATACTCCGGGAAGTTGCCCGGGAGGCGCTCACCCTCCGGGCCGATCGTCACCGCGCGTACCAGTAGGTCGCCGCCCACGAACGCGCCGCGCCAGGACGCGCCGAAGCCGCCGAACAGTTCGTCGCGGTCGCCGCGTGAGCGGGGTGTGCCGTGGCCGACCTTGAAGGCGCGGATCTGCGGGGCCAGCCGGTCGTAGGTCGCCCGGTCGTCGGTGGAGAGCGTGGCGACGAGCGCCCCGTTGGAGGCGTTCATGGCGGCCAGCAGTTCCGCCTCGGTGTCGACCAGGACGATCGTGTCGACCGGGCCGAAGGGTTCCGCGTGGTGCAGTGGGGAGGACCGGGGCGGGTTGAGGAGGGTGACGGGCTGGACGTATGCCGAGGTGTCCTGGCCGGGGAGGAAGCGGGCGTCGGAGAGCCGGCCGCGGTGCAGCGGGACGGCACCCCGGTCGATCGCCTCGGCGACCTGGTCGTGGAGCTCCTTGGCCTTGGCGGCGTTGATCACCGGGCCGAAGTCCAGGCTGGGGTATGGGTCGTGGGGTTGTTCGACGGCCAACGGGTGGCCTGTCCGCAGGGTGCGGACCGCGGGGAGGTAGGCGGCCAGGAAGTCGTCGAACAGCTCGCGTTGGACGACGAAGCGGGGATAGGCCGTGCAGCGCTGTTTGCCGTAGTCGAAGAGCTTGGGGACGACCGTCGTGAGCGTGTCCCAGTCCGAGTAGTTCCAGATGCCCCAGGTGTTGAGTCCTTCCTGTTCGAGGATGTGGCGCTTGCCGAGGTCGGCGACGGCCGTGGCCACCGCCGCGCCGGTGTCGCGACCGCCGACGAAGGAGACGCAGCCGATCTCGGGCGCCCGCACCAGCGCCTGGGACAGCTCGCCTCCGCTGCCGCTGACGAGGGTGACCGGGATCCCCTCGCGGGCGGCGAGCGCGCAGGCCAGGGTCAGACAGGCGACACCGCCGTCGGTCGGGGTCTTGGCGATGACCGCGTTGCCCGCCAGGGCCTGTACCAGCACTGCGTGAACGAGCACGCTCATCGGGTAGTTCCAGCTGGCGATGTTGGACACGGGTCCGTCGAGCGGGGACCGGCCGGCGGTCATCGGTTCGATGCCGTCGACGTACCAGCGGACGCCGTCGATGGCGCGGTCGACGTCGGCCGTCGCGAGCCGCCAGGGCTTGCCGATCTCCCAGGCGAGGAGGAGGGCGAGCAGGTCGCGGTGGTGGGCGAGGGCGTCGAGGGTGGCGGCGACACGGGCCCGCCGTTCGTCGAGGGGGACGTGCCGCCAGGCGCGGTGCTGGTCGAGCGAGGCGCGTACGGCCTGGTGGGCGGTGGCCCGGTCCAGGCGGGGCGGACCCGCGATGGGGCTGCCGTCGACGGGGCTGGTGGCGGGCAGCGCACGGCCGTCCGCCTGCCAGGAGCCGTTCCAGAGGTTGAGGACCCGGTCGTCCCGGAACGCCTCCGGGGCGACGGCGAGGCAGCGCTGCCAGGCGTCGGCCCAGGAGGTGCCGGATTTGAGGGTGAGGGTGGTGGCCAAGGGTTCTCCGCTCTCGGTGCACAGTCGGGGGCGGTGGAGAGATGGCTGGGGGGACGCTAGCGAGGGGCGGGCTCACCCGTAAGTGAGCGCGCGTGGACTATGAGTGACGTCACGCGCCGGTGGTGAGCCGGTCCAGGACGAGGCGCGCGGTCTCGGTGGGGGTGCCGCCGACCCGTACGCCGACCGCCTCCAGGGCCTCCTTCTTCGCGGCGGCTGTACCGGAGGAGCCGGAGACGATCGCGCCGGCGTGTCCCATGGTCTTGCCCTCGGGTGCGGTGAATCCGGCGATGTAGCCGACGACCGGTTTGGTGACGTGGTCGCGGATGTAGGCGGCCGCGCGTTCCTCGGCGTCGCCGCCGATCTCCCCGATGAGCACGATCAGTTCGGTGTCGGGGTCGTCCTGGAACGCGGCGAGGCAGTCGATGTGGGTGGTGCCCACGACGGGGTCGCCACCGATGCCGACGCAGGTGGAGAAGCCGATGTCCCGCAGTTCGTACATGAGCTGGTAGGTGAGGGTGCCGGACTTGGAGACCAGGCCGATCCGGCCGGGCTTGGTGATGTCGGGCGGGATGATGCCGGCGTTGGACTGGCCGGGGGTGATGAGGCCGGGGCAGTTGGGGCCGATGACCCGGGTGCCGCGCGCGGTGGCGTGGGTGGTGAAGGCGACGGTGTCGTGGACGGGGATGCCCTCGGTGATGACGACGGCGAGCTGGATGCCGGCGTCGGCGGCCTCGGTGACGGCCGCCTTGGCGAAGGCGGGCGGGACGAAGACGACGGTGACGTCGGCGCCGGTCGCGTCGATGCCCTCGGCGACGGAGCCGAAGACGGGGACAGCGCGGTCGTCGAAGTCGACGGTGTGGCCGGCCTTGCGCGGGTTGACGCCGCCGACGACATTCGTGCCGGCGGCGAGCATCCGCCGGGTGTGCTTCATGCCCTCGCCGCCGGTCATGCCCTGGACGAGGACCTTGCTCTCCTTGGTGAGATAGATGGCCATGTCGTCGTGTCTCCTCAGGCGGTGGCGGCGGCGAGTCGGGCGGCGCGGGCTGCGGCGCCGTCCATGGTGGTGGCCTGCTGGACCAGCGGGTGGGCGTGCTCGTCGAGGATGGCCCGGCCCCGGGCGGCGTTGTTGCCGTCGAGGCGGACGACGAGCGGTTTGGTCAACCGGACGGTGTCCAGGGCGCGGACGATGCCGTCGGCGACGGCGTCGCAGGCGGTGATGCCGCCGAAGACGTTGACGAGGACGGATTTCACGTCCGGGTCGGACAGGATGACGGAGAGGCCGTCGGCCATGATCTGCGCGGAGGCTCCGCCGCCGATGTCGAGGAAGTTGGCGGGCCGGGCGCCGCAGCCGGCGACGACGTCGAGGGTGGACATGACGAGGCCGGCGCCGTTGCCGATGATGCCGACCTCGCCGTCGAGCTTGACGTAGTTGAGGCCCTTGGCTGCGGCGGCCGCCTCCAGGGCGTCGCCGTGCTCGACGCCGTCGGCGCCCCAGCGGGCCTGCCGGAAGCGGGCGTTGTCGTCGAGGGTGACCTTGCCGTCGAGGGCGAGGATCTGCCCCTGGGCGGTGCGCACGAGCGGGTTGACCTCGACGAGGAGGGCGTCCTCGCGGGCCAGCACCTCCCAGAGGCGGACGAGGACGTCGACGGTCTGCGGCGGCAGTCCGGCGGCCTGGGCGATCTCGCCGGCCTTCGCGGAGGTGACGCCCTCGGCGGGGTCGACGGGGATGCGCGCGACGGCCTCGGGCCGGGTGGCGGCGACCTCCTCGATCTCCATGCCGCCCTCGGCGGACGCGATCGCGAGGAAGCGGCCGGCCGCGCGGTCGAGGACATAGGACACGTAGAACTCGGCCTCGATGTCGACGGGTTCGGCCAGCATGATCGTGCCGACGGTGTGGCCCTTGATGTCCATGCCGAGGATCTGACGGGCGGTGAGTTCGGCGGCCGCGGGGTCCGCGGCGAGCTTCACACCGCCCGCCTTGCCCCGGCCGCCGGTCTTCACCTGCGCCTTGACGACGACCCGGCCGCCGAGGCGGCGCGCGATGTCGCGGGCTTCCTTGGACGAGTCCGTGACCTCCGCCCGTGGCACCAAGATGCCGTGTTCTGCGAAGAGTTCCCTTGCCTGGTGTTCGTACAGGTCCATTTCGGCTCCTGACTCGAAAGTGCCGCACGCCCCCTGGACACCACCCACCGGATGCGGGATAACAAGGTTCATACAGTATTCGTCGACTGTATGCAATGTACCGCGAGAGCCGCTCCCACCCCCTACGAAGGGACAGGACTTCGCCATGCCCGACGACACCCAGGACGTCATCTCCGGTGGTCATCTCGTAGCCAAGGCGCTGAAGGCCGAGGGGGTCGACCGCATCTACACCCTCTGCGGCGGCCACATCATCGACATCTACGACGGCTGCGTCGACGAGGGCATCGAGGTCGTCGACGTCCGTCACGAGCAGGTCGCCGCCCACGCCGCCGACGGGTACGCCCGTATCACCGGCAAGCCCGGCTGCGCCGTCGTCACCGCCGGACCCGGCACCACCGACGCCGTCACCGGCGTCGCCAACGCCTTCCGCGCCGAGTCACCGATGCTGCTCATCGGCGGCCAGGGCGCCCTCACCCAGCACAAGATGGGGTCCCTGCAGGACCTGCCGCACGTCGACATGATGACGCCGATCACCAAGTTCGCGGCGGCCGTGCCGGACACGGCGCGCGCCGCGGACATGGTCTCGATGGCGTTCCGCGAGTGCTACCACGGCGCCCCCGGGCCCTCCTTCCTGGAGATCCCCCGCGACGTCCTCGACGCCAAGGTGCCGGTGGCCAAGGCGCGGGTGCCCCAGGCGGGCGCCTACCGTGCCTCCACCCGCTCCGCCGGTGACCCGGAAGCCGTGGAGCGGCTCGCCGATCTGCTCGTCCACGCCGAGAAGCCGGCCATCCTGCTCGGCAGCCAGGTGTGGACGACACGGGGCACCGAGGCGGCCATAGAACTCGTACGCACCCTCAACATCCCCGCCTATATGAACGGTGCCGGCCGCGGCACCCTGCCGCCCGGCGACCCGCACCACTTCCAGCTGTCCCGCCGCTACGCCTTCTCCAACGCCGACGTCATCGTGATCGTCGGCACGCCCTTCGACTTCCGCATGGGCTACGGCAAGCGGCTGTCGCCGGACGCGACCGTCGTGCAGATCGACCTCGACTACCGCACCGTCGGCAAGAACCGCGACATCGACCTCGGCATCGTCGGGGACGCCGGCCTGGTGCTGAAGTCGGTGACCGAGGCCGCGTCCGGGCGCGTCAACGGGGGCGCGTCCAAGCGCAAGGAGTGGCTGGACGAGCTGCGCGCGGCCGAGCAGACCGCCCTGGAGAAGCGGCTGCCCAGCCTGAGGTCGGACGCCTCGCCGATCCACCCGTACCGGCTGGTCAGCGAGATCAACGACTTCCTCACCGAGGACTCCATCTACATCGGCGACGGCGGCGACATCGTCACCTTCTCCGGTCAGGTCGTGCAGCCCAAGTCGCCCGGGCACTGGATGGACCCGGGTCCGCTCGGCACGCTCGGCGTCGGGGTGCCGTTCGTGCTCGCGGCCAAGCAGGCGCGGCCCGACAAGGAGGTCGTCGCGCTCTTCGGCGACGGCGCGTTCTCCCTGACCGGCTGGGACTTCGAGACCCTCGTCCGCTACGACCTCCCCTTCGTCGGCATCGTCGGCAACAACTCCTCGATGAACCAGATCCGTTACGGCCAGGCGCAGAAGTACGGCCTGGAGCGCGAGCGGGTCGGCAACACGCTCGGCGACGTCCACTACGACAAGTTCGCGCAGATGCTGGGCGGTTACGGCGAGGAGGTCCGCGACCCCGCCGACATCGGCCCCGCGCTGCGGCGCGCCCGTGAGTCCGGGAAGCCGTCGCTGATCAACGTCTGGGTCGATCCCGACGCGTACGCCCCCGGAACCATGAACCAGACCATGTACAAGTGAGGTGGCCTGCATGACCGGCACGACGGATACTCCGTCCAAGGCTCTCGAAGGCATCCGCGTCCTGGACATGACGCATGTGCAGTCCGGGCCGTCCGCGACCCAGTTGCTCGCCTGGCTCGGCGCGGACGTCGTCAAGCTGGAGGCGCCGACCGGTGACATCACGCGCAAGCAGTTGCGCGACCTCCCGGACGTCGACTCCCTCTACTTCACGATGCTCAACTGCAACAAGCGGAGCATCACCCTGAACACCAAGACCGAGCGCGGCAAGGAGATCCTGACCGAGCTGATCCGGCGCTCCGACGTCATGGTCGAGAACTTCGGGCCGGGCGCGGTCGACCGCATGGGCTTCACCTGGGACCGCATCCAGGAGATCAATCCTCGGATCGTCTATGCCTCCATCAAGGGGTTCGGCGACGGCCCGTACACCGACTTCAAGGCGTACGAGGTCGTGGCGCAGGCCATGGGCGGGTCGATGTCGACCACCGGTTTCGAGGACGGGCCGCCGCTGGCGACGGGGGCCCAGATCGGGGACTCGGGCACGGGGGTGCACGCCGTGGCCGGGATTCTCGCGGCGCTCTTCCAGCGCGAGTCCACCGGGCGCGGGCAGCGGGTCAATGTGGCCATGCAGCATGCCGTGCTCAACCTCTGCCGGGTGAAGCTGCGCGATCAGCAGCGCCTGTCCCACGGCCCACTTCCCGAATATCCCAACGACGACTTCGGCGACGAGGTTCCCCGGTCCGGGAACGCGTCCGGCGGAGGTCAGCCGGGCTGGGCGGTCAAGTGCGCGCCGGGCGGCCCGAACGACTACGTGTACGTCATCGTGCAGCCCGTCGGCTGGAAGCCGGTCAGCGAGCTCATCGGCCGGCCCGAGCTGGCCGACGACCCCGAGTGGGCGACGCCGGAGGCCCGGCTGCCCAAGCTGAGCAAGATGTTCCAGCTGATCGAGGAGTGGTCGTCGACGCTGCCCAAGTGGGAGGTGCTGGAGCGGCTGAACGCCCACAACATCCCGTGCGGGCCGATCCTGTCCACGAAGGAGATCATCGAGGACTCCTCGCTGGTCGCGAACGAGATGGTGGTCACCGTCCCGCACCCCGAGCGCGGCGACTTCGTGACTGTGGGCAGCCCGCTGAAGCTGTCCGACTCGCCGGTGGAGGTGACCAGTTCACCGCTGCTCGGCGAGCACAACGCAGAGGTCTACGTCGGCGAGCTCGGCCTCGGCGACGAGGAGCTGCGCCTGCTCAAGTCGAACGGGGTGATCTGACGTGATGGCCGAGGACCGCGTCATCCGGGTGCGGACGCTGCTCGACGCGGTGCGGGCGGATGGCCGTACCGCGCTGACCGCGCCCGAGGGCAAGGTGATCGCCGACGCGTACGGGATCGCCGTACCGGGCGAGGAGCTGGCGAGGGACGTCGACGAGGCGGTGGCGTACGCGGCGCGCTTCGGCGGGCCGGTCGTCATGAAGATCGTCTCCCCCGACATCCTGCACAAGACCGACGCCGGCGGGGTGATCGTGGGTGTCGAGGGGGCGGCGGACGTACGGGCGGCGTTCCACCGCATCGTCGACAACGCGCGCGCGTACGACGCGGACGCCCGTATCGAGGGCGTCCAGGTGCAGGAATTGCTGCCGCGAGGGCAGGAGGTCATCGTCGGCGCGGTCACCGATCCGACGTTCGGGAAGGTGGTCGCGTTCGGGCTGGGCGGGGTCCTGGTGGAGGTCCTGAAGGACGTCACCTTCCGGCTGGCGCCCGTGACCGCCGACGAGGCGCTGTCCATGCTGGACTCGATCCGCTCCGCGGAGATCCTGCGCGGGGTGCGCGGCCAGGCCGCCGTGGACCGGTGGGCGGTCGCCGAGCAGATCCGCCGGGTGGGCCAACTCGTCGCGGACTTCCCGGAGATCGCCGAGGTGGACCTCAACCCGGTCATCGCCACGGCGGAGGGTGCGGTGGCCGCCGACATCCGGGTGATCCTCTCCTCCGAGGTGCGCAAGGAGCGCAGGCGCTACACGCGCGCGGAGATCCTCACCTCGATGCGCCGGCTGATGCAGCCGTCGTCGGTCGCCGTGATCGGCGCGTCCAACGAGCAGGGCAAGATCGGCAACTCGGTGATGCGCAACCTGGTCGACGGCGGTTTCGCCGGGGACATCCATCCGGTGAACCCCCGGGCCGATGACATTCTGGGCCGCAAGGCGTACAAGAGTGTCACGGACGTACCCGGTGAGGTGGATGTGGCGGTCTTCGCCATCCCCGCGAAGTTCGTGGCGTCGGCACTGGAGGAGGTGGGGCGCAAGGGCATCCCGAACGCCGTGCTGATCCCCTCCGGGTTCGCGGAGACCGGTGAGCACGCCCTCCAGGAGGAGATCGTCGCGATCGCGGAGCGGCACGGCATCCGGCTGCTCGGGCCGAACATCTACGGCTACTACTCGACGTGGCAGGACCTGTGCGCCACGTTCTGCACGCCGTACGACGTCAAGGGCGGGGTGGCGCTGACCTCGCAGTCCGGCGGCATCGGCATGGCGATCCTGGGCTTCGCGCGGACCACCAAGACCGGTGTGTCGGCGATCGTCGGCCTCGGCAACAAGTCGGACCTGGACGAGGACGACCTGCTGACCTGGTTCGGCGAGGACCCGCACACCGAGTGCATCGCGATGCACCTGGAGGACCTCAAGGACGGCCGCGCCTTCGTCGAGGCGGCGCGGGCGACCGTGCCGAAGAAGCCCGTCGTGGTGCTGAAGGCGGGGCGGACGGCCGCCGGCGCCAAGGCCGCCGGGTCGCACACCGGGGCTCTGGCGGGCGACGACGCCGTGTACGACGACATCCTGCGGCAGGCCGGCGTCATCCGGGCTCCCGGGCTCAACGAGATGCTGGAGTACGCGCGCGCGTTGCCGGTCCTGCCCACGCCGCAGGGCGACAACGTCGTGATCATCACGGGGGCGGGCGGCAGCGGGGTGCTGCTGTCGGACGCGGTGACGGACAACGGCCTGTCCCTGATGGAGATCCCGCCGGATCTGGACGAGGCGTTCCGCCGGTTCATCCCGCCGTTCGGCGCGGCGGGCAACCCGGTGGACATCACCGGGGGCGAGCCGCCGTCGACGTACGAGGCGACGATCCGGCTCGGTCTGGAGGACCCCCGGATCCATGCGCTGGTCCTCGGCTACTGGCACACCATCGTCACTCCCCCGATGGTCTTCGCGGAGCTCACCGCGCGCGTGGTGGCCGAGTTCCGCGAGCGGGGCATCGAGAAGCCGGTCGTCGCGTCGCTCGCGGGCGACGTGGAGGTCGAGGAGGCCTGCCAGTACCTCTTCGAGCGGGGGGTCGTGGCGTACCCGTACACGACCGAGAAGCCGGTGGCCGTGCTGGGCGCCAAGTACCGGTGGGCGCGGGCGGCGGGACTGCTGGGGGGCGGCTCATGAGGTGAGGCTGCGGGGGGCCGGCCGACGGTGCGCGTCGGCCGGCTCCGGGACCCGTGCGCGCACGAAAGGCATTGGACAGGGGGCGCTGGCCAGAACTTTCGACGCAAGGGGTGCAAACAACGTGACAACTACCGACGTTACGCGGGTCGCCACCTACCGGGAGGTGACCGACAGGAACGGACGCGTCTACCGTGTCGGCGAGACCGACGTCGACATCATGGGCCGCAAACGCAAGTGGATGGTGATCCTGCCCTGGGTGGGCATGATGGGCATCTCGTCCGCCGAGTACGCCTTCGCGTCCGCCGAGGACACGCTGCACGAGGCCCACCAGTGGTCCAGCAGCAGCATCTACTGGATGATGACCGCCTGGGTGTTCTGCCAGGCCGCGGTGGCCTTCCCGGCGGGACGGCTGCGGGAGAACGGCAAGCTGCCCGCGCGGTGGGCGATGATGCTCGGTGCGGTCGGCACGCTGCTCGGCTATCTGTCGCTGGCCTTCGCGCCGCATGTCGCCCTCGCCTTCCTCGGGTTCGGCGTCTTCAGCGGGATGGGCGCGGGCATGGTGTACGCGACCTGCGTCAACATGGTCGGCAAGTGGTACCCGGAGCGCAAGGGCGGCAAGACCGGCTTCGTCAACGGCGGTTTCGCCTACGGCTCGGTGCCGTTCGTGTTCATCTTCCACGGCTACATGGACGGCTCGAACTTCCGCTGGGTGCTGGTCTCCTGCGGTCTGTTCCTCGCCGCGGTGGTTGCCGTCGCCGGGTCCTTCTTCCGTGACCCGCCGAAGAACTGGTGGCCCGACACCATCGACCCGCTGAACCCGCCGGACGACCCGCGGGCCCGGCGCTCGCTGGAGAAGAACCCGCCGGCCGTCAAGCAGTACTCACCCCTTGAGGCATGGAAGACCGGCCGGGTCGCGCTGATGTGGTTCTGTCTCGCCTGCACCTCCGGCGTGAACATCTTCGGCATCGCGTTCCAGGTCGACATCGGCGAGGACGCGGGCTTCGCGGCCGGCATCGTGGCCACCGCCATGTCGCTGAAGGCGATCGTCAACGGCACCGGGCGCGGTGTGATCGGCTGGCTGTCCGACCTCTACGGCCGCAAGCAGTGCCTGCTGTACGTGTGTCTCATCCTGGGGCTGGCGCAGTTCGGCATCATCTGGTCGGCGGAGATCAAGAACCTGCCGCTGTTCCTGATCTTCTCGGCCATCTCGGGCTTCGGCGGCGGCGCCATCTTCCCGATGTTCGCGGCGCTGACCGCGGACTACTTCGGTGAGAACAACAACGCCACCAACTACGGGATGGTCTACAGCTCCAAGCTGGTCTCCGGCCTGGGCGCGGGCATGGGTTCCATGGTCGTCGCCGCGTGGGGCTTCAACGGCGCCTTCGGACTGGCGGGCGGCATCTCGCTGTTCGCCGGAGTGGTCGCGCTGTTCCTGCAACCGCCGGGGCGCACGAAGAGCAAGAAGGTGACGCCGAACCCCCGCCCGCTCGGGGAGGGCTGAGCCGGGCGCCTTCCGCACCACCGCACGGACCGGGCGGCCCCTCCCGTACCTCGGGAGGGACCGCCCGGTCCGTGTCGCGTACCGCTCAGCAGCGCCGCTTGCGCAGGGCCGCCATGTTGTCGTAGCTGATCTTGGCCTCGCGCAGCGACTGCGCGGGGTCGGTGGCGCTCGGGGAGTTGTCGTCCTCCACCATCGGGTTGCGGTAGTTGCTCAGCCCGACGCGGGAGAAGAACGTCGTGTAGTCGATGTCGCCGGTGCCGAACGGCACCATGTCCCAGCCCATGCCGTTGGTGGTGCTGACGACACCGTCCTTGGCGTGGAACAGCGGGTAGCGCTTGTTGTGCCGGGCGACCAGGGCCGCCGGGTCGAAGACGTTCTTGCGGGTGGAGCCGTCGTGCGCGGTGTAGGTGTGGAACTTGTACTGGGCGACGTGCGCCCAGAAGATGTCCATCTCCAGCCAGACCAGCTTCGGGTCGGTGACCTTGAGGAAGTACTCCAGCTTCCGGATGCCCGAACTGCGGGTCGGGCGGCCCTGGTCGTCCAGCGGGCCGCCGTCGAGCAGGAAGCCGTAGGCGCTGTCGTGGTTGTGGGTGTAGAGCTTGATGCCCTCGCGGCGGGCTATCTCACCGAGAGCGTTCCACTTGTCGGCGGCCACGTCCCAGTCGGCGCGGTAGGAGCTGCCGGTGGGGTCGCCGCCGGTGCCCATGTGGTCCATGCCGAGGATGTTGGCGATCTCCAGGTGCTTCTTGAAGGTGTCCTTGTCGGCCTCGGTCAGCGGCCAGGACGACGGGATGAAGCCGTGGTTGCCCTGGGCGCGCAGCCCGTACTCGTCGAGCCAGCGGCGCAGGAGCTTGGCGCCCTCGACCGACTCCAGGCCGGCGCCGCCGGGGGCGTTCGCGTGCTGGTTGTAACCGGCGAACTCGACCTGCCGGTAGCCGTGCCGGGCGAGCTGCTTGAACACCTCGCGGAAGCCGGACGGCAGGTCGCTGGCCAGCGGGTCGCGGGCGGTGGCGTCGCGGACGGTGTAGAGGATGATGCCGCGCTTGTGCGGCGGTACGAGCACCTGGCCGCGGCCGTGGTCATGGCCGTGGTCTCTGCCCCGGTCCTGGGCCAGGGCGGGGGCGGCGCCGAAGACCGGGGCGGCGACGGCGCCGGCGGCCACGGCGGTGCAGGTGCTGAGGAAGCGGCGGCGGCCCACGCCGAGGCTGCGGCGCAGCGCCTCGTCGGGGGTGGCGGTGAGGGGGACGGCTGGGGTGCTGGGGTCGTTGTACGGGGTCACGGGTGCCCTGCCTTCTCGGTCGTGGCCGGTCCCGATGGCGCCGGGACGGGCCGTTGTCAGTGCCGTGTGTTTCACTCTCGGTAGTCGGATCTCGGCGGCCGTGCGTCGTGCGGTGTCAGCCGAGTCCGGCGAGCCGGAGCAGGAGTTGCTTGACGTCGGTGGCCGCGACGCGGTCTCCGACAGCGCGGGGGGTGGAGCAGATGAGGAGCGGACCTTCGTCGTCGCTCGCGGGGAGGCGGCCGTGGCTGCCTCGAATAGGTGACGGATCCAGGGGCACGACCGCCATGCGGTAGCGCATGCCGAGTTTCTTGCGGGCGAGCGCTGTCGCGGCCTTGACCTTGACGTAGGGGTCGAGGGGATCCATGAAGAGTTCGACCGGGTCGTAGCCGGGTTTGCGGTGGATCTCGACGAGCTGCGCGAAGTCGGGCGCGCGGTCGTCGTCGAGCCAGTAGTAGTACGTGAACCAGGCGTCGGGCTCCGCGACGGCGACCAGTTCGCCCGCGCGGGGGTGGTCGAGATGGTGGGTCTTCTTGCCCTCGTCGTCGAGGAGCCGCTCGATGCCGGGCAGGTCCTTCAGGGCCTCCCTGGTCGCGTCGAGGTCCTCGGGCCGGTGGACGTAGACGTGCGCGATCTGGTGGTCGGCGACGGCGAAGGCGCGGGACGCCATCGGGTCCAGGTACTCCATGCCGTCCTGGGTGTGCACCTCGAGGAGTCCGGCGCGGCGCAGGGCCCGGTTGATGTCGACGGGCCGGTCGACGCGGGTGATGCCGTACTCGGAGAGGGCGACGACGGTACGGCCCTGCTCGCGGGCGTCGTCCAGGAGCGGGGCGAGGGCCGTGTCCAGGTCGGTGGCGGCCTGCAGGGAGCGCGGGTCGTCGGGGCCGAAGCGCTGCAGGTCGTAGTCGAGATGAGGGAGGTAGCACAGGGTCAGGTCGGTGTCGCGGGTCCGCATGATGTGCCGGGTGGCGTCGATGATCCAGCGGCTGGACACCAGGTCGGCGCCGGGTCCCCAGAAGTGGAACAGCGGGAAGGTGCCGAGTTTGTCGGTGAGTTCGTCGTGCAGGGCCGGGGGCCGGGTGTAACAGTCGGGTTCCTTGCGGCCGTCGGCGTAGTAGACGGGACGGGGGGTGACGGTGATGTCGGTGTCGGCGCCCATGGCGTACCACCAGCAGATGTTGGCGACCGTGTAGCCGGGGTGGGCGCGGCGGGCGGCGTCCCACAGCTTGTCGCCGGTGACCAGTCCGTTGTGCTGGCGCCACAGCAGGACGTCGCCGAGTTCGCGGAAGTACCAGCCGTTGCCGACGATGCCGTGCTCGGAGGGGTGGGTGCCGGTGAGGAAGGTGGACTGGGCGGCGCAGGTGACGGCGGGCAGGACGGTGCCGAGCGGCGCCTGGGAGCCGGACTGGGCGAGCTTCTTGAGGTGGGGCATGTGGTGCAGCAGACGGGGGGTGAGGCCGACGACGTCGAGGACGAGGAGGGGCGTGGGGCGGCCGGTGGCGCCGGAGGGGTCGCCGTGCCCGGGGGACGGGTCGGGTCGCTCGGTCATGGCAGCTCCTTCAGGCCGAGGTCGGTCAGCAGGTCGCGGGCGAGGGTGAGTTCGGCGGCGATGCCGTCGGCGAGCTGGTTGCGGGCGCGGGGCCGTAGCTCGGGCGGCAGGGCCTGCCAGGTGTAGGTCTCGACCTCGAGGTGGTGGGTGAGCGGCTTGGGTCCGCCGGCCAGCCGGGTCAGTACGGACTTGAGCACGGGGAGGGTGGAGGTGAGGGGCGCCGCGGGCTCGGCGTGCAGCGGTACGTGGAAGTGGGCGCGCCATGGCGCGGCGTCGGGCAGGGCGTCACCGGTGAGGGCCTCGCCGAGGTCGTCGGTGCCGCGCAGGCCGGCGGCGGTGCCGACGCGGGTCTGGTGCAGGAAGCGGGGTTCGTCGAAGGCGGCCAGGGCTTCGCGGACCTCGGGGAGGTGCGGGTGTTCGGCGTGCAGCGCGGCGGACAGCTGGGACTTGACGACGGGGACGCCGGCCGCGGTGAGGGCGTCCAGGGCGGTGTGCGGATCTTCGAAGGAGGTGGCGAGGTGGCAGGTGTCGACGCAGATCCCGATCCGGGGGTGGCCGATCGCGGCGAGCGGGGCGAGAGCGTCACCGGTGGTCTCGACGACACAGCCCGGTTCGGGTTCCAGGCCGACACGGATGTCCCGGCCGGTGAGTTCCTGGAGAGCGTCGAGGCGTTCGCCGAGGGTGGCCAGGGCGGTGCGGGCGGCTTCCGCGCGCCGGTCGTCGTAGGCGGTGCGCCAGGCCAGCGGCAGGGTGGAGATGGTGCCGCGGGTGACGTCGTCGGGCAGCAGGCCGGCGATGACCCGGGCCAGGGCGGTGGTGTGCTCCAGGCGCTCGGGGTCGGCCCAGTCCGGCTTGTAGACGCGGTACTTGACCTCCTCGGCGCCGAAGCCCTCATAGGGGAAGCCGTTGAGGGTGACGACCTCCAGGCCGCGCCGGTCGAGTTCGGTGCGCAGCCCGCGCAGCGCGGACGGGTCGGAGACCAGGGCCCGGGCGGCGTCCTTGGCGAGCCAGAGGCCGATGCCCAGGCGGTCGCGTCCGAGCCGGCGGCGGACGGGCTCGCAGTGGTCGCGCAGCTGGGCGAGGACGCCGTCGAGGGTCTCCGCCGGGTGCACGTTGGTGCAGTAGGCGAGGTGGACGGTGGAGCCGTCGGGGTGGCGGAAGCGCATGTGTCACGCCCCCGGGACGGCGGACGCCTCGGGCCGGCCGGCCGGTGTATCGGAATCCTCCGGTGCGCCGGGGTCCTTGAGTGCGCCGGGGTCCTTCGGTACTCCGCGGAGGATGGAGTTGCCCTCGTGGGTGGCGTCCGTCGTGGTCACGTCGAGGGTGAGGCGGCCGCTCAGCCCGTAGAAGGCGACGGGGTTGCGCCACAGCACCCGGTCCACGTCGTCCTCGTCGAAGCCCTCGGCGAGCATCAGATCGGCGACCTTGCGGGTCTTCAGCGGGTCGCTGCGGCCCCAGTCGGCCGCGGAGTTCACCAGGACCCGCTCGGGGCCGTAGGCGCGCAGGATGGCGACCATCCGTTCCTCGTCCATCTTGGTGTCGGGATAGACGGAGAAGCCGAGCCAGCAGCCGCTGTCCTTGGCCTCCTTGACGGTGGTCTCGTTCAGGTGGTCGATCAGCACATGGTCGACGGGCAGGGCGGACTCGCGGACGACGTCGAGGGTGCGGCGCAGGCCGGCGAGCTTGTCGCGGTGCGGGGTGTGGACCAGGGCGGGCAGTTCGTGGGCGGCGGCGAGTTCGAGCTGGGCGGCGAGAGCCGTGTCCTCGGCGGGGGTCATCGAGTCGTAGCCGATCTCGCCGACGGCGACGACCTGGTCCTTGACGAGATAGCGGGGAAGTTCGTCGAGGACCGGGACACAGCGGGGGTCGTTCGCCTCCTTGGGGTTGAGGGCGAGGGTGCAGTGGTGGGCGATGCCGTGCTGGGCGGCGCGGAAGGGCTCCCAGCCGAGGAGGGCGTCGAAGTAGTCGAGGAAGGAGGCGGGAGAGGTGCGGGGTTGGCCGAGCCAGAAGGAGGGTTCGACGACGGCACGGACACCGGCGGCGTACATGGCCTCGTAGTCGTCGGTGGTGCGCGACGTCATGTGGATGTGGGGGTCGAAGAGGCGCATCGGGACTCCTTGCCGTCGGTTGCGCTCAGCCGTGGTCGGCGGCGGGCGCGGAGGGGGTGGCCGGGGGGTCGGTCAAGGTCAGCACGCGGTGCAGGTCGGCGGGGACGGTACGGCCGGCGGCGGTGCGCTCGGCCGCGTAGTCCGTGAGCATGCGGGCGAGCTCGGTGTCGCCTTCGGCCCTGCGGTCCAGGTCGGCGACGGCGTCCACGGGCACGCCGGTGAACAGGCACTTCAGGACGGCGTGCCGCCACTGGTGGGCGTCGAGGTGCCGGGCGGCGTAGGAGCCCACGGCGGCGGTGAGGAGCCGGGTGTCGTTGGTGCGCAGGGCGTCCTCGACGAGCGGCAGCCCTTCGGGGCCGGGCACCAGATGCGGCAGGGCGTACAGGACGGCGCGGCGTTCGGCGCCGGTGCCCTGGTAGTAGACCCGGCTGAGGGCCTCGGCGTCGGCGCGGGCCGCGTGCAGGATGAGGACGCGGGCGGCGTCGGCGTGCTCGGGACCGCAGCGGCGGCCGGCCTCCGCGATGCGCAGCTCCCACACGGAGATGGGCCCGTGGGTGCCCGGGTGGGCGGCGGCCTCGTCGAGCGCGCGGCGCAGCCAGCCGCGTGCGGGGTCGTCGAGCCCGGCGGTGACGTGGTCGCGCAGCTCGGCGGGGGTGGCAGCGGCGAGGGTCGTGGTGCCGGGGGATGTGGTGCCGGGGGATGTGGTGCCGGGGGATGTGGTGCCGGGGGCCGGGTCGCTCGGGCCGGCCGCGGGTCTGGGTCCGGTGCCGGTGGCGTGGTCCGTGGAGGGGTTGGCGGCGGTGTCCGCGCCCGGGGTCGCCGGGCTGGTGCGGGGGTGGGTCATGAGGTGCTCCCTTCGGGGGTGGCGGAGGGATCGCCGTGAGAGGGGACGGGGACGGATGCGCCGAGGGCGGTGGCCTCGGCTCGGCGGAGGAACGGGAGGGAGAGTTCGGCGTAGTGAGGGCCTGCGTGGGAGTGGCGGGGCAGTTCGACGACCGTCAGGCCCTGGTAGCCGGTCGCGGCGAGGGCCGCGAGGACGGGCGGGAAGTCGATCTCCCCCTCCCCGAACGGGAGGTGCTCGTGGACGCCGCGTCGCATGTCCTCGATCTGCACATGGCGCAGCCAGGGCGCGGCGGCGCGTACGCAGTCGGCGGGAGAGTCGGCTTCCAGGCACTGGCAGTGGCCGATGTCGAGGGTGAGCCCGAGCGGTCCGGGGTCGCCCAGGGTGCGGCGCAGCCGGTGGAAGTCGTCGAGACGGGCCACGAGGTGGCCGGGTTCCGGTTCGACGGCGAGGGGGACGCCGGCGGCAGCGGCGGCGTCCAGGACCGGGGTGAGGTTGTCGGTCAGGCGCTTCCACGCCGTGTCCTCGTCGGTGCCGGGTGGGAGGACGCCGCTGAAGCAGTGCACGGCGTGGGCGCCGAGGTCGGCGGCGACGCGGACGGCCCGCAGCAGCAGGTCCACGCGGCGGGCGCGGTCGGCGGGCTCCGGGTCCAGCAGCGAGGGGCCGTGCTTGCGGCGGGCGTCGAGCACATAGCGGGCACCCGTCTCCACGGTGACGCTCAGGCCGAGTTCGGCCAGCCGGCGGGCGAGGCGGGCGGTGCGCGCGGTCAGGTCCGGGGCGTACGGGTCGAGATGCATGTGATCGAGCGTCAGCCCGAGCCCGTCGTACCCGAGGTCGGCGAGAAGCCCGAGCGCGTCGTCGAGCCGGAGATCGGCGAGCCCGTTGGTGCCGTAACCGAAGCGGAGCGGGCTGGGAGGGACGGTGGCGGCGGCTCGCGCAGGGGGCTGTGCCGGGTCCGGGCCGGCGGCTCCCCGGGCGGGCCGTACCCGGGCCGGGGACGGATCGGGCCAGGAGCTCATGTGATGCTCACCTTCTTCGCGTACCTCCGGCCGAGCGGGGCGAGCGCGGCGATGGCCAGGGCGGTGAGCCCGGCTCCGGCGCGGGCCGCGAGTGCCGCCTGGAGCGGGATGGTGGCCCGGATGCCACCGCCGACCGCCCGCTGGGTGAGGGGCGGTGAGGGGTTGAGCGCGGCGTGCGTGTACGGGCGCCCGGCGGTGACGGCGTAGGTGGCGGCCAGGGCGGTGCGCAGGGCCTGGGCGGGGGTGGGGCCGCCCCACAAGGAGTCCCGCTGGGAGTGACCACCCCGCAGAGAGGGACCACCGCGCGCGGCGGCCTCCTCGCGTCTCCCGCCCGCCGCCACCACTCGCGCCAGCACGGCCGTGGCCCCCAGGGCCGCCAGGGGTGGCAGGGACGTGCCGCCCTGCGTCTCGCGGCGGGAGACGGCCGTCACCGCGAGGGTGTGGGTGCCGAGCAGGGCCGCTGAGGGCAGGGCGGCGCGGGGGCGGCCGGTGGTGGCGGCCGCGCCGAGGAGGTGGTCGAGGCCGCGGGCGGCGGCCATGGCGACGGGCCCGGCGGGAGTGTGCTTCAGGCCGAGGTCGTACGCCCAGACGGTGGCGGCCAGTGGGGTCGCCACGGCCAGGGCGGGACGGCCCGCACCGGCGGCGAGGCCCAGACCGGCGGCGGTCAGGGCGCAGGCCGCCGTGAGGGCGGAGGATGGCGGGATGCGGCCGGAGGGCAGCGGGCGGTGGGGGCGTTCCACGGCGTCCTCGGCGCGGTCCGCCCAGTCGTTGAGGGCCATGCCGGCCTCGTAGAGGCAGAGGGAGGAGCCGATGGCGAGCAGGGTGCGGGGGCCGGGCCGGCCCCCGGAGGCGACGGCACCGCTCAGGGCGTCGCCGGGGACGGTGAACAGGGCCGGAAGGCGCAGCAGTTCGGCCCACGCACGGCGACGGCTCACGAACGCCCCTCCGCGACGGAGTCGGCGGACTCGGAGCCGGCAGAGTCGGAGCCCGCGGATTCGGAGTGCGCGGACTCGGACCCCGAACTGCCGGCGTCGGCCGAGGACAACCGCTCCCCCCACCCCACCAACACCGCAAACTGCTCCCCCAAGCTCGCCGGTCCGTCCCCCTGCGGGTCCTTGAAGTAGAAGCCGAGGGGGGCAAGGGGGCCGGAGAGGCCGGTTTCGTGGGCGCGGGCGGTGAGGCGGGCCAGGTCGAGGACGAGGGGGGCCGCGAGGGCCGAGTCGCAGCCCTGCCAGATGGTCTGCAGGACCATACGGGTGCCGAGGAAGCCGTCGAAGGCGATGTGGTCCCAGGCGGTCTTCCAGTCGCCGAGCGCCGGGACGTCGTCGATGTGGACCTCGCCCTCGGGAACGGTGCCGAGGGTGTCGGCGAGGACGCGTTCCTTGCCGGCGTTCTTCGCGGCGGCGGCGGCCGGGTCGGCGAGGGCGGCGCCGTCCCCGCCGCCGAGCAGGTTGGTGCCGGACCAGGCCCGGACGGTCAGGGCCCGCTGGGCGAACATCGGGCCCAGCACGGCCCGCAGCAGGGTCTGCCCGGTCTTGCCGTCCCGGCCGGCGTACGGCAGGCCGCTGCGTTCGGCCTCGCGGGCGGCGACGGGGTGGTGCATACCCTCGGAGGGGGTGAAGTTGACGTAGGGGCAGCCTGCGCGGAGGGCGGCGAGGGCGTAGAGGGTGCTGGCCGGGAGGGGGGCGTCCGCACGGCCCTCGGAGGCGGGTTCGGTGGAGGCGACGTTCACCACGACCGTCCGTTCCAGGCCGTGGCGGCGGGTGAAGTCGCGGATGTCGGCGGCGAACGTGTCGATCAGTTCGGCCTCGGTGCGGGTGTCCCCGCGGGTGGGGCCGCCGGGCCTGATCTCACGGTCGGCGGCGGCGAGTTCGGAGGCCACGGCGGTGGCGACGCCGGGCGGGAGGACTCCCCCGGCGGTCAGGGTCTCGGCGCGCTTGGGGAGCGGGCAGTCGAGGGTGTCGTGGCCGCCGAAGACGAGGTCGGACAGGGCGGGCAGGCCGCTGTCGGCGAAGGCGGGGGTCTCGGTCACCATGCCGGTCGGCGGGTGCAGTCCGGCGGCGATGGCGGCGCACCCCGTGACGACGGTGGTGGCGACGGAGCCGCGGGCTCCGATCAGCCACACCCCCGTACGCGGGCGGCGCTGGGGCGCGGAAGGGGACGCGGACGCGGACATGGGCAGCCTCCTGGTCGTGCGCGAACACCGGGGGGAGGGCGAGGGACGGCGGGCGGGGGTCCGGCGTCCCCCGCCCGCCGCCGTTCAGTCGCCCTGGACGGGCAGTTCCTTCAGCTGGATGTTGCGGAAGGAGACCTGGTCGTCGGCACCGTGGTTCTGCAGGCCGATGTAGCCGTCGGTCAGGCTCCGCTCGGGGTCCTTGTTGGTGAAGTCGTTGATCTTGACTCCGTTGAGGAACACCTGGAGGCGTTCGCCCTGGACCTTGATCTCGTAGGAGTTCCAATGGCCGGGCGGCCGCAGGACCTGGTCACGGGCCTTGATGTTGGCCGACTTGAACGAGTAGACGGAGCCCGTGGTGCGGTCGGGCGCGTCCGTGGCGTCGATCTGGATCTCGTAGCCCTTGTTCACCGCGGACCAGGGGTCGTCGGAGGCCGGGAAGCCCACGAAGACACCGGAGTTGTCGTCGCCGCTCATCTTCCAGTCGAGCTTGAGCGAGTACGACTTCAGCTCCTTGGCCTGGTACCAGAGCAGGCCCATGCCGCCCTCGGTGTCCATGACCCCGCCGTCCTTGACGACGAACCTGCCGGGGCCGGCCTGCTTCCAGCCGTCCAGGGTCTCGCCGTTGAAGATCTTCCGGTAGCCCTTGTCCGGCTTGCAGTCGGCCTTGACCTGGCCGGTGGCGTACTGGAGGCCGCCGAGCAGATGGGCGCGGAACGCCTCGTCCGCGTAGGACTCCTTGGTGTGGCCGCCGCCGGTGTAGAAGGAGCGTCCGCCGCCGTAGGTCTGGCACCAGGCGATCGGGTGGTCGCCCTTCATGGTGCCGCCCTGGTAGGTGGTCTCGTCCAGGGTGGCGAGGACCTTGGCCTTCTCCCGCGGGTTGGTGCGGTAGTTGTACCACTCGTCGGTGCGCTCCCAGGTGTCGTCCAGGTGCGCGGTGGCCGGGTGGTCGTGGTCCTCGACGCGGACGGTGGCCTTCTGGATGGCCGGGTGGGACTGGAAGTAGGCGCCGACGAGTCCGCCGTAGAACTCCCAGTCGTACTCGGTGTCGGCGGCGGCGTGGATGCCCATGTAGGCGCCACCGCCGGCCACGTAGTCCTCGAACGCCTTCTGCTGCTCGGCGTTGAGGACGTCACCCGTGGTGGAGAGGAACGCCACCGCGTCGTACTTGGCGAGGTTGGTGGTGGTGAACTGGCGGGCCTCCTCGGTCGCGTCGACCGTGATGCCGGCCGGGGCGCCGAGTTCCTTCAGGGCGGCGACGCCGGCCGGGATGGAGTCGTGCCGGAAGCCGGCGGTCTTCGAGAAGACGAGGACCTTCTTGCCGCCCTTGAACGGCTGGGTGGAGAACTCGAAGTCGTCCACGTCGTACAGGGCGCCCTCGCCGCCCTTGAAGACCAGGTAGATCTCGGTGGTCTTCTTCGGCAGGGCCCGCAGCGGCACGTCGACGTCCTGGAACGTGTCCCAGCTGCCGGTCGGCGGGATGTACGCGGAGCCGTGCAGCGGTCCGTCGGGCGAGCCGGTGCGCAGCTCGATGAAGCCGCCGGAGCCGCCGGAGGAGGCGCGTACGGTCATCTTCTTCTGCCCGGCGAAACGGTAGGGGCTGAAGGAGATCCAGTCGCCGTCGTCGATGTCCCCGACCGTCTTGCCTCCGTGGGCCGTCGCCTTGTCGAAGGTGTTGACGCCGGACTGGGCGGTGAAGTGCTCGGCCTGGCGGTGCAGCGGCTGGAGCACGGTGCGGGCGGTGCCGGTCAGGGCCTCCTGGCCGTTGGCCCCGCCGTCCGTGTAACTGGCGCCGACGACGCCGTAGATGTCGGCGTTGGGATCGTGCCCGCCGTCACCGGGGGGCGGGGTCAGGGTGCCCTCGCAGCCCATCTCGCTGGTGAGTTCATGGGCGTGGGAGTCGTGGCCGAGGCTGTAGACGACCTTGACCTTGGAGCAGTCGACGGTCTCCTCGGGGTCGGTGACCGTCACCTTGAACGGGACGGGCTTGCCGAACTCGGCGAGCGCCCCGTTGCCCGGGATGTCGATGCGCACCTTGGGTTCGGTGTTGCCGACGACGATTCGGACGCTGGCATTGCCCGTGTTGCCCTCGGGGTCCTTGGCGGTGAAGGTCGCGCTGTAGGTGCCGACCTTCTTGTACTGGTGGGTGGGGGTCAGGCCCTCGCCCTTGGTGCCGTCGCCGAAGTCCCAGCTGTAGGTGAGGTCGGTGGAGTCGGCGTCCTTCGCGGAGCCGGTGAACTTGACCTTGAGGCCGGCGGCGCCGGACGTCTTGTCGGCGCTGACCTCGGCGATCGGGGAGAAGCCGTCCTCGGCGTTCTCGATCCGGTAGAGCGCGGAGTGCTCGTCGCCCTGGAACCAGGAGACGCCGTAGTCGAGGACGTAGAGCGCGCCGTCGGGGCCGAACTCCATGTCCATGATCTGGGTGCCGGTCCACGGGAAGTCGTTGATCTTCGCGACCGAGCCGTCCTCGTTCTGCTCGATCCGCTTGATCCAGCGGCGGCCGAACTCGCCGGCGAAGAAGTCGCCGTCGTACTCCTCCGGGAACTTCACCTTGGAGTCGAGGTCGGGGTCGTAGCGGTAGACCGGGCCGCCCATCGGGGACTCGGAGCCGCTGCCGAACTCGGGCAGGGAGCCGCCGTCGTACGGGATCCAGGCGGGCTGCGCGGGCGGCAGCTCGGTCAGGCCCGTGTTGTGCGGCGAGGTGTTCTCCGGGGCGTCGCAGTCGAACGTCTCACCGGAGGCGCCGGTCCCGAAGTCGTAGTCGACGTACGGGTCGTTGTCGCCGGTGCAGAACGGCCAGCCGAAGTTGGCGGCCTTGGTGACCTTGGCGAACTCGACCTGGCCGCCCGGGCCGCGGGTGGGGCTGGCGGTGCCGGCGTCGGGGCCGTAGTCACCGACGTAGACGATGCCGGTCTTGTCGTCGACGCTCATCCGGAACGGGTTGCGGAAGCCCATCGCGTAGATCTCGGGGCGGGTCTTCTCGGTGCCCGGCGGGAAGAGGTTGCCCTCGGGGACGGTGTACGAGCCGTCCTCGGCGACCTTGATGCGCAGGATCTTGCCGCGCAGGTCGTTGGTGTTGCCGGAGCTGCGGCGCGCGTCGAAGGCCGGGTTGCGGTTGGCCCGGTCGTCGATGGGCGTGTAGCCGTCGGAGGCGAAGGGGTTGGTGTCGTCGCCGGTGGACAGGTAGAGGTTGCCCTCGGCGTCGAAGTCGATGTCGCCGCCGACGTGGCAGCAGATGCCGCGGGAGGCCGCGACGTCGATGACCTTCTTCTCGCTGGCCAGGTTGAGGGTGCCGTTGGCGTTCAGCGTGAAGCGGGAGAGGCGGTTGACGCCGTCGAACTTCTTGAAGTCGTCGGCGGTGCCGGTCTCGGGGGCGTCGCCGGCGGGGGTGTCCAGCGGCGGGGCGTAGTACAGGTAAATGGCCCGGTTGTTCTTGAAGTCCGGGTCGACGCCGACACCCTGGAGGCCCTCCTCGTCGTGGTTGTAGACGTCGAGGCGGCCGGCGATCTTGGTGACGCCGCCCTGGTCGGTCAGGCGCAGCGTGCCGTCGCGCGAGGTGTGCAGGACGCTGCGGTCGGGGAGCACGGCGAGCGACATCGGCTCGCCCATCTCGGGTTCGCCCTTGGCGAGCGGCACCTGCTGGAACTGGCCCTCGGCGGCGGCCGGTTCATCGTGCTCCGGGTGGCCGGGGTGGGCGCCGGCGACGGTGGCCGGGGTGCCGACGGCCAGGAGCAGGCCGGTGAACAGGGCGACGGTGGTGCGCAGTGTGCGACGCCTGGGGGTGCGGGTGTCTCTGAGTCCGGTTCTGTGCACGAAGTCCCTCCGGGAACGGAATGGGGCCGTACGGGTGGGTGCTGGAGACGTGCGGTGCGGGCGCCGGGGTGCGCCGTCACCCCGGAGATAGGTGTGTCCTGAACACCTCAAGGACGGTAACCGGGTCCGTGCGGGGCGAACACCCCTTGCACCCGATTCGGTTGAACTTTTTCCCATCCGAGGACAAAGCCGTATCCGCGCAGGTCGGAGGGGGGATCGGCGGTGTCGCCGATCCCCGTCCCCGACCTGCGGTCGGTTACTGGCTCAGCTGTTGAACGCGGCGTCGAAGGACGCGCTGGGCGGCTCGAAATCGAAGGCCTTGAGCCGGCTCAGGGCCTCCGGGGCGCCCTGCAGCCGGTCCATGCCGGCGTCCTCCCACTCCACGGAGATCGGCCCCTGGTAGTCGATGGACCGCAGCATCCGGAACACGTCCTCCCATGGGACGTCCCCGTGCCCGGCCGACACGAAGTCCCAGCCGCGGCGCGGATCGCCCCACGGCAGATGGGAGCCGAGCCGGCCGTTGCGCCCGTCGAGCCGCCGGCGGGCCTCCTTGCAGTCGACGTGGTAGATCCGGTCGCGGAAGTCCCACAGGAAGCCGACCGGGTCGAGGTCCTGCCACACGAAGTGCGACGGGTCGAAGTTCAGCCCGAACGCGGGCCGGTGGTCCACCGCCTCCAGGGTGCGTACGGTCGTCCAGTAGTCGTAGGCGATCTCGCTCGGGTGGACCTCGTGGGCGAAGCGCACGCCCTCGGCGTCGAAGACGTCCAGGATCGGGTTCCAGCGCTCGGCGAAGTCCTCGTAGCCCCGCTCGATCATCGACTCGGGGGCGGGCGGGAACATGGCGACCAGATGCCAGATGGCCGAGCCGGTGAACCCGATCACCGTGTCCACGCCGAAGGCCGCGGCGGCGCGCGCGGTGTCCTTGATCCGCTCCGCGGCCCGCCGGCGCACCCCCTCCGCCTCGCCGTCGCCCCAGACGTCGGCGGGCAGGATCGCCTGGTGACGCTCGTCGATGATGGCGTCGCAGACGGCCTGGCCCACCAGGTGGTTGGAGATGGCCCAGCACTTCAGGCCGTACTTGTCGAGGAGCTGGTGCCGGGACTCGACGTACCCGGGGTCGCTCAGCGCCTTGTCGACCTCGAAGTGGTCGCCCCAACAGGCGAGTTCGAGTCCGTCGTAGCCGAAGTCGCGGGCGAGCCGGCAGACCTCCTCCAGCGGCAGGTCGGCCCACTGGCCGGTGAACAGCGTGAACGTGCGCGGCATTCTCGTTGGCCTCCTCAGACGGCTATCGGGGTGAAGACGGAGTTCTTCTCGGCGCTCTCCTCGACCGCCGCGAGGACGCGCTGCACCTGGAGTCCGTCGGCGAACGTGGGCTGCGGCGAGCGGCCCTCGGCGACGGCGTGGACCAGGTCGCGGGCCTGGTGCACGAACGAGTGCTCGTAGCCCAGGCCGTGGCCCGGCGGCCACCAGGCGTCCAGGTAGGGGTGGTCGGGTTCGGTGACGAGGATGCGGCGGAACCCGGCGTGGGTGCCCGGCTCCCGGCCGTCGTGGTACGCGAGTTCGTTGAGCCGCTCCAGGTCGAAGGCGAGCGAGCCGTGCTCGCCGTTCAGCTCGATGCGCAGGGCGTTCTTGCGGCCGGTGGCGTAGCGGGTGGCCTCGAAGGAGGCGAGCGCGCCGGAGGCGAAGCGGCCCGTGAACAGGGCGGCGTCGTCCACGGTGACCGCGCCGGTGGCCTCGCCGGCCTCCACGGCGGACAGTCCGCTCGCCGCGCCGCCGGGCAGCGGGCGTTCCCGGACGAAGGTCTCCGTCATCGCGGACACCCCGGTCAGCCGCTCCCCCGCGAGGTGCTGGGCGAGGTCGACGATGTGCGCGCCGAGGTCGCCGAGCGAGCCGGAGCCGGCCGACTCCCTGCGCAGCCGCCAGGTCAGCGGGAACTGCGGGTCCACCAGCCAGTCCTGGAGGTAGGTGACCCGCACATGGCGGAGCCGGCCCAGCCGTCCCTCCGCGACCATGTCGCGGGCCAGCGCGGTGGCGGGCAGCCGGCGGTAGTTGAAGCCGACCATCGCGACCTGGCCGTCGGCCTGCGCCCGTGCGGCCGCCGCGGCCATCGCCTCGGCCTCCTCGACGGTGTTCGCCAGGGGCTTCTCGCACAGGACGTGCTTGCCGGCGGCCAGCGCCGCGAGCGCGATCTCGGCGTGGCTGTCGCCGGGGGTGCAGATGTCGACGAGGTCGATGTCGTCGCGGGCGATCAGGGTGCGCCAGTCGGTCTCCGCCGACGCCCACCCGTGCCGGTCGGCGGCGGCGCGTACGGCGCCGGCGTCCCGGCCGCAGATCGCGGCGAGCACCGGGGTGCGGGGCAGGTCGAAGACCCGGCCCGCGGTGCGCCAGCCCTGCGAGTGGGCCGCGCCCATGAAGGCGTACCCGACCATGCCGACGCGCAGGGGCGGTGCGCCCGACCCGGCGGCCCCTGCCTCCGCCTCGGCCTGGCCGGGCTGCTGCGGCTGTCCCATGCGATAGTCCTCCTCGTCGTCGTGCCGCGGTGGGGGGTGGGGGGCGTGCCGGGGCCCCGGTCGCCGCGCGTACGGGCCGGGACGCCGGCCCGTGTGCCGTCCGCCGCGCGCCGGCCGGCGGTGTGCCCGCCGGCCGGTGCCCGCCCCGGCCGCCCCCGGCCCTGCCCGACGGACTCCCCGTCCCCGTCGGGCAGGGGGCGCCTCACTTGAAGCCGGTGGACATGTACTGGTCGACGTTGTCCTTGTCGACGACGGCCGAGTAGAGCGTGATCGAGGCGGGGATCTCGAACTCGGCCATGCCGCCGACGCCCTTGCCCTGGCCCAGCGCACGGGCCAGGTCGATGGCGGACGCGGCCATGGTCGGCGGGTACAGCACCGTGGCCTTGAGGACGCCGTCGTCCTTCTTGATGGCCTGGAAGGCGGAGAGCGCTCCGGCGCCGCCGACCATCAGGAAGTCGTCGCGGCCGGCCTGCTCGATGGCGCGCAGGGCGCCGACACCCTGGTCGTCGTCGTGGTTCCACAGCGCGTCGAACTTCGACTGCGCCTGCAGCAGTTGGGCCATCTTGGACTGACCGGACTCGACGGTGAACTCGGCGGCCTGACGGGCCACCTTCTTGATGTTCGGGTAGTTCTTCAGGGCGTCGTCGAAGCCCTGGGTGCGCTGCTTGGTCAGTTCGAGGTTGTCCAGGCCGGCCAGCTCGATGACCTTGGCGTCGGACTTGCCCTTGAGCTTCTCGCCGATGTAGTGGCCGGCGTTGAGGCCCATGCCGTAGTTGTCGCCGCCGATCCAGCAGCGGTACGCCTGCGGGGTGTTGAAGATCCGGTCGAGGTTGATGACCGGGATGCCGGCGCGCATCGCCTTCAGACCGACCTGGGTGAGCGCCTTGCCGTCGGCGGGCAGGATCACCAGGACGTCGACCTTCTTGTTGATGAGGGTCTCGATCTGGCCGATCTGCTGGGCGGTGTCGTTCGAGCCCTCGGTGATCTCCAGCGTCACGTCGGAGTACTTCTTGGCGCGGCTCTTGGCGTTGTCGTTGATCGCGTTGAGCCAGCCGTGGTCGGCCTGGGGTCCGGCGAAGCCGATGGTGACCTGCTTGCCGGGCTTGTCGTCGGCGGCCGGCTGGTCGTTCGCGGCCGGCTCGTCCTTGGACTCGTTGCTCGTGCAGCCCGTGAGGAGGGCTCCGGCGCCCACGGCGGCGGTTCCGAACAGCAGCCCTCTGCGGCTGGTGAACTCTGGCATGGCGGTGAACCCTTTCCTCAGGTCGTGCTCGCGGTACGGCGCTGGACCAGCACGGCGGCGACGATGATCGCGCCCTTGGCGATCTGCTGGACGTCGCTCTGCAGGTTGTTCAGGGCGAAGATGTTGGTGATGGTGGTGAAGATCAGGACGCCGAGCACCGAGCCGACGATGGTGCCGCGGCCTCCGGTGAGCAGCGTGCCGCCGATGATCGCGGCCGCGATGGCGTCGAGTTCGTAGAGGTTGCCGTTGGTGTTCTGACCGGAGCCGGACAGGATGATCAGCAGGAACGCGGCGATGCCGCAGCACAGTCCGGACAGCAGATAGAGGTAGAGGCGCTGGCGGCGGACGTCGATGCCGGCGAGCCGGGCCGCCTCCGGGTTGCCGCCGACGGCGACCGTGCGCCGGCCGAAGGTGGTGCGGTTCAGCACCAGCCAGCCGATGATCGTCACGACCGCGAACACCATGACCAGCGGCGGGATGCCGAGGACGTAGGCGTCGCGCTCACCGAGGTCGAGGACCGAGGGGATGGT
Source organism: Streptomyces sp. RK62 (assembly GCF_018070255.1). Lineage (NCBI taxonomy): Bacteria > Bacillati > Actinomycetota > Actinomycetes > Kitasatosporales > Streptomycetaceae > Streptomyces > Streptomyces sp. RK62. The sequence continues at coordinate 41,249 of NZ_JAGPYD010000001.1, read as the reverse complement.
GACGATCTGCGTCTTGCCGTCGGTGATCTGCAGCGCCAGGCCGCGCGCGGAGGCCAGCATGGCGAGCGTCGCGATGAACGGCACCATCGCTCCGTAGGCGATCAGCACCCCGTTGACCAGCCCGCATCCCACTCCGACGATGACCGCCGTGAAGAGGATGCCGGCGAAGCCGTACTCCTGGGTGGCGACCGTGGTCGCCCACACCGAGGCCAGCGCGACGATCGCGCCGACGGACAGGTCGATGCCGCCGGAGATGATGACGAAGGTCATGCCGACGGTGACGACACCGATCACGGAGGCCTGGGTGAGTACCAGTTGGAGGTTGCGGGTGTCGAGGAACTCGTCCGGCTTGGTGATGCCGCCGATGAGGATCAGCGCGGCGAGAACGCCGAGCAGGGACAGGGTGCGCACGTCGGCGTGGGCCGTCAGGCCGCGCCAGGCGGGCGCCGCACCGGTCGGGGGCACCTTGTCGGTGCTGTCCCGCGGCGGGGAGGCGTGCTGCGTCATGACGCCGGGCTTCCTTCCATGACGAGGTCGAGTACGCGGTGTTCGTCGAGTTCGAGGGCGGGGGCCGTGTGGACGACACGGCCCTCGCGCAGCACCAGGACGCGGTCGGCGAGCCCCAGCACCTCGGGTACTTCGCTGGAGACCAGCAGCACGCCGAGCCCTTCGTCCGCCAGCCGCCGCACGACCGCGTACAGCTCGGCGCGGGCGCCGACGTCGACGCCCCGGGTGGGTTCGTCGAGCAGCAGGACACGGCAGCCGCGCAGCAGCCAGCGGGCCAGGACGGCCTTCTGCTGGTTGCCGCCGGACAGGGTGCGCACCGGCACCGACGGGTTGTCGGGGCGCAGGGACAGTTCGCGGGTGGCGGCGCGGGCCGCGCCGCGTTCGGCGGCCCGGTCGATCCAGCCGCCGCGTGCGAAGCGGGACATGGACGACACGGACACGTTGCGGGTGACGGACTCCAGCATCAGCAGGGCCTGCGCCTTGCGTTCCTCGGGGGCGAGCCCGAGTCCGGCGCGCACGGCGGCCCGTACGCTGCCGGGCCTGAGCGGGCGCCCGTCGACGAGGACCTGGCCTGCGGTGGGCCGCCGGGCGCCGTAGATCGTCTCCAGGATCTCGGAGCGTCCCGAGCCGACGAGTCCGGCGAGCCCGACGATCTCCCCGGGCCGCACGGTCAGGTCGAGGGCCTCGAACTCGCCGTCGCGGGCGAGCCCGCGGACCTCGAGGAGCGGGTCGCCGCCGGCCGCGTCCCGCACCGGCCGCTCGGGGAAGACGTACTCGACGTTGCGTCCCGTCATCATCGCCACGACGTCACGGGTCGGCGTGGACTTGGCGGGCAGTCCGCCGGCCACGGCCCGGCCGTCCTTGAGGACGGTCACCCGGTCGCCGATCCGGCGGATCTCCTCCAGCCGGTGCGAGATGTAGACGACGGCGACGCCCTCGGCGGTGAGGTCGCCGACGATCCGGAAGAGGTTGTCGACCTCGTCGGGGTCGAGGGCGGCGGACGGCTCGTCCATCACGATGAGCCGGACGTCGTGGGAGAGGGCGCGGGCCATGGAGACGATCTGCTGCTGCGCGGCCGACAGATCGCCGACCAGCCGTCCGGGATCGATCTCGGGGTGCCCGAGCCGCTTGAGGAGCTCGGCCGTCGAGGCCCGCGCCGCCCGGCCGCGCACGATGAAGCCGGCGGTGGTCGGCTCGTGCCCGAGGTGGACGTTCTCGGCGACCGACAGATGCTCCACCAGGTCGAGTTCCTGGTAGATGGTGGCGATGCCGAGGCGCATCGCGGCGATCGGCGAGCGGAGGGTGACCTCCTCGCCGCGCCAGCGGATGGTGCCGGTGTCGGGCTGGTGGGCGCCGGCCAGGACCTTGATGAGCGTGGACTTGCCGGCGCCGTTCTGGCCGAGCAGGCAGTGGACTTCACCGGCCTGGACGTCGAGGTCGACGCCGTCGAGGGCGCGGACTCCGGGGAACGACTTGGTGATGCCGTTCATGGTGAGCAGCGGTGGTTCTGGTGCCATGAGGTCCCCTTGGCGGGCATGCGGGCCGGATTCAGGGCAGGGCGGATCAGGGCAGGGCGGGGCTACGCGGGGTGGTACGGGGGTGGTGCGGCTCTGGTACGGCTCTGTGCGGCGCGGCGGTACGGGTGGTGCGGCTCTGTTACGGCTTCGGTGCGGCGAGGCGGTGCTTGGCGTGCGGGTGGAGCCGCCGCCCGGCGGGTGACCGGGCGGGTGGTGCCGGGGCCGGCCCGGGGGCCGGCGCGTGCCTACGCGGGTGAGAACAGGTGGTCGCTGATGAGGCGGGCCGCGCCGATGACTCCGGCGGTGGGGCCCAACTCCCCCAGGACGATGGGAAGGTTGCCGGTCGCCAGGGGCAGCGACTGGCGGTAGACCTGGGTGCGGATGGCGGCGAGCAGGGTGTGGCCGAGACCGGTCACCCCGCCGCCGATCACCACCAGGCCGGGGTTGAAGAAGCTGACGAGTCCGGCGATGACCTGCCCGACCCGGTTGCCGCCCTCGCGGATCAGGTCGAGCGCGGTGGCGTCACCGGCGGCGGCCGCCGCAGCGACGTCGACGGCGGTGAGGGTGCCGTTCGCCTCCAGACGTGAGGCGAGCTCCACCGACCGTCCCTGCTCGGCCGCCTCGACGGCGTCCCGGGCGAGGGCCGCCCCGCTGAAGTGCGCCTCCAGGCAGCCGCGGTTGCCGCAGGCGCACGGACGTCCGTCGGGCACGGCCTGGATGTGCCCGATGTCGCCCGCGCTGCCGGTGACACCGCGGTGGACGTCACCGCCCGCGACGATGCCGCAGCCGATACCGGTGCCGATCTTGACGCAGAGGAAGTCGCCGACGGAGCGTGCGACGCCCGCGTGCTGCTCCCCCATCGCCATGAGGTTCACGTCGTTGTCGACCATGACCGGGCAGCCGAGCTCCTGGCTGAGCGCCTCCCGTACGGGGAAGCCGTCCCAGCCCGGCATGATCGGCGGCGCCACGGGGACGCCCTCGGGGAAGCGGACGGGTCCGGGGACGCCGATGCCGGCGCCGTCGAACCCCTCGGCGAGCCCCGAGGCCTTGAGCTTGGCGGCCATGGAGAGGACCTGCTCGAAGACCGCGACCGGGCCCTCGCGGACGTCCATGGGCTGGTTGAGGTGACCGAGGATCTCCAGTTCGGCGTTGGTGACGGCGACGTCGACCGAGGTCGCGCCGATGTCGACGCCGAGGAAGCGCAGCCCGGGGTTGAGCCGGATGTTGTGGGAGCGCCGGCCGCCGCGCGAGGCGGCGAGTCCGTCGGCCACGACGAGGTCCGTCTCCAGCAGGCGGTCCACCTCGACGGCCAGCTTGGACCGGGAGAGGTCGATCTGATCGCCGAGCTGGGCCCGGGAGTTGGGCCCTCCGTCACGCAGCAGCTTGAGCAGCCGGGCCTGATGGGCGTTCGCGGGTCGCGCCGTCATGCGTCTCACGTGCCCCTCCCCGCCTCGATCGGCCTGAGTGCCGGAATCCGGCCACCGCGGTGGCCTTGCTTTCGAGGGGAACGTAGCAGTGGCCGCCGGGAGTGGGAAGAACTTGAGCAGAGATTGCCGTCAACTTTTTCCACTCACAGGACAAAGGCGCTCGTGGGAGAAGCCGCCACAGAACGACAGAGAGACCCCCGTGCCGGCCGCGAGGCCGTCACGGGTGTCCGTGAACGCGTGGAACTGTGGAACTCCGGTCGCCGGAGGCCGTCACCGGCCCCGCTGGTGGTACGACCGGCGGGTGTGCTCGGTGTGTTCGCGCATCAGCTGGGTCGCCCGGGCCTCGTCCCGCTCGGTGATGGCGGCGATCAACCCCCGGTGCTCGATCCAGGACTGGTGGCCACGCTGCCGGGCGATCGGGGTGTAGTACCAGCGCACCCGCCGGTCGACCTGGGCGGCGAGCTCGGCGAGGACCGTGTTCCCGGCGAGCTCCATGACTTTCGTGTGGAAGCGGGCGTTGAGCGCGACGGCGGTGTCCACCTCGTCGTCGGCGACGGCCTGCTCGCCCTGGGCGCACAGCTCCTCCAGCGCGGCGATACCGGCGCTGTCCGCGTGGGCGGCGGCGAGCCGGGCGGCCTCGGCCTCCAGGAGCGTACGGACCGTCAGGAGCTGGTCGGCCTCCTCCTCGGTCGGCTCGTGCACGAACGCGCCCTGCGCGGGGCGCAGATCGACCCAGCCCTCGGTGTTCAGCCGCTGCAGCGCCTCCCGCACCGGCTGCCGCGACACCCCGAGATGGCCCGCCAGTTCGCTCTCGACCAGATGCTGCCCTGGCTGGAGAGCGCGGGTGGTGATGAGTTCGAGCAGCGCCTCGTAGACGCGGTCGCGCAGCGGGCCGGGCCGTTCGAGCTTGGGCACCGCGCCCTGCGGCAGTCCTGTCGACAACATCGGTTCCCCTCCTGGGCGAACACCGGGCGACTGCGCCCCCGTGGCCGGCCGTCAGCGCGAGCCCGTATCGATTGTCTTTCGTCTACAGTCTACGGCGCACTCGAGTCCGGAAAACTGAGGAGTCGGCCACATCCGGCCGTCGTCACGGGCAGCGGACGACCTGTCCGCCGTAGGAGAGGTTGCCGCCGAAGCCGAAGAGCAGCACCGGGTCGCCGCTCGAGATCCGGCCCTGTTCCACGAGCTTGGAGAACGCGAGCGGGATGCTCGCCGCCGAGGTGTTGCCGGACTCGGTGACATCGCGCGCGACCACCGCGTTGACGGCGCCCAGCTTCTGCGCGAGGGGTTCGATGATGCGCAGGTTGGCCTGGTGCAGGACGACGGCGGCGAGGTCCTCGGGGGCGTATCCCGCGCGCTCGCAGGCACCGCGGGCGATGGCGGGCAGCTTGGTCGTCGCCCAGCGGTAGACGCTCTGGCCCTCCTGGGCGAACCGGGCGGGCTGGCCCTCGATGCGCACCGCGTGCCCCATCTCGGGCACCGAGCCCCACAGCACCGGGCCGATCCCCTGCTCGCCGGACGCCTCGACGACGGCGGCGCCCGCCCCGTCCCCGACCAGCACACAGGTCGTCCGGTCGGTCCAGTCGGTGACGTCGGACATCTTGTCGGCGCCGATGACCAGCGCGCGGGTGGCCCCGCCCGCCCGCACCGCGTGGTCGGCCGTGGCCAGCGCGTGGGTGAAGCCGGCGCAGACGACGTTGATGTCCATGGCGGCCGGCGAGGGGATGCCGAGCCGGGCCGCGACGCGCGCGGCCATATTGGGCGAGCGGTCGACGGCGGTGGAGGTCGCGACGAGCACGAGGTCGATGTCGGCGGGCGTGAGACCGGCCGCCGCGAGCGCCTTGGCGGCGGCGTGGGCGGCGAGTTCGTCGACCGGCTCGTCCGGTCCGGCGATGTGGCGCGTGCGGATGCCGACCCGCGAGGTGATCCACTCGTCACTGGTGTCGACCATGCCCGCCAGGTCCTCGTTGGTGAGGATGCGCGCGGGCTGATAGTGGCCGACGGCGACGATGCGCGAGCCGTTCATTTGATGGTGATCCCCTCGGACCTCGGGTAGCGGGACACACCAGTCTGATCAGTGACTCACCAGTACGACGGCACGTGATGCCACAGGAAACGGGCGCCCGCGTTGTCCGCTTCTTGCAGGACCACCGGGCGCCCGTCGAGCCTTGCGGGGCCTAGCCCGTGAACAGCTGTGTCGCCTTGCGGACGAGTTCGTAGAGCCCGTACGCGAGCGGTGCGCCCACCCACACCCAGGAGAAGGCGATCAGTCCGCGCCGGGCGGGCGGGGCGTCGTCAGCGGACATCGCTGGCCTCCTTCTCCTGCGGCCGCGCCACCGGTTCGTGGTGGCGGGGGTGGACGGGCCGGACGAGTTCGTTGGCGACGAACCCGACGGCGAGCAGCCCGATCATGATGAACAGGGACAGGGTGTAGAGGGACGAGCCGTCCTTGCCCGCCTCCTCCTGCCGGTCGGCGATCCAGTTGACGATCAGGGGTCCGAGGACGCCGGCCGTGGACCAGGCGGTGAGCAGCCGCCCGTGGATCGCGCCGACCTGGTAGGTGCCGAAGAGGTCCTTCAGATACGCGGGGACGGTGGCGAAGCCGCCGCCGTAGAAGGACAGGATGACCAGCGCGCACAGGATGAACAGCGGCTTGGAGGAGTCGCCGGCCAGCGCGATCAGGGCGTACATCAGGGCGCCGACGCCGAGGTAGACGCGGTAGATGTTCTTGCGCCCGATCAGGTCGGAGGTGGACGACCAGCCGATGCGGCCCGCCATGTTGGCGGCGGACAGCAGCGCGACGAAGCCGGCGGCGGCCGACACCGACACCGGGGTGGAGGTGTCCGCGAAGAAGTCCGTGATCATCGGCGCGGCCTTCTCCAGGATGCCGATGCCGGCGGTGACGTTCATGCAGAGCACGATCCACAGGCACCAGAACTGCGGGGTGCGCACGGCGCTGCGCGCGGACACCTGCGGCCCGTCGAGGACGGCGGGCCCGTCACCGTCCGTCTTCACGGGGCGCGGCACGCGGACCAGCAGGACGCCGAGCAGCATGAAGACCGCGTACGTCAGACCGTGCACCAGGAAGGCCAGGGCGATCCCGGAGCTGTCGGTGCCGAAGGACTCCAGCATCTGGGCCGACCACGGGGAGGCGATGAGGGCGCCGCCGCCGAAGCCCATGATGGCGATGCCGGTGGCCATGCCGGGCCTGTCGGGGAACCACTTGATCAGCGTCGACACCGGCGAGATGTAGCCGATGCCGAGGCCGATCCCGCCGACGAAGCCGTAGCCGAACACGATCAGCCAGTACTGCTCGACGGCCGCGCCCAGCGCGGCGAGCAGAAAGCCGGAGGAGAAGCAGACCAGGGCGACCGTCATCGCCCAGCGGGGCCCTTTGCGCTCCACCAGCGTGCCGCCGAACGCGGCCGACAGGCCGAGCATGACGATGCCGAGCTGGAAGGGCAGCGCGCTCTGGGTGCCGCTCAGGCCGAGGGCCGATTCCAGCGGTGGCTTGAACACGCTCCAGGCGTAGGCCTGGCCGATGGACAGATGGACCGAGAGTGCGGCGGGCGGAACCAGCCAGCGGCTCCATCCCGCGGGTGCCATGGGGGGACTCATGATCCCGCACGGTAGGCAGCACCGGGATGGTTGAGAAGGCAACGGGTCGACCGTATGCGGTGAACGGTATGCCGGGCGCGACGAACGGTCGCCAGCCGACCGCACGTTGGCACGCGAAGGTGTGCGCGGAGTCTTGCTGACCCCCTATCCATACTGTAGACAATATTCAGTCGACGAGCCTTTTTGCCTCGTCCCATCGCGCTTCTTCAGCACAGCCACCTCCGCGGTACTCCCTCGACCGAACGGAGCGTTCCGAAGTGAAAGTTGCAGTCCTCGGCGCCGGTGCCATCGGCGCCTACGTCGGAGCCGCGCTGCACCGCGCGGGCGCCGACGTGCATCTGATCGCCCGTGGACCGCACCTCGCGGCCATGAGGCAGCACGGGGTGCGGGTGCTCAGCCCGCGCGGCGACTTCACCGCCCGCGCCCACGCCACCGACGACCCGGCCGAGGTCGGCCCGGTCGACTTCGTCTTCCTGGGCCTGAAGGCCAACGCGTACGCGGCGTGCGGGCCGCTCATCGCGCCGCTGCTGCACGAGCGCACGGCGGTCGTGGCCGCCCAGAACGGCATCCCCTGGTGGTACTTCCACCGGCACGGCGGCCCCTACGACGGGCACCGTCTGGAGAGCGTGGACCCGGACGGCGCGGTCAGCGCGGTGCTCGCGCCCGAACGGGCCGTCGGCTGTGTCGTGTACGCCGCCACCGAACTCGAAGGGCCGGGCGTCGTACGGCACTTGGAGGGCACCCGATTCTCCGTCGGCGAGCCCGACCGCAGTGTGTCCCGGCGCTGTCTCGCGTTCAGCGAGGCCATGGTCGCCGGCGGGCTGAAGTGCCCGGTCGAACCCGATCTGCGCAACGACATCTGGCTCAAGCTGCTCGGCAACATCTCCTTCAACCCGATCAGCGCGCTCGCCCGCGCCACCATGCGGCAGATGTGCCTGCACGGCGGCACCCGCAAGGTCATAGAGATCATGATGACCGAGACGCTGGCGGTCGCCACGGCGCTGGGCTGCGAGGTCGGCGTCTCCATCGAGCGCCGGCTCGCGGGCGCCGAGAAGGTCGGCGACCACCGCACCTCCACGCTCCAGGACCTGGAGCGCGGCAAGCCGCTCGAACTCGACGTCCTCCTCGCGGCCGTCGTCGAGCTGGCGGAGATCACCGGCGTCCCGGTGCCCACCCTGCGCACCGTGCACGCCATCTCGGACCTGCTCGCGCTGAGGAGCGCCGCATGAACGAACGACGTGATGACGAACGACGCAATGACGAACGCCGTGGTGACGGCCGCCGTGGTGACGGCCGCCGTAAGAAGGACCGTGGCCGCAGGAACTACACCCGGCTGACCCACCCCCTGGTGCGCGACTCCCGCGACGAGCCGTTCCGCCGGGCCACCTGGGACGAGGCCCTGGACCGGGCCGCCCGGGGCATCGAACGCAACCGCGGCGCGTTCGGCATGTTCTCCTGCGCCCGCGCCACCAACGAGATGAACTACGTGGCGCAGAAGTTCGCCCGCGTCGTCATGGGCACCAACAACGTCGACTCCTGCAACCGCACCTGCCACGCGCCCAGCGTGGCGGGCCTGTCGGCGGCCTTCGGATCGGGCGGCGGCACCTCCTCCTACGAGGAGATCGAGCACACCGACGTCATCGTGATGTGGGGCTCCAACGCCCGCTTCGCGCACCCCATCTTCTTCCAGCACGTGCTGAAGGGCATCAGGAACGGCGCCCGGATGTACGCGCTCGACCCGCGCCGCACCTCCACCGCCGAGTGGGCGGAGAGCTGGCTCGGCCTCAACGTCGGCACCGACATCCCGATGGCCCACGCGATCGGCCGCGAGATCATCCACGCGGGCCTCGCCAACGAGGCGTTCATCGAGCGGGCGACGACCGGCTTCGAGGAGTACAAGGCGCTCGTCGAGCCGTGGACCCTCTCCCTCGCCGAGAAGGTGACGGGCGTCCCGGCCGCCGCCATCCGGCAGGTCGCGCACGCCTACGCCCGCGCCGAACGCGCCCAGCTGTGCTGGACCCTCGGCATCACCGAGCACCACAACGGCACCGACAACGTCCGCGCGCTGATCAATCTGTCGCTGCTCACGGGGCACGTCGGCCGGTACGGCAGCGGGTTGCAGCCGCTGCGCGGGCAGAACAACGTCCAGGGCGGCGGCGACATGGGCGCCATCCCCAACCGGCTGCCCGGCTTCCAGGACATCCTCGACCCGGACACCCGCGCCAAGTTCGAGTCCGCCTGGGACACCGTCATCCAGCCGCACTACGGCCTCACCCTCACCGACATGTTCGAGGCGATGGAGGACGGTGACCTGCGGGCCGTCTACTGCATCGGCGAGAACCCGGCGCAGTCCGAGGCCGACAGCGAGCAGGCCGTCCGGCGCCTCGGACAGCTCGACTTCCTCGTCGTCCAGGACATCTTCCTCACGAGGACCGCCGAACTGGCGGACGTCGTCCTGCCCGCCACCGCCGGCTGGGCCGAGACCGAGGGCACCACCACCAACAGCGAACGCCGGGTGCAGCGGGTGCGGCGGGCCGTCACCCCGCCCGGCGAGGCCCGCGAGGACATCGACATCATCTGCGACCTCGCGTCCCGGCTCGGCCACGACTGGAAGTACGCCGACGCCGAGGCCGTGTGGAACGAGCTGAGGTCGGTGTCGCCGGACCACCACGGGATGACGTACGGGCGGCTGGAGGAGCACCAGGGCATCCAGTGGCCCTGCCCCAGCACCGACGCACTCGAACCGCCCTATCTGCACGGCAGGTTGTGGGAGAACGACCCGGACCGGCGCGGCACTCCGGCGCCGTTCGGGATCGTCCAGCACGATCCGCCGGTCGACCTCACCGACGAGCGGTACCCGATCCGGCTCACCACCGGACGGCGGCTCGACTCGTACAACACGGGGGTGCAGAGCGGGAGTTTCGCCTCCCCGCTGCGGCGCGGCGAGTTCGTCGAGATCAGCCCGGAGGACGCCGAGCGGTACGGGGTCGTCGTCGGCGAGAAGGTCCAGGTGACCTCGCGGCGCGGCAGCGTCGTCGCACCGGTGTGGGTGGACCCGGCACTGCGGCCCGGCCTGGCCTTCATGACCATGCACTTTCCCGACGAGGTGGACACCAACCAGCTGACGATCGAGGCGAACTGCCCGATCGCGGGGACCGCGGAGTTCAAGGCGTCGGCGATCCGGATCGAGAAGCTCCCCGTCGCGACCATCGTGAGGTGACGCAAGTGGACCTGCACTTCGGCGACAGCAAACCCACGGACGACGAACGGGCGGCCGTGGACGCCCTCCTCGGCCCTCCGGAGTCCTCGTGGGAGGGCGCCGACCGTTCCGACGCCGACCTGAGGTGGGCGCGTGGCGGCCGGGCCGCCCGTGACCGCCGCGACCTGCTGCTGCCGGGGCTGCACGCCCTCAACGACCGGATCGGCTGGATCAGCGAGGGTGCCCTCGACTATCTGTGCCGGCGGCTGACGGTGCCGCCGGCGGAGGCGTACGGGGTCGCCACCTTCTACGCCCTGTTCTCGGTGCGGCCGCGCCCCGCCACCGTGCTCCACGTGTGCACGGACCTGGCGTGCGCGGCGGCCGGCGCGAGCGAGCTGTGCGCCGGGATCGAGGGGCGCCTCGGCCCGGGCAGCGGGGTGAGCGTGCAGCGCAGCCCCTGCCTGGGCCTGTGCGAACGGGCCCCCGCGACCCTGGCGGTGAAGGCAGGCGACCCGGTGCGTACGGCGGTGTCGGCGCCGGCCACCGTGGAGCGGGCCGTGCTCGCCGCGAGCGCGCCCGACTCGGCGCCCGAGGAGCCGTCCGCGGTGATGGCGGTGCCGCAGGCCGGTGACCCCTCGCTGACGCTGCTGCGGCGCGTCGGCGTCGTCGACCCGGCCTCGCTGGACGACTACCGGGCCCACGGCGGCTACACCGCGCTGCGCCGGGCGTTCGAGCTCGGGCCCGCCGGGGTGATCCGCGAGGTCACCGACTCGGGCCTGGTCGGGCGGGGCGGCGCCGCCTTCCCCACCGGCCGCAAATGGCAGGCCACGGCGTCGCAGCCCGACCATCCGCACTACGTCGTCTGCAACGCCGACGAGTCGGAGCCCGGCACCTTCAAGGACCGGGTGCTCATGGAGGGCGACCCGTACGCGCTGGTCGAGGCGATGACGATCGCCGGGTACGCGACGGGCGCCCACCGGGGCTATCTGTATCTGCGCGGCGAGTACCCGCGCGCCCTGCGCCGCCTGGAGCACGCGATCGCGCAGGCCCGGGCGCGCGGTTTCCTCGGCGACGACGTCCTCGGCCAGGGGTACGCCTTCGACATCGAGATCCGGCGGGGCGCGGGCGCCTACATCTGCGGCGAGGAGACCGCGCTGTTCAACTCCATCGAGGGCTACCGGGGCGAGCCGCGCTCCAAGCCGCCGTTCCCGGTGGAGAAGGGGCTGTTCGGCAAGCCGACGGTGGAGAACAACGTCGAGACGCTGGTCAACGTCCTGCCGATCCTCACCATGGGCGCACCGGCGTACGCGGCCGTCGGCACGGCCGGGTCGACCGGGCCCAAGCTGTACTGCGTGTCCGGCAGCGTGGACCGGCCCGGCGTGTACGAACTCCCCTTCGGGGCGACCCTCGGTGAGCTGCTGGCGCTGGCGGGGGTCCGCGACGGGCTGCGGGCGGTGCTGCTGGGCGGCGCGGCGGGCGGCTTCGTACGGGCCGACGAGATGGACATCCCGCTCACCTTCGAGGGCACCCGCGCGGCCGGCACCACGCTCGGCTCGGGGGTGGTCCTGGCCTTCGACGGCACGGTGCCGCTGCCCCGGCTGCTGCTGCGCATCGCCGAGTTCTTCCGCGACGAGTCGTGCGGGCAGTGCGTGCCCTGCCGGGTCGGGACGGTCCGGCAGGAGGAGGCGCTGCACCGGATCGCCGAGCGCACGGGCGCGGCGGCCGCCGACGACATCGCCCTGCTCCGGGAGGTCGGCCGCGCCATGCGGGACGCCTCCATCTGCGGTCTGGGGCAGACCGCGTGGAACGCCGTGGAATCCGCGATCGACCGACTGGGGGCCTACGCATGACCGCGATACCGCTGGGAGTGCCGCGCCGGCTGGTGGAGTTCACCCTCGACGGGCAGGAGGCACGGGTGCCGGAGGGCTCCACGATCCTCGACGCCTGCCGGGCCGCCGGGAAGGACATCCCCACCCTGTGCGAGGGCGACACGCTGCGGCCCAAGAACGCCTGCCGGGTGTGCGTCGTGGAGGTCGAGGGATCCAGGACCCTGGTGCCGGCCTGCTCCCGCAAGGCCGAGCCGGGCATGGAGGTCAGCACCGGCACCGAACGCGCCCGGCACAGCCGCAAGGTCGTCCTGGAGCTGCTCGCCTCGTCCGTGGACCTGTCGACGACGCCGCGCGTCGCCGGATGGCTCAAGGAGTACGAGGCGAAACCGGACCGCTTCGGGCCGGACGCCGCCCGGCTGAACGAGGAGCCGAAGGTCGACAACGAGCTCTATGTCCGCGACTACGACAAATGCATCCTCTGCTACAAGTGCGTGGACGCCTGCGGCGACCAGTGGCAGAACACCTTCGCGATCTCCGTCGCCGGACGGGGCTTCGACGCGCGGATCGCCGTCGAGCACGACGCCCCGCTGACCGACTCGGCGTGCGTGTACTGCGGCAACTGCATCGAGGTGTGCCCGACGGGAGCCCTGTCGTTCAAGTCGGAGTTCGACATGCGCGCGGCGGGTACCTGGGACGAGTCGGCTCAGACCGAGACGACCACCGTGTGCGCGTACTGCGGTGTGGGCTGCAACCTCACGCTCCATGTGCAGGACAATGAGATCGTGAAGGTCACCTCGCCGCACGACAACCCGGTGACCCACGGCAACCTGTGCATCAAGGGCCGCTTCGGCTACCAGCACGTCCAGAACCGGGACTGACGGGACTGATCGAGACATGGGACGAGTCACGGAACGACGCAAGGTGATCCGGATCCGGGACGGAGCGGTCTCCACCCGGCCGGACACCCTCGTCGCGGAGGAACCCCTGGAGATCCGGCTCAACGGCAAGCCGCTCGCCATCACCATGCGCACCCCGGGCGACGACTTCGCGCTCGCCGCCGGGTTCCTGGTGAGCGAGGGCGTCCTCGCCGAGCAGGCGGACCTGCAGAACATCGTCTACTGCGCGGGCGCGACCGCCGACGGGTCCAACACGTACAACGTGGTGGACGTGAAGACCGCGCCGGGCGTGACCGTCCCCGACATCACCCTCGAACGCAACGTCTACACCACCTCGTCCTGCGGGCTGTGCGGCAAGGCCAGCCTGGACGCGGTCCGGACGACGGCCCGCTGGCCGATCGCCGACACTCCCCCGGTCCGGGTCGACCCCGATCTGCTCGCGAGCCTCCCCGACCGGCTCCGAGCGGCCCAGCGGGTCTTCGACCGGACCGGGGGCCTGCACGCGGCGGCCCTGTTCTCCGAGGACGGCGAACTGCTCGACATCCGCGAGGACGTGGGCCGGCACAACGCGGTCGACAAACTCGTCGGCCGGGCCCTGCAGAACGGCGACCTGCCGCTGTCCCGGGCGATCCTGCTGGTCTCCGGGCGGGCCAGCTTCGAGCTGGCGCAGAAGGCCGTGATGGCGGGCATCCCCGTCCTCGCGGCGGTCTCCGCGCCGTCGTCGCTCGCGGTCGACCTGGCCGCGGAGACCGGGCTGACCCTGGTGGGCTTCCTGCGGGGCAACTCCATGAACGTGTACGCGGGAGACCACCGGCTCGCCCTGCGGGCCGCGGCCGCCCAAGGGTGACCGGCCCCCGCGACACGGCGGAGGGGCCCCGGCCGGCGGGGAGCGCCCCCTGCGCCGTTCCCGGGGCCCCACTGTTCGCTCCTTTTGTCCCCATGGACCCGGGCCGCCCCCGGCCACTACCGTCACGGGGGTGCCCGACGACATCCGAGCACGGCGGCGCGCGGGGACCGGACTCGGTGTCCTGCTGGCCCTGGTCCTCGGGGCCGTGCTGCTCACCGCCCTCCCGGACGACGGCGAACGGGAGGGCGGTGCCGCGTGCGGGCCGCGCACGGTCGGGTCCTGGTCGGCCGAGCGGGGCCTGACGGCCGAGTTCGCCCGCTACGGCGACGACCCCTCACGCGCCGACGACTGGACCGGCGGCGACGGCACCCATTCGGTGCGGCTCCCGGACGGACGGCTGCTGTGGCTGTTCTCGGACACCTATCTCGGGCAGGTGCATCCGCCGCCCAATCCGTTCGGCGAGTCCTCCACCTGGCGCGAGGGCGCCGCCCCGCTGGTCCGCAACTCCGCCGTCGTCATGCGCGACGGACGGCTGGAGAGCACGCTGCCCGCCCCGCTCTTCCCCGACCCGGCGCCGGGCCAGTGGCGCTGGCCGGTCGCCGCCCACGTCGAACCCCGCTCCTCCGGCGCGCCGGAGCGGGTGCTGCGGGTGCTGCTGTGGGTGCGCGCGGCCGGCCCGTCGCCCTGGATCTACGGGGTGCCGGTCGCCACCGAGGTCGCCACGCTCTCCCTGCCGGACCTGCGGGTCGAGTCCGTCGTACGGGTCGCCGACCAGCAGGGCGTGCCGGACCCGTCCCGGCGGGTCCTGTACGGGACGACGCTGGTCGAGGAGGACGGCTGGACGTACGTCTTCGGGGGCGACGACCGCCGGGCCGCCTCCCGCCCGGTCTCACGGGCGTATCTCGCGCGGGTGCCGCGGGGCCGGCTGGGCGAGCCGGACGCCTGGCGGTACTGGGACGGCTCGGGGTGGGGCGGGCCGGGCGGGCGGCCCCGGCCGGTGCTGGGGGACGGCCGGCGCACCGGGGTGGGCAGCGCGTTCTCGGTGGCGCGGGCGGACGGGACGTACGTGCTGTTCACGATGGCGGCGGGGACGGCGGGGCTGACGACGGTGACGTCGTACTGGGCGTGCTCCCCGGCCGGCCCCTGGCACGGGCCCGGCCGGTCCTTCACCCCGGCGCTGCCGCCGGGGGGCGGCCTCGCCGCCTACAACCCGCAGACGCATCCCGGGCTGAGCGGCGAGGGCCGTCTGGTGCTGAGCTACGACGTCAACTGGCTGGAGCCCGCCGACGCCGCAGCCCAGCTCAGCCGCGACGTGTCGCGGTACCGACCGCGGTTCGTGTCGCTGCGGCTGACTCCCGCCCGCTGACCGGGCCGGTGCCGTCGGAGCCGTCCTCGGCCTCCGGGTCGAGGGAGCGTCGTTTGGCGATGACCGCGCACACCATCAGCTGCATCTGGTGGAAGAGCATCAGCGGCAGCACGGCCAGCGAGGCGTGCGCGCCGAACAGGACGCTCGCCATGGGCAGCCCGGCGGCCAGCGACTTCTTGGAGCCGGCGAACTGGATGGCGATACGGTCCGCGCGGCCGAACCGCAGCGCCTTGGCGCCGTACCAGGTCAGGGCGAGCATCACGGCGAGCAGTACGGCCTCGACGGCGAGCAGCCCGGCGAGCCGGACGGGCTGGACCTGGTGCCAGATGCCCTGGACCATGCCCGCGCTGAACGCGGTGTAGACGACGAGCAGGATCGAGCCGCGGTCGACGAGCCCGAGGACCTTGCGGTGCCGGGTGACGAAGCCGCCGATCCAGCGGCGCAGCAGCTGCCCGGCGACGAAGGGCACCAGCAGCTGCAGCACGATCTTCACCACGGAGTCGGCGGAGAAGCCGGCGCTGCCGCCGAGCACGGCCGCCGCGAGCAGCGGGGTGACGACGATGCCGACGAGCGAGGAGAAGGAGCCCGCGCAGATCGCCGCCGGGACGTTGCCGCGGGCCATCGAGGTGAACGCGATCGACGACTGGATGGTCGAGGGGACCAGGGTGAGGAAGAGCAGGCCCTGGTAGAGCGGGTCCGTCAGGATCACCGGGACGAGCCCGCGGGCCGCGAGACCGAGCAGCGGGAAGACGACGAACGTGCAGGCGAGGACGGTGACATGGAGCCGCCAGTGCCGGAGCCCGTCGAGCGCCTCACGGGTGGACAGCCGGGCGCCGTAGAGGAAGAACAGGAAGGCGATGGCGGCCGTGGAGGCGCCCGAGGCCACGTCCGCGGCCGTCCCGCGCGCCGGGAGCAGGGCGGCGATGCCGACCGTCCCGAGCAGCAGCAGGATGTACGGGTCGATCGGCATCCACCGCGGCCAGTGCAGGCGTTTCACTGTGCTCCACTACTTCGCTCGTCGCTTCGCCGTACGTCGTGTACGTCGGGTTCCCGGCACGGACGTGCCCTCTCCATCGTCCTCCGGCGCGCTGCGATCGGGAATCCGGTATACCACTCTGACTGTCATCACGTTTCGCGATGACAGCCCTTAGGCTCGATCCATGTACGACCCCTCCCAGCTGCGTACTTTTCTCGCGGTGGCGCAGACGTTGAGTTTCACGCGGGCGGCCCGCCGGCTGGGCCTGCGCCAGTCGACCGTCAGCCAGCATGTGCGGCGGCTGGAGGACGCGACCGGGCGGCCGCTGTTCGCGCGGGACACGCACTCGGTGGAGCTGACCGAGGACGGCGAGGCGATGCTCGGCTTCGCGCGCCGCATCCTCGCGGTCCACGAGCAGGCGACGGCGTTCTTCACCGGGACCCGGCTGCGCGGGCGGCTGCGCTTCGGCGCCTCCGAGGACTTCGTCCTGACCCGGCTGCCGGAGATCCTGGAGGGCTTCCGCTACGAGCATCCCGAGGTCGATCTGGAGCTGACGGTCGAGCTGTCCGGCACCCTGCACGAGCAGCTGGCCGCCGGGAAGCTGGATCTGGTGCTGGCCAAACGGCGGCCCGAGGACCCTCGGGGCGAGCCGGTCTGGCACGACCGGCTGGTGTGGATCGGCGCGGAGCGGCTGCGCCTCGAACCGGACCGGCCGGTGCCGCTGATCGTGTATCCGCCGCCCGGGATCAGCCGGGCGATGGCGCTGGAGGCCCTGGAGCGGCAGGGCCGGCAGTGGCGGATCGTCTGCACGAGCGGCAGCCTCAACGGCCTGATCGCGGCGGCCCGGGCGGGGCTCGGTGTGATGGCGCACTCACGGGGCCTGATCCCGCCCGGTCTGGTGCGGGTGCCGGAGCGGGCCGGGCTGCCCGCGCTGGGCGGGGTCGACTTCGTGCTGATGCACGGGCCGCGGCGCACGGCGGCCCAGTCGGCGGCCGACGCCCTGGCGGGCGCGATCCTGGCGGGCGGGGACCGGCTGCACCGGCGCTGAGCCGCGCCGCCGGGGGTGACACGTCAGGGCCCCTGTGCGCTGGAGGAGGAGAGGGCGGTCCGGCCGGGCGCCGTCCCAAGATCGACCGGGCCTCCGTCCGGTAAGTGAGTCGGTCGGATTTGGTGGAGATTACGGGCCCGGAACTTACTCAACCGTCAGTTTTGTGTCCGACGCTGTCCGATGTGAGCGCATTTTCCTTCGCTGACCTGTGCAAACCTGAGGACCCGTCGATTTTCGGCCCCCTCCCGCCCGCATGACGGGTGGGGTAGCTTTCACGCCCTGTACTGAGCGTCAGCCGATGCATTCGGAGCGGGGAGCGGGGTTTGCGCGAGTTCACCAACCCTCCGTTGGCGTTGGCACCGCCCGTGGGCGGCCTGGCCGACGTCGTCTTCGAGCATGCCCAGGAGGATCCCCACTACGTGGTCCTCGGCCGCAAGGACGAGAACGACCAGTGGCAGGACGTCACCGCCGCCGAGTTCCGCGACGAGGTGCTGGCCCTCGCCAAGGGCATGCTCACCCGGGGCATCCGCTTCGGCGACCGGGTCGCGATCATGGCCCGCACCCGCTACGAGTGGACCCTGTTCGACTTCGCCCTGTGGACCATCGGCGCCCAGGTCGTCCCGATCTACCCGACGTCCTCGGCCGAGCAGTGCTTCTGGATGCTGTACGACGCCGAGTGCACGGCGGCGATCGTCGAGCACGAGGACCACGCGATGACGATCGCCACCGTCATCGACCGGCTCCCCCGGCTGCACGAGATGTGGCAGCTGGACGCGGGCGCCGTGCAGGAGCTGTACGACGCGGGCGCCCACCTGGACGACGAGGTCGTCCACCGGCACCGGCAGGCGGTCACCCCCGAGTCGATCGCCACGGTGATCTACACGTCCGGCACGACCGGCCGCCCCAAGGGCTGTGTCATCTCGCACGGCAACCTGATGTACGAGGCGGACACCGTCATCGAGCGCTGGGAGCCGGTGTTCCACTCGAAGAAGGGCGACGAGGCGGCGACCCTGCTGTTCCTGCCGCTCGCGCATGTCTTCGGGCGGATGGTGGAGGTCGCCGCGATCCGCGGCCGGGTGCGCTTCGGCCATCAGCCGCAGATGCACGCGGCGGCGCTGCTCCCGGACCTCGCCGCGTTCCGGCCCACGTTCTTCCTCGCCGTGCCGTACATCTTCGAGAAGGTCTTCAACGCCGCCCGCCGCAAGGCCGAGAAGGAGGGCCGGGCCGGCGCCTTCGAGAAGGCCGTCGACGTGGCCGTGAAGTACGCCGACGCCGTCGAGGCCAAAGCGTGGGGCATCGGGCCCGGCCCCTCGGCGGGCCTGCGCATGCAGCACCAGCTCTTCGACAAGCTCGTGTACTCCAAGCTGCGCGCCGCCATGGGCGGCAGGATCCGGCACGCGATGTCGGGCGGCTCGGCCATGGACCGGCGGCTCGGGCTGTTCTTCGCGGGCGCGGGCGTGCAGATCTACGAGGGCTACGGCCTCACCGAGTCCACAGCGGCCGCCACGGCCAACCCGCCCGGCCGCACCCGGTACGGCACGGTCGGCCAGCCCATCCCGGGTGTCACCGTCCACATCGCCGACGACGGGGAGATCTGGCTGCACGGCGGCAACGTCTTCATGGGCTATCTGAACAACCAGAAGGCCACCGACCAGACGCTGCACGACGGCTGGCTCGCCACCGGCGACCTGGGCTCCCTCGACGAGGACGGCTTCCTCACCATCACGGGCCGCAAGAAGGAGATCCTGGTGACCTCCGGCGGCAAGAGCGTCTCGCCGGGCGTCCTGGAGGAGCGCGTGCGCGACCACCCGCTGGTCGCCCAGTGCATCGTCGTCGGCAACGACCGCCCGTACATCGCCGCCCTGGTCACCCTTGACCAGGAGGCCGTCGAGCACTGGCTGACGATGCGCGGCAAGCGCCCGATGACTCCGGCGGACCTCGTGCGCGACCCGGATCTGGAGACCGAGGTGCGGCGCGCGGTCGTCGCCGCGAACACGCTGGTGTCGCAGGCCGAGTCCATCCGCACGTTCCGGATACTGGCCCAGCCGTTCACCGAGGAGCACGGGCTGCTCACCCCGTCGCTGAAGCTGAAGCGCAAGGCGATCGAGGGCGCGTACGCCAACGAGGTCGAGGCCCTGTACCGGGCCTGAGCCCCGCTTTTTTGCCGGTCAGGAATGCGTGACGGCCCGTGATCGTTGACGATGGGAGTCCAACCTGTCGGCAACCGTAAGGATCAAGAGCTCGTGAGCAGCAAGGTCCCCCCGATCATCCTCAACAACGGCGTCGAGATGCCCCAGCTGGGCTTCGGCGTCTGGCAGGTGCCGGACGACGAGGCCGAGCGTGCGGTCGCGACCGCCCTGGAGGCCGGGTACCGCAGCATCGACACAGCGGCGATCTACGGCAACGAAACGGGCACCGGCAAGGCCGTCGCCGCGTCCGGCGTCCCCCGCGAGGACGTCTTCGTCACCACCAAGGTCTGGAACAGCGACCACGGCTACGACTCCACCCTGCGCGCCTTCGACACCTCGGTGGAGAAGCTGGGCCTGGAGTACGTCGACCTCTACCTCATCCACTGGCCCACGCCGGCGCGCGGGACCTATGTGGACACCTACAAGGCGCTCGAGAAGCTACTCGCCGACGGGCGGGTCCGCGCCATCGGCGTGTCCAACTTCCTGCCGGAGCACCTGGAGCGGCTGATCGAGGAGACCTCGGTCGTACCGGCGGTCAACCAGATCGAGCTGCACCCGCACCTCCAGCAGCACGCCTCGCGCGACTTCCACGCCGCGCACGGCATCGCGACCGAGGCGTGGTCGCCGCTCGGCTCGGGCAAGGGCCTGCTGGAGGTCCCGGCGATCGTCGCGATCGCCCAGAAGCACGGCCGGACCCCGGCCCAGGTCGTGCTGCGCTGGCATCTGCAGATCGGCAACGTCGTCATCCCGAAGTCCGTGACCCCGTCGCGGATCAAGGAGAACATCGACGTGTTCGACTTCAGCCTCGACGACGAGGACCTCGCCGCGATCAGCGCGCTGAACGAGGACCGCCGACTCGGCCCGGACCCGGCGGAGTTCAACGGCTGACACGTTCCCGCACCAGAACGGCCCGGCCGCCACTCGCACGAGGCGAGCGGCGGCCGGGCCGCTTTCTGCTTCCTGACGTGGTCAGTTGGGCTGCCCGATCGGCCGTACGACGACGGTGTTGACGTCCACCCCGGCGGGCTGCCGTACGGCCCACACCACCGAGTCCGCGATCTGGTCGGCGGTCAGCAGGTGTCCCTCGGGCAGGCCGCCGAGGCCGTCCCAGAACGGCGTCTCGACCCGGCCCGGCGCGACGAGCGTGACGCCGACCCCCCACTCGGTGACCTCGCGCCGGGTGTTCTCGGCGAGCCCGGTCACCGCCCACTTCGTGGCGCCGTAGAGGTTGCCGGGCGTCGGCACGAAGCCGGCGACGCTCCCGACCAGCACGATCCGGCCGCGGCTCTCCTTGAGGGCGTCGATCGAGGCGCGGATCAGCAGGGCGGGGCCGAGGACGTTGGTCAGCACCATCTCGGGCCAGCCGGCCGGGTCGCCCTGGGCGACGGAGTCGTGCGTGGCGAACCCGGCGTTGGCGACGACCGTGTCCAGCCGGCCGAACGCCTTGAGCGTGGCGTCCACCGCGGCCTGGACGTCCTCGTACCGGGCGGCGTCGCCCGCGAGGGTCAGCAGCCCTTCGGGACGCCCGAGTTCGTCGGCGAACCGCCGCAGGCGCTCCTCGCCCCGGCCGGTGACGGCGACACGGTGTCCGGCGTCCAGCAGGCGCCGTGCGACGGCGGCGCCGATACCGCTGCCGCCGCCGGTGATCAGTGCGGCCGGAGAGTCGGTCATGGTGGTCCCCCTGTGTCTCGTTGCGAACGACGGGGAGTCCATCACTTGAAGCGCTCTCGAAGTCAAGTAGCCGCGTTCTATGGGGCCTTCACCGTGCGCGAACGGCCGTGAACACGGTCTGCGCGGCCAGCACGAACACGTCCGGGCGGTGGTGGACGCTCGCCTCGTCGCCGGGGTCGAGGAGCCGGTCGAGGGTGGCCCGGTCGTCGGCGTCCAGCCGGTCGCCGAGGACCTCGCGGGTGCGGGCGAGGGTGGCGGCGACGTGGGCGCGGGCGCGGTCCGTGGTCGGGGCGGGCAGGTCCAGGAGGAAGGTGCGGGTGCCGCTGGGACGCAGGCCCGCCGCGGCGAGCAGCGCGGGCCAGTCCTCGGTCTCGGCGACGGAGCCGGGCAGCTCGGCCCGCATCCGCGCGAACCACTCCGCCTCCACCACGTCGAGCCGCGCCTGGAGCCCCGGCCGCCCGAACCCGATGTCGCGCGGCAGGAACCGCGACGGCAGACCGCCCTCCTGGAGGGCGAGGGTGCCACCGAAGGAGAGCCGCTCGGCGAAGGCGGCCAGCGCCGCCCGCTGGTCCCCCAGATGGTGCAGGCTGCGCCCGGCCCACAGCAGGTCGGCCGGGTAGTCCAGGTCGCCCAGGACGCCGGGCAGTTCACCGGTCAGCGTGTCGAACCGGTCGGCGACCCCGAGCCGCTCGGCCCGCGTCCGGGCCCGGTCCAGCAGCGGCCCCGAGGCGTCGACGGCGACGATCCGGGCGCCCGGGAAGGTGTCGGCCAGCAGACAGGTCACGACACCCGGCCCACTGCCCGCGTCGACGACCAGCCCCGGCTCGGTCTGCCGCTTGGCGAGCCACGCCAGCGCGTGCTCGTACAACGGCGTGAACAACTCGGCCTGCGCCTCGAGCCGCGGCCCCATCTCGTCCCAGTCGACATCGGTGTGATCGTGGTGATGATGCGCCATACCCCTCAGCCTCCCTTGCGAAATGCCACCAGCGTGAAGACCGGGTCCGGGCGGGGGCGGTCCTGGTCGGGGAGGATTGACAGGCGGGCGGCGAACTCCTCGGAGAGGGGGGCGCCGGGGGGCAGGGTGCCGAACCAGCCGCGGCGCAGGTCGGCCACCGTGCGCCGGGGGCTGCGGCCCTGGCCGTGCCCGGTGAAACGGGTGCGGCCGACGGGCAGGAGGCCGTGGTCGTGGGCGTAGGACCGTACCCGCGCGGCCTCGTCCATGGCGGGGCTGCGGGGGCGGGCCGCGAGGACGGCGTCGATGTCGGAGCCGACGTTGTGCGCGGCGGCCTTGTCGACGGTGGTGACGTACACCCCGCCGGGCCGCAGCACGCGGGCGCACTCGCCGACGAGTGTGCGCACGCCCTCGGGGGTCGCCGCCAGGTGGAGCAGCCACACACTGCTGACGGCGTCGAAGCAGCCGTCCCGGAACGGGAGTCTGCGGGCGTCGCCGAGGAGTATCGAGCCGGGCAGCCGGGCCGCGGCCCGCCGGGCCATGGCGAGCGTCAGGTCGACGCCGGTCACCGAGAGCCCGTCCGCGGCCGCGAGCCGCCGGGTCACGATGCCGGTGCCGCAGGCCACGTCGAGCAGCCGCCGGGTGCCCGGGGGCAGGAAGCCCAGCACGGCCTCGGCCGCTGCCGCCGCCCTGGCCTCGCCGCCGCGCGAGGCGTCGTAGCGCTCCGCTTCCTTGTCGTAGTCCAGCACGGGCGTCACTGCGCGCCGTGGACGGGGGCCAGGGCCTCGATCCGCCGGGCGAGCGCGAAGTCCTTCTCGGTCACCCCGCCCACGGTGTGGGTGTGCACGGTGAGCGACACCGTGTTGTAGCCGAGGGTGAGGTCGGAGTGGTGGTCGAGCTCCTCCTGGACCTGGGCGATGTGCACGACCATCGCGGTGGCCGCGAAGTGCGAGGCCAGCCGGTAGGACCGGGCGATGCGGTCGCCGTCCGGGGACCAGCCGGGCAGCTCGGAGAGGCGGTCCTCGATCTCCTTCTGCGACAGCGGTTCGACAGCCATGGGCCTCGCTCCTTCCAGCACACGGGAGGGTTCGTCCTCAGCCTGCCACAGGCCTGGTCCCATGGTCCTGATCGGTGAGGCGCACGGCGGGGCCGTCTCCTCGGCTACGGTCGCTTCCATGACCAGCCATCCGTCCGGCACGGCCGCACCCGCGCACCGGGGCGTGGGCCCTCTGCTGCGGGCCTGGCGCGAGCAGCGCCGGGTCAGTCAGCTGGAGTTGGCGCTGCGCGCCGGCTCCTCGGCACGGCACATCAGCTTCGTCGAGACGGGCCGCTCCCGGCCCAGCGAGGAGATGGTGCTGCGGCTCGCCGAGCACCTGGACGTGCCGGTGCGTGAGCGCAACGCGCTGCTGCTCGCCGCGGGCCACGCCCCCCGCTATCCGCAGACCCCGCTGGACGACCCGGCGCTGGACGCGCTGCGCGCGGGCATGGAGCGCCTGATCCAGGGCTACGAGCCCTACCCGGCGCTCGTGGTCGACGCGCTGTACGACGTCCAGGCGGCCAACCGGGGGGTGCTGATGCTCCTCGACGGCATCCCGGACCATCTGCTCCGGCCGCCGCTCAACGCGATGCGGCTGACCCTGCACCCGGAGGGTCTGGCGCCGCGCATCGTCAATCTGCCCGAGTGGCGGGGCCATCTCCTCGCGCAGCTGGAGCGGCAGGTCGCGCTGCGCCGCTCCGAGCCGCTGCGCCGGCTCCACGAGGAGGTGTCCGCCTATCCGGTGCCCGAGCGGGCCGGACGGGCCGAGGAGCCGGCGGACCCGGTCGCGTACTTCGCGCTGCCGATGCGGATCGAGCACGAGGGCCGTGTGCTGTCGTTCACCTCGTCCATCTCCACGTTCAACACCCCGATGGACGTGACCGTCGCCGAGCTGGCCATCGAGACACTGCTCCCGGCCGACCCCGCGACGGTCAAGTACCTTCAGTCGCTGGACTCCTGACGCATCCTCAGGGCCATGTGCTGCAGCACGGCGAAGGCGGCGACAGCGGCGGCCTGGAGGAGGATCCACACGGTGCCCGTGACGGTCGGCGTCAGCCACAGCGCGAGCGCGGCGACGCTGAGCACCGCCCAGGCGAGGTTCGCCTCCACGACGGCCCGGACCCCGGTGGCCGCCGGGCGGGCCCGCGCGGCGAGCAGCGCCACACCACCGGCGTACACCGTGAGGAGGGCGCCGAGCGTGAGCAGCAGCCCCTGGCCCACGCCGAGGAGACGGCCGAGCGGGCCGGAGGCCACGAGGTAGGCGAGCCCGTTCGCCCCGGTGACCACGGCGTCCAGGGCGAGGAAGCGGCGCAGCGCGGTCTCCGGGTGGGAGGTCCGGGCGAGTGCGGTGAACGAGGTGGCGGACATGACGAATCACCCTCCGTCGGGTCGAGTGGCGTGCGGGGGCCGGATCCCGGGCCGGAGTGCGCCGGCCCGGAACCCGGTGCCCCCACGGTCCCGCGCGGCGGCCCGCCGGTCGATTACCTGCCGGGTCATGACGGCCGTACGGGGCGCGGGGTGGGCCCTGTGAGGCGGCCCGGGCGCCCGTGCCCCACCGTGCGCCGGCTCGTGGCAGACTGCCTCCGTGACTTCCGGCGCGTGGGGAGGCGTGGCGTGAGTGAGCGGCGTCCCGCGCCGACCGTGGGCCAGGTGGTGCTCGGCAAGCGCCTCCAGGAGCTCCGCGAGGCGGCCGGGCTGACCCGCGACGAGGCGGCGCGGGCCCTGCGGGTGGCGGCGGCGACCGTCCGGCGGATGGAGACGGCCGAGGTCGCGCTGAAGATCCCGTACGTGCAGGTGCTGCTGGAGACGTACGGCGTCCCGGACGACGAGACGGCCGCGTTCCTGTCGCTGGCCGAGGAGGCCAACGAGCCCGGCTGGTGGCAGCGGTTCCACGACGTGCTGCCCGACTGGTTCAGCCTGTACGTGAGCCTGGAGGGCGCCGCCCGCATCATCCGCTCCTACGAGCCGCACTTCGTGCCCGGCCTGCTGCAGACCGAGGCGTACGCACGCGACGTGATGATGAACGGCACCCTCGCCCAGAAGGGTCCGGAGGCCGTCGAGCGGCATGTGTCGCTGCGGATGGAGCGGCAGCGGCTGCTGGAGCGCCCCGACCCGCCCCACCTGTGGGTGATCATGGACGAGACGGTGCTGCGCCGCCCGGTCGGCGACACCTCCGAGGTGATGCGCGACCAGGTCGACAAGCTGCTGGAGTTCGCCGAACGCGACCGGGTGACCCTGCAGATCGCCGAGTTCGCCTCGGGCCCGCACCCGGGGACGTACGCGCCCTTCTCGCTGTTCCGCTTCGCCGAGCCGGAGCTGCCCGACATGGTCACCACCGAGTATCTGTCCGGCGCGCTGTACCTGGACTCGCGGGAGGAGGTCGCCGCGCACCTGGAGGTGCTGGACCACATGTCCACGGCCGCCGCCTCGGCGGAGCGCACGAAGAAGCTTCTGCGGGAGTTCCGCGAGGAGTACTGAGCCACCCCCGTCCGTCGAGCGTCCGAGGAGTGCACCGCATGTCCGGTACCGAGTCCGCGCCCACCCGGGTCGACACCAGCCGGCCGCATCCGGCCCGCGTCTACGACTGGTGGCTGGGCGGCAAGGACAACTACCCCGTCGACGAGGAGCTGGCCCGCCGCATCCTCGCCGTGGACGGCACGGTCGTCCGGGGCGCCCGCGCCAACCGCCGCTTCATGCACCGGGCCGTGCGCACGGTCGCCGAGGCCGGGGCGCGGCAGTTCCTGGACATCGGCACCGGCATACCCACCGAACCGAACCTGCACCAGGTCGCGCAGGGCGTCGCCCCCGAGTCCCGGGTGGTGTACGCGGACAACGACCCGATCGTGCTGCGGCACGCCGAGGCACTGCTGCACGGCTCGCCGCAGGGCACCACCGCCTACGTCCACGCGGACGTCCGGGACGTCGACACCCTGCTGTCCCGAGCGGCCGAGACCCTGGACCTCACGGCGCCGGTCGCGCTGTCGCTGGTCGCGCTCACGCACTATCTGGACGACGACCCGGCGGGCGACGACGTGTACGGGCTGCTGAAACGGTACGTGGCCGCGCTCGCCCCCGGCAGCCATCTGATCCTGTCGCAGGTCACCGCGGACCTCAGCCCGGCGGCCGTGGAGCAGGCTGCGGAGAACTTCCGGCGCGGCGGCCAGCCCTTCCATCCGCGCCCCCTCCCCGCGTTCCTCCGCTTCTTCGACGGTCTGGAGCTGCTCGGCCCCGGTGTCATCCCCGTCCACGGCTGGCGTCCCGAGCCGCAGGACGTGGCCGCGCAGGCCGAGGGCATCGTGCCGGTGTACGCGGGGGTCGCCCGCAAGCCCTGACCCGTACGGGCGCCGTGAACAGGTGCGCTCCCCCGCCCCGCCCTAGGTTCGTACACCAGGGCAAGCAAGGGAGCGCCTGTGACCGACACCCGGATATCGCCCGCGCCGCCCGAGGCGCCGGGCCCGGCACCGCCGACGGCGGACCGGCTCCGGCACCCGCGGGTGCGCGCGGCGCTCCTGGAGAGGTACCGGGAGGCCAGGCGGCGGCTCGGCGATCCGGTGCAGGCCTGGGCGGAGATCCAGGGCGACCCGGAGCTCCGCCGCCGCTACCGGCGGACGCGCGGCTCGGGCGGGCTGGTGCGGGTGCGGGAGGACGAGGCCGTCGAACTGGTCGCGGCGGCGTACGTCCACACCCTCGGGGCGTACGGCCCCGACCGGATCGCCTGTCTGTCCCCGCCCGGCGCGCCGGGCGCCCGCTTCCACGCCCTGCTCGGCGCCCCGGTGCTCGAGTCCCCGGAGTCCACCCCGGGGGACGACTGGGCGGACGCGGCGTATCTGCTGCTGTGGGGTGGGGACGTCCCCGTGACCCGCGCCCCGGACGCGCTCCGGCTGGCGCGGGCCCGCTACCGGGGCCAGAAGGTTGTCGCCGTCAGCCCGGCCCCCGCGGACGGCACCCGGCTGGCCGACGAGGTGCTGCATCCGCACCCCGGCACGGACGGGGCGCTGGCCCTGGCGATGGGGCATGTGATCCTCCGCGAGTTCCTCGTCGACCGGGAGACACCGTTCTTCACCGAGCACGCGCGCCGGGCCACGGACCTCCCCTTCCTGGTCACCCTGGAGGAGCGCGGCGACGGCACGTACGCGCCGGTCACGTTCCTGCGCGCGGCCGACCTGGGGCGCCGGGGCGAGAACGCCGCGTGCCGCGCGGTCGTGCTGGACGAGGACACCGGCCGCGCGGCCGTCCCCGAACCCGGGCGCATACGCCCGGTGTTGAGCCTGTACGGCCGTGAGGTGTCGGCCGGGGTCGAGGTCCTCCTCCCCGACTTCGGCGCCGACGGCCGCCCGGGTGCCGTACGCCGGGGTGTCCCGGCGACCCGGCTCGGCGGTGCGGGCGGGACGCTGGTGACGACCGTGTTCGACCTGCTGCTGGCCCGGTACGGGGTGGACCGGCCGGGACTCCCGGGCCACTGGCCCGCCTCCTACGCCGACGCCGACACCCCGGGCACACCCGCCTGGCAGGAGGCACACACCTCCGTCCCGGCCGCCGTGTGCATACGGATCGCCCGCGAGTTCGCACGGACGGCGGAACGGTCGAAGGGGCGTTGCGCGATCGTCATGGGCGCCGACATCGGCCGTCACCTCCACGGGGACACTCTGCGTCGCGCGGTCCTCGCGCTGCTCCGGCTGACCGGCTGCCCCGACCCCGACGACCAGGACCTCCCCGGTGCCCCGGATGACATCGCACGCCGGATGGACCCGGCGGTGTACTGGTACCTGCACACCGGCCGCCGGCGGTCCGAGCGCTCCACAGCCGACGTCCTCGCCTCCCCGCTCGGCCGAGGGCGCCTCGCGGGCCTGACGGGGGCGGACTGCCTCGCGCTGGCGGCGCGTACGGGCTGGACGGCCGTGTATCCGGCCTTCGACCGCAACCCCTTGGACCTGGGCGACACCTTCGGCGATCCGGTGGCCCGAGTGGTCGCCGATCTGCGCGCCGGTGACCTGGGCGTGGCCTGCGAGGACCCGGACGCGCCGGAGAACTGGCCCCGGGTGCTGACGCTGGGTGGCGGTGACGCGCTCGACGAACACGGCCTGCGGTGCCTGGTCGGCACCGCCTCCCCGGCGCAGGCGCCCGAGGGTGTACGGCCGCGCGACGTGACCTGGCGCGAGCCCACCCCGGAGGGCCGGCTCGACCTGCTGGTGTCCCTGGACGGCACGGACTCGGCGGCCGCCCGCCTCGCCGATGTCGTCCTGCCGACCGCCACCGCGGACGGGGAACCGGGCCCGGCCCGCACCGAGTTCGAGACGTTCGCGGCGCTGGCCGAGCGGATCGGCGCCCTGGCCGCCCGGCACCTCGGCGTCCGCAAGGACCTGGTGGCGACGCCGCTCCGGCACGGCTCCTCCGGCGACACCGCACCCCCGGGGGCCGTCCTGGACTGGCGGCACGGCGACTGCACCCCGGTGCCGGGGCGGAGCCTGCCCCACCTGACCGTCGTCGAGCGCAACTACCCGGCGCTCGGCACCGACTTCGCGGCGCTCGGCACACCGGCCCCGGACGACACGCGGCCCCGCACCGGACGCCGGTACTTCTTCCTGGACCACGACTGGGCGCACGAACTCGGCGAGTCCCTGCCGGTGTACCGGCCGCCTTCGGACGTACGGGCGCTGCTCGGGCCCTCCGGACAGCCGCATGTGACGGTCCGGCGGCTCACCCCGCACGAGCAGTGGTCCGTCCACTGCGCGTACCCGGACGCCCTGTTCCTGCCGGCCCTCGCGAGCGGCGGCCGGTATCTGTGGCTGTCCCCCGAGGACGCCGGGGCGATCGGCGTCGCCGAGGGCGACCGGGTGGAGGCCGTCTCCGGCGACGGCGTGCTCGTCGCGCGGGCGGTCGTCTCCGACCGAATGCCGGCCGGAACCATGTACACGCGCCGCGAACCCGAGGCCACCCCCGCCGAGACCCCCGGGATCCTCAAGCCGACCCGTCTCCTCGGCCACCACGGCGGGCTGTTCACGGGTGGACCCGGTGACGAGGTGACCGTGGTCCGCCGCCACGGCGGGGAGGTGGACTAGCGATGCGCCCCATGGCCCGGATCGCGACGGTGATCAACCTCGACACCTGCGTCGGCTGCCCCGCCTGCTCGGACGCCTCCCCGGCGGCGGCGACCGGGCCACGCGGCGGCTGGGAGCTGGCCTGGCGCGGCCGGCTACGGCCGAGGGACGGCGGACGGCTGCGCAGACTCAGCGACATGCTCGCCCGCCCGAGGGAGCTCCCGTCCGTCCGGGCCCCGGACGAGCCGCGGTCGTACGGCGGATACGCCCCGGCGGCCACCGCCCGCCTCTCGTTCGAGCAGGCCTTCCGCCTGCCTCTCCTGCCGTCCTGCGCGCAGTGCCTCAACCCGTCCTGTGGGTCGGCGCCGCCCTGCCTGGCCGGATGCCCGTACCCCCGGAGTGAGACACCTGAGACATGCGCGGGCGGGACGCCCTACCGCGGGGTGATGCTGTACGACGCCGACAAGGTGCGGGCCGCCGCGTCGGCCGCCCGGGAACAGGACCTGTACGAGGCGCAGTTGGGCGTCTTCCTCGATCCCGAGGACGCCCGGGTGCGGCTGGCCTGTGAGCGGGCGGGGATGGCGGATGACTGGCTGGACGCGGCCCGCCGCTCCCCCGTACGCGCGCTGATCAGCACGTACCGGGTGGCGCTGCCGCCGCACCCGGAGTACCGGACGCTGCCGATGGTCTGGTACGTCCCGCCGCTGTCGCCCCTCGTGCAGGCGCTCGCGGAGCAACGTCACGACGGCGACGTCCTGTTCGGTGCCGTCGACACGCTGCGCATCCCGCTGGAGCGGCTGGCGGACGTGTTCACGGCGGGTGACGTCGGTTCCGTCCGGTCGGCGCTGGAGCGGCTCGCCGCCATGCGGTCCCATATGCGCGCGGTCGACCTCGGGGAGGAACCCGACCCGTCGGTGCCCGCCGCCGTGGGCCTGGGCGCCTACGCGCTGGAGGAGCTGTACCGGCTGCTGGCGACCGCCCCGGACGAGGAACGGACCGTGGTACCCGCGACGGCGGAGCCCTCCGCCGTCCTTCGTACGACCCGCACACCCGAGGCCGAGGAGAAGTGATGTCCTCCTACGAGGTGCTGTACCAGGCGGCCGCGCTCTGCCTGACCTACCCGGACGACGACTTCCGGGCACGGCTGCCCCTGTTGCGTGAGGCCGCCCCGCAGTTGCGCGCCTTCACCGACCATGCGGCGGTGACCCCGCCCCGCGAACTGGCCGCGCACTACGTCGAGGTGTTCGACCTGGCGCACGGGCACAGCCTGTATCTGACGTGGTGGCGCGAGGGGGACGCCCGGCGGCGAGGGATCTCGCTGGAGCGGCTGAAGGAGCTGTACCACGCCAACGGTCTGGAGTTCACCGGCGAGGAGCTGCCCGACTTCCTGCCCGCCGTCCTGGAGTTCTCGTCCCGCACCGGCACCGACGACCTGCTGCGGGAGCACCGGGACTGTCTGGAGCGGCTGCGGGCGCGCCTCACCGAGGCCGGCACGCCGTACGCGTCCGTCCTGGACGCGGTCTGCGCCACCCTGCCGACCGCGCCCAGTCACCTTTAGGGCGTGTCCTTGGCGTCCTTGTCGTCGTCGACGATCTCGGCGTCCACCACGTCGTCGTCCTGCGGCGGGTTCTGTTCCGTGCCCGGTCCCGGGCCGCCGCCGTCGGTGGGGGTCTGCGCGGTCTGGGCGTACATGGCCTGGCCCATCTTCTGGCTGACGGTGGCGAGTTTCTCGACGCCGGTGCGCAGGTCGTTCGTGTCGGCGTCGCGCTCCAGCAGCTCCTTGAGCTCGGTGACCGCCGGTTCGACCTCGGCGCGGATCTCGGCGGGGATGCGGTCCTGGTTGTCGCGGAGGAACTTCTCGGTCTGGTAGACGAGTTGCTCGGCCTGGTTGCGGGTCTCCGCGGCCTCCCGGCGTTTGCGGTCCTCCTCGGCGTACTGCTCGGCCTCCCGCATCATGCGGTCGATGTCGTCCTTGGGCAGGGCCGAGCCGCCGGTCACGGTCATCTTCTGCTCGCGGCCGGTCGCCAGGTCCTTCGCGGAGACGTGCATGATCCCGTTGGCGTCGATGTCGAAGGCGACCTCGATCTGCGGCACTCCGCGCGGGGCCGGGGGCAGCCCGGTGAGGTCGAAGACGCCGAGCTTCTTGTTGTAGGCGGCGATCTCGCGTTCGCCCTGGTAGACCTGGATGCCGACGGAGGGCTGGTTGTCGGCGGCGGTGGTGAAGATCTCCGAACGCCGGGTCGGGATCGTCGTGTTGCGTTCGATGAGCTTCGTCATGATGCCGCCCTTGGTCTCGATGCCCAGGGACAGCGGGGTGACGTCGAGCAGCAGGACGTCCTTGACGTCGCCGCGGATGACGCCGGCCTGGAGGGCGGCGCCGAGGGCCACGACCTCGTCGGGGTTGACGCCCTTGTGCGGCTCCTTGCCGGTGAGTTCCTTGACCAGGTCGGTGACGGCCGGCATCCGGGTGGAGCCGCCGACGAGGATGACGTGGTCGACGGCGGACAGCTTGATGCCGGCGTCCTTGACCGCCTGGTGGAAGGGGGCCTTGCAGCGGTCGAGGAGGTCCGCGGTGAGCTCCTGGAACTGGGCGCGGGTCAGCTTCTCGTCGAGGTGCAGGGGGCCGGCGGCGGAGGCGGTGACATACGGAAGGTTGATCGTCGTCTCGGTGGAGCTGGACAGTTCGATCTTGGCCTTCTCGGCGCCCTCGCGCAGCCGCTGCAGGGCCATCTTGTCGGTGCCGAGGTCGATGCCGTTCTCGGCCTTGAACTTCTTCACCAGGTACTCGACGATCCGCTGGTCCCAGTCGTCGCCGCCGAGATGGGTGTCGCCGTTGGTGGCCTTGACCTCGATGACGCCGTCGCCGATCTCCAGCAGCGACACGTCGAAGGTGCCGCCGCCGAGGTCGAAGACCAGGACGGTCTGCTCCTCGCCCCGGTCGAGGCCGTAGGCGAGGGCGGCGGCCGTCGGCTCGTTGATGATCCGGAGGACCTTCAGGCCGGCGATCTCCCCGGCCTCCTTGGTGGCCTGGCGCTGGGAGTCGTCGAAGTAGGCGGGCACGGTGATCACCGCGTCGGTGACGTCCTCGCCGAGGTAGGACTCGGCGTCCCGCTTCAGTTTCTGCAGGACGCGGGCGGACAGCTCCTGCGCCCGGTACCGGGTGCCGTCGATGTCGCCCTTCTCGGGGAAGCGCCAGGACGTGTCGCCCATGTGGCGCTTCACGGAGCGGGCGGTGCGGTCGACGTTGGTCACCGCCTGCCGTTTGGCGACCTCGCCGACGAGCACCTCGCCGTTCTTGGCGAAGGCCACGACCGAGGGGGTGGTCCTGGCCCCCTCGGCGTTGGCGACGACCGTGGGTTCGCCGCCCTCCAGGACGGCGACCACCGAGTTCGTGGTCCCGAGATCGATCCCGACCGCGCGTGCCATCGCTGTCCCCTTCCGCCCGGGAGCCCCCTGAACTCCAGCACAAGACGCGAGCGGGTCCTTGTCAATGGGACGGGGCCCGGGCGGAAGAGCGCCGCACGGCACTGAGCGGGCGCTCAGCGCGGTGTCAGGCCAGCTTCGCCGACAGCGTGATCGTGGTGCCGGTCAGCGCCTGGCTCACCGGGCAGTTGGCCTTGGCGTCCTCGGCGGCCGCGACGAAGGCGTCGTTGTCGATGCCCGGCACGGTGCCCTCGACGGTGAGGTGGATGCCGGTGATGCCCTCGCCCGGCTGGAAGCTGACGTCCGCCGAGGTGACGAGCTTGGTGGGCGGGGTCCCGGCACCGTTCAGGGCGTGCGAGAGCGCCATCGAGAAGCAGCTGGAGTGCGCGGCGGCGATCAGCTCCTCGGGGCTGGTCTTGCCGTTCGCGTCCTGGGAGCGGGAGGCCCACGTCACCGGCTGCGCCGCGATGGCACCGGACGAGTCGAAGTCGACGACACCGCTGCCCTCGGTCAGGCTGCCTTCCCAGACGGTGTGTGCGGAGCGCGTGGTAGCCACGGTTCTTCCTTTCGCGTTTGGGCCCGCGTTCTTCCGGGGCCCGTGGCCCCCATCCGATCACACTCCGGCTCAACTCACCCGGAAGACCGGTCCACGGGGGGTGAACGGCAGCCGCCGCCCCGGCGGGATCAAGTACGCGTGCTCGCGCCGCACCCGCAGCACATCGCAGTCGGCGTCGGTGATGACGAGCACGGGCGCGCCGGGCGGGAAGTCGTCCGCGCGCTGCAGCAGATCGATCCCGGGCTGCAGGACCGTGCCGCCCCGGCCGCGCACCCGGACCCGGCCCGCGATCTCGGTCACCGCCAGATACCCGGCGTCGTACGGCCCGGCGTCGCAGAAGACGACCCGCGCCGCCGGGACGTCCCGGGCCTCGGCGTACGAGGCGATCGCGCCCAGCGCCTTGCCGAGCAGGCCCGCGCTCATGGAACCCGAGGTGTCCAGGACGACACCGAACGTGCAGCGGGCGACCTCCTCGGGCGGGAACCAGCGTCCGGCGCGTGGGATGTCCGGGGTGGACGCCTGCCGGCGCGCGGGGCGGGCGTAGCTGCGCAGCGGCTCGGGGCGGGGCACGAACTCGTCGAACCAGCGGGCGAGCCGCGCGTCCCAGGGCAGCGGCGGATGGCTGAGCGCGCGGATCTCCTGGACCAGGTCGCCGGGGAGGAAGCCGCGTTCCTGGCGCTGGTGCAGGTCGAGGCCCTGCGCGAGGCCGCGCCGGTAGAACTCGTCGAGGTCGCAGTACGCGCCGGGCGGGCCGAGCGGGGCGCCGAGCACATCGCCGGCGCCCTTGCCGCGCAGGGT
Organism: Streptomyces sp. RK62; assembly: GCF_018070255.1. Classification (NCBI taxonomy): domain Bacteria; kingdom Bacillati; phylum Actinomycetota; class Actinomycetes; order Kitasatosporales; family Streptomycetaceae; genus Streptomyces; species Streptomyces sp. RK62. Next base: position 7,356 of record NZ_JAGPYD010000001.1, on the reverse strand, counting down.
GGCCATCCGGCGCATCCGGCGCGGGTCGCCGGCGATCCGGTCGTACACCTCCTCGGCGGACCGGCCGGCGAACCGGGCGTCGTACAGCAGCCCTTCGGGCATCCGCCCGACCCGCATGTCCCGCAGCCAGCCGTTGACGACGTAGTCGCAGGCGACGTTGAACAGGTAGGGGTCGCGGGGGCCGCAGCGGTCGCCGTGGCGCAGGGCGGCGTGCAGCATCTCGTGGGCGAGGATGAACCGCCACTCCTCGTCCTCGAACGTCCGCAGCGGGTTGACGTAGATCTCGCCGGCCTCGGCGTTGACGGCGGCGACGGAGATGCCGTGCGCGCGGGCGAGTTCGGCGTCGGCGACCAGCTTGATGCCGGCCGCGAGGCCGCCGAGCAGCGGATAGGAGCTGATGAACCACTCCAGGGCGCTCTGCCAGGGCCGCTTGACGGCCGGTTCGCCGTCCATGGAGTCGCGGCGGCCGCCCGCCACGTCCATCGCGGTGGCGACGGTCCGGGTCAGGGCGGTGGCGAAGGCGAGCTGGTGGTCCGGGGGTGAGCCGAACCAGCCGGTCCACTCCAGCAGCAGCAGGTCGGGTTCGGGGCCGGCCGTGCCGCAGCGCTCGTAGGCGGGCGGGACGCCGTCGCGGCGCCAGCGGGCGGCCAGCTGCTCCTCGTCGCCGTCGGGGTAGGCCGCCGGCAGCTCGTCGGGGGCGGTGCCGACGGGGAAGCTGAGCAGGAACCGGTTGACGACGGCGCAGCGGGCGGCCAGGTCGGCGCGGTCCGGCTGCACGGGCCTGCCCTTCCTGGACGGGACGTGCCCGAAGCCGAGGTGCAGGACGGCGTGCGCGATCGCCCAGGCCCAGGCGGCGGGTTCGGCGAGCCGGTCGGGGTGGGCGTGCAGAGCGCCGTCGGAGTCGATCCGGACGAGGCCGTCGCGGGGTGCCAGGTCGCAGTTCTCCAGGCGGCAGACGGCGAACTCGACGGCGGCGAGCGCCGGGTTGGCCCGCACCAGGCGCAGGCCCTCGGTGAACGCCTCCGCCGCGAGGTCCCGTTTCTTCTTGGCCTTCGCCTTCTGCCGGTCCTGGGGGCGGCTCACCGGCGCGCATCCACCAGCCGGGGCATGTCCCGGGCCGCCTCGACGAGGAACCAGGACGGCAGGACGGGGTTGCCGTCGGCGTCGGAGGCGATGACGGTCTGGGCGACCTCGACGGAGATCTCCGCGAGCTGCACCAGGAGCGCCTTGGCGCGGTACGCGGTCTGGCGGCCGGCGGCCGACATGTGGTCCTTGCCGGCCGGCAGTTCCTTGATCAGCCGGCCGCGGAAGGAGTCGGCGAGGTAGTAGAGCAGATCGCGGTCCTGCATACGGTGCGGCCAGCGGGCGTCGCCCTTGATGATGGCCTCGATGCCGTGGCGGCTGCGCACGATCTTGACGTAGCCGCAGAACGCGGTGGCGTGCGTCGGGGTCAGGGTGCCGTGCGCCAGGACCTTCAGGGTCTCCTCGTCGAGGTCCTGGCCGAAGGAGTGCAGCGCGTCGGAGAGCATGTGCCAGGAGCGCGGCGTGGAGAACGGCTCCTCCGTCTTCGGCGGCTTGGACCACAGGTGGTCGGGGCGGTCGGTGAGGTGGTCGAGGATCCACGGGTGGATGCCGTTGCCCGCGGCCCAGGCCAGCCAGTCCTTCGCGGACGCCTCCAGATGGACGTGGGTGAGGCGGTTGACCAGGGCGGAGGCGATGGGCCGGGCGAGCGCGTTGTCCGTGGCGCGGTTCCCGGCGCCGATGACGATGGAGCCCGCGGGCAGCTCGTAGTCGCCGATGCGGCGGTCCAGGATCAGCGAGTAGAACGCCTTCTGCACATCGGGGGTGGCCGCGTTCAGCTCGTCCAGGAACAGGCAGTACGGCTCGTCGCGGGCGATCGCCTCGGGCGGGCAGAACACCGAGCGCCCGTCCCGGATCTGCGGCACGCCGATCAGGTCCTCGGGGGCGAGCTGGGTGCCCAGCAGACTCACGCACTCCAGTCCGAGGGACTCGGCGAACTCCCTGACCAGGGACGACTTTCCGATGCCGGGGGCGCCCCAGAGGAAGACGGGCCGCACGGTGGCGAGGCCGAGGAGGAGGTCCGGGATACGGGAGGGCGTGACGGTGACGGCTGCCTGCAAGGCAGAGGCTCCTTGGGGATGTTCGAGGGAGGCGACCCGAACAGTGTGTGGCCCGGCGCCCTCGTACGCAGCCGGTTTTTCAGGCGGCCCGCTCCTCCGGCGCGGTCGTGAGCGGCACCTGGGGGCCGTCCGACTCCCGCAGCCAGCGCCGCAGTACGCGGTGGACCTCCTCGGCGCCGACCAGCTCCTCCCCGTCGCCGGCCGCCGGGGAGAAGGCCAGCGGGGACAGCAGGAACGGCTCACTCTGCGCGCCGCCGAGCCCGCCGTGCGAGCCGATCTGCTCCTCGAAGGCGAGAACCTCGCCGTCGGCCGGGTCGTACGCGGAGTTGACCATGATGTCGGCGGTGTTCGGGAAGGAGTGCGTACGGCGGACGGCGCCGGCGGCGTGCGGCCCGAACACCTCCAGCGGACCGGGGTCCTCGTCCAGCCGGTCCAGCGGGATCTGCGCGCCGTACGCGCCGAGCACGACCCCGCCGTGCCGCTCGCTGCGGACCAGGAGGAAGCCGACGCCCGGATGGTTGGCCAGGGTGGTCAGCAGGGCCGGGTGGCGGGCGTCGATCTCCTCCTTGGTCATACGGTGCGGCACGTCCGGGAAGGAGACCAGGCCGAGGTTGCCGGAGGCCAGCACGATCGGCTCGGAGCGGCGCGGCGGGCGGTGCTGCCCGGCGCCCTCCTCGACGGGCCGGCGCAGCGCGGCGCGCACCGCGGCGCGGGCCTCGGCGCCGCTGTGGGTGCGCCGGGCGCGGCGCGGCACGGGCAGCCCGCAGCCCGCCCGCGCCAGGTCGCCGAGGCCGAGGCCGTAGCGGGAGCGGAACGTCTCGCCGGGGCTCTGGCCGTGGTCGGACAGCACGACGATCCGGTACGGCCGCGGGGCGTGCTCGGCGACGTTCTCGATGAGGGCGAGGGACCGGTCGAGGCGGGCCAGGACCTTCTCGGCGTCGCCGCTGTGCGGTCCGGAGTGGTGCGCCACCTCGTCGTAGGCCACGAGGTCGGCGTAGACGGCGGTGCGCCCGGCGAGCATGTCGCCCATGACGGCGGCGACGACGACGTCCCGCTCGACGACGGTCGCGAAGGCGCGGATCAGCGGGTAGAGGCCACCGCGGCCCACCCTGGGGCGGACCTTGCGGGCGCGGGCGCGGGTCGACTGGCCGATCTCGCGGCCGACCTCGGCGACGAACGACAGGGCGGTGCGCACGGCGTTCGCCGGGTCGGAGAAGTAGGCGAAGTAACCGGCGCGGGAGCGGTTCTCGCGGCTGCGGCGCCGGGTCGCGATGGACAGCACCAGGGCCTGTTCGTCCGCGCCTCCGCTGAAGAGGTTCCCGCGGCTGGCGCCGTCGGCGGCGAGCAGGCCGGGGTCGCCGGTGCGGTCGACGGCGCGGCGCTGGAGCTCGGCGGCGCTGGTGGGGCGGTTGCAGACCATGACCTCGCGGCCGGCCTTCTCGTACCAGCGGAACGCGGGGACGTCGAAATTGCTGCCGTGCAGGATGCCGAGCTGGCTGGCGCCGGTCTGGCTGGACCAGTCGGTGTGCCAGCGGGTGAGCCGGTGGGAGGCGCGGGGGCCGCCCAGCCAGCGGGCGACGGTCGGCATCAGGCCCTTGTCGACGGCGGCGAGGAGGACGTCGTGGCCGACGCCGTCGAGCTGCACGAAGACGGTGCCGGGGCTGGACGGGCCGGGCGGCAGGGTGCGTCTGCGGCGGTCGGCCAGCCGGTACAGGCGCCGCCGGTAGGCGTCGTCGTCCCGGACGGCGAGGGCGGCGCCGGTCGCGGAGGCCACGGCGGACATGACGGCGGCGACGATGACGGCCGTCTCGGGGGCGGCCTCGCTGTCGCCGGAGGGCACCAGGCGCAGGGCGACGCTCAGCAGGACGCCGTTGAGCACGAAGACCAGCAGGCCGAGGACGAGGGCGGGCACGAGCAGCAGCAGACGGACGAGGAGCGGCCAGAAGACGGCGGAGAGCACACCGAAGGCGCCGGCGCCGAGCGCCGCGGTGACCGCGATGTCGGTGGCGCTGTCGCCGTCGGGCGACTGGAGCTGGAAGTCGGGCAGGATGCCGGCGAGCACGAGCATGGTGACGGTGGAGACCGCCCATACGGCGACGCTCCGCCCGATCTGACGGGCGATCCGCCGCCAGCGCCCACCACGCACGTCCTGTTCACCTCACGTCCGGCCCACCCTGGCCCCCAGCCTGACACAACGGACGTACCGCCCCGCGGGTTCCCAGGTCAGCGCGGGTGCGCGGGCTCAGCGTCCGTCGTAGCCGGCCGTCGGCATGGAGAGTCTGCGGTGCACCCGGGCCTTCATCTGGGCGTCGTACGACGGCTCCGCGCCGCCCACGGTCTCCACCCGGACGCCGCGCCGGGCGCACTCGGCGGTGAACTCCTCGACGGAGGACAGGGCGCTCTCCAGGACGCGTCGGCTGGGCGCGACGAACAGGTCGAGGCCGGGGCGCACGCCCTCCCACAGGACGGTGTGGTCGGTCCGCAGCCGGCGCACCAGCAGCTCGCGCGCGACGACGTATCCGTGCTGGGCGGCCCAGTGGGCGCACATGGCGTGCTGGCTGCGGGAGTCCACCAGGAAGGGGTCGGCGTCCAGCTCCTCGAGCGGCGTCAGACTGGCGATCGCCGTGACCCGCACCGCGGTCGGCCCCATGGGCGTCCCCCCTCACCTCCGGATTTCGCCGCCGACCCTACTCCAGCCCGTACGCTTCGGGGAGGCGCACGAAGGAGGCAAAGAGGTGCCGGTGGAGATCACGTGGTGGGGGCACGCCACCTGCACGGTCGAGGATGCGAACACACGCGTCCTGACCGACCCCCTGTTCGCACGCCGGCTCGCGCATCTGCGCCGGCGCCGGGGCGCGCCGCCACCGCCGGACGCCTGGCGCGCGGACGTCGTCCTGGTCTCCCATCTGCACGCCGACCACCTCCATCTGCCGTCGCTGGCCCGGCTCGCGCCCGGCACCCGGCTGCTCGTGCCCCGGGGTGCGCCCCGGTCGGTGCCGGGACTGCGCCGGCTCCGGCATCTGCGGCTCACCGAGATGGCGCCCGGGGATGTGACGGGCCTCGGTGACCTGGCCGTACGGGCGGTGTCCGCACGGCACGACGGACGGCGGCTGCCGGTCGGGCCGCATCGCTCACCCGCCCTCGGCTATGTGATCGAGGGCGACGCCCGCACCTACTTCGCCGGGGACACCGGGCTGTTCGACACGATGGCGAAGGAGGCCGGCCCGGTCGACGTGGCGCTGCTGCCGGTCGGCGGCTGGGGGCCGTATCTGGGGGACGGGCATCTGGACGCCGGGCGGGCGGCCGAGGCGCTGGCCCTGCTCGGGCCGCGCAGCGCGGTGCCGGTGCACTACGGCACGTACTGGCCGATCGGGATGGACGCCGTGCGCCCCCATGAGTTCCATGCGCCGGGCGCGGAGTTCGAGCGGCTCGCGGCGGAGCGCGCGCCCGGAGTGTCGGTGCATCGCCCGGCGCACGGCGAGAGCGTGCGCCCGGAGGTGTTCCGGTGACGTTCCTCGCCGCTGTCACGACGACCGTGACACCCGGCTCCACGCAGCAGGCGCTCGGCTATCCCTCGCTGTTCCTGCTGGTGCTGGTCGGGGCGCTGGTGCCGGTCGTGCCGACGGGGGCGCTGGTCAGTTCGGCCGCGGTGGTGGCGTTCCACCAGGGGTCGCCGCTGTCGCTGGCCCTGGTGTTCCTGACGGCGTCGACGGCCGCGTTCCTCGGCGACGCGACGCTGTACTGGCTGGGGCGGCGCGGCATGGGCTCGAAGAACGGCTCGCGCTGGCTGGAGGCGATCCGCTCGCGCGCCCCGGAGGACCGCCTGGAGCAGTCGCAGCGCAAGCTCGCCGAGCACGATGTGGCGGTGCTGGTGCTGTCCCGGCTGGTCCCGGCGGGCCGGCTGCCGGTGATGCTGGCGTGCCTGCTCGCCGAGTGGCCGATCCGGAGGTTCGCCCGCGGCAACCTCCCGGCGTGTGTGGCCTGGGCGGTGACGTACCAGCTCATCGGCATCCTCGGGGGTTCGCTGTTCCCCGAGCCGTGGGAGGGCGTCGTCGCGGCGGTCGCGCTGACGGTGCTGATCAGCGCGGCGCCGAGCGTGTGGAAGCGGCTGCGGTCGGCGGGCTGACGTCAGCCCTGGGGCTCCCGTACGGCGGGCTCCCGCTCCAGCACCCGTGAGCCGCCCACCGGGAGGTCCCACAGGTCGGCCCGGTCGCGGCCCGCGCGCTCCCACGCGGCACGCACGCGCGTGAGCGGTTCCAGGACGGGCTCGGCCGACAGCACGAACGTGCCCCAGTGCATCGGCGCCATCCTGCGGGCGCCCAGGTCGCCGGCGGCGCGGACGGCCTCCTCCGGATCGCAGTGGACGTCGCTGAGCCACCAGCGGGGCTCGTAGGCGCCGATCGGGAGCAGCGCGAGGTCGATGCCGGGGTAGCGCTCGCCGATACGGCGGAACCAGTGGCCGTAGCCGGTGTCGCCCGCGAAGTACACGCGCCGCCCGTCGGGTGCGGTGAGCACCCAGCCGCCCCACAGGCTGCGGCAGGTGTCGAGCAGGGTCCGCTTGGACCAGTGGTGCGCCGGTACGAAGTCGATGCGGACGCCGGACAGTTCGGCGGCCTCCCACCAGTCCAGCTCGGTGACCCGGGTGAACCGGCGGCGCCGGAACCAGGGGCCGAGGCCGGCCGGCACGAACACGGGGGTGTCGCGCGCGAGCCGGCGCAGGGTGGGGGCGTCCAGGTGGTCGTAGTGGTTGTGGCTGATGACGACCGCGTCCACGCGCGGGAGCGCGTCCCAGGGGATGCCTACGGGGGTGACGCGGGCCGGGGTGCCGAGGATGCGGCGCGACCAGACGGGGTCGGTCAGGACGGTGAGCCCGCCGATCCGTACGACCCAACTGGCGTGCCCGGCCCAGGAGACGGCGACCGTGCGGGCGTCGACACGGGGCAGCGGGGCCGGTGCGAAGGGCAGCCGCGGGATGTCGGCGAGGCCCTCCCGGCCGGGCCGGATCGCGCCCTCGCGGGCGAAGCGGGCGAAGGCGCGCAGGCCGGGCAGCGGGGCGGTGAGCCGGTCGTGGAAGGTGCGGGGCCACACCCGGCGCTGGGCGAGCGGGCGGGGCGCGGCCAGCCGCGGAAAAGGGGAAGGGGTGGGCGCTGCGGCTTCCGTCAGGGGGGTGCGCGAGGGGGTGGGCGACGGGACGCCGGTGCTGGTGGCGGGCCCG